>NZ_JBALHX010000002.1:0-565080 GCF_037053385.1 Enterobacter sp. P82
AATTTGCCTGGCGGCTTTAGCGCGGTGGTCCCACCTGACCCCATGCCGAACTCAGAAGTGAAACGCCGTAGCGCCGATGGTAGTGTGGGGTCTCCCCATGTGAGAGTAGGGAACTGCCAGGCATCAATTAAGAAGAACCCCGTACCGTAAGGTGCGGGGTTTTTTGCTTTGTGCGTAAAAAAGGTCAGGTGGTGACTTTGCCTTGCCCCTTCAATAGGACCCATAGAACATGGCAACGCCAGCCACTCGGTTTCTTTGAAAGATGATTTAAGCAGTGGAAACAACATTTGAGATTTGATGAACGCAGAAAAGCAAAAACCCAGCCATAGGCTGGGTTCTTTAAATAGTGGTGCCCGGACTCGGAATCGAACCAAGGACACGGGGATTTTCAATCCCCTGCTCTACCGACTGAGCTATCCGGGCAACGGAGCGCATTAAACCGCAATCAGGTCTTATCGTCAACCTTATTTCAGGAAAAGCCGTTCAACTGCCTAAGTTTGCGTCAATCTGACGGTTTACGCACCGAATATGCCAAATTTAACCAATTTGCTTACGTCAGTGCTCCGCCCATACGGCATTGAGCAAAGCGCAGAATGTCTTCAGCCAGTCGGTGCGCCGTATCCACATCAGCCTGGCTACGATTCACCAGCATGCGGCTCAGGCAACCCTCCAGTACCAGCTCCATCTGCTTAGCTACCATCGCCGGGTCATCCACTTCCAGTGTGGTCAGCAGTTCGTGGGTGAAGTCATGCGCCGCCCGTTTTTGCTGATCCGCCAACTGATGGATAGGATGGCCAGGATCAGGATAGAACGTACAGGCTGCAATAAACAGACAGCCCGGATAACGGTTGTTACTGACACATTCGGTCAGGGCGGTATAGCGCGCCAGCAGTTTTTGTTCCGCTGTCAGCTCTTCATTCAGCATCAGTTGCCTGCGCCAGACATCAACCTGCTGGCTGAGATAGCGCAGGGCATCATAAAGCAGCGCCTCTTTATCCGGCCAGAAGCGCTTAAGCTCATCCAGAGGGTAATCGATACGGTCGGCTACCATCTCAAGCGTGGTGCTGGCGATCCCTTGAATCTCAAGTAATTGCAGGGCTTGTCCCAGTACGTCTTCACGTTGCACGGTTTTCTCCTCCGTTATTCCCAACGGTTTGTCCCGTCTAAAGTGTTGTTTACGGTTGGCGATCGCGCAAATGTGTGCTGAAAGCTGCCGCATCCATAAACCCGGTTACGCGCTGTTCCGGCTGCTCTTTCCCCTGGTCATTGAAGAACAAAATGGTTGGCAGACCGAGAACATTAAGTTGTTTCAGCAGGGCCTTGTCCTGTGCACTGTTGGCTGTAACGTTCGCCTGGAGGAGAACAGTCTCTTTCAGGGCGCTTTGCACCTGTGGATCGCTAAAGGTATATTTTTCGAACTCTTTACAGGCAACACACCAGTCAGCATAGAGATCGAGCATCACCGGTTTACCTTTTGCCTCTGCCAGGGCGCTGTTGAGTTCATCCACGTTTTTAATCTGGGTGAAGTTCAGATGCGCTTGTGTCTGACCCACCGGAGTGCCAAACGCCCAGTCCTGCAGAGGGCGTATGCTCACCAGCGCGGCAGTCAGCAGCAGGATTTGCACCAGGCGCATCCATGGCTGTTTCGCCCCCAGGCTGACGAGAAATGCCCAGGCAAAGAATGCTACGCCAAGCATCGCCCACAGGCGCAAGCCCCAGATGTCGCCAATGATACGCTCAAGGAGGAATACCGGCAGCGCGAGGATGACAAAGCCAAACGCGGTTTTCACCGTTTCCATCCACGGGCCACTCTTCGGCAGCAGACGATTACCAAAAACTGTTACCAGAATGAGTGGCAGACCCATCCCTAAAGCATAAAGGTACAACGTACCCCCGCCGAGCCACATATTGCCGCTCTGGGCGATGTAGAGCAGGATGGCGCTCAGTGGGGCCGTAGTGCACGGGGAACAAATCAGCCCGGCAATCGCCCCCATCGCAAACACGCCGCCTGCAGAGCCCCCCTGCTGACGGTTACTCATCAGCGTTAAGCGGGTTTGCAAAGCCGACGGTAATTGCAGGGTAAACAGGCCAAACATCGACAGTGCCAGCAGGATGAAGACCACCGACAAGCCAATAAGCACATAAGGATGTTGAAGTGCCGCCTGGAACTGTAACCCGGCAGCGGCAACCACAAGGCCAAGGGCTGTGTAGGTCAACGCCATGCCCTGCACATAAATAAAGGCCAGCAGCAGCGCACGGGCGGTGGAAAGGCGCTGTTTGCCGCCCAGCACGATGCCAGAGATGAGCGGATACATTGGCAGCACGCACGGTGTAAAGGCAATGCCGATACCGATCAGTAAGGCCCAAAGCGCTGAGAAAGGAAGGTCTGTGCGCTCATCGCTTGTCTCGCCCGACGGGAGAGGGGAAAAGGCGGCCACAGCTTTAACTTCACTGAGCGGAACCACCTTCGTTTCAGGGGGATAACAAAAGCCCGCATCGGCACAGCCCTGATAAGTCACGGTCAGTGTGGCACCTTTATCGGCCTGATTCACGATGACCGGGACGCTTAAGCGCTGGCGGTAGATTTCACTTTTGCCGTAAAACTCATCCTTATGCCACTCGCCTGGAGGCATCTGTAAAGCGCCCACGTTTGCCTGAGCTGGCGTGATGCTTACCTGCTTGCGGTAGAGGTAATACCCCTCTTTGACCTGCCAGGTGAGATTCAGGTCGTGCTGGTTTTGCTGAAAATCGAAAACAAACGCCTGGTCGGCAGGGATAAAATTCGAACGGCCGGGTGCATCAAACAACCCGGCAAATACTGACGTGCTGCACAACAGCAGGATCAGCGTAAGGAAGCGTTGAGCCATGAGAGATAGTCGTTATCGCCGTGGACTACTGGCAACACCAGCAGCTCTGGGGTTTGGTAAGGATGATGAGATTTGAGGCAGTCCAGGAGTGCCTGCTGGTTCACCTGATTCGTTTTTAGCAACATCTGAACTTCGTATTCCTGCTCCAGTTTACCTTCCCAGCAGTAAAGGGAGGTGGCTCCGGGGAGGAGCGTCACGCAGGCAGCCAGTTTTTCGGCCAGCACTTTGGCGGCGAGATCCTGGGCAGAGGCTTCATCAGGGGCGGTGCACAATACGACAACAGCATCAGGCGTGTTCACAAGTCGACCTCCTCATCACGAAAGTCTTCACTATATCACGCGAGGCGATTGGTCATTAATGAATCGGGCCGCAGAGCGGCCCGATTTTAACTATTTTTACAACAACGCATGGTTTACAGCACGATGCCGCCAATGATAAAGCCGAGGATCACGCACAACGTAATGGCGACCACACCCGGGATCAGGAACGCATGGTTAAACACGTATTTACCGATACGGGTTGAGCCGGTGTCGTCCATCTCCACCGCGGCCAGCAGAGTTGGATAGGTTGGAAGAACAAACAGAGCAGAAACCGCCGCAAACGAAGCGATTGCCGTCAGTGGCGTTACGCCCAGCATCAGTGCCGCAGGCATCAGTGCTTTGGTGGTCGCCGCCTGAGAGTAAAGCAGGGTAGCGGCGAAGAACAGGACTACCGCCAACAGCCATGGGTAGTTGTGCAGCAGATCACCCGCGACGGTCTGGATGTCGCTGATGTGTGCTTTCACGAAGGTATCGCCGAGCCATGCAACGCCCAGTACGCAGACGCAGGCGCTCATACCGGATTTAAAGGTGCTGGCGTTCAGCACTTCGCTGGTATCGATTTTACAGGTAATGCTAATCAGCGTCGCGATGGTCAACATGAACACCACAATCGCTTCGTTACGTGGCAGCACCGGGTTCTGGATCAAGCCCACCGTGTCACTGATAGCGGTCGCGTAGAACATGACTGCGACGATACCGATCAGGAACAGCAATACGGAGCGTTTTGCATGCGGTTTCAGTTCGAAGACCTGGCTACCACGCAGTTTCACTTCACCCTTAGCCAGACGTTCCTGATACACCGGATCATCTTTCAGTTCGGCGCCAAGGAAGTTACACAGTACGGCAGTAATCATCACCGCAATCAGCGTTACCGGGATACAGATCGCCAGCAGCGTCAGGTAACTCACACCCATCGGTTCAAGAATACCGGCGAAGAAGACCACGGCAGCGGAAATTGGCGACGCAGTGATGGCAATTTGCGACGCAACTACCGCAATGGAGAGCGGACGAGACGGACGGATACCTTGTTCTTTCGCCACTTCGGTAATCACCGGCAGCGTGGAGAATGCGGTGTGTCCGGTCCCCGCGAGAATGGTCATAAACCATGTCACCAGCGGGGCAAGGAAGGTGATGTATTTTGGATGGCGGCGCAGCATACGCTCCGCCAGACTCACCAGGTAGTCCATACCGCCTGCCACCTGCATCGCTGCGATAGCGGCAATAACTGCCATGATGATTTCGATAACATCAAAAGGTATTGCACCGGGTTTGATCTGAAAGATAAGTGTAAGAACGAGCACCCCGAGACCGCCGGCAAAACCAATGCCGATACCCCCGAGTCTTGCTCCCAAATAAATCGCCAACAAGACGATGACGAGTTCTGCTCCAAACATAAGGACCTGCCTTGCTTATTAACAAGTTGATATTGAATTGTTGTATTTTGGTAACGCTTAAAAAGAAAAAAGGCACGTCACAAGTGACGTGCCTTAAAGAAGCCTAGCCTGAACTGCTACTGTTCGCTTTCATCGGTATATCGTTTCGCTTTATATGCCGGGTGCATCAGGTTTTGGGCCGAGAAGATATCGTCCAGCTCGGCTTCGGTCAACAGTCCGCGTTCCAGAACCACTTCACGTACGCTCTTACCGGTTTCGGCGCAAATCTTACCGACGATGTCACCGTTGTGGTGACCGATGAACGGGTTGAGGTAGGTGACGATCCCGATGGAGTTGTAGACATAACCTTCACAGACTTCTTTATTCGCTGTGATGCCGTTAATGCATTTTTCCAGCAGGTTGTAGCAGGCGTTGGTCAGGATGTGAATGGATTCGAACATCGCCTGGCCAATCACTGGCTCCATAACGTTCAGCTGCAGCTGACCCGCTTCAGAGGCCATGGTCACGGTCGTGTCGTTACCGATGACTTTGAAGCAGACCTGGTTCACCACTTCAGGCACAACCGGGTTCACTTTGGCTGGCATGATGGACGAACCCGCCTGCAGTTCTGGCAGGTTGATTTCGTTCAGACCAGCACGCGGACCAGAGGAGAGCAGGCGCAGGTCGTTACAGATTTTGGACAGTTTCACCGCCAGACGTTTCAGGGCGCTGTGTACCATCACGTAAGCGCCGCAGTCGGAAGTCGCTTCAATCAGGTCTTCTGCAGGGACAACCGGCAGGTTAGAGACTTCAGCCAGTTTCTGTACCGCCAGTTGCTGATAGCCATCTGGAGTGTTCAGACGTGTACCGATGGCAGTTGCGCCCAGGTTCACTTCAAGCAGCAACTCGGAGGTGCGCAGCAGGTTTTTCGTTTCTTCGTTGAGCAGCACGTTAAACGCGTGGAATTCCTGGCCGAGGGTCATTGGCACTGCGTCCTGTAATTGGGTACGACCCATTTTCAGGATATCCTGGAACTCAACCGCTTTACGCTGGAAGCCATCACCCAGTTGGTTGATCGCATCCACCAGTTTCACCACGGAGGCATATACCGCGATGCGGAAGCCGGTTGGGTAGGCGTCGTTGGTGGACTGGCATTTATTAACGTGGTCGTTCGGGTTCAGGTACTGGTATTCACCTTTCTGGTGACCCATCAGCTCCAGGCCAATGTTTGCCAGTACTTCGTTGGTATTCATGTTGACGGAGGTGCCCGCGCCGCCCTGATAAACGTCAACCGGGAACTGGTCCATACATTTGCCGTTGTTCAGCACTTCATCGCAGGCCGCGATAATCGCATTTGCCGCGCTTTTAGGAATGGTTTGCAGCTCTTTGTTGGCCAGTGCTGCGGCTTTCTTCACCATCACCATGCCACGGACAAATTCAGGGATGTCGCTGATTTTGCTGTTGCTGATGTAGAAGTTTTCAATCGCTCTCAGAGTGTGGACACCGTAGTAGGCATCCGCTGGAACTTCCCTGGTACCCAACAAGTCTTCTTCGATACGAATGTTGTTTAACATGTGAACCTTCTTTTCAAGCTGCCGATGGATTGTACTAAACGCACAGTATTAATGTGGTTTTGAATATTTTCTGACCGACGATTATTCCCTCAATCAGCCAGATGCTCGAGATCATATGCTGATGATAGCGAATTGCCGTAAGCTGGATCACTTATTATCGAGCCGATTCCATGATAATTATTAATCTGTGAAATGAGTCACCGCTTTAATATTTCCAATAAAAATATCCGTGCAAACTGATTGAAATTTCGCTAACCGTCACCATCTCATACAAACGCGCGTCGCGAACACATTCAGACAGGGGCCCAACGGCACCTGCCACACAGGAGATGCCAGTGCGCTGGATACCGTTTATTGCTTTCTTTCTCTATGTTTACGTTGAGATTTCCATTTTCATCCAGGTTGCCCATGTGCTGGGCGTCCTGCTGACGCTGATTCTGGTGATTTTCACCTCTGTCATCGGCATGTCGCTGGTGCGTAATCAGGGTTTCAAAAATTTCCTGATAATGCAGCAGAAAATGGCTGCAGGTGAAAGCCCGGCTGCGGAGATGATCAAAAGCGTGTCGCTGATTATTGCGGGTCTGCTGCTGATTCTGCCGGGGTTCTTCACCGACTTCCTCGGCCTTTTATTGCTTCTGCCGCCGGTGCAAAAGCACCTGACCATGAAGCTGCTGCCGCATCTGCGTTTCAGCCGTATGCCGGGCGGTGGGTTCAGCACCGGCCCGGGTGATACGTTTGAAGGGGAGTATCAGCGTAAGGATGAACAGCACGACCGTTTAGACCATAAAGACGATCGCTGATTTTTTTGCCCGGTGGCGCTTCGCTTACCGGGCCTACGGATTCTGCCGTTTTGGTAAAAACAGCCACAGCCCTACCAGCATGACAATAGCGTACACGCTCTTCCATCCCACCATCGCGAGCAACAGCAGGCAAAGCACACCCCCGATGACCGCCAGCGCTTTGTAGCGACCTTTCAGCAGACGACAACCCGCCAGCATGCACAGCAGGTAGATCATGATGAAAATGCCGTTGGCGTAGACGATCAGCGCATCCAGATTGATATTCAGGGCGTAAATACACAGCGTGCTCAACACGCAGCAGCCCAGTACGGCATTCAGGGCATTCAGCGGAAGCTGGCGTTTTGACAGACGCGCGAGACGGCTTTCAGGCTTGTACAACGCTTGCGACCACACCAGGCGGGCAAAACTCTGAATGTAGATATTGAGGCTGGCAAAACAGGCGAGATAACCAATCACGCAGGCCACCCACAGGGCTTTCACCCCAAACAATTGCACCACAATACCAGGTAGCGAGGCGGCAGCCGCTTTATCCGCCCCGAATGCGTTAAAGTGCAATACCAGCACGGTACACGCCCAATAGACCGTCCCGGCCAACAACAGACCAATCATCAGCGCGCGCGGGAAATCGCGTTCAGGTTGCGTAAACTCAGAAGCCAGATGGGCGAACGCTTCAAGTCCAACAAAGCACCAGAACATGACGGAAAGTGCAGCGAAAAGCTGCGAATGGTCGACATCCGTGAGTGCCGGGAAGGGAATTTCCGCTACGGTGAGATTTCCTGCCCACCAGATAGCGACAATCAGTGCGACGATAAGGATTGCGACCAGCGTTTGCAGATTGGCACTGGAACTGGCTCCGCGCGAACCGACCCACCAGACAATCGCCAGCGTACCCAGTTCGGCTAACAGCAGCTGCTCGTTATGCCAGCCAAACAGCGCCTGGCCAAAGCCGGTCGCAATATGCAGCGCCGCAGGCAGACCAACCGGGATCACAGAAAGGAACAACCAGCCGGTAACACGCTGCAGCCGCGGGCCAAAGGCCAGCCCGACAAAATGCGCCACGCCGCCTGCGCTGGGAAAATGCCGCCCCAGGATGGCAAACACAATGGCTATCGGGAAAACCAACACAATCAGTATCGGCCACGCCCACAGGCTATTGTTTCCGGATACCATCGCCGCCAGTGCGGGTACGGCAAATACGCCCGTCCCTAACAAGGAGGTTGAGAGCAGGCCAACGCCTTGCGCCAGTCCCAACTCCTGCTTGAGTCCACTCATTGACATCGCCCTGCCAGTACTAAAAGAGAGGCGATGGTAACACTTTCGCAAATTTTTTTTTCAACTCCCCCTTGAAGGGGGAAAAAGCTATCCCCATCTCTCAGGGCACTAGCCGGAAAACCGCATGCGGGCCGGCGTCATCCATAACTGATAATGACTTTCTCAAAGGAGAGCTATCAATGAGTATTCGTCCGTTACATGATCGTGTGATCGTCAAACGTAAAGAAGTTGAAACCAAGTCTGCTGGCGGCATCGTTCTGACCGGTTCTGCAGCAGCCAAATCAACGCGTGGCGAAATCATCGCTGTCGGTAAGGGCCGCATCCTGGAAAACGGAACTGTGCAGCCACTGGACGTTAAAGTTGGTGACATCGTAATTTTCAACGATGGCTACGGCGTGAAATCCGAGAAGATCGACAATGAAGAAGTGTTGATCATGTCCGAGAGCGACATTCTGGCAATTGTTGAAGCGTAATTTACGCACGAGAATTTGAGGAAATAAGAACATGGCAGCTAAAGACGTAAAATTCGGTAACGACGCTCGTGTAAAAATGCTCCGCGGCGTAAACGTACTGGCAGATGCAGTTAAAGTAACTCTGGGCCCGAAAGGCCGTAACGTAGTGCTGGATAAATCCTTCGGCGCGCCAACCATCACCAAAGATGGTGTTTCTGTAGCACGTGAAATCGAGCTGGAAGACAAGTTCGAAAACATGGGTGCGCAGATGGTGAAAGAAGTTGCCTCTAAAGCGAACGACGCTGCAGGCGACGGTACCACTACCGCGACCGTACTGGCGCAGGCTATCATCACCGAAGGTCTGAAAGCCGTAGCTGCTGGCATGAACCCAATGGATCTGAAACGTGGTATCGACAAAGCTGTCGCTGCTGCTGTTGAAGAACTGAAATCACTGTCTGTACCATGCTCTGACTCTAAAGCTATTGCTCAGGTAGGTACCATCTCTGCTAACTCCGACGAAACCGTAGGTAAACTGATCGCAGAAGCGATGGACAAAGTCGGTAAAGAAGGCGTGATCACTGTTGAAGACGGTACCGGTCTGGAAGACGAACTGGACGTGGTTGAAGGTATGCAGTTCGACCGTGGTTACCTGTCCCCATACTTCATCAACAAGCCAGAGACTGGTGCGGTTGAGCTGGAAAGCCCGTTCATCCTGCTGGCTGACAAGAAAATCTCCAACATCCGCGAAATGCTGCCAGTGCTGGAAGCCGTTGCGAAAGCAGGCAAACCGCTGGTTATTATCGCTGAAGACGTTGAAGGCGAAGCGCTTGCGACCCTGGTGGTTAACACCATGCGTGGTATCGTGAAAGTGGCTGCGGTTAAAGCACCTGGCTTCGGCGATCGCCGTAAAGCGATGCTGCAGGATATCGCTACTCTGACTGGCGGTACCGTTATCTCTGAAGAGATCGGTATGGAGCTGGAAAAAGCGACCCTGGAAGACCTCGGCCAGGCTAAACGCGTTGTGATCAACAAAGACACCACCACCATCATTGATGGTGTAGGTGAAGAAGCTGCTATCCAGGGCCGTGTTGGTCAGATCCGTAAGCAAATCGAAGAAGCCACCTCTGATTACGACCGTGAAAAACTGCAGGAGCGCGTAGCGAAACTGGCAGGCGGTGTTGCAGTAATCAAAGTGGGTGCAGCGACCGAAGTTGAAATGAAAGAGAAGAAAGCACGCGTTGACGATGCCCTGCACGCAACCCGTGCTGCGGTAGAAGAAGGCGTGGTTGCTGGTGGTGGTGTTGCGCTGGTGCGTGTTGCCGCTAAACTGGCTGGCCTGACTGCGCAGAACGAAGATCAGAACGTGGGTATCAAAGTTGCACTGCGTGCAATGGAAGCGCCTCTGCGTCAGATCGTATCCAACGCCGGTGAAGAGCCATCTGTGGTTGCGAACAACGTGAAAGCAGGCGAAGGTAACTACGGTTACAACGCAGCGACTGAAGAATACGGCAACATGATCGACTTCGGTATCCTGGACCCAACTAAAGTGACCCGTTCTGCTCTGCAGTATGCGGCATCTGTTGCTGGTCTGATGATCACTACCGAGTGCATGGTGACTGACCTGCCTAAAGGCGACGCACCTGACTTAGGTGCTGCTGGTATGGGCGGCATGGGCGGTATGGGCGGCATGATGTAATCGTGCGCTCTACGTCGTAGAATGTGAAAAACCCCCGGGCAGAAATGCTCGGGGGTTTTTCTTTTGGTCATCTTTTAGGTATAAGGTTTACACACGGACAACTACTGTCCAGCTTATTGAAAACGAGGAATAACATGCGCGTAAAAGTCTGTGCAGGGATCGTAGGAGCAGCATTGCTGCTGGCGGGTTGTAGCTCCAGCAATGAACTGTCGGCAGCGGGCCAGGGCGTTCGCTTTGTGGAAGATAAGCCTGGCAGTGAATGTCAGCTGTTAGGCACCGCAACCGGTGAGCAAAGCAACTGGATGTCGGGTCAGCATGGCGAGGAAGGTGGTTCTATGCGCGGTGCGGCGAATGCCCTGCGTAACCAGGCTGCGGCCATGGGTGGGAACGTGATTTACGGCGTAAGCAGCCCAACGCAGAGTATGCTGTCCAGCTTCGTGCCGACCGCCAGCCAGATGAATGGCCAGGTCTACAAGTGCCCAAACTGATTGCCTTTTTCCCTCTCCCACAGGGAGAGGGTTAGGGTGAGGGGAAATTAGTGCTGCCGCAACTGTAAATCTAGCGGCGTCTTACACGGCTCACCGCCAATCTCACGTGCCAGTTTCGGCACCATATAGCCTGAAACCAGCGTTAACAGTTCGCGCATAATCTGCCGGGCTTCCTGGTCCGTCACCATGAAATGTGCCGCACCCTGAACGCGATCCAGCACGTGCAGGTAATAGGGCATCACTCCGGCATCAAACAGGGCATTGCTCAGATCAGCCAGTACACTGGCGCTATCATTCACGCCCCGCAGCAGCACGCTCTGGTTCAGCAGTGTCACCCCCGCTTTACGCAAACGTACCATTGCCGCACGAAACTCGCTGTCGATTTCATTGGCGTGGTTAATGTGGTTCACCAGCAGCACCTGCAAACGGGACTGCTCGAGACGTGAAACCAGAGCGTCAGTGATACGTGCTGGAATGACAATCGGTAAACGACTATGAATACGCAGACGCTTGATGTGCGGGATGGCTTCAAGCTGGTTTAGCAGCCAGTCCAGCTCATGATCTTTCGCCATCAGCGGATCACCACCGGAAAAAATGATCTCGTCCAGCTCGGGATGGGCGGCAATATAGTCCAACGCGACCTGCCAGTTGCGTTTATTACCCTGATTTTCCGCATACGGGAAGTGCCGACGGAAGCAATAACGACAATTTACCGCGCAGCCACCTTTTACCAGTAGCAGAGCTCGGTTGAGATACTTATGCAGTAAACCTGGCACCACACTGTTCTGCTCTTCCAGAGGATCGGTGCTATATCCCGGCGCAGTAATAAACTCATCCTGCGAAGTAAGTGTTTGTTTTAATAAAGGATCATCGGGGTTCCCCTTCTCCATTCTGGCAACAAACGCGCGGGGAACACGCAAGGCAAAGAGGCGCTTAGCCTCACGGCCTGCAAGCAACTCTGGGTGCTGATCGAGGTCTAAAAGACGCAGCAATTCATCAGGACTGGTGATTACATCGGCAAGTTGCGATAACCAATCTTCTCTGGACGGGGTGTTTAGGGTTACAATATGCGCCATTTTGTGGCTTAGCTACCAGTTAACAAATTTAGAGGGCCTTATGGCAACGTACTATAGCAACGATTTTCGTGCTGGTCTTAAAATCATGATGGACGGCGAACCGTACGCGGTTGAAGCCAGCGAATTCGTTAAACCAGGTAAAGGCCAGGCATTCGCACGCGTTAAGCTGCGCCGCCTGTTGACCGGTACTCGTGTTGAGAAAACCTTCAAGTCTACTGACTCTGCTGAAGGCGCTGATGTTGTTGATATGAACCTGACCTACCTGTACAACGACGGTGAGTTCTATCATTTCATGAACAACTCCACTTTCGAACAGCTGTCTGCTGATGAGAAAGCGGTAGGTGATAGCGCGAAATGGCTGCTGGATCAGGCCGAGTGCATCGTGACCCTGTGGAATGGCCAGCCTATCGCTGTGACCCCACCGAACTTCGTTGAGCTGGAAATCGTTGAAACTGATCCAGGTCTGAAAGGTGACACCGCAGGTACTGGTGGTAAGCCTGCCAAACTGTCTACCGGCGCAGTGGTTAAAGTTCCACTGTTCGTACAGACTGGCGAAGTGATCAAAGTGGATACCCGCTCCGGCGAATACGTATCTCGCGTGAAGTAATAGTAAAGGCGCAGCGCCCGCTGCGCCTGATTTTTGCAGGCAGGGATGATGAAACGTACCGTTAAAATTCTACTTCTGTTAGCACTCTCCAGCGCATTGCTTTCCGGTTGTAACACTACGCGTGGAATGGGGGAAGATATCCAGGATCTTGGTCATATCATTTCTCATGCAGCCAGCTAAGTTCGTTTACTTTTCCTAAAAATGTCTCCCTTTCCGTCAACTGACGGGATTTTGTCTATTCTTAAGTTGCTATACACAAAACAACTTTGGCTATAAAAGGAAGATATTATGGTTAAGAAGACAATTGCAGCGATCTTTTCAGTCCTGGTTCTTTCTTCTGTGTTAACTGCCTGTAATACCACGCGTGGCGTAGGTCAGGATATTTCTGAAGGTGGTAACGCAATCTCTGGTGCTGCAACAAAAGCTCAGCAGTAATTAACAAACGGTACGGGACCTGACGGGTTTCGTACCGTCAGCTTTCTGATTCCTGCAGGGATAAAAACGGTGAAAAACGGGTATCCATATGCAATTTCATGCGGATATTTCGCTTATAGGTATAGACCGTTTTCCCGTTGATACTCAGGTGAGCGGCAATTTTCTGATTGCTCGCGCCGTCCATCCACAATGTCAGCACCTTTTCTTCCTGGCGAGTCAACAGGGGGACTGCGACTTTTGGTCTGTCAGCATTCTTGTGTGAGATTAATGCGTCGTTGATCACCGTTGCCAGTTCTTCAAGAACGGTATCTTTCAACAGCGAAGACCAGACAGGGAACTGCCTGAGCCAGTCTTTCATGCCGCTATCTTCTCCCGATTGCAGCAAGATAAAAGGCAATCTTTCACTGGCGTTAAGTAAGGTAGAGAGCTGCTGGTAATGGTGAATATCCTGCCTGAAGCCGTAAAGGTCAGCGATAACCAGATTGGGTTTCCATTGCAGAATGTGCTCTCTGGCAAGAAATAGATTATTCAGCCCGGTCACAACGTAGTGCCCCGGGAACAGACCGGAGTGATTGAGCCATGCTTCAAACCCTGCGCGGGTGAAGTGACAACGGTCAATCAATAGAATTTTGAACATATTTTATTCGCAGTCGGCTAGTGGTTTGGCTTCCTGCCATCAGAAAGCACATCATCATAGAGAAGTCAGATGAGTGGTAAATGCTTGAACTCCGCGCCATACTGCGGCTATTTCTTGCCTTAACGTGTTCAGCAGAAAAGGATTGAAAAAAAATCGCACGCTAAGCAAAATAAAGGGCGTAACCTTTGCCTTGCGGGACGACCCGTAAGCGTATCTTTCACCGGGGACGGCCCCAACTTACCTGTAAGTTAAGGAGCCTGAAATGTCCTGGATCGTTCTTTTAATTGCCGGCCTGCTCGAAGTGGTATGGGCGATTGGTCTCAAGTACACCCACGGATTTACCCGTCTGACGCCCAGCGTCATTACCGTTACCGCGATGATAGTGAGTATCGTCCTGTTGTCGTGGGCGATGCGTTCTCTGCCTGTCGGAACGGCTTATGCTGTCTGGACAGGGATTGGCGCCGTCGGCGCTGCCATCACGGGCATTCTGCTGCTGGGAGAGTCAGCGAGCCTGGCACGTATCGCCAGCCTCGCTCTGATCGTGGCCGGTATCATTGGGTTGAAACTCAGCACGCATTAATGGGGTTGTTCTACCCAGATGAGTTTTGACACATCAAACCCCTGCCGGGTCGCAACATCCAGCATCTGCTGTTTCATCTCAGACGAGATGGTTGGCGTGCGGGAGAGTATCCACAGGTAGTTGCGATCCGGCCCGCAAACCAGCGCATGGCGGTACTCTTTGTCGAGTGCTATTACGTTGTAGCCGCCATAGAAGGGGCCAAAGAAGGAGACTTTGAGCGCGGCCCTCCGTGGATCGCCAGTGAAGTATGCTTTTCCTGTCGACTGCTGCCACATCTCCCGGTCGGGATTATAGCCCCTGTTGATCACCTGAATACCGCCATCATCCATCGGACTGTAATTCGCAGTGACTTTCTCTAAGCCCCGTTCAAACCGATGGTCCAGGCGGGCGATTTCATACCATGTTCCGAGGAAGCGTTGTGCATCGAAAGGCGTGACAACGGTAACGCCAGAAGGTGGGGTAGGGGAACTACAGGCAACCACTAAAAACGCGGCTGTCACCGCGGCGATAACAGGCAGAATGCGCATAGGAGTTTCCTTACTGTTTTTTTGTTAAGTGTAGATGACGGCAAGGAAAATGCGGGGTGTTTTGCCGGGTAAGCAGAGTCGCCACCCGGCAATGTTTTACTTCAGCGCGTCGAGGATATGATATGCCGCCTCAACTCGCGCCGGATTCGGGTAGCTTTTATTCGCCAGCATCACAATGCCAAGCTGCTTTTCTGGAATAAACGCCACATAGCTACCAAACCCGCCAGTAGAGCCCGTTTTATGCACCCAGGACGCTTTTACCGGGGGTGCTGTAGGATTCACTTCTACCGCAGGCAACGGTGCCAGGGCCACCTTATTATCGCTACCCTCGACCACAGTTTTGGCTTCTACCGGCCAGTTCAGCATCTCCCAGCCTAACCCTTGATACATAGCACCTACACGCCAGTAGCGGGATTGCGCAAGGGCGATCCCTTGCTTCAGAGAGGTATCCTGCAGAGTATCGGGAGACATGTTCGCCACCACCCAGCTCGCCATATCTTTGACGTTGGTTTTCACGCCATAGGCTTCAGCGTCCAGCATGCCCGGCGAAACGTGGACTGCTTTACCGTCACGGTATCCCCAGGCGTAATGCTCTTGTTCAGATTGCGGAACGTTAATCCACGTATGGTTCAGCTTGAGCGGCTTAAAGACTCGCGTCGTCATGGCCTGCTCATAGCTCATGCCGGAAGGTTTAACCGCAAGGGCGCCAAAAAGACCAATACTGGCGTTCGCATAAAGACGCGTGGTTCCCGGCTTCCACGCTGGCTGCCAGTCCTGATAGAAGCGCAGCAGAGAGGCGTTATCGGTCACCTCATCCGGTACCTGTAATGGCAGACCACCCGCAGTATAGGTAGCCAGATCCAGCATGCGAATTCCCTGCCACTGCTTGCCTGTCAGCTCCGGCCAGTATTTCGTCACCGGATCGCTCAGGGAAATTTCACCGCGAGCAATGGCATCGCCACCCAAAACGCCGGTGAAGGTTTTACTTATAGAACCCAGCTCGAACAAAGTTTGCGGGGTAACAGGTTTGTTCGCCGCGATATCGGCTTTGCCGAAGGTAAAGTAGTGCGGCTGACCCTGGTAAATTACCGCGACCGCCATCCCCGGGATGGCCTGCGCTTTCATCAGCGGGGTAACGGTACGTTCGACCACTGCAGCCAGCTGTTTTTCTGACATCGGTGCAGCAAAGACGGAACAGGAGGTGCTGAGTAACAGGGCGCAGCAAAGGGATTTTTTCATCATCAGTTATCTTCCGTAATAGCAGGTCAAGGGAGTGTCCGGGCCCGTCAGACAGCTGTAGTCTGTGGGATTTGACTGTCGCTGACAAACGGTTAAATTTAGCATTAGCTGTTAATTTTTCTAACGGATGGGACAATGACTCGCAGCTATCTCCCGCTTAATTCGCTTCGTGCCTTCGAAGCAGCCGCAAGGCACCTTAGTTTTACTCATGCTGCAATAGAGCTGAATGTTACCCATTCTGCTATCAGCCAGCATGTTAAGACGCTGGAACAGCATCTGAACTGCCAGCTTTTTGTCCGTGTTTCGCGCGGGCTGATGCTGACGACAGAAGGTGAGAATTTGCTGCCAGTGCTTAACGATTCGTTCGATCGTATCGCGGGAATGCTGGATCGCTTCGCCAGCCATCGCGCCCAGGAGAAGCTCAAAATTGGTGTGGTAGGAACCTTCGCGACCGGTTTTTTATTCTCGCAGTTGGCTGATTTCCGCCGCTGCTCTCCGCATATCGATCTTCACCTTTCAACCCATAACAACCGCGTCGATCCGGCGGCTGAGGGGCTCGATTACACTATCCGCTACGGTGGCGGGGCGTGGCACGGCACCGAAGCGCAGTTCCTTTGTGATGCGCCGCTGTCCCCGCTTTGCTCACCTGATATCGCCGCTGGGCTACATACTCCGGCCGATATTCTGAAATTTACCCTGCTGCGTTCCTACCGACGTGATGAGTGGTCGGCGTGGATGCAGGCGGCGGGGGAGCATCCCCCGTCACCCACGCATCGGGTGATGGTGTTTGATTCGTCTGTCACCATGCTGGAAGCCGCGCAGGCCGGTGTGGGAATTGCGATCGCTCCGGTCGATATGTTTACGCATTTGCTCAACAGCGAGCGTATTGTACAGCCGTTTGCCACACAGATTGATCTGGGCAGTTACTGGTTAACAAGACTACAGTCGAGATCCGAAACCCCGGCAATGCGTGAGTTTGCGCAGTGGCTGGTGGGTAAAATGCAGAACTAAAAAGGCCCGCCGGAGGGCGGGCCAGAAGGGTCAGATGGTGACCACGGCAATCAGCGTTACCACGGTCAGAATGGTTGCCAGGCCGTAGAAGACCCATTTACCACTCGGGACATGGATTTTCAGGTCATGCATCGCATGGTGAATACGGTGCAGGCCACACCACAGCGGCAGGACGATCATCAGGAAGATGAATACGCGGCCGATAAAGCTGCCTGCAAACGCCAGTACGCGTTCGTAGCTCAGTGCATCGCCCGGGAACAGCCCCAGCGGCAGCATAATGCCGACCAGCAGGATGATCACCGGTGCGATGATGGCACTCCACATGCCGCCAGCGCCAAACAGCCCCCAGAAGACCGGCTCGTCAGAACGTTTTGGATTTGGATTGATCACAGTAGTCTCCTTACCAGAACAGTGCGACAAACAGAATGACCACAGTGACCAGAATCGTCACTGCCCAGAGCCCTTTGATCACCGGCTCTGGCCCCATTTTCTCGCCTTTTACGATAATGTTCGCCGCTTTTGGCGCCAGTTCAAACCAGGTTTTGGTATGAAGCAACGCGGCCGCGAGCACGATCAGGTTCAGGACAACAATGATCGGGTTCTGTAGAAAGCCAACAAAGCTTGCCCAGGTTTCCGGGCCATGCTTGAGGGCAAAAACACCGTACATCAGCTCAAGACTGAACCAGACCGCCGGCACCGCTGTGCCTTCACGCAGCATATAGAAGCGATAAAACGGCAGATTTTTCCACCAGGTGGACGGCACAGGCCGTACATAGGCTTTGCGTTTAGTCGTCATCATGCACTCCTTAGCGTGGTTTCAGGGTAGCGATAAGAAAGTCTTTCGAGCTTTCCACTTTACCCTGCTGAATAGCGGCGGCCGGGTCGACATGCTTCGGACAGACTTCGGAGCAGTAACCCACGAAAGTACAGCTCCAGACGCCGTTCTGGCTGTTAAGCTGCGCCATACGTTCTTTTTTACCGTGGTCGCGGCTGTCTTCGTTATAGCGGTGCGCCAGCGTAATGGCGGCCGGGCCGATGAATTCGGGGTTCAGGCCAAACTGCGGACATGCGGCGTAACACAGGCCACAGTTGATGCAGCCGGAGAACTGATGGTATTTCGCCATCTGGGCCGGTGTCTGGGTATTTGGACCCTGATCCGGCGTGCGCGGATTTCCGATGATGTAAGGCTTAATGGCTTCCAGACTTTCGATAAAGTGGGTCATATCAACCACCAGATCGCGCTCAATCGGGAAGTTGCCCAGCGCTTCAACCTTGATGCCCCTGGTATAATCACGCAGGAAGGTTTTACAGGCCAGTTTCGGCACTTTGTTAACCATCATGCCGCAGGAGCCGCAGATGGCCATGCGGCAGGACCAGCGGTAGCTCAGGTCTGGTGCGAGGTTATCTTTGATATAGCCAAGCGCATCCAGCAGAGAGGTTTGCTCGTCAAAGGGGACTTCATAGAAAGCGCTATGTGGTGCGGTGTCCACTTCCGGATTGTAGCGCACCACTTCAACTTTCAGTTTTTGCATCTCAGCCATTCGCCTTCTCCTTCTTCTCGGCGGCTTCTGCTTCTGCGCCGTACACGCGTTTAGCCGGTGGCAGCGTGGTGATTTTCACGTCACTGTAGTCCAGACGTGTGGTGCCATCTGCATCGCGCCAGGCGAGAGTGTGTTTCAGGAAATTGACGTCGTCACGTTCGGTACAGCCTTCATCAAGACGCTGATGCGCCCCGCGTGACTCTTTACGCGCCAGCGCAGAGTGCGCCATACATTCTGCCACGTTCAGGCCGTGACCCAGCTCGATGGTATAGAGCAGGTCGGTGTTGAAGACGCTGGAGGTATCAGTAATGCGCACACGTTTGAAACGCTCCTGCAATTCCGCCAGCTTATCGACGGTTTTTTGCATCAGCTCAGGGGTACGGTAGATACCACAGCCTTCTTCCATCGACAGGCCCATTTCATCGCGGATCTTAGACCAGTTCTCGTTACCTTCCTGGTTCACCAGGTCTTTCAGACGTTTTTCAACGTCAGTAACCTGAGCATCAAGCGCGGCACCATTAGCTTCGCCCGCTGTAGCCGCGCGTTCCATTGCGCGCTCGCCCGCCATGCGGCCAAAGACGACCAGCTCTGCCAGCGAGTTAGACCCCAGACGGTTGGCGCCGTGCAGGCCCACAGAGGAGCATTCACCCACGGCGAACAGACCTTTGATACGGGTTTCGCACTGCTGATCGGTTTCGATCCCGCCCATGGTGTAGTGCGCGGTTGGACGTACCGGAATCGGTTCTTTCACCGGATCAACACCGACGTAGGCTTTTGCCAGTTCGCAGATGAACGGCAGGCGTTCCAGCAGCTTCTTCTCACCCAGGTGACGCAGGTCGAGATAGACCACATCGCCGCGTGGTGTAGAGATGGTGTTGCCTTTGCGCCACTCGTGCCAGAAGGCCTGGGAGACTTTGTCGCGCGGACCGAGTTCCATGTATTTGTTTTTCGGCTCACCAAGCGGAGTTTCCGGGCCCATACCGTAATCCTGCAGATAGCGGTAGCCATTTTTGTTGACCAGAATACCGCCTTCACCACGGCAGCCTTCCGTCATCAGAATGCCGGAGCCCGGCAGACCGGTCGGGTGATACTGTACGAACTCCATATCGCGCAGCGGCACACCGTGGCTGAGCGCCATGCCCATACCGTCACCGGTGACGATGCCGCCGTTGGTATTGTAGCGATACACGCGGCCCGCACCGCCCGTTGCCATCACCACCGCATTAGCGCGGATCTGG
This sequence comes from Enterobacter sp. P82, assembly GCF_037053385.1. NCBI lineage: Bacteria > Pseudomonadati > Pseudomonadota > Gammaproteobacteria > Enterobacterales > Enterobacteriaceae > Enterobacter > Enterobacter sp. P82. Next base: position 19,734 of record NZ_JBALHX010000002.1, read on the forward strand.
ACGAGCGTGCCTTCCATCATGTTCATTGCCACCAGGCCGCGGGCATGTCCGTCATCAACCAGAATGTCGAGGACGAAATGTTCATCAAAGCGCTGAATTTGTGGGAACTGAAGAGAGGTCTGGAACAGAGTGTGCAGCATGTGGAAGCCGGTCTTATCGGCGGCGAACCAGGTACGTTCGATTTTCATCCCACCGAAGCGGCGAACGTTGACGCTGCCGTCCGGACGGCGACTCCACGGACATCCCCACTGTTCAAGCTGGGTCATCTCCGTAGGACAATGGTGCACAAAGTAGTCGACCACATCCTGTTCGCAAAGCCAGTCGCCCCCTGCAACCGTGTCGTGGAAATGGTATTCAAAGCTGTCATGATCCTGCGCGACGGCGGCGGACCCTCCTTCAGCTGCAACCGTGTGGCTGCGCATTGGATAGACTTTTGAAATCAATGCGATTTTAGCGTTGGGATTAGCTTGTGCTGCAGCAATCGCAGCACGTAATCCAGCACCGCCAGCGCCAATTACGGCAAGATCGGCTTGAAAAATTTGCACGACATTCCTCCAGATTTTTGTTATTTCGCAACGCGACAAACTAAAGGTAGTTCACCTGCCCAAAGGGACAATTGCGAAAGCGTTTCCACTGCTCCTTTATGGGTAAAACAGTATAACCGTGTAGATGTCAGGGAAATTTGACGTGTTCGATTTTTTTGCTGTTCTGTACGGTGATTTATCATCGTGGTTGATGAATTGCGTCACGTAATTACACACCTAAATGAAATGCGCGTTTTTACTGCGCAAAATTTGTCTCTGTCCCCGCTAACGAGTAGACTTCGTGCCCTTGTCTGAAATCGGAGAATTACCCATGAGCGAAACGGCCACCTGGCAGCCGAGCGCATCCATCCCAAATCTGTTAAAACGCGCTGCAATTATGACGGAGATCCGCCGTTTCTTTGCCGACCGCGGAGTCCTGGAGGTGGAAACGCCGTGCATGAGTCAGGCAACGGTAACCGATATTCATCTGGTCCCGTTTGAAACCCGTTTTGTTGGCCCGGGGCACTCTCAGGGCATGAATTTGTATCTGATGACCAGCCCGGAATACCACATGAAACGCCTGCTGGCGGCGGGATGTGGTCCGGTGTATCAGCTATGCAGAAGCTTCCGTAATGAAGAGATGGGGCGTCACCACAACCCGGAATTCACCATGCTGGAGTGGTATCGACCGCACTATGATATGTACCGCCTGATGAATGAGGTGGATGACCTGCTGCAGCAGGTGCTGGATTGCTCAGAAGCGGAAACTCTCTCCTATCAGCAGGCTTTCCAGCGCTATCTGGAAATCGATCCGTTGTCAGCAGACAAGGCTCAACTGCGCGAAGTGGCGGCAAAACTGGATCTCAGCAATGTGGCGGATACTGAAGAAGATCGCGACACGCTGCTGCAGTTGCTGTTCACTTTTGGTGTTGAACCGCAGATTGGCAAAGACCGCCCGGCGTTTGTTTATCACTTCCCGGCAAGCCAGGCGTCGCTGGCGCAGATCAGCACGGAAGATCATCGTGTGGCTGAGCGTTTTGAGGTCTATTACAAAGGTATCGAGCTGGCGAACGGTTTCCACGAATTGACCGACGCGCGCGAACAGCAGCAGCGCTTCGAGCAGGATAACCGCAAGCGTGCCTCGCGCGGTCTGCCGCAGCAGCCGATTGATACCAACCTGCTGGAGGCGTTAAAAGCGGGCCTGCCGGACTGCTCCGGTGTGGCGCTGGGTGTTGATCGTCTGGTGATGCTGGCGCTGGGTGCAGAACAGTTGGGCGATGTGATTGCGTTTACGGTCGATCGCGCCTGAAAAAATGCCGGGTGGCGCTGCGCTTACCCGGCTTACGCCCCCTCTGGCAATTTTCCTTTCCATTTCCGTGTGACAATATTAAAAACTGCCATTTTCTCTATACACGGGTCTTTTTCTTAATTTGCTTCTTATAACCACAATATTTATCTGGTCTTCTGCTACCATCCGCGCAGATTAATTTCCTTTGGATGGTTCTATGTCTCACTCACTCAAAAAGATGACCCTTACCGGGCTCATCCTGATGATTTTTACCTCCGTCTTTGGCTTTGCTAATAGCCCGTCGGCCTTTTACCTGATGGGTTACAGTGCGACGCCGTTCTATATCGTTTCAGCCCTGTTCTTCTTCATCCCATTCGCGCTGATGATGGCCGAAATGGGATCGGCATACCGGAAAGAAGAGGGAGGGATCTACTCGTGGATGAATAACAGTATCGGCCCGCGCTACGCGTTTATTGGCACGTTTATGTGGTTTTCTTCTTACGTCGTCTGGATGGTCAGTACTGCGGCCAAAGTTTGGGTACCGTTCTCGACGTTTGTTTTCGGTAGCGATAAAACTCAGGTCTGGTCTCTGGCGGGCCTCAGTTCTACGCAGGTGGTCGGGATTCTGGCTGTTTGCTGGATGGTGGTTGTGACGCTGGTCGCGTCTAAAGGCATCAATAAAATTGCCCGGATTACCGCCGTGGGCGGGATCGCAGTGATGTGTTTGAATCTGGTGCTGCTCCTGGTCAGTATCGCTATTCTGTGCCTGAACGGCGGTCACTTTGCGCAGGAGGTGAACTTTGTTGCTTCGCCTAACCCAAGTTATCAGTCCGGCCTTGCGATGCTCTCTTTCGTGGTGTTCGCCATTTTTGCCTACGGGGGTATCGAGGCGGTAGGTGGTCTGGTCGACAAAACGGAGAACCCGGAAAAGAACTTCGCGAAAGGGATTATATTTGCTGCTATCGTCATCTCCATTGGCTATTCGCTGGCAATCTTCCTCTGGGGTGTCAGTACCAACTGGCAGCAGGTGTTGAGCAACAACACCACTAACCTTGGCAACATTACTTATGTGTTGATGAAAAGCCTGGGAATGACGCTGGGACAGGCGATGAACCTGACGCCGGAAGCGGCGGCGACAATGGGCATCTGGTTTGCGCGCATTACCGGCCTGTCAATGTTCCTCGCCTATACCGGCGCGTTCTTCACGCTGATCTACTCGCCGTTGAAAGCGATAATCCAGGGCACGCCAAAAGCGCTGTGGCCAGCGCGTATGACGCAACTGAATACGGCGGGAATGCCTGCCAACGCGATGTGGATGCAATGTCTGTTGGTGTGCGTGTTCATTCTGCTGGTGTCGTTTGGCGGTGATACCGCGTCAGCGTTCTATAACAAGCTGACCCTGATGGCGAACGTAACGATGACGCTGCCATATCTGTTCCTGACGCTGGCGTTCCCGTTCTTCAAAGCGAAGCAGGATCTTGAACGTCCGTTTGTGATTTTTAAAACCCGCATGTCAACGCTACTGGCGACGACTGTGGTCGTGCTGGTGGTGGCGTTCGCGAATATCTTCACTGTCATTCAGCCGGTGATTGAAGCGAATGACTGGAACAGCGCGCTGTGGATGGTTGGCGGCCCGATCTTCTTCTCGCTACTGGCGATGGGGATTTATGAGAATTACCGCCGACGCTCAGTGGCGTATGTTACTGAAGCGGTGTAGCGGTTAAAGCGCCCCTTCCGAAAGAGAGGGGCGAAGATTTACAGGCTTCCCGCCGGGCGCTTACGTGCTGCCGACGTCAATGTTCTTCCCGTTTTACGTCCGTCCAGACTTTCCAGACGCATCTGGAACGGTGGGAACGGCATATCAATACCATGCTCGCGGAAGCCAGCCAGAATCAGCTGGTGGATCTCGTGGCGCAGCGGCATACGGTGTCCCATTTCTGCAGCGTAAATACGCAGCTCGAAAATCTGAATCCCCTGCTGCAAATCGACCAGGAACACTTCCGGTGCCGGGGTATCGAGCACCAGTGTGCAGCGCTCGGCCGCGGTGTAGAGGATCTGTGTCACCTCTTCACTGTTGGCATCCGACGGTGCCGGTAGTGTCAGCACCACACGTGTGACCGAGTCTGACAGCGACCAGTTGATAAACTGCTCGGTGATGAATGCCTTGTTCGGCACGATGATCTCTTTACGGTCCCAGTCGCTGATCGTTGTGGCGCGGGTATTGATCTTCGTTACGCTACCGGTCAGATCGCGGATCGTCACCGTATCGCCAATACGAATCGGTTTTTCGAACAGGATGATCAGGCCGGAAACAAAGTTAGCGAAAATCTCCTGCATGCCAAAGCCAAGCCCAAATGTCAGCGCAGCGACCAGCCACTGCAATTTAGACCACTCAATGCCGATCATTGAGAAACCGACCATCCCGCCAAAGAGCAGGATCAGGTATTTAGTGATGGTGGTAATGGCGTAGCCCGTGCCGGGGGTTAAATCCAGATGTTGCAGCAGAGCCAGCTCCAGCAGCGCCGGGAAGTTACGTACCAGTTGGGTGGTAATGATCAACACCAGAATGGCAATCAGTACTGAACCTAAGGTTATAGGCTCCAGACTTTCCACGCCCTGAACTGTAGATGTCACGTCCCAGAGAGAGATGTTCTCCAGGAAGCCAAATGCGGAGTGAATTTCCGACCACAGCACGATCACCGACAAGAGAGCAATCAGCATCAGGATGGAGCGCACCAGACGCAGGGACTGGGTACTGATGGCATCCAGATCCAGTTCGACATCGTCCGCCTCCGTCGTCCCTTCCGTACTGTTGACGTGGTTTGGCTCATCCTCACCGCGCGCACGCTGAGCGAGGATTTCTGCCCGGCGATGCTTGGCACGGTCGAAGGCCAGTCGGCGGCGCTGAATCAACATCCAGCGACGGATGACGTGATACACCACCAGAAGCAGGAACCAGATCGCCACCGAGGTTTCCAGTCGTGCCAGCAGCGCCTTTGAGGTCGCCAGGTAACCCACCGCCGCTGCCAGCATCGCAATCAGCGGAGCGCTCAGCAGCAGGTTCCAGAGCAGGCGGTTGAACATGTTGTCACCGCTACCGGATTTATCAAGATAGAGCGGTATGCCGGCGCGTTTCAGGCTGAGCGTGACGATAGCCAGCGCCCCGCATATCAGCATAAAGCAGAGGCGGCCCAGTGAGCCTGAGAACTCCCGGTCGTTGAGGTTATCGAACATAATCAGCGCCATAATGAGTGGCACAATCAGCCCGATGCTCATCAGGTAGTAACGCATGGCGCGTGCAACACGATTACGCGGCCAGCCAAAGTGGGCGATAAACAGGCCATTTGGCCGCGCGAATGTGGCGCAAATCATCACGACCCACAGCAGTGGAACCGTCGCGGTGACGCCATCACCTATCGCCACGGCGAGTGGATAGGGCCAGGCTTCCCGCAGGCCGTACCCCAGCGTCATCCACAATACCGGCAGGGGGGAGGCCACGAGAATCGACCAGAACACCGTGCGTAGCGTCAGCCAGAAGTGATCCTGGGTGACTTTGCCCACGCGGGAACTGGAACGCTCCAGAAAACGGGTAAAATGCCGGCGCGAATAGATGCTGAAACCCACCAGAATCAATGCACCCAGCAGCGGGAAGATGGTCTCTTTGCTGGTGAGCATCATCACGCTGGCTTTTCCCAACTGGCTAAAGGTGTCCAGCGAAATCAGGCGGCGCAGATCCTGAACAATCTCAATTGGCCACGAGAAGGTCATCGGGCGCACGTCGGAGGTCCAGAAGAGATAACGGTGTGTTGCCTCGTTCACCTCTTTCAGCGCATCTTCCAGCTGACTGTTGGACACTTTCAGCTTGGTAAGCTCGAGGATCAGCGTATCACCGCCCTGGAGTAGTGAGTTCAGGAGTTCACGCTGGGTGCGCAACTGGGCTTCAAGGATCCGGTTTTGCTCACTGCTCAGAGGTTGCCCGTCAGCCTGACGGATCTGGCGAATTTGCGGTTGTTTATTGAGAAGATCTTCAAAGTGCAGTCGCTGAACGCGTAGCTGGGCCATTTCGGTATCCAACTGCTGCGGCTTCGGCATTTCCGGCAGGCGTGCAACCTGAGCACGTAACGCCTCGCCCAGCAGGTTTGATGACCCAAGCCACTGAGACTGTTCGCGCAGAGTGTTGAGCGCCTGGCGGACCTGCAGGGTTTGGTTCGTCGCCTGCCGCTGTTGTGAAGCGACCAGGTCCATACGCTGTGCCTGTTGGTTCAGTGCCGCTGAAAGCTCACGGTTGACCTTGAACTGATCGACGATGCCGACGGGCAAGTTCGCGCTGTTTTCCGCCAGCAGCTCGGTACTTTCCAGCGCGCGTTCGGCCTCGCGCTGGCGCTGGCTATTCAGCTGATTACGTAGCGCCTGGAGATAAGCATCAAGCTGTTCGCTCTGTTTTTGCGCCAGTTCTGAACGCATCCGCGATAGCTCCTGGCGGTTATTGGCGGAGAGCTGCGCCAGCTCCAGTTCATCGACCAGCGCTTTCAGGCGGGCAGACTCTGCCTGCAGCCCAAGGTTTTGTGCCTGGTTTTGTGGCGTGTTGCCGGTTTGTGTGCCGACGCGGCGCTCAACTTCGTTGAGCTGACGGCGGGCATCGGTTTGTTGTTGCGGAAGCTGGCTCAGCGAATCTGCGATTTCACGCGCACGTTCCTGCTCCTGCTGTGCCAGACGGCTCTTTTCCAGAAGCTGACTGCTAACCTGCAGAATCTCCTGATTCAGCGCGTCAGAGGTCATGCCTGCAGGCACATCGCGCGGTTCATCGCGCTGATTGCTCAACTGGGTGCGTAGCGTTTGCGAAAGTTTGGGGAAATTGTCGATAACTTGCTGATATTGCTGAGCTCGCTCAAGGGAGCCTTTCCGCTCCTCAAGCGCATTCAGTGCGGACTGGAGCGACTCAACGGTCTCTGGCTGAGCGGGTTTTGCCGCTTTTGCCTGCTCCAGTTCCTGCGTTATCTGTTTGGCGTCGGGGGCTGTCGCTGCGTACGCCCCCATGCTGAGGCACCAGGCCATCAGTAGAACGATAATCGGGCGCACGTCAGCGATCCTTCTGTTATTAGCCTTCGTCTTGTTTGTCGTCAACCAACGGGCTGGCGTTGTGCTCAGCGTTGATCTCTTCCTGTGACAGCGGAGCAGGTTCTGCATCTGGCGTCACGAAAGTTTCGGTAGAGGCCGCCAGCGGCTGACCCAGTTTGGTGACTGACAAGCTTTCGAGCTGTTCCGCCAGTTTCACTTTGCCCGGCGCAAACAGGTTGATAACGGTTGAGCCCAGCTTAAAGCGACCCATCTCCTGACCTTTCAGCAGGGCGACAGAGCCTTCCGCTTCACCGGCAGGCCATGTCCAGCGTTTGATCACGCCTTCACGTGGCGGGGTGATGGTGCCAGCCCAGACGGTTTCAATGCTACCCACGATGGTTGCCCCCACCAGAATCTGCGCCATTGGGCCAAATTCAGTATCAAACAGGCAGATGACGCGTTCGTTACGAGCAAACAGGTTCGGTACGTTTTGCGCGGTCAGATGGTTCACGGAGAATAGATCGCCCGGGACGTAGATCATTTCACGCAGGATACCGTTACACGGCATGTGCACGCGGTGATAGTCGCGCGGTGACAGATATGTGGTGGCAAAAGTACCGTTGCGGAACAGGTCTGCCATCAGGTAGTTACCCGCCAGTAAGGCTTCCAGGCTGTAGTTATGGCCTTTCGCCTGCAGGATTTTGTCTTCTTCGATGTTACCTAACTGACTAATCACGCCATCTGCAGGCATCACCAGCACGTTAGGATCGGTATCAACCGGACGAACCTCGTCGCGCAGTGGGCGCACGAAGAATTCGTTGAAGGTGCGATAGCTGGCGGTATCCGGCTTCTGCGCCTCTTTCATGTCGACCTTGTAATATTTTACGAAAAGGTCGATGACCAGTTTGGTCAGCCAGCCTGCTCGTTTGCTTGCGCCCCAGCCCGCCAGGCGAGTGAGCCACAGTTTTGGCAGAATGTATTGAAGCGAAAGTTTAAATGCGTTTAACAAGGTAGCCTCCAGGCCATTGTTTTGTCGTTCCTGATCCGGTGGCAAAGCACCGGAACCTGAAAAATGGGGGACGATTTTAGCGATGCTTAGCTTAGTTGTCAGTTATCAGAATCAGAAAAGTTTTTACGCGTTTTTACTTGATCCATGCTCTCAAGAATACGGTGGTAATTCTCGAAGCGAGTCTCCGCGATTTCACCGTTCTCTACCGCTTCACGGATAGCGCAACCTGGGTCGTTATCGTGTTTACAGTCGCGGTATTTGCAAGCGCCTAAATAATCATGGAATTCGACAAATCCGTTGAAGATTTGTTCCGGCTCGAGATGCCATAAACCGAATTCGCGTACCCCCGGAGAGTCGATCACATCGCCACCGTGCGGGAAGTGATACAGGCGCGATGCGGTGGTCGTGTGCTGGCCCAGGCCCGAGACATCAGACACATCGTTGGTGAGGATCTCCTGCTGGAGACCAAGCAGGTTATTCAGCAGGCTCGATTTACCCACGCCGGATTGACCTGCGAAGATGCTGATACGATCGGTGAGCGCCTCTTCCAGCGGTTTCAGGCCATCTTTGGTGTAGCTGGAGACCATCAGTACGCGGTATCCAATCTTGCGATAGATATCCATCTGTTCATTGACGAACGCCATCCCTTCGTCATCCAGCAGATCGATTTTGTTCAGCACGATAATCGGTTCAACCTGCAGTGTTTCGCAGGCGACAAGGTATCGGTCGATAATATTGAGTGAAAGTTCGGGCAAAATCGCCGAAACGATAACGATTTGGTTAATGTTGGCGGCAATCGGTTTCACTCCGTCGTAGAAATCAGGACGGGTTAACACAGACGTGCGCTCATGAACCGCTTCAACGATACCTTTTACCGTAACACCTTCCGCCGCCTCTTTACCTGGACGCCAGACGACGCGGTCACCGGTTACCAGAGAACGAATGGTCCGGCGGATGTTGCAGCGGTGGATCTCACCATCGGCGGATTCCACATCGGCATGCATACCGAAACGGCTGATGACTACGCCTTCCGTTGGTTCGCCAAACAGGTTGTCGTCGTAATCGACCTTCTCCGAAGTGGTTTTAAGACGGCGCTGGTGATTGGCATTCACGCGGCGCTGCTGCCCTTTGGAGAGTTTATTTTTACTCAATCGCGCTGGCTCCTGGTCGCCCGTAAGGGGCAAAACCTCTATGATACACTCTAATTAATACTAGTTAACCTGCTACTGCCGGTTATACGAGAAGGGTGGAAAATAACATGAGCGCGGATGAAAACAACCTGATTTGGATCGATCTTGAAATGACCGGGCTGGATCCCGAGCGCGATCGCATCATTGAGATTGCAACCCTGGTGACCGATGCCAACCTGAATATTCTGGCGGAAGGGCCGACGATTGCGGTTCATCAATCTGATGAACAGCTTGCATTGATGGATGACTGGAACGTGCGTACCCATACCGGCAGCGGTCTGGTGGATCGCGTGAAGGCCAGTACTCAGGGTGACCGTGAGGCGGAGCTGGCGACGCTTGAATTCCTGAAACAGTGGGTTCCGGCAGGTAAATCGCCAATCTGTGGTAATAGCATCGGCCAGGATCGCCGCTTTCTGTTTAAGTACATGCCAGAGCTCGAGTCTTACTTCCACTACCGCTATCTGGATGTGAGCACCCTGAAAGAGCTGGCTCGTCGCTGGAAACCTGAAATCCTGGATGGCTTTAAAAAACAGGGGACGCATCAGGCAATGGACGATATTCGTGAGTCTGTTGCGGAGCTGGCGTATTACCGCGAAAACTTCATTAAGCTATGATTTTGAGATCCGGCGCCTTGCGTGGCCGGGTTTTTGCCGTTAAATTGTGCAGCTTGCCGATTAAATAAGCATTTGAACTGAATTTCAAAAAAATCGCTTTCAGGGGGGTTGCAGCTAAAAGGATTTCTCGTATAATGCGCCTCCCGTAACGACAGAGAATTACACGTTACGACAGCAACAAAAGCAGTACAGATTTGCGGGAATAGCTCAGTTGGTAGAGCACGACCTTGCCAAGGTCGGGGTCGCGAGTTCGAGTCTCGTTTCCCGCTCCAAAATTTGAAAGTGCTTTTAAAGCATGCACCACCCAAGCGGGAATAGCTCAGTTGGTAGAGCACGACCTTGCCAAGGTCGGGGTCGCGAGTTCGAGTCTCGTTTCCCGCTCCAAAATTTGAAAGTGCTTCCACAGCACGGACCACCCAAGCGGGAATAGCTCAGTTGGTAGAGCACGACCTTGCCAAGGTCGGGGTCGCGAGTTCGAGTCTCGTTTCCCGCTCCAAATTCTTCTTCATCTTTAAAATATCCACAGCGAAAAGAGTCGTTGGGGACGTTTTCTGTTGTCTCTGAAATACTCTTGTAAACAGAGTTATCCACAGAAACTACGCTTAACCGGAATCGGCTTAAAACTTAGCAGGGTGAATAGTATTCATGTAATCTATTGTATTATATGAATAAAATTTGATTTCAAAATGTTATTGAGATCACTTGACCTCTTCTCCAGTCCCGATGCTGCTTGAGTTTGTATTTTTATACACAGGCTGTGAATATATTATGCGTCGCGCGTAAGCCCTTTCTCAATCACTCTCACCAGACGTTGTTTCTTCGGTAATTGCACCTCGACTACGCAGGCATTTCGCTTCTCAATTTGCTGTGCAACCGCCCATTCTATGTGTTCATCGAGAAGTGGGTGCTCACCTCTGCGGCTTTCGAGTGCCTGAATATTGGCTTCATCCCAGGGCGCATTACCCAGTGCAACGGCAACATTACGTAGCCAGCGTAGATGTCCGATACGACGAATGGCAGACCCTTCGGTCACTTTCAGGAACCAGGCTTCGCTCCAGGCAAACAGCTCAATGAGTTGCGGTGCGTGCAGCGCCTTACGTGGGCTGAAGTCTTCTTCATCCGTGAGTTGTGAATAGCGGTTCCATGGGCAGATCAACTGACAGTCATCGCAGCCATAGATTCGGTTGCCGATAAGTGGCCGGAACTCCTCAGGGATCGCACCTTCCAGTTCGATAGTGAGGTAGGAGATGCAGCGGCGAGCATCAACAGTATAGGGTTCAACGATCGCGCCGGTGGGGCAGATGGTCATACAGGCCACGCAGCGGCCACAGCCTTCCTCCACTGGGCCGTCTACCGGCAAGGGTAAATCAATCAGCAGTTCCCCAAGGAAGAAGAACGATCCGGCGTCGCGACTAAGGATAAGTGAGTGCTTACCTGTCCAGCCAAGCCCGGCTTTTTCAGCGATCGGGCGCTCAAGAATAGGCGCAGAATCGACAAAGGGTCTAAAATTCAGCGAAACACAGTGCTGCTGAATAGTTTCCCCGAGTTTTTTTAAACGGTTACGCAGAAGCTTATGGTAATCACGTCCCAGGGCGTACCGGCTGACGTAACCCAGCGAGGGGTTTTTTAGCGTGCGCGCAAAAGCCGCATTGGCGGGCAGGTAGTTCATGCGCACACTGATGACACGTAATGTGCCCGGCAAAAGCTCGTGCGGACGGGCGCGCATCATGCCATGACGCGCCATCCACTCCATTTCGCCGTGGTATTGTTTGTCCAGCCAGGCCTGTAGTTTCGGCTCGCTGGCGGAGAGGTCGGTATCGGTAATGCCTACCTTCTGGAAGCCAAGCTCAGCACCCCACTGTTTAATTTTTTGCGCTAACTGATTGAGATCGAGGGGCTGTGACATGACGGACCATACAGTGAAGAAAAACCCCGCAAGTATACCACATTCCATCTGGCATGCGGACGACCTCCGGCGCGCCGAAAAAGAGGCAGCAGACAGCCTCGGTATCACCCTATATGAACTCATGCAGCGCGCAGGCGAAGCCGCATTTAACGTTGCCCACAATGCATACCCGCAATCCAGACACTGGTTGATTTTGTGCGGGCACGGCAATAACGGCGGTGACGGTTATGTTGTCGCCCGTCTTGCCGTTGCTGCGGGTATCCGCGTCACGTTGCTGGCGCTGGAGAGTGCTAAACCGCTGCCGGAGGAGGCCAGCACGGCACGAGATGGCTGGCTGAATGCAGGCGGTGTGATTCATGCGCCTGATATCCTCTGGCCGGAGGATATAGACCTGATTATTGATGGTCTGCTCGGGACCGGTCTACGCAGTGCGCCGCGTGAGAACATTGCCGCGCTCATTACGCATGCCAACAGCCATTCCGCGTCGGTGGTGGCGCTGGATATTCCCTCAGGCCTGATAGCACAAACCGGCGCGACGCCGGGGGCGGTGATTCAGGCGGCGCATACGGTAACATTCATCGCCCTGAAGCCGGGTTTACTGACCGGCAAAGCGCGGGATGTGGTCGGCGTACTGCACCACAATGCGCTGGGGCTGGACAGCTGGCTAACCGGTCAGGAAACGCACCTTTCGCGCTTTGATGCTTCGCAACTTGCAGAGTGGCTACCTCCGAGACGTCCCACATCCCATAAAGGCGATCATGGCAAACTGGTGATTGTCGGGGGGGATTACGGTACGGCGGGGGCTATCCGCATGGCGGGTGAAGCGGCATTGCGAAGCGGTGCTGGTCTGGTACGAGTCCTCACGCGCATTGAGAATATTGCGCCGATCGTTACTGCCAGACCCGAGTTGATGGTGCATGAGCTTACGCTCCCGTTGCTCGAGGAAAGCCTCGAGTGGGCAGATGTGGTCGTTATCGGCCCCGGGCTTGGGCAGCAGGCGTGGGGCAAACAGGCCCTGCAAAAGGTCGAGAATTTTCGTAAACCGATGCTGTGGGATGCTGACGCGCTGAACCTTCTGGCAATCAACCCGGATAAGCGTCACAATCGCATTCTGACGCCACACCCCGGCGAAGCCGCGCGTCTGCTTAACTGCAGCGTGGCAGAAATTGAAAGCGATCGCTTACTTTCTGCTCAGTGTCTGGTAAAACGTTACGGAGGTGTTGCCGTTTTGAAAGGGGCAGGAACCGTCGTCGCCAGTGACGAGGCGCTGGGCATTATTGATGCCGGAAATGCGGGCATGGCGAGTGGCGGAATGGGTGATGTGCTTTCAGGCATCATTGGCGCATTGCTTGGACAGAAACTTCCCCTTTATGATGCAGCCTGTGCGGGCTGCGTGGCTCATGGTGCAGCGGCAGATCAACTGGCTGCACGTTACGGTACACGCGGTATGCTGGCCACCGATCTTTTTTGCACGCTGCGGCGTGTTGTTAACCCGGATGTGATTGACGTAGAAAATGACTAATCGAGCGATTCCTTTACCTGATGAACAAGCCACTTTAGATCTCGGCAAGCGCGTGGCGCAGGCCTGTCAGGGGGCAACCGTCATTTATCTGTATGGTGATTTAGGTGCGGGTAAAACCACCTTCAGCCGGGGCTTTTTACAGGCGTTAGGGCATAGCGGGAATGTGAAAAGCCCAACCTACACGCTGGTAGAACCGTACACCCTTGAAAATCTCATGGTGTACCACTTCGATTTATACCGCCTTGCGGATCCTGAGGAGCTGGAATTTATGGGGATCCGTGATTATTTTGCCAATGATGCCATCTGCCTGGTGGAGTGGCCGCAACAAGGTGCGGGTGTGTTGCCTGACCCGGATGTCGAAATTCACTTAGATTACCAGGCACAAGGGCGTGAGGCACGCATCAGTGCGGTTTCCTCATCAGGGTGTTCCTTACTGGCTCGTTTAGCCGGTTAAGCTTAGGGATAACGGGATGATTAATCGCGTTAAAAGTTGGTTGTTGGCTGCCACCGTGCTGCTGTGCGCGCAGGCCGGGGCGGCAAACCTCTCAGATATTCAGGTATCGAATGGTGAAAACCAGGCCCGGATCACATTCAGTTTTATGGGTGACCCTGAATACGCTTTTTCACAGCCAGACAGCCACAGCGTGGCGCTGGATATCAAACAAACCGGAGTGATTCAGGGATTACCGCTGCAGTTCAGCGGTAACAATCTGGTGAAGAGCATTCGCTCAGGCACACCACAAGATAGCCAGTCATTGCGCCTGGTGGTTGATCTCACCGAAAAGGGCAAAACGAAGGCGGTCAAGCAACAAAACGGCGCGAACTATACGGTGGTTTTTACCATCAATGCTGACGCACCTCCACCACCACCGCCTCCGCCAGTGGTGGCAAAACGCGTCGAAGAACCAGTTTACACACCGCGTCCTTCTGAACCTGCACGTAATCCGTTTAAATCGGACAGCGACCGCATTACCAGCGTCACCAGCAGTAATAGCGTTACACGCCCTGCGGCCAGCGCACGTCGTGCGGTCAGCGGTGATAAAGTGATTATCGCGATTGATGCAGGGCATGGTGGTCAGGATCCTGGCGCGATTGGTCCAGGCGGCACGCGGGAGAAAAACGTCACGATTGCGGTTGCCCGGAAGCTGCGAACGCTGTTAAACGATGATCCGATGTTCAAAGGCGTGCTGACTCGTGACGGCGACTATTTTATCTCTGTAATGGGGCGCTCAGATGTGGCGCGTAAACAAAATGCCAACTTCCTGGTCTCCATTCATGCGGATGCAGCGCCAAACCGTAGCGCGACTGGCGCATCGGTATGGGTGCTTTCGAACCGCAGGGCGAACAGTGAAATGGCAAACTGGCTGGAAGAGCACGAGAAACAGTCTGAACTGTTAGGCGGTGCGGGTGATGTGCTGGCAAACAGCCAGTCTGATCCATATCTCAGCCAGGCAGTGCTGGATTTACAGTTCGGTCATTCCCAGCGCGTCGGTTATGATGTCGCCACTAACGTATTGAATCAGTTGCAGGGCATCGGAGCATTGCATAAGCGTCGTCCGGAGCATGCGAGCCTGGGGGTTCTGCGTTCGCCGGATATTCCATCCATTCTGGTGGAGACAGGCTTTATCAGCAATAACAGTGAAGAGCGCCTGCTGGGCAGCGACAGCTACCAGCAGCAACTTGCCGAAGCCATTTATAACGGTTTGCGTAAATATTTTGAGGCGCATCCTCTGCAGTCCGCGCCACAGGGCGGGGCAGCTCAGACGGCCAGTGCCGCGCAGCCTGACGAGATAACTGCGACCAACTAAGGAGAATTCATGCCGATTCAGGTTCTACCGCCGCAGCTTGCGAACCAAATCGCCGCCGGTGAGGTGGTAGAACGCCCTGCGTCGGTGGTGAAGGAGCTGGTGGAAAACAGCCTCGATGCGGGCGCGACCCGTATTGATATTGATATTGAACGCGGTGGCGCGAAGCTTATCCGCATTCGTGATAACGGCTGTGGTATCAAAAAAGACGAGCTGGCGTTAGCGCTGGCTCGTCACGCTACTAGTAAAATTGCTTCTCTGGATGACCTGGAAGCCATCATAAGCCTCGGTTTTCGCGGTGAAGCGCTGGCCAGTATCAGCTCGGTTTCCCGTTTGACGCTAACCTCCCGCACGGCTGACCAGGCAGAAGCCTGGCAGGCCTATGCTGAAGGGCGCGATATGGATGTGACGGTCAAACCTGCGGCGCATCCTGTCGGTACGACGCTGGAAGTCCTGGATCTGTTCTACAACACTCCCGCCCGACGCAAGTTCATGCGTACCGAAAAAACCGAGTTCGGCCATATCGACGAAATCATCCGCCGTATCGCGCTGGCCCGTTTCGATGTCACCATTAACCTCAGTCATAATGGCAAAGTGATGCGCCAGTACAGAGCGGTGGCCGAAGGGGGGCAGAAAGAGCGTCGACTGGGAACTATTTGCGGGACACCGTTTCTGGAACAGGCGCTGGCCATTGAGTGGCAGCATGGCGATTTGGCTTTACGTGGCTGGGTGGCTGACCCGAACGCCAGCAGTGCGGCGTTCGCGGAGATCCAGTATTGCTATGTGAACGGCCGCATGATGCGGGACCGTCTCATTAATCACGCTATTCGTCAGGCCTGCGAAGACAAGCTCGGAGCCGACCAGCAACCTGCTTTTGTGCTTTATCTGGAGATCGACCCGCATCAGGTCGATGTGAACGTCCATCCAGCCAAGCATGAAGTAAGGTTCCACCAGTCACGACTGGTACATGATTTTATCTATCAGGGCGTGCTGAGCGTATTGCAACAGCAGGTTGAACCGGTGTTGCCACTGGAAAATGAAGAGCCTGCCCCACGTTCGCTCCCGGAAAACCGTGTTGCTGCGGGCCGGAACCATTTTGCGGAACCCGCTGCGGTACGCGAGCCGGAAGCGCCGCGTTTCTCCTCTGCAGGGAGCGTTCCGCGCCCCACGGGAGCAAACTACCCGAACGCCCAGCCTGGCTATCAAAAGCAGCAGGGGGCGTTGTATCGCAAACTGCTGGAAACCCCAACCGCTGAGCGTAAAGAACACATCCCGGTAGCGTCGTCTTACCTGGACGGTCATAGCCAGAGCTTTGGCCGGGTGTTGACGATTGTCGTACCGGATATGGCACTGCTTGAGCGTGACGGCAAATTGATGCTTCTGGCATTGCCCGTAGCCGAACGCTGGCTCAAACAGGTGCAGCTCACGCCGGGAGAACATTCGGCCTGCGCGCAGCCGCTGCTGATCCCGGTTCGTCTGAAAATATCCGCTGAAGAAACAAGGGTATTGCAACGTGCAGAGGCCCAACTGGCGCAGATGGGCATTGAAATTGTGCTCGAACCACAACATGTGACAATTCGTGCCGTGCCTTTACCCTTACGCCAACAAAATTTACAAAACTTGATTCCTGAACTGATAGGCTACCTGGCGCAGCAAACATCGTTTGATGCCGCCAACACCGCGCAGTGGATCGCCCGTCATCTGGCAAGCGAACACACGCCGTGGAGTATGGCGCAGGCCATTAGCGTGCTGGCAGAGGTTGAACGTCTTTGCCCGCAGCTGGTGAAAACGCCGCCAGGGGGTCTATTACAACCTGTTGATTTACAAACGGCGATGAACGCCCTGAAACATGATTGACGTAAGCAAGGCGAGCCTGCCTAAGGCGATTTTTTTGATGGGGCCAACGGCCTCCGGCAAAACGGCACTGGCCATTGAGTTGCGTAAAGTTTTGCCCGTAGAGTTGATTAGCGTTGATTCCGCCCTCATCTATCGGGGGATGGACATCGGCACGGCGAAGCCTGACGCAGAAGAGTTGCGTGCGGCACCGCACCGTTTGCTGGATATTCTCGACCCTGCCCAGGCTTACTCCGCAGCGGATTTCCGCCGGGATGCCTTAGCTGAGATGGCCGAGATAACAGCGGCTGGACGTATACCGCTGTTGGTTGGCGGAACCATGCTCTATTTCAAGGCGTTGCTGGAGGGGCTATCACCTCTGCCATCAGCGGATCCAGAAGTAAGAGCGAAAATTGAGCAGCAGGCGGCAGAGCAGGGCTGGGACGTTTTGCACAAGCAACTGGCAGAGATTGATCCGGTTGCCGCAGCACGGATCCATCCAAATGATCCGCAAAGGCTTTCCCGGGCACTGGAAGTTTTTTTCATTTCGGGTAAAACTTTAACGGAACTGACGCAAACGTCAGGAGAGGCTCTGCCGTACCAGGTGCATCAGTTCGCCATCGCCCCGGCGAGCCGTGAACTGCTCCATCAGCGAATTGAGCAGCGTTTTCATCAGATGTTAGCTTCAGATTTTGAAGCAGAAGTGCGGGCGCTATTTGCCCGTGGAGATTTGCATACGGATATGCCTTCCATTCGTTGTGTGGGATACCGCCAGATGTGGTCGTATCTTGAAGGTGAGATTTCATACGATGAAATGGTTTATCGAGGTGTTTGCGCCACGAGACAGTTAGCGAAGCGCCAGATCACCTGGTTGCGCGGTTGGGAGGGTGTTCACTGGCTAGACAGTGAAAAACCGCAACAGGCGTTAAACGAAGTGATTGAGGTTGTTGGTGATATCGCTCACTGAATGTGTACAATTGAGACGTATCGTGCGCAATTTTTCAGAATCGCAAGGTTCTAAGTACAAAACAAGCATATAAGGAAAAGATAGAATGGCTAAGGGGCAATCTTTACAAGATCCGTTCCTGAACGCATTGCGTCGGGAACGTGTTCCAGTTTCTATTTATTTGGTGAATGGTATTAAGCTGCAAGGTCAGATTGAGTCTTTCGATCAGTTCGTGATCCTGTTGAAAAACACGGTCAGTCAGATGGTCTACAAGCACGCGATTTCTACTGTTGTTCCGTCTCGTCCGGTATCTCATCACAGCAATAACGCTGGCGGCGGCACTGGCAGTAACTACCATCACGGCAGCAACGCGCAGGGTTCTTCAACGCCAGCGCAGGACAGCGACGAGACCGAATAAGGTCTCTGCTGTTATCCACACGGGGAGCCAGGGATCCTGCGTTCCCCGCTGATCTTTTTAGAGAGGTTTACGCTTGTTTGACCGTTATGATGCCGGTGAGCAGGCGGTGCTGGTACACATCTATTTTTCGCAAGACAAAGATATGGAAGACCTCCAGGAGTTTGAATCTCTGGTCTCTTCCGCCGGTGTCGAAGCAATGCAGGTGATTACCGGTAGCCGTAAAGCGCCGCACCCAAAGTATTTTGTTGGTGAAGGTAAAGCAGTTGAAATTGCGGATGCCGTAAAAGCAACTGGCGCTTCAGTTGTGTTGTTTGATCATGCGCTGTCTCCGGCCCAGGAACGTAACCTGGAAGCGCTTTGCGAATGCCGTGTTATCGATCGCACGGGTTTGATTTTAGATATTTTTGCTCAACGTGCGCGTACCCATGAAGGTAAGTTGCAGGTTGAGCTGGCGCAGTTGCGCCATCTGGCAACGCGGCTTGTGCGTGGCTGGACCCACCTTGAGAGACAGAAAGGCGGGATTGGTTTACGCGGTCCGGGTGAAACCCAGCTCGAAACCGACCGTCGTTTGCTGCGTGGCCGTATTACCCAGATCCTCTCACGTCTGGAACGCGTTGAGAAACAGCGTGAGCAAGGTCGTCGTGCGCGCTCAAAAGCCGACATCCCAACGGTGTCGCTGGTGGGGTATACCAACGCCGGTAAATCCACCCTGTTTAACCAGATTACTGAGGCCCAGGTTTATGCCGCAGACCAGTTGTTTGCGACCCTGGACCCAACGTTACGTCGTATTGACGTCGCCGATGTGGGTGAAACAGTGCTGGCGGATACCGTAGGGTTTATCCGTCATCTGCCACATGACCTGGTGGCGGCGTTTAAAGCCACCCTGCAGGAGACGCGACAGGCGACCCTGCTGGTGCACGTGATTGATGCGGCTGATGTTCGTGTACAGGAGAACATCGACGCGGTAAACGTGGTGCTCGAAGAGATCGACGCCCACGAGATCCCAACTCTGTTGGTGATGAACAAGATCGATATGCTGGAGGATTTCGAGCCGCGCATTGATCGAGATGAAGAGAACAAACCGATTCGGGTCTGGCTTTCTGCCCAGTCCGGTATTGGTGTGCCACTGCTTTTCCAGGCTTTGACAGAACGTCTTTCCGGTGAGGTAGCTCAGCACACGCTGCGATTGCCGCCACAGGAAGGCAGGCTGCGCAGCCGGTTTTATCAGCTTCAGGCGATAGAAAAAGAGTGGATGGAGGATGACGGCAGCGTGGGGATGCAGGTGCGTATGCCGATCGTTGACTGGCGTCGCCTCTGTAAACAAGAACCTGCGCTGGTCGACTATATCGTCTGATCAGAAAGGGGATGCCTGAATAATTCGCCCTTGCATAACAAATATGGAGCATATACATGGCGTGGAATCAGCCCGGTAACAACGGACAAGACCGCGACCCGTGGGGAAGCAGCAATAATCAAGGCGGCAACTCTGGGGGAAATGGCAACAAAGGTGGTCGCGAGCAGGGGCCGCCGGATCTGGATGATATCTTCCGCAAGCTGAGCAAAAAGCTTGGTGGCCTTGGCGGAGGTAAAGGTTCTGGTCCGGGTGGCAATTCTACCCAGGGGCCGCGCCCGCAAATGGGTGGCCGCGTGGTGGGCATTGTTGCCGCTGCGGCGGTGATCATCTGGGCTGCCACCGGGTTCTACACCATTAAAGAAGCGGAACGCGGTGTCGTCACCCGTTTCGGTAAGTTCAGTCATCTGGTGGAGCCAGGTCTTAACTGGAAACCGACCTTCATTGACGACGTTACCGCGGTAAACGTGGAATCCGTCCGTGAACTGGCGGCGTCTGGTGTGATGCTGACCTCTGATGAGAACGTGGTGCGCGTTGAGATGAACGTGCAGTACCGCGTAACCGATCCTGAACGTTATCTGTTTAGCGTGACCAGCGCCGATGACAGTCTGCGCCAGGCGACTGATAGCGCCCTGCGTGGTGTTATCGGTAAATACACCATGGATCGTATCCTGACCGAAGGTCGTACCGTTATTCGTAGCGATACCCAGCGCGAGCTGGAAGAGACCATTCGCCCGTACAACATGGGTATTACCCTGCTGGACGTCAACTTCCAGGCAGCTCGTCCGCCGGAAGAGGTGAAAGCGGCGTTTGATGACGCGATTGCAGCCCGTGAAAACGAACAGCAGTACATCCGTGAAGCGGAAGCGTACACCAACGAAGTGCAGCCACGTGCTAACGGTCAGGCGCAGCGTATTCTTGAAGAAGCTCGCGCATATAAAACCCAGACCATCCTGGAAGCACAGGGTGAAGTGGCGCGTTTCGCGAAAATTCTGCCGGAATATAAAGCGGCTCCGGAAATTACCCGTGAACGTCTCTATATCGAGACCATGGAAAAAGTGCTGAGCCACACGCGTAAAGTGCTGGTTAACGACAACAAAGGCGGAAATCTGATGGTGCTGCCACTGGACCAGATGCTGAAAGGCGGTTCGGCTCCGGCGGCGAAAGCTGACACCAGCGGTTCCAACAACCTGCTGCGTCTGCCACCTGCGTCGTCCAGTAGTTCAAGTGCAACAACCACGCCTTCTTCGAACGATGGTGACATCATGGACCAACGCCGTGCTAACGCGCAGCGTAACGACTACCAGCGTCAGGGGGAATAAGGATGCGTAAGTCAGTTATTGCGATCATCATCATCGTACTGGTCGTGCTTTACACCTCTATTTTCGTTGTAAAAGAGGGTGAACGAGGGATCAAATTCCAGTTCAGCAGCGTCGTCCGTGATAGCGACAAGCGTCCGGTGATCTATGAGCCGGGCCTGCACTTCAAAGTGCCTTTCATTCAGTCGGTGAAAACGCTTGATGCCCGTATCCAGACTATGGATAACCAGGCTGACCGTTTCGTGACCAAAGAGAAGAAAGACCTGATCGTTGACTCTTACATCAAGTGGCGTATCAGTGATTTCAGCCGTTACTTCCTGGCGACAGGCGGTGGCGACGTTTCTCAGGCTGAAGTGCTGTTGAAACGTAAGTTCTCTGACCGTCTGCGTTCTGAGATTGGACGTCTGGATGTGAAAGATATCGTGACCGATTCCCGCGGTCGTCTGACACTGGAAGTGCGTGATGCGCTGAACTCCGGTACCGCAGGAACAGAAGACGAAGTCTCAACACCGGCAGCTGATGATGCGATTGCTAAAGCAGCGGAACGTGTTCAGGCTGAAACCAACGGCAAAGTGCCGGTGATCAACCCTAACAGTATGGCGGCACTGGGTATTGAAGTGGTTGACGTGCGTATTAAGCAGATCAACCTGCCAGCGGAAGTGTCCGAGGCGATCTACAACCGTATGCGCGCTGAGCGTGAAGCGGTCGCCCGTCGTCACCGTTCACAGGGTCAGGAAGAGGCTGAGAAGCTGCGCGCGGCAGCGGACTACGAAGTCACCAAGACACTGGCGGAATCTGAGCGTCAGGGACGTATTCTGCGTGGTGAAGGTGATGCAGAAGCCGCGAAGTTGTTTGCAGATGCCTTCAGCCAGGATCCGGACTTCTACGCCTTTATCCGTAGCCTGCGAGCTTACGAGAATAGCTTCCAGAGCAACCAGGATGTGATGGTCCTCAGCCCGGACAGCGATTTCTTCCGTTATATGAAGACGCCGACCAACGCGACGCGATAAACTCAGGCTCGTTTGAGTATTCAAACCACCGCTCTTCACGGAGCGGTGGTTTTCTTTTATAAGGAATAAAAATGAATTCAACCATTTGGCTCGCGCTGGCGCTGGTGTTAGTGCTGGAAGGTCTTGGCCCTATGCTTTATCCGCGCGCATGGCGTCGTATGATCGCGACGATGAGCCAGCTCCCGGATAATATTTTGCGTCGTTTTGGCGGCGGTCTTGTGGTTGCTGGCATCGTGATCTACTACATGTTGAAGAAAACGATTGGCTGATCAAAAAGTGGTCGGATTTGGCGTATTTTGAGGTCAAAAAGTGCTGTATATCTGAAAAAGCGATGGTAGAATCCATTTTTAAGCAAACGGTGATTTTGAAAAAAATGGGTAACAACGTCGTCGTACTGGGCACCCAATGGGGTGACGAAGGTAAAGGGAAGATTGTTGATCTTCTGACTGAACGGGCTAAATATGTTGTACGCTACCAGGGCGGTCACAACGCAGGCCATACTCTCGTAATCAACGGTGAAAAAACCGTCCTCCATCTTATTCCATCAGGCATTCTTCGTGATAACGTCACCAGCATCATCGGTAACGGCGTTGTGCTGTCTCCGGCTGCGCTGATGAAAGAGATGAAAGGTCTGGAAGACCGTGGTATCCCTGTTCGTGAGCGTCTGCTGCTCTCAGAAGCCTGCCCGCTGATCCTGGATTATCACGTGGCACTGGACGTTGCGCGTGAAAAAGCGCGTGGCGCGAAAGCGATCGGTACCACCGGTCGTGGTATCGGCCCGGCTTACGAAGACAAAGTAGCTCGTCGCGGTCTGCGCGTGGGTGACCTCTTCGACAAAGCAACCTTCGCTGAAAAACTGAAAGAAGTGATGGAATATCACAACTTCCAGCTGGTGAACTTCTACAAAGCTGACGCTGTTGACTACCAGAAAGTACTGGATGACGTCATGGCGATTGCTGACATTCTGACCGGTATGGTTGTTGATGTATCTGATCTGCTGGACCAGGCGCGCAAGCGTGGCGATTTCGTCATGTTTGAAGGTGCGCAGGGTACGCTGCTGGACATCGACCACGGTACCTATCCGTACGTGACCTCTTCTAACACCACCGCAGGTGGCGTGGCAACCGGCTCTGGCCTGGGCCCACGTTATGTGGATTACGTTCTGGGTATCATCAAAGCTTACTCCACTCGCGTGGGTGCAGGTCCATTCCCGACCGAACTGTTTGATGAAACCGGCGAGTTCCTGTGCAAGCAGGGTAACGAATTTGGCGCGACCACTGGTCGTCGTCGTCGTACCGGCTGGCTGGATGCGGTTGCAGTGCGTCGCGCAGTGCAGATCAACTCCCTGTCTGGCTTCTGCCTGACCAAGCTGGACGTACTGGACGGCCTGAAAGAAGTGAAAATCTGCGTAGGCTACCGTATGCCAGATGGCCGCGAAGTGACCACCACTCCGCTGGCGGCTGACGACTGGGAAGGCATCGAGCCAATCTACGAAACCATGCCAGGCTGGTCTGAGACCACTTTCGGTGTGAAAGAGCGTAGTGGCCTGCCACAGGCGGCACTGGATTACATCAAGCGTATTGAAGAACTGACCGAAGTGCCGATCGATATTATTTCTACCGGCCCGGATCGTACTGAAACGATGATTCTGCGCGACCCGTTCGACGCATAATCTTCGTGACTGCTGGCCTGCGGGGTGACCCGTAGGCCGGATAAGCGTAGCGCCATCCGGCGACCGCTCCTGGATCTCCGCTTTTTCGCCCCGTCTGTCAAATAAATTAGCCGCTAACTATCTGGCTGGTTTATCATCATTAATGAATCACTTTGCGGTCTATCCGCGTTTTCCTTTTTTCCTGAGGTTGATGTGCAGTTAACAAGTTTCACCGATTACGGCTTACGCGCGCTGATCTACATGGCGTCGTTACCCGATGGGAAAATGACCAGTATCTCTGAAGTAACAGAGGTCTACGGCGTGTCTCGTAATCATATGGTCAAAATAATCAATCAACTTAGTCGTGCCGGATATGTTGCTGCCGTCCGCGGGAAGAATGGGGGGATCCGTCTCGGTAAACCGGCGCAGAGTATTCGTGTTGGCGATGTGGTACGTGAGCTGGAGCCATTGTCTCTGGTGAACTGCAGCAGCGAGTTCTGCCACATTACGCCCGCTTGCCGTCTGAAAAAGGCGCTTTCTAAGGCCGTGCAAAGTTTTCTCAAGGAACTGGATAACTACACGCTGGCCGATTTGGTTGAAGAGAATCAACCGCTTTATAAATTATTGCTGGTGGAATGAAGAAAATTTCCACCGGAGCTGACAACGGAGGAACCGACATGTCACAAGATCCATTCCAGGAACGCGAAGCCGAAAAATACGCGAACCCTATCCCCAGCCGCGAGTTCATCATTGAACACTTAACAAAACGCGAAAAACCCGCCAATCGTGAAGAACTTGCCGTTGAATTAAATATTGAAGGTGAAGAGCAAATTGAAGCCCTTCGCCGTCGCCTGCGCGCCATGGAGCGTGACGGGCAACTGGTCTTTACCCGCCGTCAGTGC
This sequence comes from Enterobacter sp. P82, assembly GCF_037053385.1. Classification (NCBI taxonomy): domain Bacteria; kingdom Pseudomonadati; phylum Pseudomonadota; class Gammaproteobacteria; order Enterobacterales; family Enterobacteriaceae; genus Enterobacter; species Enterobacter sp. P82. The sequence continues at coordinate 44,080 of NZ_JBALHX010000002.1, forward strand.
TATGCGCTGCCAGAACGCCTTGATCTGCTGAAAGGAACCGTCATTGGTCACCGCGACGGCTATGGCTTCCTGCGCGTTGAAGGCCGTAAAGACGATCTGTACCTTTCATCTGAACAGATGAAAATGTGTATCCACGGTGACCAGATCCTGGCCCAGCCGCTGGGCGCTGACCGTAAAGGTCGCCGCGAAGCTCGCGTGGTACGTGTGCTGGTGCCAAAAACCAGCCAGATTGTTGGCCGCTACTTTACCGATGCGGGCGTCGGCTTTGTGGTGCCGGACGATAGCCGTCTGAGTTTTGATATCCTGATCCCACCTGAAGAGGTTATGGGCGCGCGCATGGGCTTTGTGGTGGTGGTTGAGCTCACCCAGCGTCCTACCCGTCGCACTAAAGCGGTCGGGAAAATCGTGGAAGTATTGGGCGATAACATGGGCACCGGCATGGCTGTTGATATGGCGCTGCGTACCCATGAGATCCCGTACATCTGGCCGAAAGCGGTTGAAGAACAAATTGAAGGCCTTCGTGAAGAAGTACCTGAAGAGTCTAAAGCTGGCCGCGTGGATCTCCGCGATCTGCCACTGGTGACGATTGATGGCGAAGATGCCCGCGACTTCGATGATGCGGTGTACTGCGAGAAAAAACGCGGCGGCGGCTGGCGCCTGTGGGTTGCCATCGCGGATGTGAGCTACTATGTTCGCCCGCACACCCCGCTGGATAACGAAGCGCGCAACCGCGGTACCTCGGTTTACTTCCCGTCACAGGTCGTGCCGATGCTGCCGGAAGTGCTCTCTAACGGCCTGTGCTCTCTGAACCCGCAGGTTGACCGCCTCTGTATGGTTTGTGAGATGACCATCTCCACCAAAGGGCGCTTAACAGGTTACAAATTCTACGAAGCGGTCATGAGCTCACATGCGCGCCTGACCTATACCAAAGTCTGGCATATGCTGCAGGGCGACCAGGATCTGCGCGAACAATATGCTCCGCTGGTGAAGCACATTGAAGAGCTGCATAACCTCTACAAAACGCTGGATCAGGCGCGCGAAGAGCGCGGCGGGATCTCCTTTGAGAGCGAAGAGGCGAAGTTTATCTTCAACGCGGAACGTCGCATTGAACGTATCGAACAGACCCAGCGTAACGACGCGCACAAGCTGATTGAAGAGTGTATGATCCTGGCGAATATCTCAGCGGCGCGTTTTGTTGAGAAAGCCAAAGAGCCTGCGCTGTTCCGTATTCACGATAAACCGTCGACGGAAGCCATTACCTCGTTCCGTTCAGTACTGGCTGAACTGGGTCTGGAACTGCCTGGTGGTAACAAGCCAGAGCCGCGTGATTATGCTGAGCTGCTGGAATCCATTGGCGACCGTCCGGATGCAGAAATGTTGCAGACCATGCTGTTGCGCTCCATGAAACAGGCGATTTACGATCCGGAAAACCGTGGGCACTTCGGTCTGGCGTTGCAGTCCTACGCGCACTTTACGTCGCCAATCCGTCGTTACCCGGACCTTTCCCTGCACCGTGCAATCAAATATTTGCTGGCGCAGGAGCAGGGTCATAAAGGGAAGACGACTGAAACCGGTGGCTATCACTATTCGATGGAAGAGATGCTGCAACTGGGTCAGCATTGTTCCATGACCGAACGCCGCGCGGATGAAGCGACCCGTGAAGTCTCTGACTGGCTGAAGTGCGACTTTATGCTGGATCAGGTCGGTAACGTTTTCAAAGGTGTGATCGCCAGCGTGACCGGTTTTGGTTTCTTTGTTCGTCTCGATGAGCTGTTTATCGACGGTCTGGTGCATGTCTCCAGCCTGGATAACGACTACTACCGTTTTGACCAGGTCGGGCAGCGCCTCATTGGCGAATCAGGCGGTCAGACCTATCGTCTGGGCGATCGTGTGGAAGTGAAGGTCGAAGCGGTCAATATGGACGAGCGCAAGATCGACTTCAGCCTGATTTCCAGCGAGCGTGGCCCGCGTAATGTGGGTAAAACGGCACGTGAGAAGGCGAAAAAAGGTGGCAACGGTAATACCAGCGGCAAACGCCGTCAGGCGGGCAAGAAAGTGAATTTCGAGCCAGATAGCGCCTTCCGCGGCGAGAAGAAAAAGAAACCGAAGGCAGCGAAGAAAGAAGCTCGTTCAGCGAAAAAGCCTTCCGCCAAGACCCAAAAAATTGCCGCCGCTACCAAAGCGAAGCGAGCGGCGAAGAAAAAGCAGGCGGAGTAATTCCGCCCCTTACCCTGACCCTCTCCCCATCGGGGAGAGGGAAAAGTATCGTCATAATGAGAACCATCAATGAGTGAAATGATTTACGGCATCCATGCGGTGCAAGCCCTGATGGAGCGCGCACCGGAGCGTTTTCAGGAAGTGTTCATTCTGAAAGGGCGTGAAGACAAGCGTCTGATGCCGCTGATCCACGCCCTGGAAGCACAGGGTGTGGTGATCCAGCTGGCGAACCGCCAGTTTCTGGATGAGAAAAGTGACGGCGCGGTTCACCAGGGGATCATTGCCCGCGTGAAGCCGGGTCGTCAGTATCAGGAAAACGATCTGCCGGATCTGATTGCCGAGCTGGATAACCCATTTTTCCTGATCCTCGATGGCGTTACCGATCCGCACAACCTCGGTGCATGTCTGCGTAGTGCTGATGCTGCCGGTGTACACGCGGTCATCGTGCCAAAAGATCGCTCTGCACAGCTGAACGCCACGGCCAAAAAAGTGGCCTGCGGCGCGGCAGAGAACGTTCCGTTGATCCGTGTTACCAACCTGGCGCGCACCATGCGTCTGCTGCAGGAAGAGAATATCTGGATTGTTGGTACCGCCGGTGAAGCCGATCATACCCTCTATCAGAGCAAAATGACTGGCCGTCTGGCGCTGGTGATGGGAGCCGAAGGTGAAGGTATGCGTCGTCTGACGCGCGAGCACTGCGATGAGCTCATCAGTATTCCGATGGCGGGTAGCGTGTCGTCTCTGAATGTTTCTGTTGCGACGGGCATCTGCCTGTTTGAAGCGGTGCGTCAGCGGGGCTAGCCTTTCGTGCCCGGTAAGCACAACGCCACCGGGCATTAACCTCACTCCTCTAACGACCGCAAATGGTCATCCTTCCTGAGCGTCATCAGCGCCACAATACTCACTACGGCTGTCGTCATGACGTAGTATGCTGGAATATCCAGATTGCCCGTCTCTTTAATCAGCCCGGTAATAATCAACCCTGCGCAGCCTGAGAAAATCGCATTCGACAGGGAGTAAGCCAACCCAAGCCCGGTATAGCGTACACGCGTCGGGAACATCTCTGAGAGCATTGCGGGGCCTGGTCCTGCCAGCATTCCCACCAAACCGCCCGCAATCAATACCACCAGCGCTTTCACTGCCAGCGTACTGGATTCGGCCTGCAGGATTTTCAGGAGTGGCAGGGCGAGGATCAGCAGCAGCGTGGTGGCGATAATCATCACCGTACGACGCCCGATCCGGTCGCTCAGGATCCCAGAGGGAATGATGGTGAGTGCAAAACCAATATTCGAAATCACCGCTATTAGTAACGCCTGGTTAAAGCCGGTGTGCAGCGCTGACTGCAGGTAGGTTGGCATAATCACCAGATAGGTATACCCCGCCGCTGACCAGACCATTACCCTACCTATCCCCATAATGATAGCTCTGAGGGTCGCAGCGGTATCCGCCTGAGCGACGACCGGTTTGTCCTGCTGCTGCACAAAGCTGGGTGTCTCTTCCATGCTTACCCGAAGCCATAGTGCGACGACGCCCATGGGCAGCGCCAGGAAGAACGGAATGCGCCAGCCCCAGTCATGCAAAGCTTCAGGGGTGAGGAGGGCAGAGAGTAGCGCGACAATACCCGCGCCTGCCAGCAATCCCAGCGCCACGGTGAAGGATTGCCACGCGCCATACAGACCACGCTTCCCTCGCGGGGCAAACTCCGTCATTAGCGAGACCGCACCGCCGTACTCGCCGCCCGCAAACAGCCCCTGCAGGATGCGAAGCAGTGTAATAATAAGCGGTGCGGCAATCCCAATGCTGGCGTAGACCGGCACCACGCCGATAGCGGCGGTAGCGAGCGTCATCAATACCAGCACAATGATTAGCGTCGGCTTACGGCCAATCCTGTCGCCAATACGGCCAAACACCACCGCGCCCAGAGGACGGAAAAAGAAAGCGATAGCAAACGAGGCGTAGGTCAGGATCAGGCTGGTTAGCCCCGCTTCCCCCTCAAGCTGGAAGAAGTTTTTCGCAATAACGGTCGCCAGAAAACCGTAGACCGCAAACTCATACCACTCGATAAAGTTACCAATGGAGCCTGCAATTAATGCTCGCTTGTGCGCATCTGTTCGCATAACGATCCTTACTGAAGGGGGTAAGAATAAATTATTCAACAAAAGAGAAGTGATGAAATAGTTTATTCTTATGTTCTGTGAGCTATTTCACGAATGATATCAGCAGGATCGCCACTGTGTGACTTCACTCCCATGCAGCGTGAACACGGTCTGTCCATACTTATCTTCATTGCCACTGAGCCACTGAAGGAGGGAGACAGCATGCACTGGCAGACCCATACCGTTTTTAATCAACCAGCTCCACTCTCAAACAGTAACCTTTTCCTCTCTGACTGCGCCCTGCGTGACGCAGTTTCCCGCGAGGGTGCCGAGTGGGATAGTGAGCTGCTCGCCAGCATCGGGCAGCAGTTAGGCACCGCTGAGTCACTGGAGCTGGGCAGGCTGGCGAACGTGAATCCACCTGAGCTATTACGCTATGATGCCACCGGGGAGCGGCTGGATGATGTCCGCTTTCATCCCGCATGGCACTTGCTGATGCAAGGACTCTGTGCCAACCGTGTACACAACCTTGCGTGGGAAGAGGAGGCGCGAAAGGGCTCCTTTGTCGCCAGAGCCGCACGGTTTGTTCTGCATGCGCAGGTTGAAGCCGGCACGCTTTGTCCCATAACCATGACTTTTGCTGCGACACCCTTGCTACAGCAGACGCTCCCCAAAATATTTCATGACTGGCTGACACCGCTACTCAGCGATCGTTACGATCCTCATCTTGCCCCAGGATCGCAAAAGCGTGGTCTGCTGATCGGCATGGGGATGACGGAAAAGCAGGGCGGATCCGACGTTCTCAGCAACACCACCAAAGCAGAAAAATGCAGCGATGGTAGCTACCGGCTGGTGGGGCACAAATGGTTTTTCTCGGTGCCTCAAAGCGATGCGCATCTGGTGCTGGCCCAGGCGAAAGGTGGGCTCTCCTGTTTCTTTGTTCCCCGTTTTTTGCCTGATGGGCAACGCAATGCCGTGCGTCTGGAGCGGCTGAAAGACAAGCTCGGCAACCGATCCAACGCCAGCAGCGAGGTAGAGTTTCTCGATGCCTCCGGCTGGCTGCTCGGGGAAGAGGGCGAAGGTGTGCGGCAGATCCTGAGAATGGGCGGGCTGACGCGCTTTGACTGCGCACTGGGCAGCCACGGGCTGATGCGTCGGGCGTTATCAGTGGCACTTTACCACGCCCATCAGCGGCAGACGTTTGGGAAAAACCTTATCGATCAACCCTTGATGCGCGATGTGCTGAGCCGTATGGCCCTGGTGCTGGAGGGGCAGACTGCACTGCTATTTCGTCTGGCGCGGGCGTGGGATAAACGGACGGATCCGCAAGAAGCTGCCTGGGCTCGGTTATTCACCCCTGCGGCGAAATTTAGCGTGTGCAAAGCAGGTATTCCCTTTGTGGCAGAAGCAATGGAAGTTCTCGGCGGTATGGGCTACTGCGAGGAGAACGAACTGCCACGACTCTACCGCGAGATGCCGGTAAACAGCATCTGGGAAGGATCGGGCAATATTATGTGCCTGGATGTGTTGCGCGTACTGGCGAAGCAGCCCGGTATCTTCGACCTGCTGGCCGAAGATTTTGCGCAGGTGAAAGGGCAGGACAGACACTTCGATCGTAGCTGGCGGCAACTTCAGCAAAAACTGCGTAAACCTCAGGAGGCACAGGGGCGGGAGATCGCGCAGCAGCTTTTCTTACTGGGTGCCGGGAGCCAAATGCTGCGGCACGCATCGCCACCCGTGGCGCAGGCATGGTGCCGCATGATGCTTGATACCCGCGGTGGGACGCTGATGAACGAGCAAGTGCAAAGTGACCTGCTGCTGCGTGCCACTGGCAGGGTTGGTTAGTTTTTCAGCTGGAACAAGCTCACCAGTTGGGTGAGGTGTGAACCCTTCTCGCGCAGCGTTTGTGCCGTTTGTTCGCTGCGTGAGACGCGATCGGCATTGATGTGTGATGCTTCGCCAATATGGGTCATAGCAAGATTTACCTGACCGATTCCTGCGGATTGCTCGCGTGATGCGTGGTTAATCTCCATGACCAGCTGGCTGATGTTATCAATATGAAGGATGATGGAGTCCATCGCCAGACGCGTCTGTTCGGACAGGGCGTGTCCTTCACTCACTTTCCTGAGTGTGTCGCCAATCAGCTGTTCAATCTCCTTCACTGCGTTAGCGCTCCGGCCAGCCAGAGCGCGAACTTCCTGCGCGACCACCGCAAAACCTTTTCCGTGTTCACCAGCACGAGCCGCCTCTACTGCCGCATTGAGCGCCAGGATATTGGTCTGGAAAGCGATTGACTCAATCACGCGCGTGATGTCTTCGATGCGTTTTGACGCTTCCCGGATGTCATCCATGGTGGCAACCGCATGGGTTACCGTCTCGCCACCCTGATGTACCGCGAGCGAGGTTTCACTTACCAACTGCTGTGTTTGCTCCATATTGGCCGCGTTTTGCTGTACGGTTGCGGCCAACTGCTCCATGCTGGCGGAGGTCTCTTCCACGCTGCTGGCCTGTTTGTTGATCTGCTCTGAAATCTCGCCGGTATCGGAGGCCAGGGCGTTTGTCCCCATATGGATTTCACCTGCCGCTTCGCGAACCTGCAGAACCATTTTTTGCAGTCCGCCACCAATACCATTGATGGCATCAATCAACTGGCCAACCTCGTCCTGGCGTGTCACGGGAAGGCTGGAACGCAGATCGCCCGCAGCATACTGACGAGCCAGATGAATCACATTTCGCAGCGGTTGGGTTAGCATCCGACGAATAATCATCACAAACAGACCCGAGAAGAGTACAGACAACACCACGCCAGCCAGCAGGAAACGGTCACGCAGAGTGGTCACGCTTGAGAGCAGTACGGATTTATCCACTTCTCCGACGATGGTCCAGTTCCAGCCGGGCAGCGGGGTATAGGCCATTTTCACCGTGCGGCCATCTTCAGTGATGCGTTCCAGTGTGCCGGGTTTGTCACTTAGCAGCTGTTGTTGTGTTGCACTGTCCCATTTCGGTAACTGGCCCTCCTCGCTGGAATGGAACAGATACTGGCCACGCGTTTTGCCGTTGCTGCGATCCAGCACAAAGAAGTGGCCGCTCTCACCCAGACGGCGGTTAAGGATTTTCTCGCGCATGACGTTCCAGGAGCGGGTGATGTCCACCCCGACAAAGACGATCGCAATGATCTGTCCTTCGGCGTTTTTAACGGGCTGGTACTGGGTGATGTAACGCTTGCCGAACAGCAGCGCCAGTCCACGGTAGACTTCGCCTTTGTTTACGGCAGCGAAGGCCGGGCTGGAGACATCCAGAACAGTACCCATTGCACGCTCACCGTTCTCTTTGCGCAGGGAAGTGGCCACGCGAACAAAGTCGTTACCGCTGCGCACAAACAACGTTGAGATCGCTCCCGTACGATTCAGGAACTCGTCCGAAAGGGTGTTATTTTCATGCAGCCCGGTTTCTCCGCCTTTCAGAAGCGGAACGCTAAGCCCGTTAATCGTCTGGAGCTGGGAACGATCAATATTCAGAGGCTGCGGTAAAAAGGTGGAAAACAGGCGGGTATAACTCTCGACCTCTTCACTCAGGCTGGTGTTAAACATCTGCACCATATCGACCATGCCAGTGGACTGGTTATGCAGATCCTCGACCGCAAGCTCTTCAAGCTGCTGGCTGGCTTTTTGGCTGAGCAGAAAAGTGAAAAGCAAAAACAGTATGGCGACACTGACACCCGTAAGCAGTGACAGTTTCGTACCAAGACCTGCATGGCGAAAAGAATTGATCATAAATTGCTCATTATTGAAAAGGTATGGTTCTTCAACGGCAGAGCGGAGATTACATTTACCAGATTAATGTAACTAAATGTTAGTTAATTGTTTTTGATATGTTTGTTGCAAGGTAAAAAATTTGCAAAAACAAAAAGCCACTAAAAACAAGTGGCTTTTATCGGGAGGGGTTAAACATAAAGAATGGCCTGTACGCGCCAATGATCAACATGGTTATCTTCCTGCATCTGGATGATTCGATACCAGGAAGCGCCCTGCTCATCGGCCTTTAATGCAACTATACGTTCAACGTCTTGCGGGCTCCCCGATATATTATTCACGGAGATCTGGCCTATTTCATTCAGACCCGTTACACAATCAGCACTGGCGAATTCTGCTGACTGTGCGGTTGTGCTCACAAGGCCTGCAGAGAGCAACAGAGAGGTCAAAGCAAGAGTTCGTTTCATCGTCAGCTCCATTTCACATATTTCCGGTATCCGCCGGGCAATCCTTCGCAAATAAACTCACTTCCATTGTCGCGGGCATGGAGTTTATTGTGGGCAGGAAAATGTCTATGGACGCAAAGCAGTGTAAATGTCGTTCAAAGGAAGACCATTACTTATGGTACAAAATTGCCTGTGAGTACCACTGTCCCGTTATGATGGTTTCGTCGATCATAATGATGACGTAATAATCTGCTTTGGCGGCGACGGCTTGTGCTTTTATTGCCTCTTCAGCATCATCCGGGGAGCCGCGAACCAGCGCGGAAACCGTGCCCATTCGCTGTAATCCTTCCGTCTGATTACGGCGAATCTCCTGTGGATGATCGGCGGCCGGTGGAGCGGGCTGCGGCGTTCCCTGCAGTGCGTTACAGCCACTGAGCAGAGACACCAGCAATAAAGCAGCAAACCTGCGCATAACCATATCTCGTTTCCTGATAGCCATAGTGTAGTTGTCTGTGAATTTAGTTTTGGGGGAATGTTCCCGAAGTGTTATCTGGGACGTATATTTCGAATGAAAATGACGTGAAAGCGTAACCCAGTTCTCAACATTATGAATCATACATTCGGACAGGGTCGACAATGATTGAAATTGAAATACGCCATCTCGGCGACCATGAAATTTTACACGCGATACCTGCGGGAAAACGTGATGTACCGCTGCCTGTTATCGTTTTTTATCATGGATTTACGTCTTCGAAGCTGGTTTACAGTTATTTTGCGGTGGCGCTGGCTCAGGCCGGCTTTCGGGTGGTGATGCCGGATGCACCTGACCACGGTGCACGCTTTACGGGCAATGAACAGGCGCGACATGGGCAGTTCTGGCACATTCTGCACGGTAGTCTGACCGAGTTTGCCGGCTTGCGTGATGCGCTCTATGAGGCAGGACTGGTGGCTGATAATCGTCTGGCCGTGGCGGGAGCGTCGATGGGGGGCATGACGGCGCTGGGGATTATGACACATCATCCTGAGGTGAAATCCGTAGCCTGCCTGATGGGCTCGGGCTATTTTACTTCACTGGCGAAGACGCTTTTTCCCCCTCAGGATTTAACGAAAATAATCGCGACACTGGAAGAGTGGGAAGTGACCCGGGCATTACCGCGTCTGGCCGATCGCCCGCTGTTGCTGTGGCACGGTGACGCGGATGATGTGGTCCCGCCCGATGGAACCTTCCGCCTTCAACAGTCGCTGCAGCGCGAGGGACTGGATAGCAACCTGACCTGCCTGTGGGAAGCGGGCGTGCGCCACCGTATAACGCCAACAGCGCTGGATGCCACGGTGGCATTTTTCTGCCAGCACCTTTAAACGCGCAGGACTTTCACACCTTGATCCTCCAGTTTCTGGAGGATCTCTGGGTTAGCCCCTTTGCCGGTGATCACCATGTCGATCTGCTCGGCACGGCTGAATAACATCCCTGCGCGCTCGCCCACTTTGCTACTGTCGACCAGCACAACGAGCTTGCCCACAACGTTAAGCATGTTTTGTTCCGCCATCGCGGTCAGCATATCGGTTTTATACAGTCCATCTGCCGTCAGGCCTTTGCCACTGGTGAACATCCAGTGCCCGGCATAGAGACTGTTTTCACTGTCCTGCGGGCTGAGGGTTATGGACTGACTCTTATTGTACTGGCCGCCCATGATAACGACACTGTCATGCTCCTGATCAATAAGATAGTTGGCGAGCGGTAAGTAGTTGGTGATGATTTGCACCGGTTTGCCGCACATTTCACGGCCCAGCAGAAACGCGGTGGAGCCACAGTTAATCACCACACTTTCACCGGGATTCACCAACTGCGACGCAGCTCTGGCAATACGTACTTTTTCATCATGATTTTGCGCCTGATGAATATTCATCGGCGTCCAGCGCGGGCGCTGCTGGCTGATCGCTTCCGCACCGTTGCGGACCTTTTTCAGTTTACCGCTTTCATCCAACTTATTGATATCCCGCCGTGCCGTTGCCGGGGAGATCCCTAAACGTTCGATCACTTTCTCGACGGTGATAAACCCTGTTTGCGCCAGGAGTTCCAGGAGAATTTGATGCCGTTGCGCTTCCGTCATGAGCTATTCCGATAAGAATTGATTTGAAAAGATGATATTTGAAATAGCATGAAATTACTAAAATAAATATGAAATCGCCAGACTGAAGTCTGGCGATTTGGCTTCACAATCAGAGGAAGGACTTGAACGGCAGGTCGGGTTCAATGGTGAAGCAATCATCGAAGCCACGCGGGTAGTGATACTCGAGATTGTCTTTGTCCAGTGGCCAGATGAATTTGCCTCCAACCTGCCAGATGAATGGCTTGAAGCCATACTTCAGACGATCTTTTTTCATCTCCCACAGTACGCGGATTTCCTGTGGATCGGCCTGGAAATTTGACCAGATATCATGGTGGAACGGGATCACCACTTTGGTGTTCAATGCTTCCGCCATGCGCAGCATATCAGCGCTGGTCATCTTGTCAGTGATGCCACGAGGGTTCTCGCCGTAGGAGCCCAGCGCCACGTCAATCTGATGTTCATTACCGTGCTTCGCATAGTAGTTGGAATAATGAGAGTCACCGCTGTGGTACAAAGAGCCGCCAGGGGTTTTAAACAGATAGTTCACCGCACGTTCGTCCATACCATCTGGTAATACCCCAGCGGCTTTCTGATCGGCAGGCAGAGTAATCAGTGCGGTACGGTCAAAGGCATCAAGCGCATGGATTTCAATGTCTTTAATTTTCACCACGTCGCCAGGCTTCATCACGATGCAGCGCTCTTTCGGCACGCCCCAGCCAATCCACAGATCCACACAGGTCTGCGGCCCGATAAACGGCACATCGTCAGCACAGTTTTGCATTACCGCTGCCGCCACGTTCACATCGATATGATCGTTGTGATCGTGAGTGGAGAGCACGGCGTCGATCTGGCGAATGGCAAACGGATCGAGCACAAACGGTGTGGTACGCAGATTCGGCTGCAGTTTTTCCACACCCGCCATGCGCTGCATCTGGTGGCCCTTTTTCATCAGCGGGTTGCCGTGGCTCTGCTTGCCGGTGCCGCACCAGAAATCGACGCAGATATTGGCGCCGCCTTCTGATTTCAGCCAGATACCGGTACAACCCAGCCACCACATTGCAAAGGTACCAGGAGCAACCTGTTCCTGCTCGATCTCTTCGTTCAGCCAGCTACCCCATTCCGGAAAGGTGCTCAGAATCCATGATTCGCGGGTGATGGTGTTTACTTTACTCATCGTTTGACTCCTGGTTTTAATCAAAAATAATCATTTAATGATTTGTTGTGATTAATTCTGGCACCATTTGACGTACTTTGCAACGGCTAAAATGAGGAATTTTATCTGTTCGACTTCACGGATTATCCGCTTTTACCTTGTTAGACTATTACCCTTAAATCATTAATTGCATGAATTATAAAGATTAAATTATTTTTTATGGATGATGGTAAAAATCATTACTCATAGCATGGAAATAATTTGCGTGATTCGTCACAAATAATCAAATTCAATCTTGTGGTGATTATTTGTGATTACTAGAGTGATGGCACCAACCACACAGGGATTGCCCCTCGTGTTCTCATTTCTGGAGAGAGTTATGGAGATCCTCTACAACGTCTTTACCGTGTTCTTTAATCAGGTAATGACTAACGCCCCGCTGTTGCTGGGTATTGTGACGTGCCTGGGCTATATCCTGCTGCGCAAGAGCGTTAGCGTGATTATTAAAGGCACCATCAAAACCATTATCGGTTTCATGCTGTTGCAGGCAGGGTCAGGCATTCTGACCAGCACGTTTAAGCCTGTAGTGGCCAAAATGTCGGAAGTGTATGGCATCAACGGTGCGATTTCTGACACCTACGCCTCAATGATGGCGACCATCGAACGCATGGGTGATGCCTATAGTTGGGTGGGTTATGCGGTGCTGCTCGCGCTGGCGCTGAACATTATTTACGTTCTTCTGCGCCGTATTACTGGCATTCGTACCATCATGCTGACGGGACACATCATGTTCCAGCAGGCTGGGCTGATTGCAGTTTCCCTCTATATTTTCGGTTACCCAATGTGGACCACGATTATCTGCACAGCAGTGCTGGTATCGCTCTACTGGGGTATCACCTCCAACATGATGTACAAGCCCACACAGGAAGTGACTGATGGCTGCGGCTTCTCCATTGGGCATCAGCAGCAGTTTGCCTCCTGGATTGCTTACAAAGTTGCCCCGTACCTGGGTAAAAAAGAAGAGAGCGTTGAAGATCTCAAGCTGCCTGGCTGGCTGAATATCTTCCACGACAACATCGTTTCGACCGCAATTGTCATGACCATCTTCTTCGGTGCCATTCTGCTCTCCTTCGGTATTGACGTAGTGCAGGCGATGGCAGGCAAAACCCACTGGACGGTTTACATCCTGCAGACCGGTTTCTCCTTCGCGGTGGCGATCTTCATCATCACTCAGGGCGTACGTATGTTCGTCGCCGAACTGTCGGAAGCGTTCAACGGTATCTCCCAGCGCCTGATTCCTGGCGCAGTACTGGCCATCGACTGTGCGGCTATCTACAGCTTCGCGCCAAACGCGGTGGTCTGGGGCTTTATGTGGGGCACTATTGGCCAGCTGATTGCAGTTGGCATCCTGGTAGGCTGCGGCTCCTCAATCCTGATCATTCCTGGCTTTATCCCGATGTTCTTCTCCAACGCCACCATCGGCGTCTTTGCGAACCACTTTGGTGGCTGGCGCGCGGCGCTCAAGATCTGCCTGGTGATGGGTATGGTGGAAATCTTCGGTTGTGTGTGGGCGGTCAAGCTCACCGGTATGAGCGCCTGGATGGGCATGGCGGACTGGTCAATTCTGGCACCACCAATGATGCAGGGTTTTGCATCCGTCGGACTGGTCTTTATGGCCGTCATCATTCTGATTGCTCTGGCTTATATGTTCTTCGCGGGCCGCGCTCTGCGCGCTGAAGAAGATGCGGAAAAACAAACAGCAGAAGTGTCTGCTCATTAAGGAGTTTCGATTATGACCGTACGTATCCTGGCTGTGTGTGGCAATGGGCAAGGTAGCTCCATGATCATGAAGATGAAAGTGGACCAGTTTTTAACCCAGTCAAACATTGACCACACGGTGAACAGCTGCGCAGTGGGTGAATACAAAAGTGAGCTGAACGGCGCGGACATCATTATCGCCTCTACCCACATCGCCGGTGAAATTAGCGTGTCAGGCAATAAATATGTCGTGGGTGTACGCAACATGCTGTCACCGGCAGATTTCGGACCCAAGCTGTTGGAAGTGATCAAAGAACATTTCCCACAAGATGTGAAGTAAGGACGCCACATGAAACTACGTGATTCTCTGGCAGAGAATAATTCCATTCTTTTACAGGCTGAGGCCAGCACCTGGCAGGAAGCGGTGAAGCTGAGCGTGGATTTACTGGTTAAGGCTGACGTTGTCGAGCCTCGTTATTACCAGGCCATTCTGGATGGCGTTGCCCAGCACGGTCCTTACTTTGTCATTGCACCGGGCCTGGCCATGCCGCATGGCCGGCCGGAAGAGGGGGTGAAGAAAACTGGCTTTGCCCTGGTGACGCTGAAAACACCGCTGGTGTTTAACCATGAAGATAACGACCCAGTCGACATTCTTATCACCATGGCCGCTGTTGATGCCAATACCCACCAGGAGGTGGGCATCATGCAGATCGTGAATTTGTTTGATGACGAGGCCAATTTCGACCGTTTACGTGCCTGCCGCACCGAGCAGGAAGTGCTGGATTTAATTGATATCGCCACTGCGGCGGCAGTTTAAGAGGAATTGAAAATGTCATTACCTATGTTGCAGGTTGCGCTGGATAACCAGACGCTGTCCCACGCTTACGAAACGACCCGTCTGATTGCAGAAGAAGTGGACATCATCGAAGTTGGAACCATTTTGTGTGTGGGCGAAGGTGTTCGTGCTGTTCGTGACCTGAAGGCGCTCTATCCGCACAAAATCGTGCTGGCGGATGCCAAGATTGCTGATGCTGGCAAAATTCTCTCCCGTATGTGTTTTGAAGCGAATGCTGACTGGGTCACCGTGATTTGCTGTGCAGATATCAATACCGCCAAAGGCGCGCTGGACGTGGCAAAAGAGTTTAACGGCGACGTTCAGATTGAGTTGACCGGTTTCTGGACCTGGGAGCAGGCGCAGGAGTGGCGCGACGCGGGCATTCAGCAGGTGGTTTATCATCGCAGCCGTGATGCACAGGCTGCGGGCGTTGCATGGGGTGAAGCGGATATCAGTGCGATTAAACGTCTGGCTGATATGGGCTTTAAAGTGACCGTTACGGGCGGCCTGGCGCTGGAAGATCTGCCGTTATTCAAGGGTATTCCAATTCACGTCTTTATTGCGGGTCGTAGCATCCGCGATGCTGCCTCCCCGGTAGAAGCAGCGCGTCAGTTCAAACGCTCCATCGCTCAGCTTTGGGGCTAAGGAGCGGGTATGTTGTCAAAACAAGTCCCGCTTGGCATCTATGAAAAGGCACTCCCTGCGGGGGAGTGCTGGCTGGCGCGGTTACGGTTGGCAAAAGAGCTGGGTTTCGATTTTGTCGAAATGTCAGTGGATGAGACAGACGCTCGCCTTTCTCGCCTCGACTGGACCCGTGAACAACGCCTGGCACTCGTGAGCGCTATTGCTGAAACGGGCGTACGCGTGCCTTCCATGTGTCTCAGTGCCCATCGCCGTTTCCCTCTTGGAAGTGAAGATGATGCCGTGCGTGCTCAGGGTCTGGAGATCATGCGGAAAGCGATTCGATTTGCTCAGGACGTCGGCATCCGGGTGATCCAACTGGCGGGTTATGATGTTTACTATCAGGAAGCCAACGATGAAACGCGCCGTCGTTTCCGTGATGGCCTGAAAGAGAGCGTCGAGATGGCAAGCCGTGCGCAGGTGACACTGGCGATGGAGATCATGGATTATCCGTTAATGAACTCAATCAGCAAAGCGCTGGGCTACGCACACTATCTGAATAATCCGTGGTTCCAGCTCTATCCCGATATCGGCAACCTGTCGGCATGGGATAACGATGTGCAGATGGAATTGCAGGCAGGTATAGGTCATATCGTGGCGGTTCACGTCAAAGATACACGGCCTGGTGTATTCAAAAACGTTCCGTTCGGCACCGGGGTGGTGGATTTCGAACGGTGCTTCCAGACGCTCAAGCAGACAGGGTATTGCGGGCCTTACCTGATTGAGATGTGGAGTGAAACGTCGGATGACCCGGCTGCGGAAGTAGCGAAAGCGCGCGACTGGGTGCGTGAGCGAATGGCGCGGGCGGGTATGCTGGAGGTTGAACATGCTTAAGCTCAAACAGCAGGTCTTTGAGGCCAATATGGATCTGCCGCGTTATGGCCTGGTGACCTTCACTTGGGGTAACGTCAGTGCTATCGATCGCGATCGGGGAGTGATCGCGATTAAGCCGAGCGGTGTGGCGTATGAAACCATGAAAGTGGACGATATGGTGCTGGTGGATCTCGAAGGAAACGTTGTCGATGGCAAATGGAAACCTTCTTCCGATACGGCCACACACCTGGCGCTTTACCGGCGTTATCCTTCACTGGGTGGTGTTGTGCATACACACTCAACGCATGCTACGGCCTGGGCACAGGCGGGTCTGGCGATACCCGCTCTGGGAACAACACATGCAGACTACTTCTTTGGTGACATCCCCTGCACACGGGCACTCACGCAGGATGAAGTGGAAGGTGAGTACGAGCTCAACACCGGTAAAGTGATTATTGAAACGCTGGGAGAGAGTCAGCCGCTGCATACACCGGGCATTGTGGTGTATCAGCACGGTCCGTTCTCGTGGGGTAAAGATGCCCACGACGCTGTCCATAATGCGGTGGTCATGGAGGAAGTGGCACGAATGGCGTGGATTGCCCGCGACATTAACCCACAGCTTCAGGGCATTGATGATTACCTGATGAACAAGCACTTCATGCGTAAGCACGGTCCGAATGCCTATTACGGGCAGAAGTGAATAAGTGCTCTGAAATACCGAAAAACAGCTGTAACCGGTGGTATTTCAGAGCCATTCATAAAAAAAGCCCCCGGGCAGGGGGCAAGTCAAACTATGGCTATGTTCTCTTTATTGGCTTTCCTGGTGCTAGCGTTAAAACGTTATCTGTATATATCTGCACTGGCGTGCATATTGCCGTTGCTACCGGGTTCACGCATCAGAATGACGTGATAGTATGTTGCCCCCTGAGCATCGGTTTCTTTATTAAGAGCCTGATCTGCTTCACTTTCAGTGGCGAAATTATGATTGATGTAGATTACGCCCAAGCTTTGCACATCATCCATGTTTCTGGCCTGCCGGCTGTCTATTTTGATGGCTGCCATCGCGTTTGCACTGAGCAAAAGCGCAGCCATTATGGCTAATACGATTTTTTTCATGATATGCGCTCCACGACTGCGTGCTGTGAGAGAGTGGTGTGATGCTCCTTCTTTAATTCAGATGACCTCTGATTAAAGTGTAATCACTCATTCGGTGGGAAAGCGTGACCATTTCTGATGCTGTTGTTCAAAAAAACAACGCTTCCTGGTGTGATTAATTTTAAATCACCCACTTAGACCAGCTTTGCGCTTTGTGCGAATTATTTGTGCAATCAGCTTGAGTTTCCAGGGGCGTGCAAGTATTATGACGCGTCAATTTTTCAGCCGACCTTTAACACGTTCCTTGCCTCCCCGGGCCTCGGCTGACCCAGACAGGAGGCTGAATAATCCGTAAGGAGCAATTCGATGCGTCATTACGAAATCGTTTTTATGGTCCATCCTGACCAGAGCGAACAGGTTCCGGGTATGATCGAGCGCTACACTGGTGCAATCACTGCAGCAGCGGGCACGATCCACCGTCTGGAAGACTGGGGCCGCCGTCAGCTGGCTTATCCGATCAACAAACTGCACAAAGCTCACTACGTTCTGCTGAACGTTGAAGCACCGCAGGAAGTGATCGATGAGCTGGAAACTAACTTCCGCTTCAACGATGCCGTTATCCGCAGCATGGTTATGCGTACTAAACACGCAGTTACCGAAGCATCTCCGATGGTTAAAGCGAAAGACGAGCGCCGTGAGCGTCGCGATGATTTCGCAAACGAAACCGCAGATGATTCTGATGCTGGGGATTCTGAAGAGTAATTTCTGATGACCAACCGTCTGGCGTTGTCCGGCATCGTATGCAGGGCTCCCCTTCGAAAGGTCAGTCCATCAGGAATTCCGCATTGCCAGTTCGTGCTTGAGCATCGTTCTGTGCAAGAGGAAGCCGGGTTTCACCGGCAGGCATGGTGCCAAATGCCCGTTATTATTAGCGGACACGAAAACCAGGCCATTACTCACAGTTTAACGGTCGGTAGTGCAGTAATCGTTCAGGGGTTCATCTCTTGCCACAAAGCAAAGAACGGTCTGAGCAAAATGGTTCTGCATGCCGAGCAGATTGATTTGATAGATTCTGGAGACTAGCCATATGGCACGTTATTTCCGTCGTCGCAAGTTCTGCCGTTTCACCGCGGAAGGCGTTCAAGAGATCGACTATAAAGATATCGCAACGCTGAAAAACTACATCACCGAAAGCGGTAAGATTGTCCCAAGCCGTATCACCGGTACTCGTGCAAAATACCAGCGTCAGCTGGCTCGCGCTATCAAACGCGCTCGCTACCTGTCCCTGCTGCCGTACACTGATCGTCATCAGTAATCGGGCACGGTCCATTAATACGACTTTAAGAGGATAAGGTAATGCAAGTTATTCTGCTTGATAAAGTAGCAAACCTGGGCAGCCTGGGTGATCAGGTAAACGTTAAAGCGGGCTACGCTCGTAACTTCCTGGTTCCACAGGGTAAAGCTGTTCCAGCTACCAAGAAAAACGTAGAGTTTTTCGAAGCACGTCGCGCTGAACTGGAAGCCAAACTGGCTGACGTTCTGGCGGCTGCTAACGCTCGCGCTGAGTCAATCAACGCACTGGGCACCGTTACCATCGCGTCCAAATCTGGCGACGAAGGTAAACTGTTCGGTTCCATCGGTACCCGCGATATCGCTGATGCAGTTTCTGCAGCAGGCGTTAAAGTGGCTAAGAGCGAAGTTCGTCTGCCGAACGGCGTTCTGCGTACCACTGGTGAGCACGAAGTTGACTTCCAGGTTCACAGCGAAGTGTTCGCTAAACTGGTTGTTAACGTTGTAGCTGAGTAATTTTTTACTCTGCTCACGTCGAGACGCCGGCCTTGTGCCGGCGTTTTGCTTTTTAAAGAACCGGGTTCTTAACGTGCCCTGATAAAACTGCCATCTGGCTGACGGGTAAACAGCACCTGCTGACCATTTCCCGTATCAATCGTTAGCCCGGTGACCACACCGCTGGCATTCTGACGAATCTGCACCATCTGACCATTTTGCAGGTTGCTGAGCGGCTTACCTGAACCCTCCACCTGCGCCATGGCATACACATCCGTTGGCGGTAGGTTATGGTCGCGGAAAAGCTGCGCGAGGGTTTTGCCTGGCTCTACGCGATAAGAACGCCACTGCT
This sequence comes from Enterobacter sp. P82, assembly GCF_037053385.1. Classification (NCBI taxonomy): domain Bacteria; kingdom Pseudomonadati; phylum Pseudomonadota; class Gammaproteobacteria; order Enterobacterales; family Enterobacteriaceae; genus Enterobacter; species Enterobacter sp. P82. The sequence goes on from NZ_JBALHX010000002.1 coordinate 63,174, forward strand.
GCTCGATACCGGTGGGCTGCTGCGTCTGTGGCTCAGCAGCGGTCTGTTCCTGCGGCTGTTCATCCTGAACGGGCTCTGGCTGAACAGGCGCGACCTGGCCCGGATCGTTAGACGGTGCGACCAGCTGTGTCTGCATGGGTTGCGCGTCAGGCTGAGGCCGCGTTTGCGACTGAATGTCCAGTTGCGCATTACGGGTGACGGGCGCGGTATTGACATCATCGCCGCCGGAAGGAAGCAGGAAGCCCACGATCACCATCAGCGCGCCGATGATGATCCCTCTGCGATGCAGAGGAGGCAGCGGGTCCATGATGCGAAAATTGTCCGGCGCCTGCCAGATTTTCGCCAGGGTAGGTTTCAGTTCAAATCGCCCGGGCATGGCTCTCCTCCTGCTCCGCGTATTTTTTATCCTGTGCTCCAAAGTATAGTTTGCTAACTGCCTGAACGGCGTAGCAAACCCGACATCCGTGACATCAGTTCGGGATTAATCCTGGTTATCTCTATTGTTTCTGTTTCGTCGCGGTTTGTCACCTTAACTTCAGACAAAGTTTTACCCATAAGGGCATGGCTGATATGCTGCCCGCTACTTTAAATGTGATGGAAGGAAATCCCATGACCACCCCGACTTTTGACACTATCGAAGCGCAGGCAAGTTACGGTATCGGCTTGCAGGTAGGACAGCAACTGAGCGAATCCGGCCTGGAAGGTCTGTTACCTGAAGCGCTGGTGGCGGGTATCGCTGATGCGCTGGAAGGCAAACAGCCTGCCGTTCCGGTTGATGTTGTGCACCGTGCACTGCGTGAAATCCACGAACGTGCTGACGCTGTACGTCGCGCACGTTTCGAAGAGATGGCAGCAGAAGGTGTTAAATTCCTGGAAGAGAACCGCGAGCGTGAAGGTGTGAACAGCACGGAGTCAGGCCTGCAGTTCCGCGTGATCAACCAGGGCGATGGCGCAATCCCGGCTCGCACTGACCACGTTCGTGTGCATTACACCGGTAAACTGATCGACGGTACTGTGTTCGACAGTTCTGTTGCGCGTGGCGAACCGGCTGAATTCCCGGTGAATGGTGTTATCGCGGGCTGGATCGAAGCGTTGACCCTGATGCCAGTCGGATCCAAATGGGAACTGACTATTCCGCACAACCTGGCTTACGGCGAGCGTGGTGCTGGTGCATCCATCCCGCCATTCAGCACGCTGGTCTTTGAAGTCGAGCTGCTGGAAATTCTGTAATCGACTTTTCTTATTTCCTCTCCCCGGTTGGGGAGGGGAAAATAGTGTTAAAACCTATAGTTACGATGTAATCAATATTTTATCTTGCAAACGAAACTGTTGCGTGTATTTTTGTGAGCTGTTTCGCGCTGTATGAGTGATATGACACTCACTTTCAACATATTGTTAACATAATATCTAAATCATAGTATTCATCCCGCCGATTCTTACCTAATATCGATAAGCCCTTACAAAGGGACCGTCATTTTTTTGACGTATTTAAAGGCCAGAAGAGCCTTAACAACACAGACAGGCATAAACAGGAAAATATCACATGGTAGATCAGGTCAAAGTCGTCGCCGACGAAGAGGCGCCGTCTGAACAGTCGCTACGGCGCAATCTCACAAACCGTCATATTCAGCTCATCGCCATTGGAGGCGCCATCGGTACAGGGCTGTTTATGGGGTCAGGCAAAACTATCAGTCTTGCCGGGCCGTCGATCATATTCGTTTATATGATTATCGGTTTTATGCTTTTCTTCGTGATGCGTGCAATGGGTGAATTGCTGCTCTCGAATCTCGAATACAAATCCTTCAGCGACTTTGCTTCTGACCTCCTCGGGCCATGGGCGGGCTATTTCACTGGCTGGACCTACTGGTTCTGCTGGGTCGTCACCGGTATGGCGGACGTTGTGGCGATTACGGCGTACGCGCAGTTCTGGTTCCCCGGTCTTTCGGACTGGGTGGCCTCGCTGGCGGTCATTGTTCTGCTGCTGAGCCTGAACCTCGCCACTGTTAAAATGTTTGGTGAGATGGAGTTCTGGTTCGCGATGATCAAAATTGTGGCCATCGTAGGGCTCATCGTGGTGGGGCTGGTGATGGTTCTCACGCACTTCCAGTCGCCAACGGGCGTTCAGGCCTCGTTTACTCATCTGTGGAATGATGGTGGCTGGTTCCCGAAAGGGATTAGCGGCTTCTTTGCGGGCTTCCAGATTGCGGTATTTGCTTTCGTGGGCATTGAACTGGTGGGGACCACGGCTGCGGAGACCAAAGATCCTGAGAAGTCTCTTCCGCGCGCCATTAACTCCATTCCGGTTCGTATCATCATGTTCTACGTCTTCGCGCTGGTCATCATTATGTCCGTGACGCCGTGGAGCTCCGTCGTGCCAACCAAGAGCCCGTTCGTTGAACTGTTCGTCCTGGTAGGACTGCCAGCGGCAGCAAGCCTGATTAACTTCGTGGTGCTGACCTCTGCGGCCTCTTCTGCCAACAGTGGCGTGTTCTCAACCAGCCGTATGCTGTTTGGTCTGGCGCAGGAAGGCGTAGCGCCGAGCGCGTTCGCAAAACTGTCTAAACGCGCAGTTCCGGCGAAAGGTCTGACTTTCTCCTGTATGTGCCTGCTGGGTGGTGTGGTGATGCTCTACGTGAACCCGAGTGTTATCGGCGCGTTCACCATGATTACCACGGTTTCGGCGATCCTGTTTATGTTCGTCTGGACCATCATCCTCTGTTCATACCTGGTATACCGCAAACAGCGTCCGCATCTGCACGAGAAATCGATTTACAAGATGCCACTGGGCAAGCTGATGTGCTGGGTGTGTATGGCGTTCTTCGTCTTCGTGCTGGTTCTGCTGACGCTGGAAGACGATACCCGTCAGGCTCTGATCGTCACGCCGCTGTGGTTTATCGCGCTGGGGCTGGGCTGGATGTTTATCGGTAAGAAACGTATGGCAGGCATGCGTTAAGGATGTTGCCGGGTGGCGCTGAAGCTTACCCGGCCTACGTTCGAGGACGTTGTAGGCCCGGTAAGCGCTAGCGCCACCGGGCTTTTTTATTCACCAGCTAATGCTCGGGGGAACAGAACGTTGTTCTCGAGGCTGATGTGTTCCATCAGGTCGTCGATCATTTCGTTAATGCCGTTGTACATCGCTTTCCACGTTGTGCATGCTTCTGGCGGCGGTGTAACGTTGCCGGTAGTGTGTTTGATCACTTCCAGCAGTTCACCTGCTTCATCGTGTTCGCTTTCCATCACGCTGATCGGGCCCATTGCCTGGCTGCCCATTCCCTGTTTGATCATCGGGAAGAGGATCTGCTCTTCTTTCATCATGTGGCTGGATAGTTCTTCGTGCAGCATAGTCAGGTATTTTGCCAGGCCGCGCGGTACGGAAGGTTTGTCGGCATGTACGCGCTCGACTTTGGTTGCCTGCAGGATCAGTTCCGGCAACTGTTCACGGTGACGGTCATGGTATCTCACGATGATATGGTCGATGATTTCAGCGAGCGGGGCAGTTCGCCAGTCTTTGTCGACGGGCTGCTCGGCCAGCAGCGCCAGCTCTGCTTCAATCACCTCAACATCCAGCTCTTTGCGCGAGGCTGCACGCGCCAGGGTTTGCTTACCGCCACAGCAGTAATCCATGTCGTATTTACGAAACAGCGCAGAAGCGCGAGGGATGGAGAGCGCCAGCTCGCCGAGGGGTTGGTCGCGATAGGCCATAGCAGTTACCTCGTCATCAATAATATAAATTGCATATTAAATACATCTTTAAGCGAGCGCTATAACCCTTTAGAGGGAAGGGGGGGAAATGAGATTCGGATCACAAAAAAATATCTCTTTTTAACTCCCTGAATGGACTTAAGAAAGTGGTTTAGAAAGTTTTTAAAGGTGTAGAAACAGTAAACAACCCGCCGCGCCTGCCGATATATCCACGTCAAACAAACCTGCATATAAAAGGCAACGCATGTTTAAACGTATAAAAGTTATTACCCTTCTGATTTCGGTGCTGCTTGCGCTCGGCATTATGCAACTGATCTCCGCAGGTATCTTTATCAACGCGCTGAACAACGATAAAGACAACTTCACCGTGTCGCAGCTTTCCAGCAAGAATGTGGCGGAATTCACCGATGCGTGGATCAGTCTGAACCAGGCCCGCGTCACCCTGAACCGCGGGATGTTGCGCCTGCAAAGCAGCATGGCCTCTCAAATTAACGGCGGCCAGCTGAATGAGCTGGTGACGACGGCTAAAAATCTGCTGACTGAAGCACAGGTTCATTATGATAAATACAATGCCTTGCCGAATACTCCTGGTCTGGATCAGAACCTGACTAATCGCCTGGAGGAGCAGTACCGCAATTATTCTGCGACGCTGGCACAAATGAACGTGTTGCTGAGCCAGGGTAATCTGGAAGACATGTTCAAGCAGAATGCCGAGCAAAAACAAAACGCGATGCAGACGGTTTATCGTGAATGGCGTGAAGCGCAGGCCGCGCTCACTGATAAAGGCATCAGGGATAATGAAAGCGACTACAAACGCATCCTGTGGATCCTCTCGACGGTGATGCTGCTGGTGATTGCGGTCATTATCTCCAGCTGGATCGCCATGCGTCGCGTGCTGTTACTTCCGCTGGAAGAGATTATCAGCCATATCCGCGCCATTGCGGCAGGCGATTTAACCCAGCCGATTCAGGCTGACGGTAAGAACGAGATGGCGATCCTTGCGCACAACGTTCAGGAGATGCAAGCGTCACTGGCGAATACCGTGGGTGTCGTGCGTCAAGGCGCTGATACTATTTACACCGGGGCGGGTGAAATCTCTGCGGGCAGTAACGATCTCTCTTCCCGTACTGAGCAGCAGGCCGCTTCTCTGGAAGAAACGGCAGCCAGCATGGAACAGCTAACGGCAACCGTGAAACAGAACGCCGATAACGCGCGTCAGGCTTCTCGTCTGGCACTGGATGCCTCTTCAACCGCGAAGAAGGGCGGTCATGTGGTGGAAGGAGTGGTACGCACCATGGATGAAATTGCTACCAGTTCCAGCAAAATTGCGCAAATTACTAACGTGATCGACGGAATTGCCTTCCAGACCAATATTCTGGCGCTGAACGCAGCGGTGGAAGCTGCCCGTGCAGGCGAGCAGGGACGTGGTTTTGCGGTGGTAGCCGGTGAAGTGCGTACCCTGGCACAGCGCAGCGCCCAGGCCGCGAAAGAGATCAAAGCGCTGATCGATGATTCCGGCGAGCGCGTGAACGCAGGTTCTCAGCTGGTGAATGAAGCGGGTGCGACGATGGCGGAAATTGTCAGTGCAGTTACTCGCGTCACCGACATCATGGGCGAAATTGCTTCTGCGTCTGACGAACAGAGCCGTGGTATTGATCAGGTTGGTCAGGCCGTGGCAGAGATGGATCGCGTCACCCAGCAGAACGCCTCGCTGGTGGAGGAGTCTGCGGCAGCAGCGGCAGCGCTGGAAGATCAGGCAGCTCGCCTGAACGAAGCGGTGGCGGTATTTAAAATTATCCGCAACCAGACGGTCAAAGCGGCTCCGGTGAAAACCTATGCACCAAAGGCGCAGCCCGTAGCGGCTGCGTCTGAGGCCAACTGGGAAACGTTCTAACTCTCCGACGCCGGAACAACCATCGGTTTTTCCGGCTTCGCTCTTACCGCCATCACCACCCCGATGACCAGTAACGCGATCCCGCAGGCTGTGAATAACGGCGGCACGCTCTGGCGCATCAGGAAGGTGTAAAGCAGCCCGGCCAGGGTTTCGAAAACAATCAGCGGCCCTAAGATCACCGTCGGCAGCTTCTGGCTGGCAATATTCCAGCACAGCGTGCCCACCCATGAGCACAGCACCGCAATCGCAACCATCAGGCCAATAAACACCCAGGGTCTCGGCCCAAAGGGTTGGGCGAATTCTGGCTGCTGGTGACCTAACCAGATGCACGCGCCGGCATATCCCACCAGTGAAACGGGCAGCGTGACCAGCGCCTGCGCCGTCGCCCACATCATCGGGTGTTTATCCGGATTTTCCCGCAGCCAGCGTGCGTTACGCAGGGCATACCATGCCCAGCATGCCACGGAAATAAACGCCAGAAGGATACCGGAACCGTAACGCCACAGATCAACATTCGCCAGCCCATGACGCAGCTCGGCAATATTGACACATACCAGCCCCACGGCGGTGCATCCCAGCGCTGGCACCATTTTTGACCACGCCAGTTTACCATCGCGCTGGCTATAGAGCAGGTTAGCAAAGACGGGGATAACGACCGGCAGCGTGCCGATAATCATGGTAGACACTGGCGCCCCGGTACGCTGAATTGCGCTCGCGAGGCAAACGTAATAGATAAGATTGCCCGTCATGGTCAGCGCCAGCGCGGTACCCCAGTCCTGACGGCTGAGCTGACGCAAGCGCGCACGTCCCAGCCACGCCAGGGGCAGGGCAATCAGCCCCAGCGCCAGGTAACGTCCGGTCGACTGTAGTATTGCCGGATACTCGGGCACGATCAGCGGGCCGACAAAGATTAACCCCCACATCATCCCTGCCAGCAGGGCATACAACACACCACTAATCATTTTTCCATCCACAGGTATTTACGCTGTACTCAGTGTAGGAGGGGCAAAGTGGCGCGTATTGTATGAGATTGCGCTTTAGCGCCGGGTGACCTGCTTTTGGTAGCGCACGGGGGTAATGCCGTAGCGACGGGTAAACGCGCGGGTTAAATGTGACTGGTCGGTTAGCCCGGTTGCGGCGGCGACTTCGGCTGCAGGCATACCGTGCGTGAGGAACGCTTTGGCCCGCCACAGACGGATGGCCATCAACATCTGATGCGGCGTAACGTGAAAATGGGCTTTGAACTGGCGCAGGAAATGGTACGGGCTCAGCGAGACAACGTTAGCCAGTTCATCCAGCGTCAGGGCGTGCATATAGTTATCGTGCAGATACTCGCGTACTCGTTCGAAGCGGTGTGCGCCTTCGCGGATCAGCGGCGCGTGATGGGCGAGCGGCTGGAAAGTGTCAATGAGATCCAACAAAAGCCCTTTTTGAGCCAGCGGGTCGTCCGTATGCCACAGACCATAGATGAGCCTGCCGATTTGCTGTGAGCGTAGCGGGTCATACCGGGTGGCATCGCTAAACCACCAGTGACGAAGGCCTGTCGCCTCTTCCAGCAGATTGGGGTCGATATAGACCATCCGGTAACGCCAGCCACCTTCAGTGGCGGACTCGCCGGTATGGATCTCGTCCGGATTCATGGTGACAACGGATTTTTCAGACGCGAGGTGCTGGGTACCGCGATAGCGAAAGCGTTCCGCACCGGTCTCAATGGTGCCGATACCAAAGGCTTCGTGAGTGTGAGGCTCAAAGGCGTATTCAGAAATATGCGCGTGATAAAGTTCAAGACCCGGCAGTTCCGCCAGATGGCGAAAGCGCGCACTGTCTCTCTCATCAAAAAACTGTTCCGGTACACCTTGCACGTTGAATCTCCTCACGGGTCATCTTTCCATTATCAAAGATGACCCGAGGGGATGCCACAAAAAATAACCAGTTCGTAACAATTACAGAATAGCGCTGACGCTGTCTGCCAGCGAAGTGGTTGGGCGACCGATCAGTTTGCTCAGGGTGTGGCTGTCATCGAACAGGCCGCCTTTGGATGCGCCCACGTCAGAGTCCGCCAGCATATCCGCCAGCCCGGCCGGAAGGCCAACCCCCTTCAATGCGGCGGCAAAGTCCGCTTCACTCAGGTTCTGATACGTCACGTTCTTGCCGCTTTGCTTGCTGAGTTCTGCAGCCAGATCGCTCAGTGTCCAGCTATTGTCACCCGCCAGTTCGTAAACCTTGCCTGCATGACCTTCTTCAGCGATGACTTTTGCTGCCGCAGCAGCGTAATCCGCACGTGTGGCAGAGGCAATTTTGCCGTCACCCGCAGCGCCAATAAACACGCCATGCTCCAGAGCAGGCGGTGCACTCGCCAGATAGTTTTCGGTATACCAGCCGTTGCGCAGCAGGGCATAAGGAATGCCGGAGGCCGCCAGCGCTTTTTCAGTGGCAACGTGTTCAACGTGCAGGCCGAGCGGTGATTTATCTGCATGCAGCAGGCTGGTGTAGGCGATGAATTTCACGCCCGCCGCTTTGGCGGCGTTAATCACATTCTGGTGCTGAGTAGCGCGCTGGCCGACTTCGCTGGAGGAGATCAGCAGGAGTTTATCCACGCCGTCCAGCGCCGTGGTAAACGCTGCCTGGTCAGTATAATCCGCCTGACGCACGACAATACCTTGCTGGCTGAGTACCCCGGCTTTTGCCGGATTACGCACAATGGCCACAATCTGACTGGCCGGAACGGTTTTAAGCAGGTGTTCAATAACGAGTTGGCCAAGCTGGCCGGTAGCACCGGTAATTGCGATCATGAGAGAACTCCTGTTGAGTGACAATAAAGTTGTATTCTTAAATTAAAAAATGACATTAAAGTTGTACCGCTAAGTGTTGTGATTGAACTTTAAAAGAATAGGTTACGCACAGTCTTTGTGCGTTTTCCCCTTAAAGTAATGATTGCTGAGCAGTGTGATCTGATCGTTCAAGAAAAGAATGGATGAATACGAATCGTCACCATTTCTCCCGTCTGGTGGGAGAATCATCACATTTTTCTTTCACTTCTGTTGAGGGAATTGGAGTTGAAGACTGTATCGAAGATAAGGAAAGCTCAATCCCTAAATGAGTAAACACTCTGAATAGACGCTCAAAACTGGCGCTGGCTGGATTGGATTCGAAACGTGCATAGGCTTGCTGTGACACCCCTAATCGCTCTGAAATAGCTTTCTGTGTGAGCCTTTTCTCTTTGCGAAAACCAATCAATATTGGACGTAAATGATTAAGTTGCTTTATCGGATAGGCTGTATTCATTTTGAGATAACCATTGAGTTTGTGTCCAAAACATGCTTCTGTAGACTCATTTAACAACGTATAGGGTGTTAAAACAAGAATACAATCTATAGGTTGTTAAACAGGAATGTGGTAACTCGTAGGCTGTTATTTGAAAGGGCTTTGCGCATGCTGATATCCTCAGAGGGAATAATCAGTCTGTCGTAAGATCTCTACAGGTGAATGATAAGCGTTAATCAGAACGTAATGGCTGTTTTCCTCGCGTCCATCGTTGAATGTTTTTTTCGACGGATTGCCTCAACTGTCGTAACTCAGAATACCGTTCACGACGGTCGTTGCGTCGCCGGCACCGGCATTGAGCTGGTCGGTCAGCGTTATCTGCGATTTGCGTCCCAGCGCATCATACTGATGGCTGATGGCTTTCTGTCACAAAGGGGAGCACCCTGCAGGCGGAGGTCATCGTTATTCCACTGTTCTTTTTGTACCATCCGCTCTAGCGCATCGTAGCCAGTACGGATTTGATTGCCTGACGGATCCGTTGTGGTGATCGTGGAGCCGTTCTCATCCACGGTATAGCTGTACGTGGTGGTGTGTTCGTACGCAGACTTAGCACTAAGCGTTTTGCTTTGAAAACGGCCAAGTCCGTCATAGGTATAGTCTGTCGTGTTACCGAGAACGTCAGTGGTGGAAGCCAGTAATCCCGTCAGGAGCTGACGGCCAGACACACTGGTGGTGGCAATGTTTTCATGACCGGTGATGGTGGTTGTGGTGACCAGAACACCGTCGGCGCGTTCATAGGTGAACTCATGCTGACGGGTAAAGGACTGGGTGGCCTTGGGGACCGATTCTGCGGCATAAAGGGAACTGAGACGGCCATGGTCGGCTGAGTCCGGGGCATTTATATAGGTCATCTGTTTACTGCTGTTGACCACATCATCACTCAAGTATTTTTCAGTGGCGGTTGAGAGGACGTAGGGCACAGGCGAGCCCGGAATGTTCGCCGCAGGCAATTTTTCAAAGGCGTACTGTTTCTTGTGCACGGGTGCGATATAGGTCGCCGATGCAGGAACGGAGGCCCCAGCGTCACGGTTTCAGTCCTTACGCAGTGCACAAAACCATTTGGCATCACCATCGCCATCTGCAGGATAGTAGTCCCAGGTCGTCGTCATGTCATCAGGTTAAACTTTTTTGTCGTGTTACCACTGACATCAAATTCGGTGTACCGGTATCACGACGCCCGGCATCAGCGCCACGTTGAAATATGATGATATTGGCAGAATGGAGAGCTATACCGCCACCGATATTGCCAGTAAAGCGATGTTAACCATAAAGCTAACGTTTGATGATTTTAGCCGGGAAATCCGCCGGGATATTACCGACCAGAAAGGTCAGTCCGTATGCAGCATTGCCCAGACGTATTATCCCAACGGTCAGGTGAAAAACCGTACCACAACCCGGGGAGATGAATCCCTGCGGGATGAAAAATATACCTACAATAACCGTAATCAGTTAATCGACTACATCTGTAGCGGCACTGAGAAGTCGCTGGATGCTTACGGGAAGGCTATCACCCATCAGGCCTTTACCTACGGTGTTCTGGGCAATATCACCTCCTTGGTGGCGGAGTTTGAGGAGGGTAAGGATATCGCCAGCTATACGTATGCCGCTAATGACCCGACTCAGTTGTCCAGTGTCACGCACACCCATAAAGATTATCCGGCATTACAGACGCCTACCTATGATAACGCCGGACAGCTTACTGACGATGGAGTGGGCCATACCTTAAGTTATGACGCACTGGGTCGGGTGAACAATATTCAAGGGACCAAAAGTCAGGGGTGTACCTATCGCTATGACGCCAGCAACACGCAGGTCGGACAGGATACCTCCGGTGGGTCACAGCATGATTTTTACTATGCGCAGGTGCCCGGGTACCGATCCTCGTTTCAAAACTAATGCCTATGTCCATTCCCATGACGATTACACTCACATGGAGATTCAGACATGGCTAACCACGACATTCCCGACATCAATCTCAACTACGTTCAGCATACTTGGATGTGCGTGACCTAGGGAGAGGGGTATGCTTACCGGTGTGAGCCTAAGGAGCACTATCGCGTGCGGGGAGAATGGGTGACGGCCTATGATGACACCAGGGGCCGCAGGGGCATGCAGTACATCCTGAGCTACCCCAGCAAGCAGGCTCAGAAGACTCCAGGCGTTATCTGCCAGTTGAGTGACATACCCGCAGCGCCCGTGGCAGGCAGACGGCGAAAGGACCGTTGATACTCTCCGGTAAAAAATAATTCCCTGGACACATCGTTTGAAGAAGTCTGCACCATTCCAGTCTCAGGCTTCTTCTCCCTTATCACCAACGGAGAACAAACGATGACCACACTTGGCAGCCTTCTTACCGACAAGTTTGTCGATATGGCCTTCATAACCCGACTTACCGGCCTGAAGGATAAATGGTTCTACAAACTGATTTCATTGGGTGAATTCCCAAAGCCCATTAAGCTTGGGCGTAGCTCCCGCTGGTTGCAGAGCGAAGTGAAAGCCTGGCTGCAGCAACGCATAGCACAGTCCCGTCAGTAACCACAGTACCGAAGTCACTGCTGACTAATCACTTATCTTTTTCCCCGCTAGCAGCGACTGGATTGCCTACCCCCATGGCCTGCTGCGGGAGGAGTTGTACCATGCGTATTCTGAAATGTTATCTGGCGAACAACAGCCGTAATCAGTTTGTTGATGCCAAAGAAGCCGCTAAGACCAGTGATGATGCCGGGTACTGGACATGTGCCAGTTGCGGTTGTGAGTTAATTCTGCAAAAAGGGGGAATGGGAGAGCTCCCCAGGTTTGATCACATTCCGCATTCCGTTTCCCACCAACAGCTCATGAAATGTGCATGGGTGGATTCTGGTACCGGCTGGCAGGTTATCCATGCGATTCAGTTTTCCCTGTTTATATTGGTGGCATCAGTTAAACAGCAGATTGTCATTAATACCGTGCTCCCGGGCAAGGCGTGCCACGTTGGTATCAGGTTGCATCGACAGTTCCACAAGATGAAGTTTGAACTCCGTGGAGAAATTAGGTCGCCGACGTTTTTCGGGTATTTCTCTGGCGGGAACAGGTTCGTATTGTTGGCTTTTCCCGGGGTAGAGAAGTCGTTCAAGTTGCTCAGGTGATAAGTGACCGGGAACGGGCCAGTTCAGACCTGAGCGGGCAAAGCGCCGGAACAGGCTCTGCAGGGTGGTTCTGGGAATACTGATTTGTTTACTTATTTGTTTCTCTTTTACTTTTTTATCAAGGCGAAGATGCAGAGCTTTGTTTATCCATGCCCGATTATTCAATATTCTGTGTCCATTATCCGGAAAAATAGTGGACATTATCGTTACCCGGATGAGTCAGCTTATCCAGACGTCCTTGGTGGGGCGCTTACACTGCAGCTGGAGTCAGACTCCTGTCAAATTAATGAGAGTATTCTCGCTTCTTTATGGCATTTATCCTGTCTGATTATGGTCTGGAAAATATGATAATAAAAACGAACAAAGAGCACTTCTTTGCATGCTTGGAAGCATGCTTGGAAGAATTAACTTAAAAAGTTATACAAGGACTTATTAACAAATGAAACATGTATTTCAAAAAGTGGCACTGGCTGCCCTGATTTCAGGGACTGCCTGTCATGCCATGGCGGCAGACAGCACCACTCTGACTGTCAGTGGTACTATCACCCCGGGCACCTGTGTGCCAACCCTGAGCCAGTCAAATGTGGATTTTGGTGCACTTTCGACGGCGGACCTGAATGCGGACAGTACAAAACAGACAAATCTGCCTTCACAGGTGATTCAAATGTCAATTCACTGTTCGGCCCCGACAAATGTTGCGATTATCGGCCATGACAATAATCCAAACGTCGACGGGTACGCTACCAAGATTGATGGTGGTGCCGTATCTCTTGGTCTTGGTGAGGTTTCACCAGGTGTTTCCATCGGTGCCTGGCGGACCAGGGTTGGTCCTTATGCCGGGCAGGCACACGCAGACGGTGCAAATGTTGACGCGTTACTTCAGAATGGTTCTACATCCGGGGCATGGATTAAGTCTAATACCGCCAACGCCCTAGGTCATGCTTATCCGAATGGGGTGGCATATAGTACCTGGGCACAACCCGGTGAGCTGACGCCTCTGGCGTTTACGGATGTGACTGCGCCTCTGGATGTTCAGGCTGTAATCCGCCCGACCTCCGAACTGGGCAGCATTTCTGATACCGTTAATTTGCACGGTTCACTGACCATTGACCTGGTTTATCTCTGAGTTCTCTGAAGATTTAAGTTATTCATCACAATGCATGAATAAATGAACAGCGGGCGGTGATATACCGCCCGTGGTATCTATAAATTATTTTTTGTGCCGTGAGGGTATTATTTATTTTATCTGTCGCGATACAAAAAATAGTTTCCGCATGCAGGCGAACAGTGACTTTATTTCACTGCGGATGGCTGCGCATATTTTATGAGGTATCTTTATGTCTTATTTCCGCCGGGCAACCGGAGCACTGCTGGTGTCAGCGTGTCTGGGCATCCCCTTTTTCTCATCCGCCACCGGCATGGTGCCGGACACCACGGTCGTCCTGCTGGATGAGGCCGCCCAGGGGGGCACCATTAACGTCAAAAACACCGATACGGGTCCGGAGCTGCTGTACGTGACTGTCCGCGACCTGAAGGATGACCCGAGACCGCAGGTGATTGTCACCCAGCCAATTTCCCGCGTGGAGGCCGGCGGCACCCAGCAGGTCCGTTTTGTGCTCACCGATAAAACCCCCCTGACGGTGCAACATCTCAAGCGCGTCACTTTTGAGGGTATTCCGGTAAAAAAATCTGGCAAAAACGAACTGAGTATGACCCTGCGTCAGGACCTGCCGCTGATTATCAGTCCGAAAGGACTGGCCGACGACGTGGCTCCCTGGAAACGCCTGACGTGGCGTGTACGTGGTCAGCATCTGGAAGTGAACAACTCAAGTCCTTATGTGGTACGCCTGTCACAACAGGTGCAGTTGCTGCCGTCAAAGCAGAGCGGGATGCTGGACAAGACCTATATCCTGCCGGGAGAAACACTGAATATCAGCCTGAAAACACCATCAGCACTGGCCGGTAGCACGCAGGTCAGGTTGTTTCCGGCCACCCGTTATGGCTTTCAGGCCCAGGATTATACGGCCCCCCTTACCGCAAGCACTGCCGGTAATAAATAGGGTGCCCTTTGCACCCGGTGTATTCGCATTCAGATATCATCATGATACTAACATTCAGACAGCCCTGTTGGCTTTTAATCTGGCTGCCCGTCAGCCTTGCCGTCAGCGGCATGGCATGGTCCGCGCAGCCTGCAAACGATACTGCTGACCAGTTTGACACCAGCATTCTCAAATCACGCGGTATCCCGGCGGACGTGGTGAACTATTTTTCGCAGGCTCCGCGCTTTATGCCGGGAGTTAAGCCAGTGCGGTTGTCGGTTAACGGTGACGCGCGGGGAACCGTGTCCGCGCGCTTTGGCAGTGAGGGTCAGTTGTGCCCCGATGCGGCGCTGCTACGCCAGGCGGGGCTGAAGGTGCCGAAGGAGACTCAGGCTGATGCTAATGGCTGTTACGACTACGCACTGGATTTCCCCGGGACGTCAGTGACGCTTTCTCCGGGCGAGAACAGGGTGTCCCTGGTCGTGCCGCCGGAGGCCCTGGAGCGCCAGAGCAGTATCCCGGGCGGTTACCTCGAAGGTGGAACAGCCGGGTTGCTTAACTATAACGCCTTTGCCACCCGCAGCCGTACTGGTGGGCGCAGCACCGATTACACCCAGGGCACCTTTATCTCCGGTCTGAATATGGGGGACTGGCTGATACGCAGCAGCCAGCTGCTCAGCAACAATAACGGCAGCATGGCGCTGGATACGCAATATACCTATGCTCAGCACACCTTTGCCGATACCGGCATGATGCTGCAGACGGGGCAGATAAACCTGGCAAACACGCTGTTTGCCAGTGCACCTGTTCTGGGTGCTCAGTGGATACCGGATTCAGCATTGAGTACACAATCCGGCAATAATGATGACGGTATCACCGTCAGTGGTATCGCCCGCACGGCTCAGGCCCGGGTTGAGATACGCCAGGCCGGGGCGCTGATTTACTCAACGCTGGTGCCTGCAGGTCCTTTCACACTGACGAAAATTCCGGTACTGAACGTCCGAACCGACCTGGATGTGACGGTGGTGGAAACGGACGGGAGCAGGAATCAGTTTACCGTGTCATCAGGAACGTTTGCCGGTAGCGGGCTGGGCAGCCCATTGGGCTTTGCGCTGGCTGCAGGCCAGGTCCGTGACACAGACTCCCGGTATGGTGACCCGTGGTTGCTGACCGCTACTGATGGCTGGAAAGTAAAGTCTTATCTGAACACCCGTGCCGGCGGCATGATGGTACAGAATTACGGCTCGGTGGCGGGCGGGCTGGATATTGTACCGTGGCCGGCACTCACGCTGTCGGCCGATACATTGAGTGCCGCCGACCGAAACCACCATGTTCAGGGCAATCAGTTTACACTGTCGGCTAACTACCGCGCGCCGCACAATCTGAGCTTCTCCTTCAGTGGGACGCAGAATACGCCAGGATTTCGTGACCTGAATGACGCTCTGCAGGACGACGGGCACACCGGGTATGACAAAAACAGCTGGAATATGACGATGGGATGGTCGCAGGACTTTCTGGGCGCATTTTCTCTGGGATATGCGCGTACGCAGGGATTTGATACAGCCAATGATACCCGACGGCTTATCACTTCCTGGCGCAGGAACTTTGGTGGGGCATCTGTTTCGGTGAACTGGCAGGGTCAGGTGGGGGGGAATGGTGGTGGTGACGGAACCACAGTGCGTAACGACAACGATATCTTTTATGCCAGTGTGAGTATCCCATGGGGGGAACAGAGCGTGAATACCTATGTCCGCAATGATGGCACAGGGTCCAGTACCGGCGTACAGACTAGCGGCAGGCTGACCCCCACGCTGGACTACTCGGTGTCGGCGGACCGGGATATTGACCATCATGCCAGCAGTATTAACGGCAGCCTGAACAGTAATCTGCATTATACCCGACTGGGTCTCAATGCCGGAAGCCATGGTTACAGCCAGCAAAACTACGGTGCCTCGCTGAGCGGCGGTATTGTTGCCCATCAGCATGGCGTCACCTTCTCACCCTCACCGGTACAGGAAACATTTGGGGTGATTGATCTCGGCCGGAACGTGAGTGGAGTCGCGGTATCCACCCCGCAGGGGACGGTATGGACCGATGCGTGGGGCCAGGCAGTCGTGCCATCGTTACCGGCATACCGCACCGGGCGGGTGGAACTTGATGCCGCCACGCTGCCCAAAAACGCCGATGTGGATAACGGAACCCGGATGGTGACTGCAGGGCATGGCGCGGTACCGACGCTGAACTTCGCGCTGTCGAGCGTACGTCGCGGCATGCTGCACGTAAGCCTGCCGGATAACGGTTTACTGCCGCGTGGCGCGGTGATTGTTGATGCACAGGGAAAATATGTGACACAGGCCGTTGCGGAAGGGGTGGTATTCCTGGCAGACCTGAGCCAGACCGGGGTGTTGTATGCAGAACTGCCCGACAGCCGGCGCTGCAGACTGATTTTCCAGGCGGGACCGGAGGAAAATCTGACCGATTATTATGAAACACTGACTGCCGAATGCCAGTCGGTTATGCAGTGAGGAGGTACAGATGAGAAGAGTAATCACGGTGATAGTCTGTATGCTGGCTGGCCTGGCGGGAATGCCGGCCAGCGCAACAGCACCTGACTGTCAGGTGCTGATGAGTCAGCAGCAAATTGATTATGGTGCCGTGACGGAGGCGCAACTCCAGGCCCCTGCCGGGAAATACCCGACAGAACATGGCTGGGGGGCACTGGCTGCCCGGGACCTGACGGTGAGCGTGGTTTGTCCGCAACCCGGTCGCATCCGGCTCTATTTTGACGGAGACAGCGCCAGCAGGGGGCTGTTTCGTTATGGCGAAGAGGGAGTCGTGCGGGTACAGGCCTCATCCGCGGTGATGGATAATCGCCCGGTGCGGCTAAGACGCGTGACGGCGGGGGGGGAACAGGTTGTGCGTGATGCCCTGAACATCCACGCCGGAGACGGACTGAGCCTGGTTGACGGGCGTGAGGTCAGTGGCAAAACGGCGAGTATACAGCTGACGATAATGCCCTGGCTGAAAAAAACGGTATTGAGTCAGCGGGAGCGTCTGCAACTGCTGGAAAATATTCGGATACGGGTGGAGACTCCTGATGCCTGTAATGCGCCAGCGCCATAAACCAGGAGAAAAGGGGGCTGTCAAATAACATGTCGCTGGCGCTACTCCATACAACATGAGTGAGATGGGCCCGACAGCAATGTTGCTCCTGTGACGCAGCGAAGTAAACCAAAAACTGGAAGCCAATAAACGAGAACGTCTGGTTGTTTTATTCATCAGATATTTGTGTTTGCGCTTCAGTAGTAGTGGCATCATAAGGTCATAAAATGAAATTTATCGAAAAGAAACCAGTCAACAAACATCCCCTCCCCCTGTACCTGACTGAAGAGCGTGAGTATCCTCCTGAATATGAGGGGCATGCAATGAACTTTTCATTGATAACTTCAGAAGGTCAGGAGCTTGCGAGCGGAAGATGTAGTTTGCAGAAAGATGATAACGATAAGGATTATTTGTATATTTCAGCCATATATGTGGAGGGGAATTCTAACTATCCAACTCGTAAAAATCCAAACAGATATTCAGGGTTAGGAATGATTTTAGTCTTTGCAGCTGTAAAGTTCGGTGTTGAACTGAATATACACACGGTAAAATTGCTACCTGTAGATGGCTCACACGGCTTTTATCTGAAGATGGGATTCTACCCCAAAAGTAACGACCCAAACCATTTAGTTAATGAAGGCCAAATTGATAAAATAACGAAAGGGAGGATTAATACAGAATGGCTTATGAATTTCGAGCGGTGCACATTCTTGAACCCATCTTTTAGACAATCGACCTGGGTCGGTAATGCATATATGATTCTTCCGGTACTACGATCAGCCATCTTAAAGTCCTGGGATATTATCACCTAGATGCGACAGGGTCCGTAGAGTTCACCCGGTTATTGGGGAGTGTGCAGTGGCATTTCTACCCCATTGCGTATTCCGAGTCAAGCCGCGGTGATCGTCAGACACTCCTTCGTGAAATCATCCACACAGGTCTGGCACTTGATCCTCCGACCGTTGGCCAGTGCGTCCATAACGAAATCCATCGACCATGTCAGGTTCGGCGCATCCGGGCGCAGAAGCGGAAACCGTTCGGTTGCCAGCCCTTTACGGCGTCGTCTGCGTTTTACGCTCAGTCCATTAAGGTGATAAATACGGTAACAGCACCACGGCAGAGCATATGCCGGAGCGTCACCGCCATCACCAGGAGTGGACCCCGGGACGGCTGAAAAACTGGGCGGCCGGTGTGGGGCCCGACATACTGACATGGATCAGCGTGCGTCTGGCAGAAAAAGCGCATCCGGATCAGGCATACCGCCTGTGTCTGGGGCTGCTGAGCCTGACGCGGGAGTATCCTTCTGAACGCGTCAACAACAGCTGCCGGCTGGCCAATACAGAGGGGCTGACCCGGCTGAAGCAGATAAAGTCGATCCAGAAAAATAACAGGGACCTTGTTCCGGTGGACGGTGATCTGCATCCGTCTCAGGAGCTCCCTCAGGAACATGAGAACATCCGTGGCCCGCGCCACTTCCACTGAAACAGGAAACCCGAACATGCCACATACGCTGATGTAACAGCTGACAGAAATGAAACTGACAGGAATGGCGGCCGCGCTGTCCTCACAGATGGAGCAACCCGGCACTTACGAAGACCTCTCCTTCCGGGAAAGGCTGGCCCTGCTGGTCACGCATGAATCCCTCGAAAGGGATCAGCGCAAACAGAAACGTCTGTTGCAGAAGGCCCGGCTGAGGCTGGAGGCCTCAGTCCACGATATAGACTACCAGCCACCGAGGAACCTGGAGCGTTCGCGGATAGCCCAGTTAAGCCAGAACGAGTGGGTACTCAGGGGACAGAACCTGCTGATAACCGGCCCCTGTGGCTGCGGTAAAACCTACGTGGGATGTGCGCTGGGCAACAATGCCTGCCAGCAGGGTTACAGCGTGCAGTACTGGCGGCTGAGCCGGTTGCTGGTTGCTGGTTGAACTGACGCACAGCCGGGCGGATGGCAGCTACAGGAAGCAGCTTGCGCAGCTGTCGAAAACACAGTTGCTTATCCTGGATGACTGGGGGCTGGAGCCGTTACTCCCGGCACAACGCAACGATCTTCTGGAGCTGGTGGACGATCGTTACGGTAAAAATGCCACGGTAATAATAAGCCAGTTGCCAACGGATGAGTGGTACGGCTGTGTGGGTGATAACACGCTGGCGGATGCCATCCTGGACCGGCTGATGCATAACTCCCACCGGCTGGAAATGAAAGGTGAGTCAATGAGAAAGCGACTGGCACAGGTTGACTGAAAGTGAACGGTCGGTGTAATAAAAAGAAGTTAGGGCGCGTTAGGAAATAACGCGTTCACGTTCCTCCGGAATCCCCGGTCAACTTCGCCAGAATACGCAACGATTGCGGAACTCTATGATCTCTTCAACGATCTTGGTCGTCGTATAAACTTTTTTGATAACGAAATCGATGTAGTGTTCAGGCAATCTGAAACCTGCCAGCGTATTGCCAAAGTTAAAGGCATTGGCCCTAAAACGGCCACAGCCGTTGTTGCAGCGATTGGCAAAGGAACTGAATTTAAGAATGGTCGTCACTTTGCAGCCTGGCTTGGCCTTGTGCCGCGTCAGCACTCGAGTGGGGACAGACAGGTGCTCATGAACATGACGAAGAAAGGCGACAAGCATCTGCGAACCCTGTTTATTCATGGTGCCAGTGCTGTCGTCAGAGTTGCCACGAAAAACAATGACAGTTATCTGAATCAGTGTGTTAGCCAGTTGAAGGAACGGCGCGGGTTTAATAAAACAACCGTGGCGGTTGCTAATAAGAACGCGAGAATAATCTGGTCAATGCTGAGAAATGATACACAGTATCAGGCAGTTGGAAATTAATTCCCAGCCAGAAAAGTTGCAGCGTACTGAGAAATGGTGACAGGTTGCACCTGCACAATCGGAACCTGATTTTTATACTGGCCTCAAAGGCCGTCCAGTTGTTGAGGCGATTGTGTGCGGATTACCCATTTGGGCACAGGTTTTCCTGATGCGGGATAGATGTAAGCAACAACCCAAAACCAGAATCAGTGCTTGCAAAACGGAGGTAGTCCATAGATGTAGAAAGTGGCATCGGAAATGGCGTGCTTACGGCAGAGCTCACGGGCAGAAACTCCGGTTTCCGCTTCGCGAAGAATACTGATGATCTGTTCGTCGGAAAAACGCTTCTTCATGGAGATGTCCTCATATGGCTTATGAAGACATTACTAACATCGGGGTGTATTAATCAACGGGGAGCAGGTCAGTGGTGACAGTGCGGCAGTGATGTACAGCCTGATAGGCAGTTGCAAGCTGAATGGCATCGAGCCTGAAGCTTGGTTGCGGCACGTCATAACCATAATCAGTACCTGGCCTGCCAATCGCGTGAAAGTGCTGCTACCCTGGAACGTAACCCTATCTGTAAACTAAATCTTACCCTACGTCCTACATGGGGTGCTTACGTTGGCAATGGCGATCCTGGATCGGCTGCTGCATCACTCAACCACTCTGAATATTAAAGGAGAAAGCTATAGGTTAAAGGAAAAACGCAAAGCTGGAGTGCTGGTCAAAAAAACAACGCCAATCAGTGATGATGAAATGGCGGAAAGCGGGCAGCAGAAGTGATCAAATAGCGAACATTAAAAATGGCGAAAAGGCCATAAATCTTGTCGTTGACATGAACGGTCAACGACAAGAGCCGGATTATGGGATACTGTCACGTCCGGTTCCATGGGAGCGCAGGGAGGAAGTTCCCTTGTGCGACCCGATAACCCCGGAAAGGAGGTTATCGGGGAATTTTATTCATTCCCAGGGATTAGCATGACCAAGCGTCGTATGAAGAAAGGTTAAATGATCAAAGGCAATTTCGCGTGCTCTTTCAGCCTCACCCTCCAGGATGGCATCCAATAATCCCCGATGATGCTCGTCAGTTTTATCCCAGTTCGCTTTATTACGACGAATCGTATCCGCTGTATTGAGTACCGAACCCTGCAAAAGCGAGAAGAAGCTGTTCATCATGGCGTACAGCGCATGGTTATGCGCCGCCTGAACGATCTCCATATGATATTCAGCATCCGCGCGTGCTGCATCTTCCAGAGAACCATAAACATAGGCATGTGCTAGCCGCTGATAGCTTTCTCGTAATCGCTGATGTTCCTCCGGTGTGCTGCGGATTGCAGCATAGTAAGCGGCAGCACCTTCCAGTAATCGACGAAGCTCCAGAATGTCCATACGGGCCTGTGGATGGGACGTCAGAATGGCGACCAGTGGCGGGGTGAAAATGGTCGTAAAGGTATCAGCAACACGAAGGCCTTCGCCAGGCACTTTAACCAGTAATTCTTTGGTGACCAGTTCGTTTAAAGCTTCCCGGATGGGGGCCCGCGAGACCATAAACAATTTCTCCAGATTCCGCTCAGCAGGGAGCCATTCGCCGGGCTTAAGTTTCCCTGTTACTATGCTATCAGTGAGTTGTTCATAGACAAGCTGGGAAAGTCGTTTTCCGCGCTGAGGTTGGATAGGATTGTAATGATTGTCTGACAATGCTCTTGCGCCTCTTTTTCTGCTGTAAGCTTTATTATGGGGGATATCAGAACGGATAACAAATATCTGCTGTAACGTGGCTATGCAACATTTTAACCGATGTATTTAATCATATGTTCAAGACTGGCAGATAACATTAACCAGCAATGTTCCCATGACTTATGGGTTAGCGTAGGCAAATTACTACAAATTGTATCTATAAACTCTGCGTGTTCGCGCCAGCCCAGTGTCAGTAGCGATCCTTTTAGCCTGTGCATCAGATGGTTAAAATCCTGTTTATCTCCCTGCGTTATTGCACTGAGAATACGTTCTCGCTCAACTAACCATTCACTGGAGAAGAGACGGTAAACATCATTATAAAATACATCAGCAGAATAAGAGGGAGCTGAGTCGAACTGAGGTAAAAATCGGTTTATCGTCGTCCTAAGTTGCTCAAGTGAAAAGGGTTTCAGCAAAATAGCGTCGAATTCCTGGCTATTAACGGTTGCCGCAGACGTCGCGATCACTGGAGTCTTCAATTCCTGCTGGCGTAACCAGAGAACCAAGCCCTCACCGCTTAATTTCGGCATGTAAAAATCTGTGATAATCAAAGCGTAATTGCTGGACTGTAATTGAGTCAATGCCTCTTCTCCACTACTGGCGAGATCTATGTTGTTGTAACCGATGGTGCGCAATTGCTGATGAATTAACGCAAGATTTACTGGGTTGTCGTCAACCACCAGTAGTCTGGGTGTCGACTGCGTGGAGGAACCAGTTAACACTTCTCCTACAGATATCCTTCTCTTGGGAACAAATTGTTGCTGTAAAAGCGTTTTTAACGCAGTCATAGAAAAAGCGGTGAGGTGTATAAATTTATCTGATATTTCTGGCGCTAATGGGCCATCAGGTGTAAGTAGAATGACCGTGCATCCTGTGGATGTGAGAGAGGAAAGCGGCGGTAATTCGGTACTGGCGACGAGAACAGTTTTGTCCACTTGCTGCAACGATGATAGGGCATGAATATTGTGAGGAGTGACCTGAATCCCCCAGTGAGACAACATACGGGTGAGCGATGCTTCCCACAGGCGTGATGAACAATAAAGTGCTACCTGCTGCCCTGATAGTCGTGTATCCGATGAGTCTGGTGAAACCGACATCTCCTCCAGAGGGATCTCAAGGATGAAGCGAGTGCCAACACCTATCTCGCTTTCGAGAACAATCTCACCTTTCATGCGTCTTGCGAGTTGCTGACAAATCGACAGCCCCAGACCGGTACCTTCGGTATACTTGGGATGTGCTGCTACATTTTTTATAAAGGGTTGAAATACCGCTTTTTGTTTATCCTCAGGAATCCCACAACCTGTATCAGAAACGCTAATTTGAAGACGCTTATCTCCCCCCTTGTTCACTGTAAGCCGGGTATGCAGAATGATTAACCCGTGAGTCGTAAATTTATACGCATTACTAAGCAGGTTAAGCACGATTTGTCCAAGTTGCTGGCTGTCACCCCAAATTTGTACATCTAAAATATCGTCAGCTAAAAAATAGAGTGCGACATTTCTTTTTGTAATTAAGGGAGCCCATGTTTGAAGGCATTGCTCCAACAGTGCTGTCAGATCGTAATGTTCATGCATCAGAGAAGACTTATTCGCCTCTGCTTGACTCTGGGTTAGGAAGAGATTAGTTAGCGTCATTAATGATGACATTGTATTGTTGATAACATCAATTCTGGCCACCGCAACAGGCGAGTTTACTTCATTGCGCAACAACTCCAGGTTGCCGAGAGCACCATGTAAAGGCGTACGTATTTCATGAAAGACACCAGCAAGGAGCAAGTTTTCGTCTTGATCAATGCTATGTAAAAGAGATGTATTATGCTGAGGGCGTGTAGCAACATAAAGAACTCCTGCCCACATTAAAATTAGGGAGGGAACTGACAATATAAATAAGAAACTATGTTGATGCATCAGTTTGGATAATATGTCCATGATGCTAAATTCAATGACTATCGTCCATTGAGTGTTTTTTATCATAGCGCTAATGTAAATATAAGGCCAGACGAAATGAAACTCCTTTTTTATATCTTTGTTTGATGCCCACTTATCTGATTGAAGAATAGCTGATGCTGTTCTTTTGTTATATGCTGTATAGGTAATGTCATTCATTCCAAAGGCAGTGGTTCTATCTCTTGAAACAATAAAAACTCCTTCATTCTTCTTGGGGTTGATAAAAAGATAAGGAATGTCTCTGGAACGAAATCTGATGCCGATAATATGTGTTACTCGATTATTAACCAGAACGGGGGCAATACCATAAATGACGTGCTTTTTTGAAACAGCCTCATCATGCATAGGGATCCAGAAAACACCTTTTTTTTTTATAAACCCGGTGTTGTAATTTTGAGTTGTGTAGCATGAAAGGGTATTTAGTGTCTTTATTAGTGTTCGCATATTATCACTGGTCATATTTTGATAAATATCATGTTGGTCCCTGGAGTGCCATGCAAGAAATTCCCCCGTAACATCTAATAAAAAATTATCTGCTAGCATGTTTTCGATCGGGCGTGCAATAGCGATAGTTGATGATAAGTAATTTAATAGCGCCATGGATTGCTTAAAGTTGTCGGGGTGGCGGCTTTCAGGTGATAATATTTTATAGAGTGTATTGTTATGTATGTTTTGTGAATAAGGAGTAACGCTGGTGTGATTTTTTGTGTTTTCGTATAAGCTAACTAGCATGTTAAGGTAAGAGGCGAGTTGAGTTGAGCGCAACTCAGCATAATCACGTGCGACAATCAAATTTTCTTTTTTTATTGCAAAAAAAGACTCTACACTATGTGACGTGATGATGGCTATTAAAAATATCCAAATAAGAAAAGAAAAGGAAAGCCATTTAGAAAGAAAATGTTTGTAAGGTTGCGCGTTGTTCATAATAAAATGTCACATTAGTTATCTGTTGTGGATATTAATAGGGTTCAGGTTTCATTAAATATAAGAGTATGGATAAGTGTATAAAGAATAATCTTTGTGCATGAAAAGATATTTCTTCTGATATTATGAGCACGTGGCAGGTATTATTGCACTAATTATTTGATGATTGGTGGATGGATAAACGTAAATGAGATAAATCTTGTTCTAACTTCGGGAGGTATCTTAAGGTATTTGCCGGGAAGCTGATTGCAGATAAGGGGACTAATTAATACATTATCGTACGGGCTCTTCAGCTACCATTCGTAGCTGAAGAGCCTGGCGGGAAAGAAAATAACAATTAACGGAATGCCTACAAAAATTACATGTTCTTAAAGAAATCGTCAACGTTATCTACTTCCCTGAATTTTTCTAACTCTTCTGTGCTGAATAATTGCAATGGTGATGGTGGCTCGTCCATAAAAGAGGCGGTGCCGGATGACTGAGGTAAAGCCTGAGCTGTTTTTAGTCTATGGAACTGACTATTACAAAGTTGCTTATGCTTCTCTAACAAAAATTTTGATTTGAATGCATCATTACAATTTAGGCAGCGAAATGGTTTTTCATCAAGATGCTGTTTTATATGGTAATTTAGTTCATCCTTTCTTCTAAATCCCTTGTTACAGTATGGGCAAGTATAAGGTCGATCCCCTGTATGTATCCGGACATGTTGCCTCAGATTACTCTGATCACTAAATTTTTTGTCACAGACCGGACAAGAATAGGATTTGTCTCCAGAATGCAGCAATAGATGTCGCTTCAGGCTAGACATCTGGTTGAAAGTTTTTTTACATTCATCACAGATGAATGGTTTTTCTCCCGTATGGATTCGTAAATGACTGGCGAAATTTCTGCTACTCTTTATTAAATGACCACATTTTTCACACAGGAACATATAGTTTCCTTATGATATATTTTTTAACCAGTCGGTTTGCTTATTAAATTAGCATGCTATAGGAGTAATTTACAATTTATTTAAATAATCATAAGCATCATGTATTTCTGAAAATTGTTCAAGTTCTTCAGTGCTGAATAGTTGCAGCGGTGAAGGTACTGCTGTCTGAAGATGATCGAAACTATTATCGTTATATTGATGTGTAGATCCTGCGGCAGCAGAGGGGCGTGATTTTAATGAATGAACGTTCTGGTTATGTCTTTGGAGATTCCCATTGGTTGTGAATGCCTTGCTGCAAATCTGGCAGGTAAACGGGCGGTCATTAGTATGGATCCGTATATGCATCATCATGCTGCTATAGGAATTACTCCCTACTTTACAGATCGGACAGGTATACCGCTTTTCCTGCATATGAGTCAGTTGATGGCGGGTAAGGTCGTTTATGTGTGAAAATATACGGCGGTATTTTGGACAAGCATGGTGGTTTTTGCCAGAATATTTTTGCAGATGTTTGGTTAAACCACTTATATCACGAAATATATTATGATATGCAGGGCATATAATGTCGTTGTGATTTGATGAGGTAGCAAGATTAATATATGGCATGCTTCTTTGTGCTGGCGTTATTGAGTGTTGTGCTGCCAATGTATGGGTGTTTAATTCGTGGCGAACTAATGCGCGTTTCGAACTGCTTGTGTATTGGTTGCAAACTGAACATGTATACGTTTTCCCTCGTTCATGTAACAGAAGAAGTCTCTTCAAATTACTTGATTGTCTAAAAGCTCTTGCGCAGACTTCGCAAACATATGGGCGTTCGCCAGTATGTATGCATATATGTTTCGTTAAATGAGATTTTTGAGAGAAAGTTTTTTCACATCTATCACACTGAAATAAAGAAATATATTTATGCTTTTTAGCATGTACATGCAGTTGTGCATCATCAAAAAAATTTTCACCACAATGCTTACAAAATGGCATGACCTTATCCTTTAAAATAAAAATGATTCTCGCTGTGAAATGGCTGTAAATAGCTAGTGTCAATATAATATGGTTTATAATTAAAGCAACTGGAGAACATCCTGAAGATTACAGAGGATATTCTTATTGTTATATATATACGATTCGGAATAACGACAAGGAATATTCTCTATCGGCGAAGGAATAGTCGTATGGAGTTGAGCTTATTTCATGAGTATATTACACGAATAAATCATTATCCATTCTTGTATTTTATGAGATAAATCTGATGTGCATTTCAAGGGTTTTCTTGTGTCTTCTGTCGGGGGAGTTATGTAAACTGCTTACAATTAATAAACTGTCGGCATAATAACTGATGTCTATATTGATTGAGGAGGGCGTAATGAGGCCCAGTTTTGTCACAAAATTTTTATGCCCGGTATTTAGTGGGATGTTATTTACTTGTAATGCCTTAGCCAATATGTCGGCCATATCCTATGGCTGTCAACGTTGCGGTAAGTGGTGAAGGTAAAACATCCGTTATCTCAAAATCACGGGATGTTCAGTTTGTTAAAACCGATGTCAGTGAAATTATTCATGCGGCCACCCCACAGGAAAAAGAAATTCCGGTTGAAATGAATGCGAATGCATTAGTCGTAACACCACCAAAATTTATTCTTCCCGCCGGCAGCAGCAAGCGTGTGCGCTTTATCGCTCTTAACGACAACGATACAGAAAAAACGTATCGCGTGCGTTTTGAGGCGGTAGCCGGAGAACAGGAACAGTCTGTAGCCACGACCAGTAAAGCCGCAAACAGCCAGTTGAGCGTTAATTTGATCTGGGGAGTGCTGGTCAGTGTGCCACCCAAACATCCTCGCTTTGGCCTTGAGCGTTCACCTGATGGGCATTCTCTGGTGAATAATGAATAACCCGGAAACCGACGCGATGATGGATGTACGCAACGGCGAGCTGATTACCTGGAATACGGTGAATACCCACCGCGTGCGGCCGGTTCGCTTACCGTCTATTTCTTACCCGGTGCTGTGTGCCCCCACGCCGCTGGAGTTTCGGGTGAATAAATTCGCCACGGCGGATAAAAATGCCGGGCAGTATCACGGCACACTGCGGGTGACTTTCACCCCGACCACCACCACGCTTTAGCGGCAGAAATATTAAAGGGAAACCGGTGACAAGGAAATGAATAATGCTATCTCTCATATTGTATTAGCGGACGATCATGCCGTCGTCCTGGCCGGGTTACGCAGCCTGGTATTGCAGTCTCAGAAGCTAACTGTAACCGGTATGGCCCGGACAATTACAGAGCTAATGGAACTGCTCAGAAGTGTACCCTGCGATGTACTGATATGCGATTTCGCCTTTTACAACGATCCCATGCCGGATGGGATGCAGCTTATTCGGCAGCTGCGTCGATACTATCCGCATATTATGCTGATTGTTTTAAGCTCATACGATAATGTTGCATTGGTCCGTGAATTGATGGGGCTGGGTATTAAAGGATTTATCAGTAAGGCCAGTCATGAGATCAATCAGCTACCGGAAATAATTCAACGTATCCATCAGGGAGAGAACTATGTCGATAGTCAGACCTCACGGGCACTGCTGAATCATATTATTAACAACGATCCTAAAGGACATGGCTGCCAGGCTGAACTCTCTCAGCGGGAAATTGAGGTGGTACGGCTGGTAGTGGATGGTATGTCGGTGACGGAAATCGCCGCGTATTTAAATCGTAGTCTGAAAACCATCAGTGGACAGAAAAAAAATGCGATGCGGAAACTGGGGGTACATACTGACACCGCCCTCGTGAACGTATGGCATAAAATAAATGGCCGATATTGAGATGACATATAACCTGAATAAGTAAGGGGGTGTCCTGTGAATATAGCGAAAATACCTTATGAAGAGGCTTTTAAACGCGTAGCGTTGAGATACCGGGTGGTTCTCGGCTTACGTTATCCTAATCCACTCAGTTTTTCTCTTTTAAAAACAGGAACACCTTCGAAAAATTTCCATCTTAAAGCCAAATCCAGCATCTCTGGCCCCACCGCGGGCTTTATTCCCGAAGAGGCGAAATATTCTAAGATTGCCTGCTCGCGTTATAAGATGCATGAAAACGATATCTTTATTGCCCGACAGAAAGGAGCGAAAGCGGTATCATTAGTCATTTCATGCGACAGAATTCAGGAACTGATCAGACTGAAAGCCATAAACGACCTTGGGAATGGGCGTTACTCTGCAGTCTATCCCGGCGGATGTTATCACTTTTTTATTGATTCAAAGGGAGAGGTGATTGACCAAAATGGTAAAGCAGTCAAAGTGATGACAAACCCACCTGAGGTGGGCAGATTATCGGCTTCCCCCAGAGCGGTAACTGCAGATTATGATCTCTTTGCCATCATTCCACGGAAGCAACAGGACTATAATTTGCGTCAGACAGGACTGACGCCCCGGTTACTCAAAGGGAAACGTGATATTCGTTTTTTGCAGACAACTTCACATCTCAACGTTGCGCTGGATGAAAATAAAGGGAATGTGCATTTTTTTGGTGAAACCCTGATCAAGAAATTAAATGAAGAGATACGACTTTGTGGTTATCGCGGAGGGAAACTTGTGTGGCATGGGGATGAAACTGGGAATCCTTTCAGTATGGGTTTTGATCCTGATGATAAGCCTGTCTTCTTTTGCCCCGAGGGACGAGTGGTGCATATTCATTCTGAAACTGAGTTGAAACGTTTTTATTCAATTCTTCGGGAACAAGGGTTTTCACCAGACTATAGCCCTCGTTTTGGGTTTTAGGTTATACTCTGGGCGCGCACGACCCAGAGTATCATTTAAGAAATTTGCGTCAGATGAATCTGGTTATTACTTCTAATATCCACCCTGAATTTATCATCCCGGGAAAATAAATGTTCTCTCTCTGAGACGGCATAAGCCGAATTGATGACGGCAGCCCTGCCAGTGACTCTTACTGTTTCAGCATGTCTATCGGGTGTAGGAAAATTTTGGGCTACAGTACTGCTGGTTGTTGTCGCCAGAAAGCGTTTCGGTTTATAAGGTTGTTTTGTGCGGGCGCACTGCCTCAGTTCTTCGGCTTCAGTACGTGACACTCCACGGTAATAGTCCTTTTCTTTTGTGCGGCATTTCAGAATGTAATCATTAAGTACAGTAGCAATATTACCGTTAAAATATTTTATTTTTGTTTTTATTTCTTTTTTTCCATCAAAAAAGCCGGGGCTGACACGTTTTATTTCTTCTATGACTTCATCAGTGTTTACCTGACCCATATGTTGTATTGCCTTATATCCCGCATTGGTTGACCAGATATATTGCATGGCCTTGTCGGTATCATTCTGCCGGTTTTGTGATGGATATTCTGATTTCACTACTGAAGTAGATACCCAGGTCATTTTATTTAAATTTAGCTGGAAAAATAGGGTATTGTTAAGCGCTTTGGCCTGGTTATTTAACGCCGGATTATTGCGCGGAAGTCCACTCAGAGAAGGCAGCAAGAAAATGTTTTCTTCAAGGCTGGATTTTAACGCCCCAGTGCTGTAATTTTCGTTTGCAAGAGTGTTGGCCAGACGTTGGTATGCTTCAATATCTGCTTGTGTTGGTTTTATTCCTGTGGTAATTATTTTCTGTATTTTTTTGTGAGCCTCAGCTTTGTCAAGGATTTGGTTGACATTTTTATTACTGCCAAATAATGACTCTATACGCGCTTGAATCTGTGGGTTCTGGTAATTTTGTAAGCTGCTATGCGCAGTACGTATCTCTTCTACGGTCTTTGCATTATTGAGTTTCTCTGTTAATTTATTGATGGTTTTTGCTGAGATGCTTTTATTGATCCTTTTTTTGTCAAGCGCTTCTTTTAAACTGTCGTATGTACTAATTTTGTTTTTGCTAAATAGCCCCATGATGTTTTCCTGTTGAGATAGTTTATCTGATATTCAAAATTCATTAACGGAAATTATTACCGTCTGCGATGACGTGATGTCTTATAAACAGGATTGTCTGGATTAATTTTGTTCACCTCGATTGCACTTATTGTTCGCGGATCCCGATAAAGAAAACCATTCCTGTAGATATTATTAAATAGTTTGTCGCTTTTTTCTTCGGCCAGAAAACGATACATTGTCCTGGTGTGATCGAACCCGCAGAAAGAAGGCAGAAGTTGCATGTAATAAACCATTTCGTCCTGAATCTGCGTCGGCGTGTATTTCTTTAAAATCATTTTATAAACTATGTTTAAATATTTTCGAATATCGTTTTCCGTTAATTTTATGTTATAAGGCTGGAATGTATCGTGTAATCTCTCTCCTTCCTGTTGTATCACGGCCGCTTTGTCATCAGAAGGGATTTGTGCCACGATAGTTTTTTCCGAAAAACCTACCCGACGGCATTTTTTGATTTCCCCAATACTACTTGCATAGTCGTTTAGTTCGCTTTGCTGTGTATCGTCGTCGCGAGAAATTGAGTGCTCGACAGGATATATACTCTGTATTTTTTGAAGGGGGGAAACTGAAATTGCATTTTCCCATTGATAGTCAATATGTATTTCTCTTTCTGGACTTTCCAGTGTTGACATTGTATGGGGTATTAAGGGCTTGTTTGTGATTTTGATGCTTCTGATGTTGGCAATGGCAATGATTTTTTTAACGTTACTGTTCGCGTTGATGAGACCAAGTATTTGCGTGCTGACATTTTTGTCCGAAAAGGCACTTAACCCGGCTTTCGCAGAATTAACTTCAGAAATTGTTTTGAGACTGTTTAACTTCTCGTTAATTTTATTGAGGCTTTTTTGTGAAATGCTGCTGTTGTTTGATTTTTTTGTCAACGCCTGGTGAAGGTTATCACTGGCGCTGATTTTTCTGTTATTGAAAAAACTCATATTCATTCCTTAAAGTGACGAAGTAACAGATTGTAAGGCATACGATTAAAGAAGTACGTTTGAGCAATCTTTAATAAAAGCGAGATTATTCTTAAAGCGAAATCCCGAAAGTGATTTTGTATAAGATAATTTATCCCTTATTTAATGACTGCATATTTCTGTTGGCGTTGATTTCACTGAGCAAAAGTAAGCGACTCTTTAGCGCTTCCAGTTGCAGAGAGAGTGTATACAGTGCGGCATCAGAAACCGGCTGACCTTTTAGTTGCTGCTGTTGTAACTGATTAAGCTGTTGCTCCACCATGGTTGCCTGCTGATGAAGCGTGTCGCGCATTTGATACACGCTGGTTTTCAGTTCTGAAATGGTCATATAGGGTTTACGTTTCTGCTCAGCATCCAGCAGGCGTTGCTCTAGTGTATCTAGCTGCTGGCTGAGTTGCTCAACGCTTTTGTTAACAGGCAGCGCGGCGCTCATTTTCTCCAGCGCAATCCGGCGGTGTTCAACAAGTGGATTGTCAGGCCAGATTTGATTGCTGAAGCGCAGTACATCCGGATCGTCAGCTTTCTGTATCAGGGTTGTTACAGACAGGGCCATCGCAGCACCCAGCACACACCAAATCAAGCGCCCGGGCCAACGTGCCGGAGTTTCCTGCTCCAGAATCGGAACAGGAGGATCACAGGCAACGGGTCGGGTGACCGCAGCGGGGGAAACGGCAGACGCAACGGCCTGCTGCTCAAGAGTGTTAATGTGAGCTTCCAGCCATGCTGACAGCTGACGAAAGGCCGTGTGCTGGGGTGACTGAAGGGGGATTGCCTGTTTTTCCAGCAAACCGGCAGCGCTTTGCAACAGCTCAAGTGCAGAAGCGCTGACGGCGGCCATCGGCAGAACATAAATCAGCGGCAGTAGCTGACGGCAGTAGCCATCCAGCAGCTGGCGGCGGAGTTCCACCGCCGCCAGTGGCGGCCAGCATGGCATTTGCTGTCTGGCAAAGCCATTTGCCAGCAGTTGCGTTGCGCTGGCAATGCCTTTCCAGCCGTTACGATGACACGCAATCAGGCAATACCATAGCCCTGTTTGCAGGTCATAGCCGTAGCGGTCAAACAATGCGAGGCACTGTTTTTCTCGCTCCAGCCACCAGCTACTGTCGCTGGCATGAGTTTGCCAGCGGTGCATATCGTTGCTGAACTGCAAAAAGTTTTGGTGACTGCGCGGATCGTGGCAGTTGATCCTGAGCGGTTGAGGACCGCTATTTATCAACGTGGCGCTCATGATTTTTTCTTCCCGGCACGCAGGATAAGGGTATTATTTTTGACATCGACCTTAAGCGTACCCGTTGCCCCTTTTTGCAATACCTGTGTCGCCAGCAGAGGTAATAAGTGCTGATTCAGTACCTGATCAATATCGCGTGCACCACTCTGTTTGACCTGGCAGCGCTCTGCCACCCAGTTAACGACCTGTGGGCTCCAGTCAGGCAAAATGCTACCTTCGCTTGCCTGCTGATAACGCTGACATAATCGGGTGAGCTTCAGGGCGATGATTTTCGCCATGGCTTCAGGATGAAGCGGTAAATAAGGGATCAGCGTCATACGTCCCATCAGCGCCGGGCTAAATACACGATTGAATTCTGGTCTTATCTGGCTACACAGTGCTGTTGGATCGGTTTCCCCGTTATCTACCGCAGCCACCAGCTCGGCGCTGGCAAGGTTTGAGGTCAGGATAATCAGCGTGTTGCGGAAGTTAATCGGTTGGCCTTCAGCATCTTCAATCATGCCCTTATCGAAAATCTGATAGAACAATTCCATCACATCCGGGTGTGCTTTTTCCACTTCATCCAGCAGCAACACGCTATACGGATTACGACGCACGGCTTCGGTCAGGACGCCACCCTGGCCATAACCCACATAGCCCGGAGGGGAACCTTTCAGACCTGACACCGAGTGCGCCTCCTGGAACTCCGACATATTAATGGTCACCAGGCTTTGATCGCCGCCAAACAGCAGTTCTGCCAGCGCCAGTGAGGTTTCCGTTTTTCCGGTGCCGGAGGGACCTGCCAGAAGATAGACTCCGGTGGGCTTCAACGGATCGCCCATACCCGCCCGGCTGATGCGAATCTGCTGAGCGATCTGCTCCAGGGCGTGTTGCTGGCCGATGACTCTTCCGGCCAGCCTGTCGAACAGGGCATCGAGCTGCTGATGCTCTTTCTCCAGCATCCGGCCCAGCGGAATACCGGTCCAGTCAGCGACAACGTCTGCCACACAGGTGGCGTCAACACACTCAAAAACCATTGCATGTTGTTGATGACGGGCTGCAAGCTCGGCTCGTCCACGGGCGATTTCATCCGCGTCTTTGCTTTGCAGAAGCTGCTGTACCAGCCTGTTCTGGAGATGCCACTCAGTATTTAGTGCATCGAGACGGGTGCGCAATTCAGTAGCTTGCTGCAGCAGTTTTTGTGGCAATTCAGCGGGCGCATTTTCTCGTTTCAGCGCTTCACATTCGCTGTGGATCGCCTGAAGCTGCGCCGAAATAGCTTCAACTTCTTTCGGTTCGTGCGTCCGGGAAACGGCGACCCGGGCGCAGGCAGTATCCAGAAGGCTGACCGACTTATCCGGTAACTGACGACCCGCAATATAGCGACTGGAGAGGTTTACCGCCGCATGGATCGCACTTTCCAGCACCGGGATCCCATGATGTTGTGACATCGCCGGAGCCATCGCACGAAGCATGGTGGTGGCGTTGATCAGGTCTGGTTCTGCCACTTTCACCACCTGGAAACGGCGCGTCAGCGCGGCGTCTTTTTCGAAGTACTTTTTGTACTCCGCCCACGTGGTAGCGGCGATAACGCGAAGTTCCCCGCGTGCCAGAGCCGGTTTCAGCAGGTTCGCTGCATCATTCTGTCCTGCCTGGCCACCGGCTCCAATCAGCGTATGGGCTTCGTCGATAAATAAAATGATCGGCTGCGGGTAGCTGGCGACCTCTTTCAGCAGTGACTGGAGGCGGTTTTCAAATTCACCTTTGACGCTGGCACCTGCCTGTAGCAGACCCAAATCCAGAGTCATCACTTCCATCGACTTTAACAGGGGGGGGACGGTGCCTGCCGCGATACGCAGCGCCAGACCTTCGACCAGTGCCGTTTTGCCCACGCCGGGCTCACCGGTGAGGATCGGGTTGTTCTGGCGGCGGCGTAACAGGATATCCACCATCTGGCGGATTTCAGCTTCACGTCCCAGCACCGGATCCAGTTTTCCCTGGCGTGCCAGTTCGCTCAGATTTCGGGTATATTTCGCCAGCGTCGTTCCACCTGATGGGGGCATCGACTTATGGCTCTGAGGAAGGGCTTCGCTGGCATGAAGCACATGGTATGCCTGCGCTCGATCGCAGCTCAGCGCCTGCTGGACTCGTGGTACAACCAGAGGGGTTGTTGTTTCATCCAGCAGACAGGCCATCAGCGCCGAGGGGCTGAGCTGTTGCTGACCCCAGCGGGCGCTTGCCAGCAACCAGCTGTTCATCAGCCACTCCACCAGTTCGGTTGAAAAGACCGGGGTGGGGGCAGCGCCGGTATCTGCGTAATCAAGCGTCTTTTTCACCGCCACCAGAAGGTTGCTGGGAGCGAGCCCGGCCTGCAATACCAGAGACTCTAGCAGGGTCTCTTCCTGAAGGATGAGTGCCAATAGCAGATGTTCCGGGCTAACGACCAGGTGATGCCGTGATGCGGCATGGCTAATGGCGGTATCCAGGGCGGTGCGGCTTTCGGTGTTTAGCTTACTGATAACAGATTTTAAATGCGGATTCATAATCTTTCCTGAGCGGGGTTACTGGCACTGCGCGATCGTATCGGGCAGGGCGGAAATGGGAGGGAGAGGTTGCGATTCAACGCGTTCATCCAGGCTGGATATTTTTGCGTCGAGATCGTGAATATCATCGTTAATAGCGTTCCAGGCTTGCCATGCGCTTTCCATCTCCTGTGGGCTGGATACCGTAAAGCGGGCCAGGATTTTTTTTATCCCAAGCTGTTTTAACAGGCCGGCTTTGTCGCCAAAATCATCGCTGTCGATCAGGACGTCACCGTCAGTAAAGCGGTTGATAAACCACGGCCAGGCATCATCCCCATGAAGCTGGTAGTCTGCGGTGAAGTCAGGGAAGTTCACGCTCAGCGTCATGCTGGCGCACTGGCCTGGTTGCCAGGTAAACTCGCGCTTTTCAGCAAAATTCATACTGGTGAGCTGTTGATCTCCTTTCAGACAATTGAGGGTGATCTGCGTGCCCGTCGGGATCACTTTCGCTCCACCTGGTACTGTGGCAGGCAGGCTGGCAACGCTGATTTTCCAGCTTTTCTTTTCCAGTTCGCTTTGCTTAAGGCGCAATGCATCACGCTTTGCCAACAGCGCCGTGCGTCGATCGTTCAGGCGGGTGGATGCCCGTTGGGGCAGGCTCTGCATCATTTCGGGTGACATCGCGTTCCTGGCGAGGCGAATAAAGTTTTCAGATAGCGGAACCTGTATGCCGGCATAATCAGCGGCGTCCGGGCCGTTGGCACCATTGATAAGCAACGCTTTTGCAGGGCCTTGCAGAAAGGCGGCAACGGACTGCTGGCTCTGAGCCTGCTGTTCGTCGTAGTCTCGCTGCTCGCTGTCTTTGTCGAGTGGCCACAGAACCGTGCTTTTCCACTGAGTATTGAGCCAGCATGCGCTTTGAGTAATGGCATTCCCCAGCAGGCGACGGGCATCATCCTGATATAAACGCCAGACGGCGGCAGAGCTGGCATCGTTATTCTGTGGCGACAGTTCTTCCTGCAGAGTGGCCAGGGCGGGCAACAGCCCGGTTAACGGGTTACGATCGTTACTGTTCTGGGACGGATTGAATAGCCCGCGAACCAGGCGGACATCGGGTTTTTCCTGTTCCACCGCGTCAGTCACTGCGCTGTTTCGAGCATTCTGCCACTGCCGCCACGCCAGTGAAGCCAGTGGCGTGCTATCAGTACGTGGCTTCGCTATATTTCCTCGCAGCCAGGCTGTCAGCGACTGGCGAAAACGATTATTCAGCTGGCTGGTGCGGGTTACCAGAACGGATGCGTGTTCGTTTATTGCCAGCCGTTGCAGATTGCGTAACGTACTTAACCACGGCTGCGCCTGTTCAGGGGGGATATCTTTTAGTTCATCCAGCGTACGGTCAGCGAACTTCATTGCCTGACTTTCGTTTTGCCCGAGAGCAATAAGCTGTTTGTGCGTCAGCGTGTTGTGGGGAAGTGAGGAGAGGTTGGCTGCTACCTCAATCAGATACTGCTTCCACGCATTCTGCCTCTGGATGGGATTGTGCTTACGTGCCTGCTGGAACACCTGTTGTGGCGCACCAATGGCGCTCTCAATCAACTTCATCCAGCCACTAAGGGTTGCTTCTCCATCATGTGTCCAGACGCCGGGCAGAGCCACGCTCCTGGGTAACGATGGCCAGTAAAGCGAGGCTTGCAAAGGAGGCAGCGTGGAAGAGGGAGCCATCAGCCAATTAAGCGCGGGATCGTGAATGACCAGCGTCGTCAGTAATCGACGGGCAGTCTGCAACCAGCGCTCACCCTCTGGGCGCTGGATTGCGAGGCGTTCCAGTGCGGTGACTGCCAGTGGCGATAGCGCCTCAGGATAGCTTTGCAGCCGAAGCGCAGGGACGACGGAGCTCTCCTGACTGAGGTCTTCCAGCGCAGCGCCGTCACGCATCTGTTGCCAGACGAGCACCGCGTGAGTCAGTTGCAGAATGTATTCACGCTGTTGCGCAGGCTTTGCTGCCAGAACCAGCTGCTGAAACTCGACCAGCGTCTTTTGTGCCTGATGCGGCATGGCTGGCACTTTTGACAGTTGCGACTCGGCATACTGGTGTTGTTTTTCCAGCAGTGATCGAAAGGGTAAATAAAGCAATGAGTCTGGTGAATAGTGCTCATCCTGCATCATAAAGGCTGCCAGCGCATCCGGAGACAGCTTGGGGAGTTCGGGTTGCAGGCGACCAAAACTCACGGCCGCGCTGAGAAGGAACCACAGCGCGCAGATGATCGGTACGACGTGACAGACGAACCTGCCGCGTGGTCGGTTATACCAGCGATGATTACCCCGACGCCGGCTCAGGTCACCCAAATGCCCGGTGAGCAGATCGTGGACAAAAACGCTGGCTCGCCGACCGTGATTATCCGTCAGTGGTTCTGTGGCGCTGAACCAGACGCTGTTGAGATAAACGTGGCTGAAATAGGCATTGGGTTCGCAGAGTGACGCCAGCATGTAGCGCAGTTTTGGCTCCAGCGAGGCGAAAGCTTCCGGAAAATCCAACAGGGTGGCGTTATCCTGCGTGCTGAGCGATGCCGGGCGTGCCATGCTGAAGCGTACTCGTGACATTCCAGACTTAAGGGCAGCAAAAAGCGGCTGTACTGCCAGTTCATCCTCACCGTCAATATGGGGGGGAGTTGGCCAGCTGTAACCGAGTGGCTGTTGACGCTGGGCGGCAGAAAGTTGCCTGTGCCACAGGCTAAAACCGGGGAACTGATCGCACTGCGTCACCATGATGTGAAGAGGT
Source organism: Enterobacter sp. P82 (assembly GCF_037053385.1). NCBI lineage: Bacteria > Pseudomonadati > Pseudomonadota > Gammaproteobacteria > Enterobacterales > Enterobacteriaceae > Enterobacter > Enterobacter sp. P82. The sequence goes on from NZ_JBALHX010000002.1 coordinate 101,121, forward strand.
AAACGTTCACCGAAGCGCCGCACCAGTGGTTCAATCAGCGATCGCTGTTGACGAGCCAGATTGTGCAGAGTGCACAGATCGCCACTCATCAGGGCATTCACGGGCAGGGCAACGATAATACCTGCTGGCGTCGGCATTCGCCTGCACCACTGAGTTAATCTTACCCAGCCTGCGCGGAAGGTGGCTGCGCCATGGAGGAAATTGCTGGACAGATCGAGAATGCAAAGCTCACGGAAAAACCACCAGCGTAGCGTGCGGGTGGGGCCAGCCACGCTGTCATCGTTGTCGCCGTCAAATCGGGGTAACCCGGCGCTGGCCAGCAGGGTGCTTTTACCACAGCGCTCGCCGACAAGCAGATACCAGGGAAGCGCTGCCTGCTGGCGACGAATACGTTTGATGATGCTGGCACCGTGTTTCCAGTGGCTCAACAGCACATATTCCCGGCGTGAGAGGCGATACTTTTCAAACCAGCGATGGTCTTTCTTATCTTTAATCGCTTTTGACAGGGTATAAATAACACCCCATAAGAGTGTCGCCGCGATCAGCAGTGCCAGCCAGAATGCCAGAATCGCTGGTGTGCTCCACTCCTGCCACAGACCCAGAGTGAAACAAAACAGCAGTGATAATGAAAGTACCAGCAGCCAGCCGGTAAAACAGGCTAATTTTTTGAACATGACAGTCAGGGCATATAGTGGAGAAGATAGAAATAAAGGAAGACATACTGAAGCACTATGCCTGCAAACAGCGTCAACACAGGTGCCAGTCGTCGGGTCAGGTTATTTTCCGGAGCTGGGGGGATCGGGACTATCGCGGCGTCATTTGGCCATGTTTGCCACGCTTCGGGTAAACACAGTTGACGTTGTCCGGAAATCACGGCTTTCAGCGCGGACTTATCGTCGGGTGAGCTGTACTGCCCCTGAAAGCCCTGCTGCAGGCAGAACAGAAAAATTTCCCGGGCCTGAATATGAAGAGGATCGAGTTGGTTCAGCCGCGTGAAGAAAAGTTCGCCTGCAACGGTGATGTTAAGGTATTTACGCTGTAACAATTCCCCCTGCCAGGATTGACGCCATGACAGATCGGAACGCAGGATGGTTTCGTCCAGCCAGGCAATAACCGCCACTCGCGCGGCTTCTTTTTCTTCCTCGCCGACGTCCTGTTGCCTGGCGTTGTCCGTAGCCTGCTCAAGCAGGACGATACAGTCATGACGGCTCTTCTCGTAATCTTCGTATTGTTCCGGATTGCCGGTCATCTGCAGGATCTGTTTAAAGACCGGTAAATAATGATCAAGCAGTGCCATTATTCACGCCCCATGAAAATAGCCTGAACCTGGAGGTCAGCAGGGGCGTCATCCCAGTAAAAGGCAAGATTCTTCTGTTGTTCAACCTGTTTCCACAGGCTGTTCTGCTGGTTCAGACGGAAGTAAAAGGCGTCCTGACGGTGTGGAACGCCACGCGGCGTAGGGTTAAGCCATGTAGCGGTTATCCCGGGTAACGCATGCTGAATCAACGTCGTTACCGTGGCATCCGGCGCTATTTTGAAACTGCTGCTGTCAATGACTTCTGCGACCAGCTTTTCTGAACGCAGCATCAGCAGGACGGAACCGGCGTTGTTCCATGGCATTGACTGTAAATCGCCTCTGAACACGCTTTGTTCGTCAGGATTAAGCGTGACCCAGGTGTTGTTTTCCAGAGTCAGGTTATTGAGCAAGGCGATAATCAATTTTCTGGCGCTGGCAAAACTGGCACAAAGATTGAAGTGATCATAAGGCAGAAGCGGATCTTCCCCTTCCCACTCACCGTTGAAGGAACAACGTTCACTAAAACTGGAAAGCTCGCCAATCAGTTGTGCCAGCAGGCCGTAGATCGGCCAGGGGTGCATTGTCGGCGTACGGCAGTAATGTTGCAGCAGGGGGAGAGTGCGGTTCAACGAACGCATTGCCAGCAGCTGAGTGACATCGCCCCGACTGGCATCTCTGAGCTGGTCCGGTCGCTTGTATTCCGCAAGCTGATGGGCACGATTCGCCAGTTCAGCGTACAACCCGTCGAGCAGCGTTTTCAGAGCTGGATAGCCGTTGAGGGTAACCAGCGGCGGGCAAAAATGGCTGTCACTGACAACCCGATCGTTCTCGTAGCGCAGACGTATCAGCGGCAGAAATTCACAATCGACGACTGCGGCCTTTTCCTCATCGCTGAGAATTTGAACGTTATACAGGATGCGTGAAACGCTACATTCAGGTCCGTTGAAGTAGACATCTTTCATCACCCCTTCCTCGTGGGGCTTGAGCCATCGACTGTTAGGCGAGTCGCCGACATTCGCATGACCCGGATCGAAACGACGAAGTGCCAGCCACAGCGTGAAAGGTTTTTCAATCTGTTTCCAGGCATCACGGAACTGTCGGGGTGGCAGGGCGCAGTTGCCGGGATACTCAAGGTAATCGCCAGAGGGTAAAATTGCCTGCAATCGCTCAATTTTGAGCGTGAAGTCGACGAGTGTCTCCGGGTTGAAATCGCACTGGATCATGCCAACATTCCACGGCTGAGCCAGCTGGCGTTGCCTGGAAAGCATGTAGTTATGGTGTAAGTCGACCGACTGCAAATGTTGTGGCTGCAGATAGACGCCGGAGTACCAGTAAATTTGTTGCAGTTCCGGGTACATATCACTCTCCTTTTTCAGCAGGTTTCGCGTCGTGAGTCGTGAGCGTCAATGGCTGCACTGTCGCCCCCGAGAATTGGGTGATACTGGTGCTGCCCAGGCGTAACTTCAGGGACAGTGGGGCAAGTTGGGCACGCCATGTTTTATGCCACCATCCGGTGCTGCTGCTGGTCACGGGGACGTTTAACAGCATCATGTGCTGCTCCTGAGGGAAGGGGTAGTAGCCCGCCACAATTGCGATGTAGCGTGTGTTTTCGCTGCGGTCGATATGCAAGGTGGTACTCTGACCGGGCATTGCGGGGTAGCGATCAACCTTCAGAATCTCGTCCTGCGCACCGGCGGCGCTAAACAGCGCTTTTAATGCGAATGGGCTGGAGAGCAGCTTATTGAGGGTGCTGGATTTCTGCGCCTGAATAACCAGCAGGGTGCAGCTATTAGCGATACCGTTTAGTGCGTTCAGATCGGGATCGGTTTGTACATCCAGCGTTATCGCCCCTTGTGCAAATGGCGCGGTAACCTGGTCAATCGCCTGCTTTTCATTCATCGCCTTGAGGGGATCGGTTGCGCAGCCGCCGAGCAGCGAGGTCGCCAGCACAAGCATGAAAGGAGTAAAAGTGCGCATTAGCGGGCATTTCCTGTTAACACATTATTAATTTCAATGATGCTATTGCTGTCGTTGAGCATCTCTTCCAGCCATTCCGGCAGCGTCATGGTGGCCCATCGGGCTGCACGTTCCATCAGAAACGGCACCGGGCTGGAGGGCTCGGTCTGACGGAAATACCCGGCAATGGCCAGCATCTGACTAATGGCAACTTCCCGGCTCATGGTTTGTTTCGGTGCCCATACTGGCGTATCGGCGGTCAACGGAGCTGCATCTTCTATGATGGGTTCAAGGGTGAGAGACTCATCAACCAGAGGAACGGCACGTTGTGTCAGCCGCTGAAGATAATCGGCGAGATCCTTCAGCGTCTGGCGGCTCTGGATAAACACGTCGCTTTCCGGATCCTGACTTAGCGAGAGGTAACGCGCCTCAAGCTGCGAGAGGTCTGAAGCGAGCGCCTCCACTCTTGCTGCCTGCTGGCCGATCTCGATGGAAGAGAAGTTCATTGCCTGTTGGTCAAAGCTCTCCATCGTGAAATCGCCTTCTTTGCGGATCAGCTCGTCACGATCGCCGGGATGCGTATTAATTTTGTGTTCAAAGGCGAGGATCTGACGCCAGAAAAGCAATGAGGTGTTGGCCTGGCGCAACATCGGCTGGCGTAACAGCTGTTGGCTGAGATCCCTGTCGAGACGCTGGAGTTTGCTGCGGCGCATCGTCAGTCCGTCTTCTTCAAGCAGCGGCCAGCACTGGAACCAGAAACGGGTGATAAATTCGCTAAGGAATGCAATGCCAGTACTCAGACCCGCCAGCCCTTGTAGCTGGCACAACGCTTCGGCGTACCAGCAGGCAAGTTGCAGATCTTTGGATTGCTCCCGTAGTGCTTTTTCGCTGAGGTTGCGAACCTGATTCCAGTCAGCTTTACGAGGCTCTCTGACGGACCATTCATCTTCAGGCATACCATCCGGGTCGCTTTCGCGCGCCACGCGGATCTCATCGAAGAGTGATTCATATTCGAGGTTATCACCGGCAGGAGCCTCTGGATGAATCGGCAATAACAGCTCATTAATCTCGGATAACATGAGGTTTTTCCTTTATCCAATTAAAACGGTGGAACAGCCCGACACGATTTTGCCGCCATGGGCGCTACTGTCGCCCATGCGTGCAGCAGGCTTATTGCCGATCAGCACCTTTGTACTGCCCATGACAATGGTATCCATGGGACCCACGCAGACGGCCATGGCGCCAACAGTGGCGGCGGGCATACCGCCAATTAACACGGTCGGGACGCCTGGTGGGAGAATAGGGCCGCCGACATGAGGTATGGGCGGTAGGCCAGGGGTGACCATTGGGCAGACGTGCATGTCAGAGACGCGGGCAGCAGGTTGACCCATTACGCCACCTCCAGCGCATAACTGCGCTCAATCAATAGCCGGACCCCGTCCACAGGGTTTTCAGCCAGCTGTGTGGTAAGCATGACCAGCGCACAGTGGAGCATTTGCGAACTGAGCTGGGGTTCCGGATAGACGGGAGCCAGACCATCGGGAGCCATACTGCCGTGAGATAAGAACTGCGACAGCGCCAGTGCGCCGACCGGCGTGCTGAACCCGAGTGCTTCGGCCTGGGCAAAAATCTGCCAGCGCCGCTGCTCTTCCGGCTGGTGGTACTGCTGCGAGATCGCCGCCAGAAGCGGTTTCTCGTGCTCAGAGGCGATACTCTGCATCAGCATGGTGAGTCTTTTGCCAAGAGCCAGAGGTGAAAGACGCTGCGCCCATTGCCGCAGCGTCTCTTCCCACGAGTCGCTGTCTGCAGATACAGAATTCAGTGGTGTCATAATGCGTCCTCAACCAATATTAATGATGCCGCCAGAAATTCTGGTCATGCCGCTTCCCGAAACAGTCGTCATCGCGCTTTTCAGCTCTGCGGTGCCGCTGCCTTCGATTTTGACCATCATGCCGTTTATCGAAATGCCGCTGGCTGAGAGGCTGATTTTGTTGCTGCCAACCTTCAGCTCGATGGACTGGGTGGATTCCAGCGTCAGCGCTTTGTCGGTTTTGACGCTACCGCTACCGCCCGTGACTTTCAGGGCATAATTTCCATTACTGAGCTCCGTTGAGGCATCACCCGTGACCTTATGCTGCAGGTTGCCTTTTTTGAGGCTGACGCTCATATCACCCTTTTCGAGCGTGACATTCCTGTTCCCCTCTTTCAGCACCAACTGGTCATCGCCTTTGGTGAGTTCCGTGCTCCGGTTGGCGGCAATCGTGGTGTCGGCGTTGTTCTTCACGGTTACAGAGAGATCTTTCTGCGCGACGATGGTCATTAACTCTTCGCCCTTTTTGTCATTAAAGCTCAGGCGATGACCATCTTCGACGCTGCCGTTGGTGGTGCTGCGTGTGACAAAACCACTTTCCGTTTTTTCACCGGGTAGGGCGAAAGGAGGTTTGTTCAGGCCGTTGTAAACCGTCCCCGTGACAAGAGGGTAATCAGGGTGCCCCTGAACAAAGCTAACGAGGACTTCACTGCCGACGCGGGGAATGAACTGCGCGCCAAACTTACCCCCTGTCCACGGTTGGGCGACACGTACCCAGCAGGAGCTGGTGTCGTCGTGCGGGTTCTCTTTGTCCCAGGGGAACTGAATCTTGATTCGCCCATATTCATCGGTATGGATCTCTTCCGATGCCGGACCTACCACGGTAGCGGTGAGGATACCGGGGATCTCCGGGCGTGCAGGATAAGGTGGATGCCAGGGGTGGGCGTTGTTCATGGCCTGCATCACACAGTCATAGCTGCTCTTGTTGTTATCGAAATTATTGACAGCTTTAAATGCCAGTGACTGGATGCGGTAAATGTTCTCCCCGGATGGGTGACCGGTTAGGGTAAATGTTTCCCCGCTGCACAGCCAGTGAGCATTGACGTTCGCTTCAAAACGGCGAGAGTTTGCTTCGCGAGCATTCATGGCGTTTTGCGCTTCGCGCGCAATCAACGACCGTTCTCCCTGCGGGGTAATATCGGTGAAGGTCACCGCATCGACGTGAATGTCAGATCCGCTGGCGTTTTGTTGGTCTTCGATGGCTGAGGCCTGGGGCATGTTTACCCCCTGCAAGGTCACGCCGGCAGGTAACAGTGAGGCGCTGGACATCCAGCTATCGATATTGCCTTCGGTGAGTATCTTGCCGTGGTGGTGCCAGAATAGCTTGTCACCCTGGATCGCGTTGTGGCTGGCGGGGTGATCGGCCAGAACCAGCGTGTGTCCGGACTCGCTATGGCGGAAGTAGTAGTAAATGCCTTCCTCTTCCAGCAATCGCTGGATAAAGCTGAACGCTGATTCACGGTACTGCACGCAGTATTCACGCTTTGGATAGTTGCCATGCAACTGTATGTCAGGCTGAGAGATACCATGGTCGCTCAGCAGGGTATGCACCAGTTCGGGAACGCTGACGTTTTGCCAGATGCGCATGACACGTCCCAGCGTCAGTAGCGTTAACGAGGGTTCCAGGGTGAGAATACATTCAGCTTCGTCGGGTGTACGCTGCTTATAACGGATCCGTGTGACAACACCATGCAGATGACGCTGAGGGAGGTTATGACTGCCGTCACCGATTTGGCAGGAGACCGTTTTTCCATGCCATTGGGCCAGGTCGCTTTCACCCTTTTTGGTCAGTGAGTGGAGTTCATAACAGAATGGTGCTGAAAGCCCCTCGTAACCTTCGAGGGCGACAAGCAGCAGCGTGTTAGCGATGTCACCATTCCAGCGCAGAAAATGATTTTCCTGATATGGGGTGAGTGAATCGGATAGTTTCATAAGGATCATCCTGATTAAACGGTTGGTGTGGGCAGTCGAACTTGATGCAGATGCGATTCGCTGTTACGACCAAGGCAAAGATCCAGCCCCAACACTCGCCGTCCCAGTGGGAGAGGGACGAGGCCAGCGCTGCTGATATTCAGGGAAACGGAGAAATCCACCGCCGGGCCGACGTAGTCCCGAATGTGTAGCCAGATTTCTTGCCAGAGGTTTCCTGATGGTAAAAAGCGGCGAGAGATTTCTGGTGACATGGGACCCAGTACAACATCGAAATGCGCATGCACTTCAAGACGTGTGTGACCCATCATGGGGGCAGTGTCCAGCGTTTGCGCTGGATTGCCGAGCTGGCAACACTCACCGGCAGATACACTCCGCCAGCCACCGGTAAAGGGAATAATCTCTGCCGGAACGCTATATAGCAGAGTCAGCCATCGTTCCAGGTTGACCATTGAACGTACGGGCGACGCAAACAGGGGAGCATGCTGTGCCAGTGCCGGGGAAGGGGCTGACATCAGCAAACCAGACAGTGCCTGAATGGCAGTTTGCAAAGGTGGTTGACCCGTTGATTCCGTCTGAGCACACAGGTGATGTTTTTGCCATGCCAGATAATCGAGGCAGTAAAGTCGGTGGCCGAAGATATCTAGAAAGGCTTTTGCACCACGATCGCTGTACCGATACTGACGTTCAATTAACCACTCACTGTAGGCTGTCGGCAAGGCTCCCAGAGCACCGGTTAATCCGTTACGCCAGGCGGTGACTTGCAGCGGTGCGTCTGGTTCATCCTGCTGTATACTTTCCACCTCACCTTGTGGCGCATCCAGCGAGAGGGTGGAAACAATGCGTAATTTTTCATCAAGCAAAGTGGCATCCGCCGTGCGACCATCACGCAATTTTCGCAACAGCAACCTGATTTGCTGATAGAAATGAAATTTGCTGACTATCGGTATCATAGCCATGACAGTTTTCCTGCACGAATTGGCCAGACGCGACGCGTTTGTGCTTCACGCTCAACGCAGGTGGTAAGGCGGATAAAACTGTTGACGGGGGCGTATAACGCCATCAGCCGATCCAACAGGCTGCACAGCAGATAATATTCCGGTTCCTGAAGGGCGGAATGGCAAAAGGTAATGGTCAGGTCGATACCGCGTGCTAACGAATGGGGATCGTTGCTGGCAAGCCGGGTAGTAACCGGCTGATACGAGAGATGCTGAATCAGCGACACCAGACGCGATTTGTCCACATTGTCTGCAGTGTTGTAAAGCGCCAGGGTATCTTTCAGCCGCTGTGTACCGTGCTCACCGTCCAGCAATTGCTGATTAAGCGAAATCTGTGAAAAAAAGCGCCAACGCATCGCACTTTTGTCAGGCGGATTAATCGGACGCGTGGGATGAGTCAGTGCCACAATATTCAGGGCTGCAACCGGAACCTGCGCATCGAAATCTCCCCCGGGATTGCCGTATTGTAACTGGTGGGGGACGGAGTGATTGGTACACATCACGCTGAGTGTCACCACTTCTGGTAGAAGAGACGGCGTGCGTTTCGGGCGCTCGCTAAAGGTAATAAACGGCTTACGCTCATTATCCTTTGTGCCGGGAATATCCCGATAAAAGAGCTGCCAGCACAAGCCCGAGTCATTTTCTGTGTCCATGCCGGCACGATTTTCCAGCAGTGGTGTCACGGAAAAATGATCGATACGGTTATCGATTTTACGCTGGACGGAAACCTCTTCGATGGCCCAGACGTCAATGTGCGCCTGATGGCGGGTATCCGGCACAACAGGGTATTCCGCTATTGCATCATTCAGGGCGATTGGTTCAGCCCGTTGGGAAAATAAATTAATAGCAGGTGTGCAGTTGAGGCGGAAAAAATTTGCATCGACCAGCGAGGCGAGTTTCTCCAGCTTTTCTGTCAGCGCGTTGCGTTTAAAGACCGCCTGAAGCTCAAATGTGGCATTGCCAGCTGCGCTAAACCCTGGCGGAAGCTGAATATCAATAAACGAGAATTTCTGCGGAAACCAGAAGTAATCCAGGAGCAGAATATGAACAGGGGCAATGCGCGGATCCCGGGTGAGTAGTGCCTCATCTACCCCAAAGCCCACCGGACGAATAGCGCCGGCGGTCAGAGGAGTATTTATCTCTGCGCATCTCAGACTCAAACTTTTAATCTCAGAGCACAGCAGAGTGTAAAGAATACTGACCGTATTACCCGGGCCATGCAGGTAGAGGCGGATAGCGTCATCAGCAAGCGTTGCCCCACGCCATACCTGAAAAGTGAGCTGAAGTTGCCAGTTCAGTTCGTCACTGTCAAAACTCAGCGCGGCGTTAGGAATGGATACAGGCAATAGTGTCACCGGATAGACGGTCTGAAACTGACAGGGGAGTGGTGCATTCTGACGCGTAAATAAGGTTGTTTCCGCTGGCAATGTGTTTTTACCCGTCAGTCCAGATCTTTGTGGGTCGGGTGACATCATCACTATGCAGGCCGAAGGAAATGGGCGTAAAAACTGGGGAGCCAGCGTCGCAAGCAGGGTATCAATGACTTCAGGGATATCGTCATCCAGGCGCTGATGAATACGCGACGTTAACAAAGCAAAAGATTCAATCAGGCGACTGATATGCGGATCTTCTGTTTCACCTTCCACGATGCCCAGACGGCGAGCGATTTTGGGAAAACGACTGGCGAACGCTTTACCGTGCTGTTTAAGAAAGCTCAGTTCTTTCTGATAATAAGAGAGTAGTCTATTCATTGAAATAGAATCTCCCGATAGAATCATTCCACGTTAAGACCAGCACAACTGGCCTGGAAAAATAAACTCCACGTAAGGTAAAGCAGATTGCCTGTGCATCGTCCGTATAGCTGGTGAGCTCAACCTGTTCGAGACGAGGCTCGAAGCGGGTAATAGTATTTCTGATTCGATTTTCCATCACCTTGCGGCGAGAATTGATTTCATAAATGTTGCTAAAAGATTCGTCAATTCCATAATTAAGGACGGAAGAATTAATCAGTGGGATTTCCTCGATATCGGGTAAACGGGCACGTGACATGAGCAGCATTTTTAATTCGCAGAGGAGGGCCTCATCTGTTTGAGATGCCCAGGGATAATCATTCTCCTGATTGAAAGGATGATTATCGCTGAGCCGGGAAAGCAGTGATGTGGTCATGATGAGCGTCCTGAATCCGGCCGCGCTGGCGGCCGGGGAAGAAATTAAGCGATTTTTTTCTGTGGAATGCTGTATTTGATCGGACCGACTTTATCCAGACCATCATCTTTGGCATTCGGTACGTTAAACGTCACCTGTACAGATTCTTCGAAGTTAAATGTGAACTCCATAAACAGCTGATCGCGCATTTCAAAATTGAGGCTGGTGAAATTACAATTTTCGTATACAGTACGTTGAATTTCATAGTCCTGATTTAATTTGTCAGAGCCACGATGAACGATGGTAATAACGATATTTTTATAACCACGCTTCAGATATTTTTCGTACAATTCGCTGGATTCTTTTGTGACCAGAACACTTCCACGAACGGTGTCAAAATAAGTACCATCCGGGCCTGCAATGGTCGCGAGACCAGCAGGTACAAAACCCTCCATCCAGTTTTTATAGGTTGCTTCTTCAGAAGAACCAGCAACAGTATTACCGTCAATTTTAATTTCGATGAACTGACAATCTTGCAATTTAGCCATTTTATATTCCTTTATAACTAGAGATTAAGCGCTGGTAGTGGACGGCAAATCCGCGACCAGACGCAGGGACATACTTAAACCTTCGAGCTGGAAATGTGGCTTAAGCCACGCAATAGCACGATAGGTGCCCGGGAAGCCCGGTACTTCAATCACTTCAACTTTCGCTTCACGTAAGGGATAGCGTGCTTTGGTTTCCGGACCGGCGTTATCAGACGCAACGACGTACTGCATAATCCACTTTTGCAGGTAGACTTCGCATTCCGCACGGGACATGAAGCTGCCGACTTTGTCGCGGACAATCGATTTCAGATAGTGGGCAAAACGTGATGTCGCCAGAATATAAGGTAGCTGGCTTGAAAGGCGTGCGTTAGCATTGGCCTCGTTGGAGTTATACAGACGCGGCTTATTGATCGACTGAACCGCGAAAAACGCTGCATAGTCGGTACCCTTACAGTGAACTAAGGGGATAAAGCCCAGATCAGAAAGCTCTTTTTCGCGTCGGTCCGAAACGGCAACCTGGGTTGGGCATTGCATGGCGCGTTCACCACTGCTGGAAACATAGTTGTAAGCTGGCAACGATTTCACCAGACCACCGCCTTCCACACCGCGAATTGATGCACACCAGCCATATTCTTCGAAGGAATCGATGATGCGACCCGCCAGTTCCCAGGCCGAGTTAATCCACAGGTAGTCGCTACCGACTTCATCTTCACGGATCTTTTCTTCAAAAGTGAAGGTTTCTGCAGGGATGGTTTTACTGCCATATGGCACTCGACCCAGTACCCGTGGCAGCGTAAGACCGATGTATCGGCTGTCATCGTTCTGACGGAACGAACGCCAGCGGGCGTAATCCGTGGTATCGAACAACTTAGCCAGATCGCGCGGGCGCGGCAGTTCTGAGAAGTCATTCATCGACAGCATACCGGGAGCGATGGCGCTCAGGAATGGTGCATGCGCAGCGGCGGCAACATGAGAAATTTGTTCCAGCAGGTTAATATCTTGTGGGGTATTGTCGAACTGAAAATCACCCACAAACGCGGAGAAAGGCGTACCGCCGAAAGTGCCGTATTCACTTTCGTAGACACACTTGAACAACATAGACTGGTCAAAATCGCTGGCCGATTTAAAATCTTTGATCAGATCCTGTTTGGTGCAATGTAGCAGACGGATCTGCGTATTTTCAGTCACACTTGACTGCACCAGCTTGTGCAGACCGCGCCAGGAGGACTCTCTTTTCTGAAACTCAGGCGCGTGAATAATCAGACTGACCTGCTGAGACAGCAGCTCATCGATCGCAGTTATACGCTGTTCGATGCTGCCGATCAGATCACTGGATACCACCACCGTACCGCAGAGGACTTCAGCCAGAAATTGGTTCAACTGATTTTTCATGCGATCGCGGTCTGATTCGCGGCGGATCGCCTGGGTGTTATCAATAACCTGATTCAGGTAGTCGTCACTGAAGGTGGGTTCAGTAGCCAGACTTAAAAGCTGTTCACTGCTCATTCTTCTTCCCCTTCAGGCGAGATATTACCCATCAGTGCATTTTGCTGCTGAGCCATTTCCGCCAGTTGTTCCTTCAAGCGCTCATTGCTGGCAGCGCGATTACGCAAATCACTTAACTGTTCACGCAGCTCCATTAATTTTCGTAATGGTTCAACTTGCCTGACGATATTATCCGGGGAAAAATCATCCATATTATGGAATGTCAGAGCAACAGCCAATTTGCCTTCCTGTTCGGGGATGACACTATCAACCAGAAATTCAGCATCAGGTTTCATTGACGACATAATTTCATTGAAATTATCTTTATCAATATTCAGAAACTTACGGTCGCGTAAGCTATCTGTTGTGTGGGTGAAATCACCCACTACTCCGACGACAAGCGGTAATTCTTTCGCTGCCTGTGCATCACCAACTTCAACATCATAGGTGATTTGCACGCGTGGAGGACGGGCCTTGTCTAATTTATGCTGCGTATTACTCATGGGCTTTACCACTATTAGATTAAAAATACATTCAGACATTCAGAGTTGCCAGATGCAATTTTTGAATGATTTTACAACTTATAGACGCCATGCTACCGCCTGCATAAATAACAATATTCCAGATGTAAAATCATTAACTCATTAACTGACTTTGAAAATAATACCATCAATTAATGCGGGTGTTGCCATTGAATATCCTGATAATCAGGGCTGAATATTCCGTACAAGATAGAGACTTTTCTCATCCGTTAAGGAATCGATGAGCAGAAAGATAGATGGAAAGTAAGAGAGAAAAGGGATGGTTTAAAAATTGTTACTGCGTTGAGTAATGGTTGAGCCCATATTACATAAAAGTTAAACGTAAGTAATCATAAAAATCACTGTCAGAACTGACACCAATTTTCTTCATGGCGTTTATTTTTTGCGCACTTATCGTTTGTTTTGTCCTGTTAAGCATAAGTGCGATCGAATTGATCGTATGCCCGGTACTCAGCAGATGAAGCACTTCGGCCTCTTTTGGGCTTAACAGTAATGAATTATTTGGCGGAGAAATTGATGAGGGGACATTAAGGGATAAGTTAGAGAGACACTGTTCAATGTCTTTCAGCGATCCTTGTTTGCTGATAACGCAATATACACCGCAGGCAAGCAGTATATGTACCAGGGCGGGAGCATTGTTATGAGTAACAACGACGATCCGAATGGTGGTGTAGGTTTTTTTTAAATAACGTATAAACGGAATTCCGCTATATTTCCCTTCTGGCAAGGAGAGGTTTGCCACGACGATATCGGGGCGTGTTTCATCTATGATCTGTAGCAGATCCGGAACTTTGTCTGCCTGCCCACAAATTTCAAAGGCATGGGCAGATGTGTTCAGTATGATGCTTTGCAATCCGATAAGAAAAATCGGATGCGTATCGGCAATGACGATTTTTTTTATAGTCATAGTTAATTGCTTTGTTAACTAACGAAATAAAATCTTATTAGCATATTTTTGATTGCAAAAATAATGGTTACAGAGTTTGGCATTCTGTTAACCAAAGTGTAGCATGAAAATTTGAACTGTTGATACTCTTCTTTCTGAAGACATTAACCCTCCTTAATTAGTGGGTAATAAAGGAGAAGTAGAATAAAAACCAGCCAGCAAGTGACAAAAAAGGACCAAATGGTAACGCCTTATTCACACGACCTTTGCGTAAATAAATAATCATACTTATGGTGATGCCCATCAGGCTGGCAACCAGCACCAAAAGGGGGAGTTGTTGCCAGCCGAGCCACGCGCCAAGAGCAGACAGAAGCTTAAAATCGCCGTAGCCGAGAGCTTCTGTTCCGGTGATGAAACGAAAAAGGTGATAAATGACCCACAAGGATAAGTAACCAGCTATCGCACCACATACCGCGTCGGAAAGTGAGACTGATCCGGGAAGTAAATGCCATATAAGACCAAGCCAAAGCAGCGATAATGTTAATGAGTCCGGGAGCAGTTGATGCTGAATGTCAATTTGTGAAAGTGCCAGCAGGTAGGCACTTAACGCCATTGCCGCGCTCAGACTGCTGATATCGGGGCAGATCCAGGCACTAAAGAGGGTGATGAGCATAAATAAAGCCTCACCGCAAAGATAGCGAATTGATATCACCTGATGACAATGCCGGCATTTACCCTTAAGAGCCAACCAACTCAACAGCGGTATGTTTTCATACCACCTCAGAGACTGCAAACAGCACGTGCAATGTGAGGCGGGATAGTAAAGGTTAAACTGTCGTTGTGTATTATTAACGATCATTAAAGGAAGTCGGTATACAACAACATTGATAAAACTTCCAATTGATAGCCCAATGAATGCACACAATAACCAGAAGAATACTGATGAATAATAGATGTAATTCATGATGTTGCACTCTTAATAAAAGTGATGCAAAGAGATTAATATAATATTTATATCGTTGATGCTAAAATTCCATTTCAAATAGTTTTGTTCTGGAAAGATAGATGAAGAGTTTACTGTCTGTGTCAACATCAAGCTTATTCATGGCTCGTATTTTATGCGCGCTTACTGTTTTGATGCTTAAATTCATTTTATTCGAAATTTGTGTAAGGCTTAAGCCTTGGCAAAGCAACCTCAAAATTTCTGATTCTCTTAAAGAAAGTTCGCTTGGATTATTCTGTTGGTGCAAAAAAAGTGAGCGCATTATTGCATTTTCAACATATATCTCATTTTGCTTAACAGCAAAGAGCATTTCTTTTAATGTTTTTTCGTTAATATCCATGCTGACATAACCACTGATCCCTATCTCAAGCAATGCACGAATCATCGATGCATGCCTGTAAGAGGATATAACGACAATTTTTAGATTCGGGAAGCGTTTTCTGAGCCATTTAATGAGGTTGTAGCCATCCAATGATGATATCGGGTTATGGCTGTCTTCAGTGACTTTTAATGAGTAGCTCAGCAATAGAATATTCACATGATTATTTTCTAGCTTGTTCATCAATTCACATGGAGACGAAACATCAGCCACGACATTAAAAATAGGTTTTGTGTCTGTACTGCAGAGTTTGCTATTAGATATATTTTTTATTAAGGATGTAAGACCACGGCGGAAAAGTTTTTGCTCAGTTGCAATAAGAATGTTCATAGCGTTAGTCATCTACTTAGGTGAATTTCGTAATGAAAAAATCATATAGTCTGATGTGAAAAAAAGATAATTCTTTTTGTCTTCATTTAAAAAAATTCTGGTTGTTGGTTTTTAACTGTAGATGTTTTCATTGTGTTAATTTTATATTGGTATTTCATGGTATACCATTTTCTGACTAGTCAGATTTATCTCTCTTTTACCTGGTGATAGACTGCTCTCAACCAAGAATATTCTCTTATACTGATGAGGTTACAGATGCGCTCGACGTTTAAAAAAATCCTTACTTTTATCTCAGTTGCAGAAAGCGGGAGTTTCGAGGCCGCAGCACACGAACTTCATATTACATCCTCTGCTGTTGCGTTTCGTATTAAGTCGCTGGAGGACGAGTTAAAGTTAAAACTCCTGAACCGTTGCCGGCCCTGTACGTTGACGCTCCACGGAAAGATATTTTATAAACATGCGACCAAACTCTGTCAGTGCCAGCAGCAATTTGAGCAGGAAATACTTACCAACTAAAATTTCATTTCGCTGCACAGCGATCGGGGAGGGGAGCACCAGGATCTTCCTCAACGATAAATTTCCAGTCAGAATAACTTTTCGCTTTTTCAAAATCCTCATAGCGTGCAGGAAAGTGCTTTCTTTTAAGTGGTATGCCTTTACCTTTACTGTATATACCAATCCAACGGTTCTCTTTGTCATACAGTTTTCCCCATTCTTTCCCTGTAAAGGGATCGAAATAATGCTTACGTAACAGGTATCGTGTACGCCCTCCGCGCTTATCTTCCAGCAGTTGCGAAAAATCTACTGGAAAGCAAGTATCAGATTGAGGATTGTCACGATATTCGATGATTGCCTTTCTTATTTGGTCTCCGGCAAATAATAACTGTGCTTCTTTTTGCCTGCGCCATTCTGCCGCAACATGTTCTTCACTACATAGCAGCATAATCGCGATGATAGTGAGCCAAATCATTAAAAGAAGATAAGTAAACCCTGCTTCTTTTGATTCACCAGCTTGCATAGGTTTCACCTGACAGTGATTTTTTTGTTGAACCACTATGAATATCGATTATTTGGCCAACATCATCTGTTTTAACTTCCCACGTTGTCCTCTTTTGTGTGAATGGATCTATCGGGAGTTGGCGCAAATACCCATCAGAGACCAGTTCATCGAGCTTCTCCGGGCTGCTAAGGCGATCCCGGCGAAACTGGTCTATCGTAAGCCGCAGTGTTTTAAGATTATGTTTCAGCACGACCTCTTTGGCGCGTTCCGTTTGTTGAAAGTAACGCGGTGCAACTATCGTGGTAAGTGTGGCAATAATTGCTAAAACGACCAGCAGTTCAATCAGCGTAAAACCTTTTTCACCACTGCGCATAAGGAACCCCGTTCAGGCCAGTGGCTCGACTTGACGAAGAAATATCATAAACATCGCTACCAGGGCTGTAATCACCCGGTGGGTTGGTATAGCTGCGAATACGCCAGGTCTGCTCTGCCGGTTTGTCATCGCAATCGCAGAAAGGATCGCGCGGGATGGATCGTAAGAAGTAAATCTTTTTTTCATCCGGTGATTTTATATCCTGTACCCCTTTGGCAAGGGCTCTGAGATCGGGCGGATAGTACGAACCGTCAGGTGAAACGCTGATATGTCCCTCCTCGCTGGCGGTATGCCAGGAGTCAATCGCTTCCCTGAGCTGCCGCAATGCGAGTTCAAGCTGCTCTTCTTTTTGTCTTTGTGCTTGTTTCTCGAGCACTGGCAGTGCCGCTGTAGCGAGAATGGCCATCAGGGTTAGTGTCACCATCATTTCCACCAGAGTGAAACCACGTTGCTGATATTTCATTGAGTTTGTTCCGTACTATCAGGAGGAAGCATGGCATGTTCCTCTGGCTCATGCGCAGGTTGTGTTAACGCAGGTTCGCGAGTGTCACTTTCTTCGCCTACATTAATATGCCCAGCAGAATGCAAAATGGTGTTCTGTTCACCTGGCAGATTTTCGGTTCCGACGGGAATAGTGCTGACATGGCTGCCGGGCAAATCGATACTTCGCTCAATATGAGGGGTAATGAGTAAGATGACTTCAGTTCGTTTTACATCTTGCCCTGAACTGCCGAACAGGCGGCCAATCAGAGGGATGTCGCTCAGCCAGGGTATGCCGCTACTGTTATCCTTATTTTCCTCGTTGATCAGACCTGCCAGCATCTGGGTTTCCCCATCCTGACTACTGAGCACCGTTTTTGCTGTACGGTTATTGGTACCATAATATTTCAGACCGTTAGAGCCGGTTTGTGCGAGCCCCAGACTGCTGAGGGTAAAATTGACGTCCATACCAATATCACCTTCCAGACTGATATCCGGTGTCACTTCAAGTTTCAGCCCCACGTCCTGATACTCGACTTTTTCACTCGAGAAATTATCGTTAAAGGTATTTGTGATCACCGGGATTTTCTCACCGATTTCGATTTGTGCTTTTTTGTTGTTTTTTACCCGTATACGCGGGTTGGCAAGAATTCTGGCATGGGAGCGAATTTTGCTGATATCGACAGAAACCCCTTTATTGTCACCAAGGTTAAGGAATAAATTACCTTTGTTTAAATCAGTCAGAGGGATGCTATTCCCGTTCTCCTCACTGGTCGAGAATCCAACACCCACAGAGCCTGGATAGTTAATGCCAAGGTTTTCAACATCGCTGGTGTTCACCTCCAGCACCTCTACGTCCAGTGTCACTTCTGCCTCTGGTCGATCGAGCGTCATTAGCAAACGCTCTGCCATGTCCAGCATATCCTGTGGTGCCCGAATGGTGAGTGTATTCGTGCGCTCATCGACATGGATATCTTTGAATTTAAGCAAGCTGCGTAAAGCAACATTGACCTCTTTTGCTTTTGCATAGCTCAGGAAAAAGGTTTTAACCGCAATGTCGCGGTAGGTTTTATCCTTCGCCTGGTTTGCTGGATAAATCAGCAGCGTGTTGCTGTTCAATACCTTTTTACGCAACTCATGTGAGACAAGTAGCAAGTTGATAGCATCTTCAGCCGTAGTATCCCGGGCGATGATACTGGCATTGATGTCACGCGGAACGTCATTATCAAAAATGAAATTTACTCCCGTCATATGCGAAATGGTTGTGAAAATCTGTATAAGATTATGGGATGGAAAATTGAGCGAAATGGGTTTTTGCAACTCTTTATCTAACGAAATATCCGGCGACTGGCTGGCGGCTAGCTGACGTAGTAAGCGATCGCGCAATATTGTCGCCTGTGGCCAGTCTGGCCTTTCTTCAAGAACATCCTGGATTTTTTTCAGTGCCAGCTCCGGATTCTCATCGGTAAGCTTGACGGCTTGCTGATAGGTTGCGTCGACAGAGTAGCGGGAGTGACTCTGACGTAATCCCTGTTGAGCACGCATATTACCGGGTTGATAATGCAAGACTGTACGCCAGGCTTGTTCAGCCTGCTGAAAATTGTGCGCGGCGATCGCCATATCCGCCTGCTTCAAATAGAGATTAACAAGACGGGTCCTGGTTATCTGCTCCTGTTTTTTTAGGGCGATGTCGGCCGGAGCAAGGCGACGTTGTTGCTCGATCGTCCTCAGCGTTGTGACGAGTTCTTGCTGTTCACCCTGGGTGGCAGGAAGTTTTGTCTCCGGAGTGGATGCGCAACCACCCACGAAAAGGATGCCGATGAGAAACGCAAGTTTTGTTTTATTCATATTCATAACGTGGGTTTTTTTTCCAGTTCTGACAGCGTAAGGCGCTGGTCAAGTTGCTGGGGAAGCCAGCGAAAAGTGAGTTGACCGGTAGAGACTTCCTGAAGCTGCCAGTCAAGGTTTAAACGATCGCCAATCCATACACGATCGGGCGCTTGACAGCGGTGGCAGATAATCCAGTTATGCTGGCCATCGGTAAGGATGATGCTTCTTTGATTTCTGCTCCACCACGTGCCCGCAACGCTGAAAGGAAGAGAAGGGGCTTTGCTTTTGTTCGCTGCAAGATGTCCCACGGAAAGGGTACCGTGAGCGGCTTTTTTTTCTCCCTGCCAGGGAAAAAGATCGATAAATGCTAATGTTGTTATACTGGCATCCCTTGAATTCTGGTCATCATGAACAGGCCGCGCAGGTGATACGATGCTGACAACAGGTTCTGGTTGCTGAATATCGTTCACCTGTATCCAGACCAGAAGAATGGCAGTCAGTGCTAATAAGATTTTCAGGTAACGAGGCAGTTTCATGACTTAGCACTCTCCAGCGCGATGCGCAGCAGAATATTCAATGCGGTACTATCAGGCTGATCGCGTGACAGGGTAATTGTCTCTATGGTCACGGGGAGCGCAGCTTTTATCTCCTGTAAGGACGAATAAAGATGTGGATAATCGCCTGAAAGAGGGATTTCCAGGATCAGTGTTTCACTTTTACGCCCATCACGATTCGATTGTGTTTGATAGTGGCTTTCATTAACCTGCAAACCGTTTTTTTTCAGCACGGCGAAAAGCGCTTTGACTTGTTGATACTCCGTAATGCTAAACGCCTGATGTGGCTGATTTATTGCTGCTTTAACGTCAGGCAGAGGAACACTGAGAGAGCGCTGAATTTTTGCCAGACTGTATTTCAGGGCACTGACTTCTGGCCGTAAAGAGAGAGTCCAGTAGAGCGACAATAATAAGATGATGGCGCTAAGGATACACGGCAGAATCCCGAACTGCTCATAGTAATAGAGTATATTCCAGCGTATTTTAGCCAGGATGATACGGCGATTAAAGTTACGCGTCATGGCCATATTCCATCGTTAACGTTGCCTTTATCTGCCAGAGGGCAGGAAGCTGAATGTCTTTGGTATGTGTTTCCAGAGATACTTTTGCTCCCTGTTTTTCTAAGCGCATAATAAAATTGAGCAGGTCATCCAGTGATTTCGATACCAGCTCAAGGTGAATTCTTTTCTCCCTAATGTTTGAACTAAGTGACAACAATGCAATATCTTTAGACCAGGCTTTTCCGATTAGCATGAGTCCATTTATTTCCGATGGCGAATTTTTCCTGGAACGTTGTTTATTAAACGCCAGTTGTCGTTTTTGTATTTCATGAGCTGCGTTCAAATGTTTCTGCCACTTTTCATTCGCAGCGGAAAGATAAGAGTCTAACAAGGTTTTTTGTTCATATTCTTTCATGATACCAGGAATGAGTGCAAAAATAATAATGATAGAAATTGCACTAAACCAGACAGAAAAAGGAGAACAGGTACGAAAGTTATGCTGATTCATAGATCGCTCGCCTGTATCCATGGTAGCTCAGGCACACCCACTAGCTGGCTAATGATCTTGATCTGCTTAGCGTCTTCAGCTTCAGGAATATGGAGTGATAAAACACTGTGCCAGCGATTTTGATAGCGGATAGCGTAACTGCTGATATCTTCACCAATACGAGCCAAAACAATATCTTCTGGTAATTTGTTATTCGCTTTATTAAGCAGCGAGGTAAATGGGGTACTACACCCATGAAAGCGTAAGCGTGCATTAAGCGCGATAGTTTTCAGTGTGACAAACAAGGTTGATTCCATTGCCGCAGCGAAAGCATCCTCACCATAGTGATGATTAAAAAATGTTATTTTCATAGCCTCGACAGAGATATTATGCTGAGTTTCAATCAGCGCCGCCGCATACTCGCGATGTTCCGCCGGTGTATGTAACCCATCCTGCCAGGGGATCAGAGCATATTGAACATAAGGGACATCGAGAATAAATTCGATGCTGTTAAGCCAGGGCAAATTCCCGGGAATTTTGCTCACCAGGTGAGCGATTTGCTCATTCAATGGGATATCGGTATGAGCGGTTATCTGATAATAACGGTGACCTCCCATCTCCAGTGAAAAATGCTTTCCCTGTAATGAGCATCGCCAGTGCTTAAGCGCCTGAAATAACACGCTGAGCCTCCTGAATTGTCGTCATACCTCGACTTGCTGCATTAAGCGCAATTTGCTGCATAGGAATAAAACCTTCACGTAATGCGCATTCACGAAGCTGTCTTACTGAGGCTCTGGCCAGTAATGCTTCTTTAAGCTCGTCGCTGAAGCGCAGAACTTCAGCCAGAGCAAGACGGCCATGGTAACCGCTGTTTCGGCACGTTTTACAGCCGGTTCCTTTTTGCCATTTGCCCTGAGCAAGCAGCTGTGAAGAAATACCCCACTGCGTAATCTCTGTAGCAGAGGGCGTATAAGAGGTCCGGCAATGTGGACAAGTCTGCCGTACCAGTCGCTGTGCAACCACGCCGTTTAACGCGGTGATAAGGCTGACAGGTTCCACCTGCATATAAAGAAAGCGCTCAAGAACGCTGAATGCATTGTTAGCATGTACAGATGATAAAACTACGTGTCCGGTTAAGGCTGCCTGTACGGCAATACCTGCTGTTTCGCTGTCGCGAATTTCCCCAACAAGAATGATATCGGGATCATGGCGTAAGATTGCACGTAGCCCTTTCGCAAAGGTGAGTCCTTTTTTTTCATTTACCGGAATTTGTAATACACCCTCTAACTGGTACTCTACCGGATCTTCAATAGTAATTATTTTTTGTTCGCCGGTATTCAGTTCACTTAATGCTGAATAGAGCGTGGTTGATTTTCCGCTGCCCGTCGGACCTGTTACCAGAACCATACCATGTGGGTTTTGCATCAGCTTTTGTATAGAGAGTAGTGTCGGTTGATCAAAACCTAACGTTTCCAGCTTCAATTTTTTATCATGGCTCTTATCGAGCACCCTCAAAACAGCATCTTCACCATGAATACTGGGCATAATAGAAACACGGAAATCTACCGCTCGCTGCTGGATCATTGCTTTAAACCGTCCATCCTGAGGGATGCGGCGTTCTGCGATATCCATATTGCCTAATACCTTAAGACGGGAGATAATCTGCTCGGCATTTTGGCTACCTTTACTTTGTGTAATAGCGTGCAGGACACCGTCGATACGATATTTTACGGTCAAGCCAGCGGGTGTGCTTTCAAGATGAATATCACTTGCCCGGCTTTGTAAGGCGTCATAGAGCGTTGCGTTTACCAGTTTAATAATATGGCTTTTTTCCTGGGCGATATTTTGTGGTGTTATCTCTAACACCATTTCTTCCGTATTACCCTCCACAGTATGTGTTTCGACGTGATCCATGGCCCGTTGTTGTTGCTTGAGTTCCTGCAAACGTTCTTTTAACCATTTAGGTGAGCAGAGCGTTAAGCGCTGGATATGGCGCTGTGCCCATTGCCTTGCGGCCAATGAGAAGGGGTCACTTAACAAAACAAAATCATTATCCTGGAAACGAACAGGAAGAACCTGTTGCACCAGTGCATCCTGCAGTGAGATTTGTGAGAAATTTAATTCGGCCTGAGCGAGTTGCTCAAGCGGTAAAAAATATAACCCCAGCTCAGTAGCCAGATTCATCAAGTTTTCTTGTGGGGTGTCACTGACAAACGTCTTTTCCATCCAGGAAAGACGTTTTTCGACAGGCAAATCTTGCCATGAAGAAGGTGATGTCGACATCAGGATAAACCTCCAGCAATTTCAAAAATTGGCATGTAGAGAAGGAAAACGATGAGCCCAACCAAACCACCAACAATTAGCATTAAAACTGGCTCGAAAATTTTGCTAAAGGTTTCTATGGCACGCTCCAGGATCTCATCGTAAAACGCGGCTATGCGTTCACACATTTCTGGTAATTCGCCACTATTTTCACCTACGGACAGTAAACGGCTGGCGACAGGCGTAGTGAGCTCGTAGTGCGACAATGTCCAGGAAAGTGATTTTCCTGCCTGTATTTCTGCCATCATCTTGTTCAATCGTGGCTGATATTCTGTGGGTAGCAGAGTGCTGGTCAATGTCAATGCTTCAAGAACCGGTATTCCCCCCTGGAGCAATAAGCCCAGTGTTCTGTAAAACCTAACAAAAATGCCTGTCCAGTATTGTTTTCTAAAATGTGGAATATAGAGCAATTGACGTAAAAGCGTGTTGCGTAACGTTCGGCTACGGCAAGCAAAGATCAGCATTATTCCACAGCTGCATGTGGCAACGAGGAGTGCCATACCATGTTCTCGGGTCATATGTCCCCACCAGACAATAAATTGCGCACTGCCGGTGATGTTTTTCATCCCGTCAAATACCATAGCGAAGCGTGGGATAATAAAGCCCAATAAGAAAAAGATAATCAAACATCCTGCACCAATAACCACGCATGGATACAACATTGTGGCCTTGATGCGTTTTCGTAATGTTTCCATTCTTTTATCGTACTGCAAAAAACGCTTCAGTGTGATTGCCAGCAGACCGGTTTGTTCGGAAGATGCTGCGGTATTGATTAATAGGGGTGGAAATATATCAGGCAACGTTGCAAGTGCATCCGAAAACTGACACCCGCTATATAATGCATTGAGGAGTTCCTTAAGCACTAATTTTTGTTCATTATCATGATAGCTCTCGTACAGAGCCTCGATCGCTTCAACAATAACCAGTCCCGCTTCAAGTAGCGCGGTAAGTTCCTGAATAAAAATAGATAACTGAAATTTGTTGTCATGTTTCGAAACTGTTTTGGCAGCTTTCACATTGATAACCAGAACACCATTTTGGTTAGCGATGGCACGAGCATCACTCATCGAGGATGCCTTAATTCGTAGTGCTTTTCGTTTATTATTATGCAAGGTTGTGACTTCAAAGAATGTAGCCATGGGATTATCGATGTATCAGTTAGTGTTATGCTTTAATTTGAGATAGTTGGGAATGACTCGCCGGATATATTTTTTCCTTAAATGTGCACGTTGTGCAGATCCACCGGCATTGTAGGCACCGATGGCCTTCCAGCTATAGCCATACTTCTGAATAAATCCTGAAAGGATCCAGGCACCTGTCATGACACTCAAGCAAGGTGAATTCAGTAAATCATCCTTTGTTATATTATATTTTTCAAGGTGAGTTAAATGTCTGCTGTTAATTTGCATCAGGCCGATATCGTAACTCCCATCATTATTTTTATGTAGGGCTTTACTGTCCAGACTGGATTCGGTAATAGCTATGGCTTGCAATAATTCTGGCTCTATCCTGTATCGCTTGCCTGCCTGTATCCAGCAAGTCGCGTGCGTTGAAAAGGATACAAAGACTGCCATTATAATAAGCAACAACGTCTTCATAGCTAAAAACCATATATAACAGGATGATCATTATTTCCTGTCGCCGTGATTTCAACATCGTTCATTGTATCTTTTGTTCGTGCAGGATTATGCCATTGATAAGGGTTACCCCAGGGATCGTTTGGTATCGCTTTGCTTAAATAAGGACCGTGCCAGTTATCTGCCTGGGAAGGTTTCTCCATTAATGCTTTTAAACCTTGCTGCTCATCTGGATACTGTCCCACATCCAGGCGGTACTGGCTAAGAGCATCAGAAAATCCTTTCATTTGACTGAGGGCTGTTTTTTCCTTGGCATTATCAACTTGAGTAAACAATTTAGGCCCAACAAAACCTGCCAGTAGAGCAATAATCATCAAAACAACCAGCAGTTCAAGCAGAGTAAAGCCTTGTTGTTTTTTTAATAATGTGTTTTTCATGTGTATCCTAAAAAAGTGATTTTAGAAAGATGAATCAATTAACTGTTTCTTCGTCAATAATGTATTAATGTTAGCATTATTCTCATTTGGCGGAATAAGAATATCTAGAAGCATAATGCAGAATTATCTGGTTAATTTTCTGATGAAATTGTTGTGATTATGTTAATTGGTTTTTATTGGTAAGAAATAATGACTCTTCGTTATGGAAAATTCTTTTTGAACTTAAGAGTAATATATTTAACGCGTTGGTGATTGTATTGATATTTAATTGATGGTTACATTACGTGGCATTTATATATGTTCCGTCTCAGACGGAGAAATGTCGTTGAGCTCATTGGGTTTAGTTGCATATCGTCGTTCTAAAACCCTGGTGATAACATTAACAAGCCCCAGAAATGCATATCTGGTGATATAGCAATGAACTGGGTTTATGGATATATAAAAAGGCTTAGGAGTTAAATGAAAACCAACAAGGTTATTCTGTCATTACTGGCATCGAGCATTTTGCTTTCGTTCAATGCTGCAGCGTATGAAAAATATGATGCCGCAAAGATTTATCAGGGGGGCTCACGCGTTACTTATTCTGGCGCCGATTATGAAGCTCAGTGGTATGTGAATCCAGGCGAAAAACCAAATCCAACCGCTGAACATACCTGGGATAATGTATGGAAAAAAATTTCGGGTGATACGCCTGTCCCGGACCCGGATCCTCAGCCAGACCCGGACCCTCAGCCCGATCCGGATCCAACCCCAACCCCTTCGCAGTACCCGCAGTATGTTGCAGGTACGCAATATAAGGCCGGGGATATTGTTTCTAATAAAGGAAAAGACTACGAATGTAAAGTTGCGGGCTGGTGCGGAGGTCTTGCTGCGGCTTATGAACCTGGCGTAGGTTTTGGGTGGGATGCCGCCTGGGGCGTTTATGGCGCTTCCCCGGAGCCAGGGCCGGAATTCAGCCGCAAGGATCTGGATGCTAAAGAAGACGCGATCGTCAATGCAACACAGATTCCACAAATTCGTCATGATCTGCGGACCCTGGATAATGCGCTGGTGGAGCAGATCAAACCTGGTGCAAGCAGTAACCCAGGAAACGTCAAGCGCGTAGAAAAAATTATCGATGCGAAAAAATGGGATTTCTTCTTCCCACATCGGGACCCTGCATATACCTATGAAAACTTCCTGAAGGCCGTGGGTAAATTCCCGGTGCTGTGTGGCGATTTCAATGATGGGCGCGATGCTGACGCAATCTGCCGGAAAACTCTGGCCACGATGTTTGCTCATTTTACGCAGGAAACCGGGGAACATGACCCTAACAGCGATATTGCACCATGGCAGCAAGGTTTGCACTGGGTTCGTGAAATGGGTCTGTCTGAAAAGGATTACGACAAGTACACCGGCGCGACCTGTGATGCGGGTACCTGGCAGGGCAAAGTATGGCCATGCGCAACGGATTCCGAAGGCCATAAGATGAGCTATTTTGGCCGTGGTGCCAAACAGCTTAGCTACAACTTTAACTACGGTGCGTTTTCACAGGCCATGTTTGGCGATGTGAATGTCTTGTTGAAAAAGCCTGAGCTTGTAGCTGATACCTGGTTGAATCTGGCTAGCGCTATTTTCTTCTATGTTCAGCCGCAACCGCCAAAACCAAGCATGCAGTCCGTTATGGACGGTTCATGGCAGCCTAACGCGCATGACCAGGCTGATGGCCTTTTGCCAGGGTTTGGCGTGACGACACAAATTATCAACGGTGGCGTTGAGTGTGGCGGAAGCGTAGAGGTGCAGCAGTCTTTAAACCGTATCTCTTACTACAAAGCCTTTGCCGAACAACTGGGAGTCCCGGTTTCCAGCTCTGAAGTTCTGGGTTGTAAAGGCATGAAGCAATTCTCCGATACGGGTAGCGCCGCAACACCGCTGTTCTGGGTGAAAGATGACAGCTGGGTGGCTGAAAATCCTGGCGGTAAATCTTATGCCTGTAAATTAGCGAACTGGCAAAATAGCTCTAACACTGCCTTGAATAAAGGTGACTACGCAAAATGTGTTCAAGAAAACTTCCCTGATATCGTTATTAAAGATTAATGCCCTGAAAGGGGCATGATGCCCCTTTTTTTATAAATTTACGGATGTAAAATGAAAACATCATTTTCTAAACTTTCAGTGATTGCCGTATCTTTACTTGGGTTATATACACTCAATCCTCTAAGTGCGAGTGCAACTCAGGTGGTTAACTCTGTCGAAAAAATTACGCTAAAGTCAGATCAGGACTCATTGAGTGCGCCGCGGCAATTTACGTTAGCGCAACCCGGTTCGCCCTATGGTATTGTAAGTAAACAGCTTCGTTCTTTTGAGCACACACCCTTGCAGTCAACGGGATACAGGGTCAATAAAGGTGAGGTGTTGGTTATTGATCTCGATTATCCAGTAGATGTTAAACCTGATATTGAATTGTTTGTATCACAGCCAGACGACCGTACTTATAAATACGCCCATGCATTTCGCAAACCGATTGTTCGTGGTGAAAATGTTATCACTGCTGAAAAATCCGGTATTATATATATTGCTTTATTTAGTAACCCTGTCAAAGGTGATATCAAGGTCAATCTTAAATCGGGAGGTGAACCTTTCCCGCGATATAGCCTCGGTGTTAACCACGACCAGGACTGGACATTAATGCTGAATGCATTTTCTGATTCCCCTTACGTGGAACTTCTGAGTAACCGAGTAATGTTGACGTTACGTAAAGATAAGGCGATTCAGTTTATTCCGGCAAGTGGGCCAGACGAGATGCTTGAGGACTGGGACAATATTGTTGATTTAGCCGAAAAACAGTACGGGCTAATTGATGAAAGTTCGTCTGGCGTGAACCAGAGAATTGCTCATCGCTTCCATTGGGTGGATGGTATTTCCTTGCCTGGGGTGGAGAATCCCGATAGCTGTACAGGTTATATGAATGCATGGACATGGCGATTGCAAACCTGCAATGACAATGCCATTGGGGATGTGGTGAATCATCAGACACTGACCACCAATGCATGGGGGGCGTGGCATGAGCTGGGACATCTGTTCCAGATGAAGCCAATGACCTGGGATGGATTGACGGAGGTTACCGTTAATCTTACATCGCTTTACATACAGCGAAGCCTTGGACTTGCATCCAGACTGGAAACATCCAGTGAATGGGACAAAAAAATATTTCCCTATCTTAAACAGTCGGGCAAAGATTTTAATGCGCAAGGGCTCTTTACAAAACTGGCTATGTTCTGGCAATTGGATCTGACATTTGGTAAAGATTTTTATGCCCGTCTCGGTAAGCTTTATCGTGAGCTCCCTGTAACACAGCAGCCAGCGACATCTGCCCAAAAAGTACAGGTGTTTATTCTGGAAACCAGCAGGGTAGCCGGATATGATCTGACGCCATTCTTTATCCAGTGGGGGCTGACGCCGTCAATTGAAACGATTGATTCCATTAATCAGTTATCGCTACCACCGCTGTTAGATCCTGTATGGGAAAATCGCGACAGCAATATTTTGTATGATTATTCTCACCGTGAGGAAACGACACCTGTAGCGGATGCCGGAAAAGATATCGAGGTGGTAGCCACAAACAACTGGGCGTTTGCTTATAAGTTAGATGGCAGCCACAGCCAGAATGCCGTGAATTATAAATGGACTCTGGTTCAGAGGGATAGTCAATTCAAACTTCGCAAAGACAGTACTTCGGCAAATACGCAAGAAGTTAACAATATTAGTGCGGAAGCTATTGTCCCTGCGAAAACCACGGGAGAGGCAATCTATCAACTTACCGTTACAGGTAAGGGAGTTAAAACCGCAACGGATACGGTAAAGGTAACCGTTGTGGCGCCGAAAGTGGCGATCCTTGGAAACAATACTATTGTGCAAGGAAATGACAGCACCTATCTGGCGCAAACCAATATTCCTAAGGCTAATGATTTTCAATGGCAGGTTACACATGAGGGAGAAAGGGTGACGGATGGTATGAGTGTTGTTGGGAACAAACTCACTCTGAATTCAGCTGAGATGACGCCTGGAAATTATGATATCCATGTTATCGCGGTGGGAAATAGCGGAGACCGACGTGCTGTGGCCGATTTTTCCGTTGTAGTGAATGCTTCTGCGCCTGCCATACCACAGTGGGACTCAAATAAAGTCTATTCCTCTCCCTGCGCTAAAGTCTCATGGCAAGGTAATATCTGGATGAATGGCTGGTGGACACAAGGCAGTAAACCTGGCGTCGACGGAGACTGGGGCGTATGGCGAAAAGTAACTGCCAGTAATATTCATTCCCAGTGCAAGTAGAATAATTATCGGTACTATCATTGGGCTTTCCTGTTAACTGAGGGGTGAATGTTATTTATCTTTTCCTCCGGTTGTCTTAGTACCATGAGAATTACTTTTAAATATCATTTTAAATTAATAACAAATTTACATTATTAGAGGTTAAATGAAATGACTTTCCGGTTAAATAATGGTTTTATTACGTTAGGACTCTTATTGAGCAGTGCCTTGGGTTGCGCGTCTGCATACAGTAGTGATATGGCGAGTACTATGCCTGATATTAATGGGAAAAAAGTGCTGGTGGGGTTCTGGCATAACTGGTCCGGTGCCGCACGCTCTGGTTATCAGCAGGGACAACCTGCTGATATGAATCTGTCTGATATCCCAGCAGGATATAATGTTATCGCTGTCGCCTTTATGAAGGGAGAAGGTATTCCATCATTCAAACCTTATAATATGACAGACCAAGAATTTCGCGATCAGGTCGGCATTATGAATCAACAGGGAAGACCTGTTTTACTTTCATTGGGTGGTGCCGAAGCTCATATTGAATTACATAAAGGACAGGAACAGGCCTTTGCTAATGAAATTATCCGCCTGGTTAATGTCTACGGTTTTGATGGTCTGGATCTGGATCTCGAACAAGCGGCTATTATTGCCGGGGATAATCAGACTGTTATTCCTGCAGCGCTAAAGATCGTTAAGCAACACTTTCGTGATATGGGGATGAATTTTATTATCAGTATGGCGCCTGAGTTTCCCTATCTGAGAACAGGTGGTAACTATATTAAATACATCACTGCACTGAAGGGCGACTACGATTTTATCGCCCCCCAATTTTATAACCAGGGTGGGGATGGCGTTTGGGTTGATGGCGCGGGCTGGTTACCGCAGAATGATGACAATCGTAAAGCAGACTTCCTGTATTATCTTACTGATTCCATTATCCACGGTACCCGTGGATTTGAACAAATCCCAGCGAATAAATTGGTCATTGGTTTACCGAGCAATATTGATGCTGCGGCTACCGGTTATGTGCAGAAGGTTGAAGATGTTCGCAGCACATTTGAAAAGCTGGCTGCGAATGGTACACCCATCAAGGGTCTTATGACATGGTCAGTTAACTGGGATGGTGGACGTAATTCTGCAGGCAATGCCTATAGCTACGAATTTGTTAACCGTTATGAATCACTGATTAATGGCGACATTCCAGCTGGTGATGATGTTACTCCTCCAACAAAACCAGGAAAACCTTTCGCCCTGGCCACTTCTGACAAAGTGACTTTAAGCTGGGGGGCTTCACGGGATGATGTCGGTGTGACGCAATATGAAATTTGGCGAAATGGTGAAAAGATATCAACTACGTCTCAGGTGACCTTTGTTGATAATGATGTGCTTCCAGAGACAACGTATAATTACTATATTATTGCGCTTGATAAAGCGAATAACCGCTCTGAAGTTAGTGAAGTGACTCAGGTTTCGACTGATAAAGCAGATCAGCCTGATAGCGAGAAACCAACAGTTCCGCAGAATCTGCTGGCTTCCAAAGTGTCGAGTAGCAGCGTAACCCTTAACTGGTCGGCTTCAAAAGATAATATTGGCGTTACTCACTATAATGTTATCCGCAATGGCATCAATATTGGCACCATTGCGGCAACGGGTTTTACTGACAGTAAAGTGAGTGAGTCATCCAACTATCATTATCAGGTCTCTGCTGCCGATGCGGCAGGAAACATTTCGGCAATGAGCGAGGAAATTTCAGTGACGACGCCTGCCAGCTCATCTTCCGCTGATGAGTGGGATAGCGCCAAAGTATACAATGGAGGCGACCGGGTAAAATATCAGGGAACGGAATATCGGGCTAAGTGGTGGACACAAAATAACATTCCTGGCCAAAACGATGTCTGGGAGCTGACCGATAAAAGTAAAGTGATGGACTGGAACGCTAACACGCCATATAGCGGGGGGGAGAGTACGATTTACCAGGGGGAAACCTATCAGGCTAAATGGTGGACTCGTGGCGATCTTCCAGGTAAATCCGATGTTTGGGTATTAAAATAATTATTAAATATAAATAATTGTCATAAAAGACCCTCATGTTTCGTGAGGTTCTTTTATTTTTCATTAATATTATCTCATGTGTGTTTTGTCTGATTTGTATTGAGATTAATCTTGATATGAGGCAAGGATAATCTGCTTTCCATGAAATGGGTTTGATTTTGCCTGATAGTATAATAATCTGATGACAGACTTTTTCATAATGAAGGATCCTACTATATGTTTTTCGCAAAAAAAATTGATATCAGGGCGCATTCTTTACAACATGCCATTGATCTCAAAAAGAACAAAAGCGCAATATCGCAGACAACATTACAAAAATTGTTGATTATGCTTTATGCCGATGTGGCAAAAATAAATGCACTGAAAATTGATTATGGTAAAAATAAGCTGATGGCCTCAGTGTTTGATGCGCGTTTAACCAGTGTTGTAGAAGCAGGTATGTCTCATATATTAGAGTCGTCAATAAGAGTAAAGTCAATAAAAGGGAGCGCTAAAAATCTCCTTTTGAGTATTATTTTTTCTCTATACAGGAAAAATACACTCCGTAATGCTAAAGCTGCTCTTTTAGAGCAAAATAACTATAATAACGACCCAAGGCGAAAAGAGTTCGTCGTTTTATTAGAGCAATGCATACAGAAAAACGAAAGAGATATTAATGCAGTAATGCATAGCTTTATTTTGACTTTTCGCTATCTTAGGCTTCACGGTGAAATCGTTGAACTTTCCGCTGCAACAGCAATATATGGTTCACTGGAAACGGTTATTACCGACAAAATCCAACGAATTGTTGATGAGCTCATTGCGAAGGATATGTTTAAGTCTGAAATTGGTAAGGTGGAGGCTAATATGCCCATCGACATTATCAAAACAAAACTCTATAAAATATTCCATCCTGACTCAAAAATTAAAGAATTGCAAAATGAAATGGCGCTTATGGACCAAATCATGGATTATGCACGCGAAAGTGGGCTTGAAGTAGGGCAAGAGGTTACATTTTATCAGTATGATGCTCCCGATGGTACTACTGACTATTATACAAAGAATGAGTGTATTAAAAATAAGATAGAGATGAATCGTCCCATTAAGGCCACGGTTCTTAATGAGAATGATTACAATCTAAAATCAAAAGCGCTATCTGAAAAATATCAGAGATTACAATCGACTGCTTCTGTATGACTTTTAGATTATAAGGACAGAACTATGCCTGTTACTGTTAGTGATTTTACAGCACTAGCCCGCCGTGAAAAACTGGCTGAAATGGTTGATAACCATTATACACCCGGTTCAGTTTACATCCCCGCAGTAGGTTGTGTTAACCAGGTTTTGCAACATCTGGGTATTGGCATTAGTGAACGAGCTTTCAATAGCATTTCCGATAACATCCGGCAAGTTCATTTCGGTACAAAGTCGGAAATGGCTTCCTCTTTGCGTGAAAGTATGGTGTTCGCACAAGACACCGTTGATGGATTGAAAGAGGGGCGTTTTAATAATGCACTGGCGAGCGCATCAGGAAGTGCAATTAATGCGGTGGGAAGTACGCTCTATTTTGCTAATTACGATCGGGAGCGGCTTCCAGCGCATGCAAAAGCGCTGTTTGATATGGAGCATCCCTAACTCTCGGTTCAGCAGAAGCTGAGTACATTATAGCGACTCACTATATGTGACCACCTGACACAAGCTAAACCAAAGTAAGAACCGACTAAATCGGCTCAGACCTGCATGATCGACCGAATCACTGGCAACAATTCCGGCTGGCCAGTGATGCGGCGGTCAGCAAAGCCTTTACTAAAGCAAAACAGCGATATGATGCGCCACGTCTTGCGAAATATAAGGTTAAAAAAATCGCAGGCAGACTGCGTCGCCAGGGGCTTGTGGGCTAAAGTCTCCCGAAAGGTCAGCTCGATCAGTTTCTGGACACATGCTCTGTCGGTTGCCAGAATATGCAGCCAACATGAAGCCGGTTATTCCTGATTTTGACTGGAGCATATTCGGGGGTAGGATCAACGTCCTCTGCTCTGAGGAAAAAGAGAACATTTTTTTACAGGACACATCTCAGAGTTACATATTCTGCATGCATTCATGTTTCTAAATATATATATGTATTCAATAATCTCGTTGATGTCAATGATACCGCAAGGTATGGATGTCTTGACGGCATTTTCTTTCCAGAAAGAATTAAAAGGAACGAAGCTTTCTTCAAAAAAACACCTGATTATCCTGGCAAGGATAGGGTCTGTCGAAAGATAGCTTCGACGATACTGTTGTATCGTTTTTTGTGGACTTCGGTCTTTCCTTACTGACATTTTTGGTAATTCACCAGGGAATGAAAGGATGAACTTTCTGATTTCTCTCTTCAAACAATCAGCGATGTATATAAACTCCCCATTGTCATATGGTAGTGTGTTGTATTCGTTCACCGATATGTACATGGGGGGAATGTTTTCCTTTATGGGGCCAGTAACACTAAGTACACTGTAAGACCCTACAGGATGCTTCCCCCTGAGTATGGTTTTTAATGTATCACAAGGCTTTTCATCAAGTGTCATTGATGCAATCGTTAAAGCTTTATTATGCGTTGTACATTTTTCAGAATGTTGATAATGCCATGACGATTTAAAGTAACCATATCCATTTTCCTTAATAGATTCTATTATGCAATCCATACAGTATTTTATATGGGAGATTTTATCTATGCCTCCCTTGCGAGGACCCTTTGTGTAAAGACTTTTTAAGTCTGACATGTATTCTGTCGGATCGGAAAACATTTTCGCACTCTTACAGGCTTGCCATGAGTTTCTGATTAATAAAAGGAAATCATGGTCATTGTAACACTTAAAAAATTTGGCTATATTCTTATTAAGATGGATGGTTTTTCTCCAGCGAGAATTATGACCTGTTACATCTGCATATTGCTCCACACCGTTTACCAGACAAACTCTGAAGATGAAACTGTGCAGGGTTTCATCTGAATGGTAAGTTATTTTTCCTGACATATGGATCTTCTCGTAAAAACATGACCTGGTAAAAGAACTCAAGCATACAACAGAAATAATTTCTGGCAGGTTTTATTAGTGTTGCGAGTTGTGTTCAATAAAATTTTGAGAGAATTAACTTTTTCAACTCAACTGAGATCAAACTGATTTAAACAATAGAGTAACAGTAGGTATTGGGTGGGGGATTGTGGTGAAGAACCATACAATAAGGTTTTCCAGTAGGAAATATTGTTTTTTAGTGAAGGGAACAAGTTTTTACTGGAGTGATCAAGTCTTTCTGCTATATCGTATAGTTTCTTGAATACGGATGTGTCTGATTCACCGGTTGGGTCTTTTGACAGTACAGACTTTATAAATCGCTTAACGATTGGTGAATGACGGTTGCTGATAAATTCAGGTGAAGAACTGCATATAAGTTCGAGAATTTGTGAAGAAAACGTAGCAAATCTGTAGTCATCCTCACTGCTGAGAGAGAGCCTTTGTCTTTGATGGAGTAATCCATGGGAATTGATGACTGATAATCGTGGATACACGATAGAATTCAGCCTGACTTTATGATGATTGCAAGTCGTTACTCCGGCGATCTGATGCTGCCGGTGCCAGTACGCAACCCCAAAATGCCTGACATCATGATATGTGCAAACAGGGCAGTGTTTTAGCGGAGCAGGATGATCTTCCGCATAGGTTGATAATTTACATAGGGTATGTAAATTCATGGCTGAAATTGTCAGGTCTTCAAGCTGCATTCTGTAGTCTGGCATTGCCCATGCGTAGAGCGGAAGAAGTGTCTGTCGTGTCCAGAGTTCCTTCCCTGACTCAATCGTTTTTTCAGACAATATATTCAGTGATGTGTTGAGGTAAGGATGTACTGAATGTGTTTTATTTTTGAAGAACACAGAAAAAAAATGATTAGCGGTCATGCCATACACTTCCTGCGTTCTCACGCATCGGCTGTAAAGCGTCTCTTCGGGAAGGGCTTGAAGCAACTGCATATGTCACCCGGGCTTATGGTGATGATTTGATAATTATACAGCATTTATTCAAAGACAGGCGCTATACACAGTAATCCGTAGGCAGACAAATGCGCAAAACTTTTGTTTTCATTTGCAAGTGTCCGGAATACTGAGCTGTATTCAACCTGGGACATGTTTTCTTCAAATGCGTTCAGTACCTTCATAGTCTTGTCTGCCAGTTCACTGTGCTGAGGGCGACTCAGATCTCCGAAAACAATGATTGAAGAGGCCTTCTGCTTGTTCACATTGCCGGTTACTGTGGCAGAATGTTCATCATTGTGTACACTCACTGGTATTGATTTGGATGGGGGAAGTGTTACGTTGATTTGAGTGTCAGTAAATTCTTCTGAACTGGCCGATAACCTCGGTACCGCTGAACGTAGTAAGGCTCTGTTAATGACCTCATTCCCGCTTCCTATCACCATCATTTGTGCTCTTCTGTAAATCATTTGCGCAATGGCCATATTGCCTTTCGAGAGCAAAAAAAGTGTCTCATTGAGCTCCTGTGTTAACGGTGTTTCAACGTTAGTCCACTGTAGCGGCCAGAGATAATGGATAAAAGATTGCCAGTCTGTTGTGTTGAAACCCGGAGGGGAAATGTTCATAAACCCCCCTGATTCAGCTCTCCTTGCGATCCTGAGTTTTTTTGAAAGTGTCTCTTCAAAGGGATGATTACCGCAAAACACGAGTGACACACCCAGTGAATCAACAATCTCATGAAGAAAATCAATCAAGGTTGATTCTCCGCCTGTTCTGGAGAATTTAAGTCTTTGCATTTCATCAATCACCAGTACGCCAAGAAATGCGGCTTTGATTCTTTGTGCGATCTGCCTTGCCAGACCCCCATTTCTGCTTGCTGGTTTCGTTGGCTCAAGCCCCAGTACATTATCAAGTATGAGAAGAATGGATTCGCAGAGTTCACGTACGCTGGCATTGTAAGGGCAGTTTACCTTCACCCAGATGACCTGGTCAGAAACCCCAGGATAAATGCCATTATATTGGGTGTGTTGAATGACCTGAGGAAAGTGACCAAGGATCTGTTCGAGCATGGTCGTTTTTCCGGAACCGCTGGTACCCACAATGGTTAAGGTATCGGCGTTGGGGTGAAAATAGCCATCCACGGGTTCAATATCCGGACGTTCATCCCCGTAGTAGTGAAGGTACTGCTGAGTGCTGCGTTTTAATGGGTTTCGTGGGGCGTACCCGTCTCTGATGATTCTGGTTAAATATTTATAGCATTCAATGTAGTTTGTCTGTGGGCAACGGAAGTGTTTAATGCGGTCAACGTAATGTTCCCTGACGGATGCTGATTCATTCCAGCGTATAAACTCATCCAGTGGAGGAAAGTTACTCATGGCCATTAAAATTTCGGTATCATCCAACAAGGGGGGTAATGCCTCGATTAACGGGTTTCCTCTATGCTCAGGAAGTATGGCTTCATTATACCGTGCGAAGACTTTTCTCATTTTTTTTCACCCTTCACGTCATTTTGATTATTTTTTGTGGCCAGCCATTTTTCCTTTTCTTTTGGACCTGGATGCAGGGTGATGTTTTCTGGTGGCAACTGATGCGTACTATCTCCGGGGAAAACCGCATTTTTCCTCAGTTCTTCTCTTTTGTTTTCCGTTATGTTCTTTGTCCTGGCACTATTGTGTAGTTTCAGGTTATTCAGTCTTTGCAGGCCTGTTTCTTGTAGTGCTTCAGAGAATTCTTTCACAATATAAGATGATGCAGTGACCGGGGACTTTTCACTACGCAGATCAACCCAGTCGGCGAGGGCGTCAGCGTCAAGATGTGGCATGCCCTTAAAGATATAACGTTTCTCAAGTAGAGCATGGCGGGTAAACGGTTTGTTTTTATCAAGGCGGACATAGATGAAGTCCACACAGTTGTCGTCGATACGGGCTTCGCAACTCGATTGCCCGAAAACACGTGCTGCCGAGGCAAGACCCTCCTCGCATTCATAATAGAGATTGTTGTACTGCAGCCCGCCGGGAGTAATGCTTACCCGTTCCGGAGGCAAAAGCCTGGAAATGACTTCATCCTCCATAATGGTGCGCGCGCTGAATCTGCTTTTTTTCTGGCTAATCAGCCAGCTATTCAGAGGGGATATATTAAGGTCGTGTTCTATAAGGAGTGGATTAATGTAGGCGAGTTCTTTGAAGATGGCTTGGTTGTGCTCCAGAATGGCGAGAATAATCGTCTTTGTCACCTCCTGTAGCGTC
Source organism: Enterobacter sp. P82 (assembly GCF_037053385.1). NCBI lineage: Bacteria > Pseudomonadati > Pseudomonadota > Gammaproteobacteria > Enterobacterales > Enterobacteriaceae > Enterobacter > Enterobacter sp. P82. The sequence goes on from NZ_JBALHX010000002.1 coordinate 138,634, forward strand.
AGGCACGCTCTTGATGTTGGTACTGGCTCGCCTTTCACAATAAGTCCTCCTCTTGTTGAGCCGAGAAGGGGGTGAATTGCCTCCCGGTTCAAAATACCAAATCGCCTCTCAACGATACTTTTTTTGTCAGCCCTGTAGCCGGGAGCAAATTCCAGTGTTGTCATTGGAGTTACGACATCCTGGGGTTTGAGACCGATCATTTCACCGTTGTCACAAACCAGTTTTACCGGCACGTGAGAGCAGGGCCAATCCATTACGGAGATGTTAATACCAAATAACCTGCAAAACTCTTTCTTGGGCATGAAACAGTTGGCCAGTGCCTGTCGGGCTGCTCGCCAGGATGCATGGTAAAGAGAAACATGAACGCCGGTTACCATTCTGGTCGCCCGGTCCACGACGGTATATATCGTTGGTCTGCCAATCACGTTGGTTTTGTTCAGGCTCGAAACCAGGTGAACATCCGCGACAGTGGCATCAATCTCAAAAACATCTCCAGGCAAGGTACTTGTGTTTGCTGCGGAGCCAAGGCGAGCTCGCTGGTTAAGCATAAAATATGATTTTGTTGATCTTGCACGTATCCTTTTCTCCTGAGGAATACGTTTTTTCCCCCAGTATCTGAATTGCCTGAGCGAGGGGATGCAGGGAGCCTTACCCGCTGCGCGGGCATGCTCAATTTCATCGCGGAAAAAGTCTTTCAGATATTCTTCATAAGTGCGGGCAAAAGAAAAGCCCCCGACCTTCAGATAGTATTTTTTTATTGTCCTGATGATATTTTTTTTGTCTTCGCTTTTCAGTATATAAGTGCTGGCGCGTTGCATCGGTAAAACCCGATTTTTCTTTTTTTTGCCCAGCGGGATTGTGTCCGGATTACGTTCTTTGCCGGGGGCGCCGCTACGGGAATAGGCGGGTAGTAATGCATAAATATTTTGGCCATACCTCCAATATCGAGCCAGAAGTAGTCTCAGATGCTGGGGGTTTACACCGGCATCTGAAGCATGGCGTGTTAAGATGGGGGAACGCAGAGACGAAGTAAAATCATAGAGAAAATTGCCATCCTGGATAAGGGGGAGAATTAGCTTGTAATTTTCATCTCGTTTATTTTTGCTTTTCTGATCAAGGCTGTCTTCATCAACCATCATGTAAAGCGGAAGGGCATAAGTGGTGCGAACGACTATGCGGGTTTTAACAAGAAGTATGAAACGCCGGAGAGAAAAAAAGAATGGCTTGTTTGCACGGTTGTCCTGAAGCCCGAACAGTATGATGGTATCCGTATCGCCATTCATGCCGAGTATGCGGTACAAACCAGTTTTCAGCGCATCTGTGTCATTTGTTTTCCAGACACTATTCAGGGTTATTTCCATTGCTCAGATACCTTATGGTCACAGGTGTTGCTCAGCACACGCAACACTCCAAGTTCAAGTATAGGAGTGGTTAAATCAACCTGGATGAATTTTCGGGCAATGAGTATCTGGATAACAGTCAGGATATCGCTGTATTCGACATTAAACTTCCTGGCCAGCGAAGAACAAACCGCTTCCATTATATAGTCTCCCGGTAGTAACGCGGAGGCCACTTCCTGACAGGGTAAATGCTCATGACATGTGGTATCCATTCTTATTGCTGATGTCGCCCACGAGATATTTTTACTTATGATTCGATTGAGTTCTGAGCCAATATAGACTTTAAATTCAATATCATGCAGAGCCCAAAAAAGACGCTCAATCTCCAACTTTTCAGCAACCCGTAGGGTCGGTACCCCATCGGGTTTCACTGCAAATGCCTTATATGTTATTCCGCCGTCAGGCTCTTTGACGGTCAGGAGAAAATCGGTAGTCATAACATACAGAACCGGAGGACCACTCACGCCTATGACAACAGGGTGTTTCACAGCAATGTGACTGGCAATTTTTTCTGTGAGATTCAGGGGAAGTAAAGGGAACTGTTCACGAATATCAATAACTGAATCATTGAATTCAGCCTGATAGAAGAAATCGCTTTCAATGATGGACATGAAGTGATGCGCACGCATGGTTTTTAGACCAAACACAACCGAACGATTGCCGTGAGATTTTACATCCTGAACTCTTAGCCAGGGCTGATAGTCCTGCATATGCCCGGACCCCACGCCTTTACTCAGGGCTTGCTCATAATCCTGATAGGACTTAAGCCTCCTTCCTCTGCTCATGATCTGTATTACCGCTATGTAAGTCAGCTGTATGCTGCGTTCAGTGAACGTAACCCGAATCTTAGGCATTGACCCTACAGCTACAGCATGCAAGAACCTTCTTTTGCTTCAAATCCCGGTTGGGCTTGCGGGTGAACATTAACCAGAGTTACAGGTGATGGTGACGAGCAAGTAGAAACGAAATGAATGAGTTGTCAGTAAGCTGCTGCATTCGGACGATATTGATGTACTTAAGTATACAACTTTAATGTCATTTTGCGAGGTTAGCGGTACAACTTTAATGTTAGCGGTACAACTTTATTGTCACATTACAACTCCTTCGTGTTTGTCTTGTGTTGTGGCACACTATCACTGACACTAACTTTTAGTAAGTACGTACAAAAAGGTAAGTATGAAAATGACGTCAACACTCAGTGAACTGTTACGAGACGGAAACCTGTTTGCCGAACAGTGCCCATCGCGCGAGGTGTTAAAGCATGTTACAAGCCGTTGGGGCGTGCTGATCCTGGTGGCGTTACGTGATGGCACGCATCGCTTTAGCGATCTGCGCCGCAAGATGGGCGGCGTGAGCGAGAAAATGCTGGCGCAGTCGCTTCAGGCACTGGAGCAGGACGGGTTTGTTGATCGCGTTTCGTATCCGGTTGTGCCGCCGCACGTAGAGTATAGTCTGACGTCGTTAGGTATTGAGGTCAGCGAGAAAGTCGCCGCGCTGGCGGACTGGATTGAGGTGAATACGCCGAAGGTGATGGCGAACCGGGACGATCGCGCGGCCTGATGCATTCACCCTGTCCCCCTCCCTGTGAGAGAGGGAGCAAACACTAATAACGGCAACGTGTGTTGCCGTTTTGTTTTTACCTGCTCAAATCCACCTGATAAATCGCGAACCCGATATCGTCCGCCGCCACCTTCTTCATCGGGTACTGTGCCTTATCCTTAATGAACGTTGCCGCCTTATCGGACGGTGATGTTTCAAAGCGGATGTCCAGCTTCGTATCGCTGTGAATCGGGGCCAGGCGCCAGTTGTTATCCACCGCCGGGTGAATTTCGCCTGCTTTTTTCGATTCTGCGCTGATCCATGCGGCCAGTACTGAGCGGTTTTCATCCGGTGAGGCAAAGGCGATGTGGCTGTCGCCTGTCCCGGCAAACTTACCGCCATAGGCGCGATAGTTATTGGTCACGACCAGGAACGTGGCATTCGGATCAATGGCTTTGCCATTGAAGGTCAGGTTTTTGATGCGCTCCGCCTGCGGGTTAATGGCCTGACATTCGCCGTCATATTTTGCAGGTTGGGTGACATCAATCTGATAATTTACGCCGTCGATCACGTCGAAGTTATAGGTGCGGAATCCGTCCCAGTTAATCAACGATTGCGGTTTACTGCTGTGTGGATCAATCTGGTTGAACTGCCCGGCGGAACACTCAAGCCACTCTTTCACCTCTTTGCCCGTTGCTTTAACCACCACCAGGGTGTTCGGGTAGAGATAGAGGTCGGCGGCGTTACGGAAGGTCAGCTGGCCTTTTTCGACTTCAACATAGCTGGCTGGGTCGTTCTTACGCCCGCCCACTTTGAATGGCGCAGCGGCTGACAGCACCGGCAGTTTTGCCAGATCCGGATCGCCCTGAACGAAGTGCTCGGCGTAGGCTTTCTGCGCCATGTTGACGACCTGGACGGTCGGATCGTCCTGAACCAGCGCCAGGAAGCTGTACATATTGTCAGCGGATTTGCCGATCGGCTTACTGACAAACTCGCGCGTGGCGTCGTGATCGTGCTTCAGCACGTTGACCAGTTTCTTATCTTCAGCAGCCAGTGATTTTTTGGTTGTTGCGTCGTAAATCGGACGTGCTTCGGCTTTGGACTGAGTCACTTTCCACTGCCCACTGTCATTATTCAGCACCAGATCGACGACGCCGAGGTGGTCACCCCACATCCCGGGCATAACCGACGGTACGCCATTGAGCGTCCCTTTTTCGATGTCAGCCCCTTTGATGCTGGCGAAATCTTTACCGGGGAAGACCGCGTGAGCATGGCCGAAGAGGATCGCGTCGACGCCCGGAACTTCACTCAGGTAGTAAACCGAGTTCTCCGCCATCGCCTGGTATGGATCGGCTGAAAGACCTGAGTGTGCAACAACGACCACTAAATCGGCCCCTTTCTCGCGCATCTCTGGCACATATTTGCGTGCGGTCTCGGTGATGTCATTAACGGTCACTTTACCGCTGAGGTTTGCCTTATCCCACGTCATGATTTGCGGCGGCACAAAGCCGATATAGCCGATTTTTAGCGTCTGTTTTTTACCGTCCTTGTCGACAACTTCGGTCTCTTTAATCAGGTAAGGGGTAAACAGCGGCTTTTGGGTCTTAACGTCGATGATATTGGCGTTAACGTACGGGAACTTGGCCCCTGCCAGTGCATCATGCAGGTATTTCAACCCGTAGTTAAATTCGTGGTTTCCCAGGTTGCCGACGGTATAGTCCAGCGTGTTCATCGCTTTATAAACAGGATGGATCTCGCCTTTTTTCAGCCCCTTTGCCGCCATGTAATCGCCAAGCGGACTCCCCTGAATGAGATCGCCGTTGTCGACCAGTACGCTGTTTTTCACTTCTTCGCGGGCGGCGTTAATCAAACTGGCCGTGCGTACCAGTCCGAATTTTTCCGTAGGGGTATCTTTGTAGTAATCGAAGTCCATCATGTTGCTGTGCAGATCGGTCGTTTCCAGAATACGCAGATCGACTGTCGCTGCCTGCACGCTCGCTGCAATCAGCGTCGCCAGGAGCGTTGCGCTAAACTTAATCATCAGAGGAGTCCTTTTTTCGATCCAGGCCACAAAAGAGTATGTATCTATAGCTTGTTGCTTACAGAAATGTGAATCCTGACAGAAAAATGCGTGCTGAAACCGGAATTACTTCACAGATAGCGGAATTGTTCACATTACGATATAACTAAAACAAAGAGTTAACCTCACTGCGTTAACAAAGAGGTGGAGAATGTTAGATAAAATTTGTCAGCTCGCACGGGATGCGGGGGACGCCATCATGCAGGTGTATGACGGTGTAAAACCCATGGAGGTCGTCAGTAAAGCGGACGACTCTCCGGTCACGGCAGCGGATATCGCTGCGCATAAGGTGATCCTGCAAGGGTTGCAGGCCTTAACGCCGGAGATCCCTGTATTGTCAGAAGAGGCACCGCAGAGCTGGGATGAACGTCAGCACTGGCAGCGTTACTGGCTTGTCGATCCGCTGGACGGTACTAAGGAGTTCATCAAGCGCAACGGTGAATTCACCGTTAACATCGCGCTGATTGAGAAGGGCAAAGCGGTGCTCGGCGTGGTCTATGCGCCGGTGATGAAAGTAATGTACAGCGCCGCAGAAGGTAAGGCCTGGAAGGAAGAGTGCGGTGTGCGAAAGCAGATTCAGGTTCGCGATGCACGCCCGCCGCTGGTGGTAATTAGCCGCTCTCACAGCGACAGCGAACTGCAGGAGTATCTGCAACAGTTGGGTGAACACCAGACCACCTCAATTGGCTCATCGCTGAAATTCTGCCTGGTGGCGGAGGGGCATGCGCAGCTGTACCCTCGCTTTGGACCAACCAACGTCTGGGATACCGCCGCCGGACATGCCGTTGCTGCGGCCGCCGGGGCACATGTCCATGACTGGCAGGGTAAGCCGCTGGACTACACCCCGCGCGAATCCTTCCTTAACCCCGGCTTCCGCGTCTCGATTTATTGAGCCAGTAGCTTGTGCAGCAGGGCAACAACCTGCTGCACCTCTTCCTGGGTTAACGCCCCGTCTTTCACCCACTGTACCCGACCATCTTTATCCAGCACGATAATCGCGGAGCTCTCTTCTTCCAGCTGCCAGGCCTGACGCGTCACGCCGTTACTGTCGACGATAAACTGCGACCACGGGTAGAGCTTTTTATTGCTCTCAAGACTTGAACGGACAAACATACCGGAGCCAGGAATAGCGTCATCGGTGTTCACAATCGTGGTGGTCTGATAGCGGTCGTGAGGGAATTTTGCCGCCTTGATCGCTTCCACCAGGTTGGCATTTTTCTCTTTTGCGGATGTACGACCGGCAATATGTTGTACAACTCTCACTTTGCCTGCGAGCTGCGCGCTATTCCAGGGTTTGTAGCTAAACTTATCATTGTCGAGAATCAATTCTCCCCGGTCAGCAATGCCGACTGGCGGTACACGTTGTCCTTTTTCAATATTGTGAGCGCAAGCCCACAGAGGCAGCAGCAGGCAAGCCGCTGCAAGGATATTACGTAGGGTCATGGCGTTTCCTTATTGTTTGCAGGTGATCCGACCACTTGGTCTTACGCTTTTAATCATAAGTGCGATCAATGTGGTTTTCCCGCAATTGCGGTGCCAGTTTGCGGGTTAACGCACATATCCATGAAAAAACGACGCCTTATACTGCCCTGAGTCACGCTTTGCAAAGATTATTCTGAATAATTGTAATCAAACGGTAAATAAACTTATGCATACTGGGTATCAAGGTTGTTCTGGTCTATAGTCAATAGGCATTAAATTTGCGCTCACGACAGTCGGGCCGATTGTGGCGCCGCAAGAGCGTATGATTCGCAGGAGATACAAGAATGAAAATTTTCCAACGCTACAACCCGCTTCAGGTGGCGAAGTACGTGAAGATCCTGTTCCGTGGACGGTTGTATATCAAGGATGTTGGCGCTTTTGAGTTTGATAAGGGCAAGATCCTCGTCCCAAAAGTGAAGGATAAGCAGCACTTGTCTGTGATGTCCGAAGTCAACCGTCAGGTTTTGCGTCTGCAAACTGAGATGGCTTAACCAGCGTGCTATGCAGTAGTTAAAAAAACGGCTCCCGATGGGAGCCGTTGATGTTTGTGGGGGAAGGAATTTTACGCTGACACCTTCTCTTCCACATCCGGCAACTTCGGTACCAGCACGGTCGGTTTGTTGTCGATACGCGTCACCAGCAACTGGTCGATGCGGTAGTTATCAATATCCACCACTTCAAACTTGTAGCCAGAGAACTTCACTGAGTCGGTACGTTTCGGGATTTTGCGCAGCATAAACATCATAAAGCCGCCGATGGTCTCGTAGTTACCGGACTGCGGGAACTCGTCAATATCCAGCACGCGCATCACGTCTTCAATCGGTGTGCCGCCATCAATCAGCCATGAATTATCGTCACGCTGAACAATCTGCTCTTCCAGGCCCTGGCCAACCAGGTCACCCATCAGGGTGGTCATCACGTCGTTCAGGGTGATAATACCTACCACAAGCGCGTATTCGTTCATGATCACCGCGAAGTCTTCCCCGGCGGTTTTGAAACTTTCCAGCGCTTCTGAGAGGGTCAGGGTATCCGGCACAATCAGGGTATTGCGGATTTGCACGCCGCTGGTGAGCGCCAGGCTCTGGTTTGCCAGCACGCGGTTGAGCAGATCTTTGGAATCGACATAACCGATGATGTGGTCGATATCTTCATTACAGACGAGGAACTTGGAGTGAGGATGCTCCGCCACTTTGTTCTTCAGACTCTGCTCATCTTCATGTAAATCGAACCAGATAATGCTTTCACGACCCGTCATGGAAGACGGCACGGTGCGGGATTCCAGTTCGAATACGTTCTCGATCAGCTCGTGTTCCTGCTTACGCAGCACCCCGGCCAGCGCACCCGCTTCCACAACGGCATAGATATCGTCAGAGGTGATGTCATCTTTGCGCACCATTGGCAGCTTAAAGATGCGGAAAATCACGTTCGCCAGGCCGTTGAAGAACCATACCAGCGGGCGGAAAACAAACAGGCAGAAGCGCATCGGGTTGATGATACGCAAAGCCACAGCTTCTGGCGCAATCATACCGATGCGTTTCGGGGTCAGATCAGCGAAGAGGATGAACAGGCCTGTCACCAGCGAGAAGGAGAGAATAAAGCTCAACTGCTCGGCGAGTTCGGCGGACATGTACTGAATAAAGAGGCTATAAAACGCTGGCGAGAATGCTGCATCGCCCACGATACCACCCAGAATCGCGACCGCGTTCAGGCCAATCTGCACCACGGTGAAAAACGTACCGGGATTTTCCTGCATCTTCAGAATGCGTGAGGCGTTGATGTTGCCTTCATCGGCAAGCAGTTTGAGTTTGATTTTACGGGACGCGGCCAGCGAAATCTCAGATATCGAGAAAAATGCACTGACGGCAATAAGACAAAGTATTACTAAAATACTGTTTAACATAGTTTATCCGGCTTCTCGCCAGATCCTCGGAAGGGAAGTTGATACCATTTGTGTGAAAACACGTAGAACGTCAGCTCGTAGCGTTGAGCTGATTATTTCAGCGGGTAGTATAGCGTAAAGGAGTGTAAACCTGCCAGAGGTCACGTTTTTGGCGTTTGTATACCGCTTAGCGTCGGCTTTGGGAATAATTCTCATTTAAAGAGGGTTTTCATGCAATCTTTACCGGATCTTTATCCAATCTTTATACAGCGAAATGTCCGTTTCTTATACAGCCCTATAAAGACACTGTAGGATTACGATTACAGATCAACCGTGTGGATTCAGGGCTGAAGGACAGGGTTGCCGATCTTGATTACTACTGGCTACAGGAGCGAGGTAGTATGTGCCAGCCAGCATATATGGTACTTGACCGTTCTCAATAACTACCAGCATAGGCATAAGGTCGCAAAAGCGGCCTTTTTTAATGGCAATTAAATGATATCTCAGTACTTTCTGTTTTATGTATTTGTGGCAAAAATGTGAGGTTAATAGCTCAACTTCTGTACAAAACCGTAATATTCATGTGAGAATTAGAGTCTAAAAAAAACAACACGAGAACAGGACGTTATGACCAAAAAGATTCATTTTTATGCACCAGGTACAAACGATTACATTAGCCCAACTTTACTTTTCTCAGTTGCCCGGATGACGGTAAATGATGACGGGGTTCAATGGTTAGAGACTCAGTGGGTTGGCGGTGGCAATGTTCAGGGGATGGCTCTTTACACTTCGATTCTTGATGCGGCAATTGCTGCTGAAGTACTGAATCAGGCAGAAACCCCGTCGGAATGGAAGGTTTACCCATTCTCTGATCTGAACATTACAGAGATGATGATCAACACGAAAACCCATAAATCGCATTACGGCATGATGCTTGTGTTTGGGTTCTCAATCGATGATTTCAGAAACCTTATACTGCAATCTGATCTATACCGAACTCTGCAATTCCCTGAATCATTCCCTATCGGTGACGGCTTAGATCCCATCACAAACAAGGTAATCCTGAAATTCGATGAATCCCTGTTCGAGGGGATGAATGGTTACTGGCATGAAGAGTTTCCTAGCTACTGTGAATCAATGGAGATCCTGAACTCTCAACCTCTCGACTTCATAAAAGAACATGCCCGGAATGCTGTATCAACGGCACTTGTCACTGCAACACCGATGATCAGCCCGGCAATGCAACACTGTGTATCCACCTATTCCATCGAAAAGCAAATGTGGATCGTATCTTCTCTGGCAGTGAATGGTACTAAACCTGCTAACAAACTTCATTAAGGATAATTCTATGGCTATTGGTCATTTTCTGAGGATTGGCGACAAGACAACGTGCGGCGGTAGTATTCTTTCAGGTTCCCCAAATCATAGCTTTGGGGGGATTGCGACTGCGAGAAATGGCGATTCTGTCTCTTGTGGTAAAGATGGCAAGGTATACCATATCGCAGGTGGTATCCCCACTTACTCGATTCATGGAGTTGCCGCAGCAGGTACCTTGCATAGCCGCAGTACATGCCCCTGTAACGCAAGTTTCATTTCGTCATTCCCAAATGCTTCCTATTGGGTCGAGGAGAAGAAAGCTGTTAAGGCTGTCCCTGTAGTTACTGCCGCCCCTTTAGCTGCTCCTGCACCAACAAAAGCGGAAGAACCCGTACAGCACGCCCAGACAGCTAAAAAACCACATAAGGAAGAAACTAAACGTGAACCAGTAGATGCTGGCTTTTGTGTACTTCCTTACGGTGCTGAAACTGGAGCCTATGAACGATATCTGTTCGAAAGTGAACCGCCAGCAGGAACACGTGAACTTTACCGTTCACTTAATGGAGAAGGTAAGGAATACAAAGCTGGTTCTATCCTACTTGTTGTTGATCCAGAAAAACAGGACAGTGATCAGATCGCACATATGCAGGTGGCTAAACAACGTATTGATACAGCATTAGAACCGCTTACGCATAAAGAGGCTAACTTCTTACACGATCACTATGCAACAATAGCTAACTTTAGCAACATCGCCGATAAAGGAATCGGGCTTGCTGCTGAACCTGTTGGGAAGTATTTCGAAAATATAGAGAAAATCCTGAAAGAAATTCAGGAAACGTACAAGAATACATACATCACAAGAGGGGCTTTGATTGGTGAGCAATTCTATGTAAGGCGTGCTCAACTATTCAAGGAACTTGATCATGTACTTAAAGTCGGCTTCCTTAATAAAGGTATGAAACTTGGTGAGTACAACGACTTAAAAAGTGCTCTTGGTTTATCAACTAAATCGATAACTCATAAATGGAATGAAACGGGAATAAGTGATATTGATGGCTACGCTACACATATAGAGCGAGCGGCAAAATATGTAGCAGCTATGCGATATGTTGGTTATGTCGGGATCGGCTTTAGTGCTTTGCATTCTATCAATGAAATAAATGAGGCTTGTTCTGTTGGTCGTGAAAGTGAATGTACTAAAAAGAAATACACGGAAATAGGTAGCTTTGCAGGGGGGCTTACTGGTAGTTATGCTGGCGGTGCTGCTGGTATTGGCCTCTGTTCTGTCATTTTGGGGGCTTTAACAATAGAAGCTGCCGGAGCAGGTGCATTAGCTTGTGGTGTAATTCTTGGTACTGGTGGGGGGTATGTAGGCGGAGAGTATCTCTCAGACAAAGGTGAAGAATATGGTGAAATAATTTATAACGCAGTAGGAAAATGATGAAAATTGTATCTGCTATCATATTCATATTGTTTGTCTTATCGACAATTGTAGCATGTGCATATTCGGTGACGAAGAATAAACAACACCTTTTATTGTGCGATATTTTTAAAGAACGATTTGGATATGTACCCGCAGGTATAATCCTTGCACAAGCAGGGGGGATATTCTTAGCTTTTCAAAAAGATATGTACTTCATCTTCCCATTTGCTTTTAAAAAGGGAAGTTTTCCAGTGAGAAATATGAATCCCGAACATTATGATTTCATCAAAAATTTACCTAAAGAGGAAGTATCGTGGCTAAAAATTAAGTTCACTTTATTCTTAACAATGATTGTTCTGTTTTTTACAACCATCATAACATCTTACTTATTTCTCTAATTCTATTTTATAAAGCCGCTAAAGCGGCTTTTCTTGTACGTGAATACGAAAGCGATTAGGTTACTAGTCTTTAGAGCACAAAATAATCAAATCCCAGGCTTCCCGATTTTTGACAAAAATCTTAAGTAATCTTTTACTCAGGAAAAAGTACAGTCAGTTTTAATCTGCCTTATTTGATATCTCGTTCACTTGATCAGGTTTAACCCCCCCCCGACAAAATGCCGTGTACCCTGACCTCGGTACTGAACTTTTCACTAACCTTAAATTGACCAAAAAACAAACGATCAAAAATCTCTTTTGGGTAGAGCGTAAAGAGAAGTAAATCTGCCAGAGGTCACATTTTTGGCATAAAACAGACCGGACAGCGGGCGCTGTCCGGTACATCGCGTTATTTCACAGTAGACAGGCGGACATCGCCCACCGCCCGACGGGTGGCATCGCCTCCCCACACCTGGTCATACTCATAACCCGTTAACTGCTTAATCACCACACGGGTCCTGGCATCACAGTCGCGGTAATCACCGCCCAGCTTACGGCGTGCTATCTCCTTCAGGAGCAGCTTATGGGTCTCACGGGTGAGCTTGAATTTGTAGGTGGTAAAGAAGCTTACCGCCAGCAGGGCGGCCGTCGCGAAGATCATCAGGCCTATAATCGCCCCCAGCGCGCTTTCAGGCTGCATGCCGCTGCCCTTCACAAAGCCAGACTCCTGCAGCACAAGGCCAATAATCATGATGGCAATCGCCACGGTGCTTTTGCGGGTCAGGACCATCACACCGGCAAAAATGCCTTCGCGGCGCTGCTGGGTCACCATCTCATCGATATCCGGAATGAAGCTGTAAATGTTCCACGGAATATAATAGAGCCCGGAACGGGCGGCACCCAGCAGGATAAAGACCGCCGAGAACAGCAGCGTCGGCACCTGCGTTTTAGTGAGGTAGACCGTAAACAGGAACGCCAGCACCAGGAGGATACAGCCGTACGCGAGTCGCAGGGCGGCAGAAGGCGTCATGTTCAGACGGTTCAATAGCAACATAAATCCATAGGTACCCGGTACTGAGGCAAAGGCTGCAATACTCAACCAGCCGGATACCGCTGAGGCATCCTGGCTCAGGCAATACACGACATAATAGGTAAAGACCGACCCGAATACGTCCATCGCCGTGAACGAAAAGATGTAAATAATAATATGCAGTCGGAACGCGCGAATACGGAAGGAGGAAAAGAGATCCAGCACCAGATATTTCAGGTGATTTCCCAGCCCGCTTTTACGCTGAATATCCGCCTTAAAGTTGGATTCATGATGAACATCCTTCGCTTCCCAGGTGGTGTACCAGGTAATAAATACTGCAAGGCAGAACACACAGGAAAATATCAACCCGGTGAGGGTATAGGTAAACGGATTATCTTTCCCCGTGAACTGCATAATCACGCCGGGAACGGAAACTGCAAGAAAACCGCCTAACTGGGAGCAGATCATGCGTACACCGGAGAGGCGGCTACGCTCTTCATATCGGTTGGTCATCTCTGCTGCCAGGGTCTCCCAGGGCACCAGCACCATCGCCGACAATAACTCAATAGAGAGGTAGGTGCCAAGGTAATACCAGTAACCCATATCCGTTAGCCATAGCAGGGCATACAGAAACATCAACGGCGAACTGAGCAATAAAAAGAAGCGGCGACGGCCAAATTTACGCCCGAGCCAGGTATCACCGAAATTATCAGTGATATAACCCATTATCGGGCTTAATAACGCATCAATCACGCGAGCTATGGCAAATATAGAGCCCGCTTCAATCACCGAGAGTCCGCAATAGGTGGTGTAAAAAAAGAGCAGCCAGGTGCCGATAATGGCGAAAGCACCTCCGCCAAAGAGGTCGGTTACGCCGTAGCCAAGAGCCACGCTATAACCCACTCTGCGTTCAGTTGGTTTGACCATAATAATATCCAGTGTAGGGTAATGATTAACCCGTTGTTTTGGGTCGTTTTTTATTTACTGCTGGAATACAAATTACGTTCTAGTTATTGATATCTATCCATTGTCTTAATTGGGATGAGCGGTAAATAGCCTCCACAAGGGTGAGTGATTTTCCGGCTTCACGGATGTCGGTGTACTCCGCGTTTTCCGGGTGGGTGATTGCGTGGTAAAAACGGCAGATTGCCTGCTGGTGTCCCAGCCCCCAGTAGCTTTTGACCGAGCCATCCGGGGAGTCATCGCTCACGAGCCTTACGCACTCGCCCGGCGTCACGCGCCAGAGCGTATTGTCGTTCAGCAGCAGCGAGCCGTACTCACAGTGGATCTCCAGCAGGAGCGGGGAATCGGTGGTATTGCAGTTGCTGGCGTAAAACAGGCCGCGCGCACCGTTGGCAAAATGCAGTGTCGCCATCGCGCTGTCTTCTCCCTCAGTCACGTCCGCCAGTTCACCGCGATCAACCACGCCTTTTACCCGCGTCACGCCGCCGGCGAACCACTGCATCAGGTCGAGAGTATGAATGGCCTGGTTGATCAGCAGGCTCCCCCCTTCCGTTGCCAGCCGACCACGCCATGGGCTTTTGGTGTAATACGCGCCTGCGCGTGACCACGTCAGCACCGCTTTGATGCTGAGCATTTTCCCCAGCTCACCATCGTCCAGCACCTGGCGAATGCGCAGGCTGGTGGGGTTGAGTCGGTTCTGATAACACACGCCGAGCAGCCCCCGCGCCTGTTCAGTCGCGCGGGTGATATCCATGAGCTCGCTGCTGTTCAACCCCACCGGTTTTTCACAGAAAACATGCTTCCCGGCGGTGAGCGCCGCCAGGATCATGCGCTTATGCTCGAAATGCGGTGTGCAGATATGAACCACGTCGATGGCATCGTCCAGCAGCATTTCCCGGTAATCCTGATAAAAGCGACACTGGTAGTCCATCGCCAGCTTCAGTCCTTTGCCACTGTCGATATCTACCAGCGCGCGCAGCTCGACGTTGGGCAACTGGCGCAGTGCGTTCACATGGCAACCGTGAATCGCCCCGGCACCGATAACTGCCGTGTTCAGGATCGTCATCGTCGCCTCCCGTTATTCCGTCGCGTTGGCCAGCATCTGAGCTTTCACGCAGAGCTCCGCCGCTTTGAAAGCATGCGCCTGGGTCATGGCGTTTTCGGTACGATACAGACAGTCGAGGATCAGTTCGCCAAAGAACGGGAACCCGACCTGACCAGCGACCGGATAACGGAACTCTCCCTCTTTATTGACGAGATACACCACGTCCTGCTCGCCGTGGGTGAGATCGACATATTTACGGATCTCGATATACCCGTCAGTGCCGAGCAATGTCAGACGGCCATCACCCCAGGTAGAGAGCCCGTCAGGGGTAAACCAGTCGCAGCGGAAATAGCCGCTGGCACCGTTTTCCCCTTTCAGCATGGCATCGCCAAAATCTTCGAAAGCGGGATACTGCGGATGGTTGAAATTACGGACCTGGCTGGCGACCACGGTGGCGTTACTGTTGCCCGTATAAAACAGGAACTGCTCAATCTGGTGGCTGCCGATATCGCACAGAATGCCGCCGAAATAGCGTCTATCGTAGAACCAGCTCGGGCGGCCGGCACCTTCCCGGTGCGGACCCGTACCCAACGTTTGTACGACGCGACCAATAGCCCCTTGCTGCACCAGTTGTCCGGCAAAGACCGCGCTCTCCACGTGCAGGCGTTCGCTGTAATACACCGCGTATTTCTTCCCGGTTTTCTCCACCATCGCTTTGGCGTCTGCCAGCTGTTCAAGGGTGGTGAGTGGCGCTTTATCCGTGAAGTAGTCCTTGCCTGCGGCCATTGCTTTCAGCCCCAGTGCGCAGCGCTCGGACGGGATGGCCGCCCCCGCCACCAGACGCACTTCGTGGTCGTTGAGTATCACCTCCAGTGACTCCGCCACTTTTGCCTGCGGGTACTGCTGGATAAATTTATCCACTTTTGCCGGGTCAGGGTCGTATACCCATTTCAGCGTGGCACCCGCTTCAATCAGGCCATTACTCATACCGTAGATATGGCCGTGGTCGAGCGCGACAGCGGCAAAAATAAACTCACCTTCCCTGACAACGGGCTGGGGTTTGCCCACCGGTGCATAATTCATTCCGTCATTTTTGTTCATGCTTAGATTCCTTGATCCAGATCTTTGCCCAGAGGGATTGCGCCGACTTCGCTGAAGTTGGCCACGCTTGCAGATTTTTCATAAAAACGGGGGGCGAGGGCATTGGTCCCACCGGTGCGGTAAAAGGGGTCGTCACGCTGAATTGGCAGCGAGACCACGGTGCGGGTAATGGCGGATTTATAGATCGCGGTTATCAGCTCCAGCGAGCGTTTACCCTGCAGGCCATCTACTAACGGTGCCGAGCCGCGCTCGATGGCATAAAGCAGGTCGTTAATCTGCCCGGTGTGCAGCGTCCACTCGAGCTTAGGCGTCTCGTGAAAAACAGCGTTGAGCTGCGCTTCGCGCTTCTGGTCGTGGGTTTCCTGCGGGAAGCCGTTATCGGCACTAACGCTGGCAAAGGCCTGCCACGGTGCGGAGATGCGCGCTTTATCACCCTGGATGATGATTTTCTGATCTTCCCCGTGGTGCACGACCGAGGCGGTAAGTTGGGTGAGTGCGCCGCTGGGGTATTTAAATATCGCGGCGCTGAGATCTTCGACTTCAGCGTTGTCGTGCGCCACGTTGGTCATCATCGCCACCACCTCGGACGGGAAGCCGAGCATCCACTGAATGGCGTCGATGTGGTGAACCGCGTGGTTAAGCGTGCAGCCGCCCCCCTCTTTTTCCCAGGTGCCGCGCCACCACAGGTCGTAGTAGCAGTGTCCGCGCCACCAGAACGAATCCACCTGGGCATGGCAGACCTTGCCCGCCAGACCTGAATCCAGCGCCGCTTTTAAACGCCAGAAGGCATCGGTAAAGCGATTTTGGGCAATGATGGCGAGTGTTTTGCCGCTGGCCTGTTGTGCGGCGATCATCGCGTCACACTCCTCCAGCGAGGCGGCCATCGGCTTTTCGCACAGCACATGGCAACCTGCATTGAGGGCATTAATGCTAATCTCAGCATGTACGTAGGGCGGTGTGCAGACGTCGACGATGTCGATGTTTGGCTCTGACGCCAGCATCTGCTGGTGGCTTTCATACACGCGGACGTCTGTCAGGCCGTAGCGCGTTTTTTTCTCGTGGGCTTTTTCCGGGTAGATATCGACCAGCGCGACAATCCGACAGCGCTGACCAAACTGCAAATAGCCCTGAATATGGTTATGCGAGATATTCCCTGTTCCCACAATAGCGACATTTAACATCGATTCTTCTCCGGAGTTACCAGGTGCCAGAGGCATCCAGCGTGACGCTGGTTGTCTCTTTAGCCACTGAAGTGCTGATACGCTGTTGAAGCAGGCGCAGATACTGTTTCTCGTTGAGCGGCAGGTCGACCCAGTCGTCTGTCCAGGTGGAGAGGTGCATTGCGTTGGAGAGCGTTAACCCATGGATCCCTTCCAGACCAGGTGCAATCAGCGGCTCGCCGCGCAGGATGGCGGCACAGAAGTTGGTGGTAATGACGTGGTGCTCGCTGCATTCCGGGTCGACGGGAAGCGTGACCTCCCAACACTCGGGTTCACCAAAACCGTTTTGCCAGCGGGCGTTGAAGGCGGTTTCGGACTCACGCAGTCGCCAGTAGCGCAGTTTCCCTTCTTCGACGACCACTTTGCCGCAATCACCGACGATCTCCAGCCGGTTGGTCCCCGGTGTTTCCGCCACGGTAGTGATAAACACACCCGTCGCGCCATTGGCATACTCGGCATAGGCGGTAACCTCGTCTTCCACTTCGATATCACGATGCTTACCGAACTGGCAAAACGCGCGCAGACGAACCGGCATGCCGACCAGCCACTGCCAGAGATCGAGCTGATGCGGGTCCTGGTTGAGCAGTACGCCTCCGCCTTCACCTTTCCAGGTGGCGCGCCAGCCGCCGGAGTTGTAGTAGCTCTGCGAGCGATACCAGTTGGTGATGATCCAGTTGGAGCGGCGGATCTCGCCCAGCTCGCCGCTGTCGATCAGATCTTTCACCTTCTGGTAGAGCGGGTTCGGGCGCTGGTTATACATGATGCCGAACACCACATCGCACTCGTTGGCGCAGGCGTTCATCTCCTGTACCTGGGCGGTATACACACCTGCCGGTTTTTCACACAGGGTATGGATGCCGTTGCGCATCGCCAGCATTGACAGGCGTGGGTGGTCATAGTGCGGCGTCGCGATAATCACTGCGTCGATAAGACCGCTCTGGAGCATCTCCTGTGCGTCACTGAACAGAGGAAGGGAGCCGACCAGTTGACGAATGGCCGGGTGTTTTTCCAGCGCATTATCGCAAACGGCGGTAAGACAGGCGTCGCTGACCGAACCCGCCAGTAAATAACGCGCGTGGACCGTACCGATATTCCCTATTCCAATAATGCCAAAACGTACCTTATCCATGTCACACCTTTATTTCAGTTGAAATGAGTGATGACCGGAAAATAGGAAAGGGGAGCCGCAGCGACAATGTGTTTTTGTGAGAATACTCGCAAGGTGATTAAGTAATCTCCAGGCTTTCTGAAATTTAGTTTTAAAATCAAACAACTGTTTCTGCAAATATTTGCAAAAACTGAATGAGAGCGAGGTCACACTATGCCTGGCAGGTTAAAAATGGAGGAAATTGCGGCCCTGACGGGCTATTCCGTCAGTACCGTGTCGCGGGTATTAAGCGGCAAGTCTTATACCAGCGATAAAGCCCGGGAGGCGATCGTTCGCTCCGCCAGAGAATTAGGTGTGCTGGAGTCAATGGCGAGCGGGAGACTATTAATTAACGGTATCGCTGTGTTTGCGCCGGAAAGAACCTTTCAGGGACGTGGGGACATTTTTTATCTGGAAGTCACAAAAGGCATTGCTGAAGCCTGCTCGCCGCACAATGTGTGGGTCAGTTGCTGTGGGTTAGAAGAACAGCACGCCGATGTGAAATTATTTATGGAAAAGGCCAGCCATAAGAATATCAACGCGATAATTATTATTGGGACTGATGATTCCACCATATTTAAACTGGCGAGTACGCTGAATAAACCCTGCGTGTTGATTAATTCTGTTGACCGGGATCGGGTGCTGGATTCCGTGTCACCCGATCACCGGGCGATTGGTTTCACCGCCATGCAGTATCTGTTTGAACAAGGGCATCGCCGCGTGCTCACGCTTACCTGCCTGCGACGGGATACGCTCTACGCGCGTCTGGACGGCATAAAGGAGGCATACCGCCATTTTCACGTGGCCTTTGATCCCCAGCGCGATTTGTTAGTGACGGAGTGGTTTACGGCAGAAGAGGCCGAGCAGGCGCTGGATACGTGGCTGATGACGCATGACCGCTCCCAGTGGCCGGAGGTGATTTTCCCCAACAGTACCAGCATGACGGAAGGGGTGGTCAGGGCATTAACGCGTCATGGGCTGCGCATTCCGGAAGACATTTCACTCATTACGACCGATTTTGCATGGAATTTAGCGCACCGTCTGGAAAAACCGGTCACGGGCGTCACGGTTCCCTGCCGTGAGCTGGGGATTGAGGCCGTTCACCTGCTGCAAACACGGCTCAACCGACCGCAGGCACCGGTCTTCAACCTGCTGCTGCAGGGCAAAGTCATGGATTATGGCTCGGTCAGTAACGCCACGCGCCACGCGGCGCGCGTGGCGCTGGATCAATAATTAAGCTTGCTGCGGCGGCAGGCAGACGCCAATGCCCCCAATGCCACAATAGCCATACGGGTTTTTATGCAGATACTGCTGGTGATCGTCCTCGGCGTAGTAGAACGGTTTCGCGGCGGTGATTTCCGTCGTCACCTCGCGCGTATCGCCAGCGTCACGCATGGCTTGCTGGAAACGCTCAAGGCTGGCGCGCGCGGCGGCATCCTGCTCAGGTGTGAGCGGATAAATGGCCGAGCGATATTGTGTGCCGTGGTCGTTACCCTGACGCATGCCCTGCGCCGGGTCGTGGTTTTCCCAGAACACGTGGAGAAGTTGCTCGTAGCTAATCACCGCAGGGTCATACACCACACGAACGGCTTCCGCATGGCCGGTTTCGCCAGAGCATACTTCGCGGTAGGTTGGATTTGGCGTGTAACCGCCAGTATAACCGGCAGCCGTGCTGTAAACGCCGGGCAGTTGCCAGAACAGACGTTCCACACCCCAGAAACACCCCATCGCGAACAGGGCGATTTCCATTCCATCAGGAACGTTGCTCATTGAGTGGTTGTTTACGGCGTGTAAGGTTGCCACAGGCATAGGGGTGTTGCGTCCCGGTAATGCATCTGCTTGTGAAACCAGATGCTTTTTGTCGAATAAACTCACGATGGGGCCTCCCGGGGTGCGATGTTTCAGTTAAGGTTGTCACGAAGCGTTTAATTGAACACAATAAATGCGCTGAATGAGTCTAGATTTAATCATAAGAAATATTTGGGTGTTGCACCCATTTTCAACCCGCGATTCGGGTTTTTGGCCAACAGGCCGTATTTTGCCGCGGAGCGGCACTTCATTTGCTTCCAGGGTGGAAACAGGGATATTCAGGAGAAAACGTGATAAAAATCCGCCAGTTATGCTTGGTCAGTTTGCTACTAACAAGCGGGATTGCCAGTGCGGCGAACGTTCGTTTGCAGGTTGAAGGGTTATCCGGGGCGCTGGAAAAAAACGTGCGTGCGCAGTTGTCGACCATCCAGAGTGATGAGGTGACGCCGGACCGCCGTTTTCGCGCGCGCGTAGATGACGCGATCCGTGAAGGGCTAAAAGCGCTGGGTTATTACGAACCTACCATTGATTTTGACCTACGCCCACCGCCAAAGAAGGGGCGCCAGGTGCTTATTGCCCGCGTTTCGCCGGGTGAGCCGGTACTGATTGGCGGCACTGACGTCATTCTGCGCGGTGGAGCACGCACAGACCGGGATTACCTGGATCTGCTCAGTACGCGGCCGAAAATCGGTACCGTACTCAATCACGGTGACTACGATCATTTCAAAAAAGAGCTGACGAGCGTTTCCCTTCGTAAGGGCTACTTTGACAGCCAGTTCAACAAAAGTCAGCTTGGTATTGCGCTGGACAGACACCAGGCCTTCTGGGATATCGATTACGACAGTGGGGAGCGCTATCGTTTTGGCGATGTAACCTTCGAAGGTTCGCAAATCCGTGAAGAATATCTGCAAAATCTTGTGCCCTTCAAAAAAGGGGATTACTACAAGTCGAGCGATTTGGCGGAACTGAACCGTCGTCTTTCAGCCACCGGATGGTTTAATTCCGTGGTTGTCGCGCCGGAATTTGATAAGTCGCGCAAAACTAAAGTGTTGCCATTGCATGGCGTCGTCTCGCCACGGATCGAGAACACCATTGAGACCGGTGTGGGTTATTCGACGGATGTCGGTCCGCGCGTGAAGGCCACATGGAAAAAGCCGTGGATGAACTCGTACGGCCACAGTCTGACGACCAGCGCGAGTATCTCCGCCCCGGAACAGCAGCTCGATTTCAGCTATAAAATGCCCTTGCTGAAAAACCCGCTGGAGCAATATTACCTGGTTCAGGGGGGCTTTAAGCGTACCGACCTGAACGATACCAAGTCAGATTCCACCACCCTTGCGCTGTCACGCTACTGGGATCTCTCCAGCGGCTGGCAGCGTGCCATTAACCTGCGCTGGAGTCTCGACCACTTTACTCAGGCCAACGTCACCAACACCACGATGTTGCTCTATCCGGGGGTGATGATCAGCCGTACCCGCTCACGCGGTGGCCTGATGCCTGACTGGGGCGATTCCCAGCGTTATTCCATTGATTACTCCAACACCATGTGGGGTTCCGATGTCGACTTCTCGGTGATTCAGGCACAAAACGTCTGGATCCGTACGTTGTATGACAAACACCGCTTTGTGATGCGCGGCAACCTCGGCTGGATTGAAACCGGTGACTTCGACAAAGTCCCACCGGATCTGCGCTTCTTCGCTGGTGGCGACCGCAGCATTCGCGGTTATAAATACAAATCCATTGCGCCAAAAGATGACAGCGGCAAGCTGATCGGTGCGTCGAAACTGGCCACCGGCTCGCTGGAGTATCAGTACAACGTCAGCGGTAAATGGTGGGGGGCGATGTTTGTCGACAGCGGCGAAGCGGTGAGCGACATCCGCCGCAGCGATTTCAAAACCGGCGCGGGCGTGGGTGTGCGCTGGCAGTCACCCGTCGGGCCCATCAAGCTCGATTTCGCCGTACCTGTGGGCGACAAAGAAGAGCATGGTTTACAGTTTTACATCGGTCTGGGGCCTGAATTATGAGTTTATGGAAGAAGATAAGCCTCGGGGTGCTGATTTTTATCGTACTGCTGCTCGGTACGGTGGCGTTTCTGGTGGGAACGACAACCGGGCTGCACCTGCTGTTTAACGCCGCTAACCGCTGGGTGCCGGGACTTGAAATTGGTCAGGTGACGGGCGGCTGGCGCGATCTGCGTCTGAAGAACATTCGCTATGAGCAACCTGGCGTAGCGGTCAACGCCGGGGAGTTCCACCTTGCGGTGAAGCTGGGTTGTCTGCGGGACAGCAAGCTATGCGTCAACGATCTGTCGCTAAAAGATGTAAACGTGGCGATAGATTCAAAGAAAATGCCGAAGTCTGCGCCGGTCGAGGAAGAAGACAGCGGTCCGCTGAATCTCTCCACGCCGTATCCGATCGCGCTCTATCGGGTGGCGCTTGATAACGTCAATATCAAAATCGACGACACCACCGTATCCGTGATGGATTTCACCTCCGGCCTGCGCTGGCAGGAGAAAAACCTCACCCTGACGCCGACGTCCCTGCAGGGATTACTGATCGCGCTGCCGAAAGTGGCCGACGTGGCGCAGGAAGAGATCGTCGAGCCGAAGATCCAGAACCCACAGCCGGAAGAGAAGCCGCTGGGTGAAACGCTGAAAGACCTCTTCTCGAAACCCGTCCTGCCGGAAATGACCGATGTTCATCTGCCGCTGAATCTCAACATTGAAGAGTTCAAAGGCGAGCAATTGCGCCTCACCGGCGATACCGATCTGACGGTCTATAACATGCTGCTTAAAGTCAGCAGTATTGACGGCAATATGAAGCTCGACGCGCTGGATATCGACACCAACCAGGGCTCGGTGAATGCCTCTGGCAATGCCCTGCTGCGCGACAACTGGCCGGTGGACATCACGCTGAACAGCGCCCTGAATATTGACCCGCTGAAAGGTGAAAAAGTGAAGGTCAAAGTGGGCGGTGCGCTACGCGACAAACTGGACGTCGGGGTAAATCTCTCCGGCCCGGTAGATATGGTCCTGCGGGCGCAAACTCAACTGGCAGAAGCGGGGTTACCGCTCAATGTTGAAATGGTCAGTAAACAGCTTTACTGGCCGTTTACCGGCGAAAAACAGTTCCAGGCCGATGATCTGAAGCTGAAGCTGAGCGGCAAAATGACCGATTACACGCTCTCGTTCCGTACCGCAGTGAAGGGGCAGGGCGTGCCGCCCGCGAACATCACGCTGGATGCGAAGGGCAATGAACAGCAGGTTAATCTCGACAAACTGACCGTTGCGGCACTGGAAGGCAAAACCGAGCTGACCGCACTGCTCGACTGGCAGCAGGCGATCAGCTGGCGCGGTGAGCTGAAGCTGACGGGTATTAACACCGCCAAAGAGGTACCGGACTGGCCGTCGAAGCTGGATGGCCTGATCAAAACCCGCGGCAGCCTGTACGGCGGCACGTGGCAGATGGACGTGCCGGAAATCAAACTCACCGGGAACGTGAAGCAGAACAAGGTTAACGTTGAGGGCTCGGTCAAAGGCAACAGCTACCTGCAGTGGACGATCCCGGGTCTGCACGTAGCGCTGGGCCGCAACACGGCGGATATCAAAGGCGAGCTGGGGGTGAAAGATCTCAATCTGGATGCCACTATCGACGCGCCGAATCTGGATAATGCTCTGCCGGGCCTGGGTGGCACGGCGAAAGGGTTAGTGAAAGTGCGCGGGACGGTAGACGCCCCCCAACTTCTGGCGGATATCACCGCCAATAACCTGCGCTGGCAGGAGCTAAGCGTTGCCCGTGTTCGCGTGGAAGGGGATGTGAAATCCACCGATCAGATCGGCGGTAACCTGAACCTGCGCGTGGAGCGCATTGCTCAGCCGGACGTGAACATTAATCTGGTGACGCTGGAAGCGAAAGGCAACGAAAAGCAGCACGACCTCCA
Source organism: Enterobacter sp. P82 (assembly GCF_037053385.1). Lineage (NCBI taxonomy): Bacteria > Pseudomonadati > Pseudomonadota > Gammaproteobacteria > Enterobacterales > Enterobacteriaceae > Enterobacter > Enterobacter sp. P82. The sequence goes on from NZ_JBALHX010000002.1 coordinate 162,385, forward strand.
GCTGCGTGTGCAGGGTGAGCCGGTCTCCGGGCAGCTTCACCTGACAGGAAGCTTTGACCGTAAAGAGGAGCGCTGGAAAGGTCTGCTTGATAACACCCGCTTCAACACACCGGTCGGGCCGTTGGCGTTGTCACGCTCTATTGCGCTGGACTACCGTAACGCGGAACAAAAGATCAGCATCGGACCACACTGCTGGACCAACCCAAATGCTGAGCTGTGTGTACCTCAGACCATTGATGCTGGGGCGGAAGGGCGCGCGCAGATCAACCTTAATCGCTTTGACCTGGCGATGTTGAAGCCGTTTATGCCAGATACCACGCAGGCCAGCGGCGTCTTTAGCGGGAAGGCCGATGTGGCCTGGGACACCACAAAAGAAGGGCTGCCACAGGGTAGCGTCACGCTTTCGGGTCGTAACGTGAAGGTGACGCAACTGGTGAATGATGCGCCGCTGCCGGTAGCCTTTGACACCCTGAACCTGAGTGCGGATCTGCATAACAACCGTGCAGAGCTGGGATGGCTTATCCGTCTGACCAACAATGGTCAGTTTGATGGACAAGTGCAGATTTCCGATCCGCAAGGACGGCGTAATCTTGGCGGCAACGTCAATATCCGTAACTTCAACCTGGCGATGGTGAACCCGATTTTCGACCGCGGGGAAAAAGCAGCAGGCATGCTGAATGCCAATTTGCGTCTGGCTGGCAACGCGCAAAGCCCGCAGCTGTTCGGTCAGATGCGGCTCAGCGGTGTGGATATCGACGGTAACTTTATGCCGTTTGATATGCAGCCGAGCCAGATCGCGATGAACTTCAATGGTATGAGTTCAACACTGAGCGGCTCGGTATTGACTCAGCAAGGGCAGATCAATCTGAGCGGTGACGCAGACTGGAGCCAACTCGATAACTGGCGCGCCCGTATTGCTGCGAAAGGCAGTAAGGTACGCATCACCGTTCCGCCAATGGTACGCCTTGATGTTTCACCTGATGTTGTCTTTGAAGCCACGCCAAGCCTCTTCACGCTTGACGGACGCGTCGACGTGCCGTGGGCTCGTATTGTGGTTCACGACGTGCCGGAAAGTGCGGTCGGTGTCTCAAGTGATGAAGTTATGCTCAATGAAAATCTGAAACCTGTCGAACAGAAGAGCGCTGGCATACCGATTAATAGTAACCTTATCGTGCACGTGGGGAATAACGTGCGGTTGGATGCGTTTGGGCTGAAGGCGAGGCTTACGGGTGACCTGAAGGTGGCGCAGGATAAACAAGGGTTGGGCCTGAACGGGCAGATTAATATTCCTGAAGGGCGTTTCCATGCCTATGGTCAGGATTTAATTGTGCGTAAAGGTGAACTGTTGTTCTCCGGTCCACCGGATCAACCTCTGTTGAATATCGAAGCGATTCGTAACCCGGAAGCGACGGAAAACGACGTCATCGCGGGTGTACGCGTCACCGGTTCCGCCGACGAACCGAAGGCGGAAATCTTCTCTGACCCAGCGATGTCACAACAGGAAGCTCTTTCTTACCTGTTGCGTGGACAAGGTCTGGACAGCGGTCAGAGCGACAGTGCGGCGATGACCTCGATGTTAGTGGGTCTGGGGGTTGCACAAAGTGGGCAGGTTGTGGGTAAAATCGGCGAGACGTTCGGCGTAAGCAATCTGGCGCTGGACACCCAGGGCGTGGGTGACTCCTCGCAGGTGGTGGTCAGCGGCTATGTACTGCCGGGTCTGCAGGTAAAATATGGTGTGGGGATCTTTGACTCACTGGCAACACTCACGTTACGCTATCGCCTGATGCCTAAGCTATATCTGGAAGCAGTGTCCGGCGTAGACCAGGCACTTGATCTGCTCTATCAGTTTGAGTTTTAGCAATGCGAATATTTGTCTACGGCAGTTTACGAACCAAGCAAGGCAACAGTCACTGGATGACCAATGCCCTGCTGCTGGGGAATTACAATATCGAGAACTACCAGTTGTACAGCCTGGGCCACTATCCAGGCGCGGTTCCCGGCGAAGGAACAGTACAGGGTGAAGTCTATCGTATTGATAACGCGACACTTGCCGAACTTGATGCCTTGCGCACCAGGGGCGGTGAATACGCGCGCCAGTTGATCCAGACACCGTACGGAAGCGCGTGGATGTATGTCTACCAGCGTCCGGTCGAAGGGTTAACGCGGATTGTAAGCGGTAACTGGTTAGACAGAGACCAGTACTGAAAAACGACAACGCCACCGAAAGGTGGCGTTGTTTTTTGTTCCTTCAGCTCTCTTCTGCACCCCGGCGTCGGGTTAAAAACAGAGGAACGAACAGCATGATGTACGGGGCAATAAGCCATAACAAACATAAAGCGCGTGAACGACCATAGTAGTTTATGCATCGCGTATTGCTTGAAATGACGGGCAGGAAAAACAGTAAAAACAGCAGAATCGCATAATCGCTTCGATAAGGGATCCATAAGTAACACAAAAACCAGGTAAGCTGGAATGCCATGATGCAGAGATACTGCCATTTGCTGTCTTTACCGTAACAGTCAAATGCTTTTATGTAGCCCATCTTTATGCTTTGAAGAAAGAAACTTAGCATGTATCACGCTCACGATCACGACGGTCAGGAGTGTGCTCGTCAGCAACGCCCCTAAAAAATAGCTATGGGTGATATCAGTAGCACCCGAGCCTAAAGTATGCAATTGACTATATCCTCTCTCTACTGCAACGAAAAGGGTATACAGCCCGATATTAATACAGAACTGGAGCAGACAAGAAACGACGATATTTTTGGGGATTCTTTTTAATAGAACTAGCAACGTATAGATAATACTTGCTGATAGAGCAAAATAAATCCCATTAAATAAACTGGCTAGTAATGAATTATTTATTTCACTGTATACTAAATTATCGCTCCCATAGTACCACGCCAGGTATTCAAAATACGTACTTCTACCAAAGACAAAAGAGGCAATAATAAGGACGAGCAGACTCATGATATGACTTTTCTTACTCATAGTTTTGCTCCTTTTGACAGCAGTTCCTTCATTGTTTTACTGGCTTCTAGCTGATCTTTGATTATGGCAAGGTCACGCGTATTGTGGTTATATTTTGCAATAGCGGTTGGTGTACCTTTTCCACCATTGTCCATAAAGAAGACAATATCCTTACGGCCATAAAGAAGAACTTGCGGAATGGGGTCGCGGCCATAACTCACTGCTTGCGGCAGGGAGTGGATAGACTCTGTCGTGAGGAAACGAGGAATATTTTCAAGTTCAATATTGCCTAAAGGCGTTGTGGCAATAAGGGAGCCGATAAAATCGGTCGTATACACTAACGTATCGGTATCTTTAGTCGTGACTTTTGAACCTGTAAGATATTTTATCTGTTGCCAAAGAGTAATATCTTTAGGGATAACCTTAACGCCATCCATAAACATATCTTGCTTGCGTTTGAGCTGAATGACAGTACGGTGCACCTGTGTCAAAGAGGGGCTTATTTCCCCAATAGAAGGCATAAGGCCATCGCGAGAATACAGCCGTTCAATGATAAAATAAATTCCAGTTGGGCGGGCAACATCAATGTTAATGGATGACATATGAATCCTATAATGAATGGGGATTAATGTTCATCATGACAGTATGTTGTTAATGGCCAGGCTATTCAACCATCCCCACCATAAATGATAGGATATCTTTATTGCTTTTAATGCCTGAATGAAACGGAATGGGATTTATCTTAAAAAATCAGTTTGTGCTGCTTTTAACCATAGACACAAAAAAGCCCCGACTTGCGGGGCCTTAATATCAGCCGTAAGAATTACTTCTTAGCAGCGCGTTCGAAAGAGGCGATGATTTCTGCTTTCGCCGCTTCTGCGTTGTCCCAGCCGTCAACTTTAACCCACTTGCCTTTTTCGAGGTCTTTGTAGTGCTCGAAGAAGTGAGTGATCTGCGCTTTCAGCAGTTCTGGCAGGTCGTTCACATCTTTGATGTGATCGTATTCTTTGCTCAGTTTGGTGTGCGGAACCGCAACCAGCTTCGCATCTTCACCGGATTCGTCGGTCATTTTCAGTACGCCAACTGGACGGCAGCGGATAACTGAGCCTGGCTCCAGTGGGTATGGCGTTGGGACCAGTACGTCAACCGGGTCACCGTCCAGAGACAGGGTGTGGTTGATGTAACCGTAGTTGCACGGATAGAACATCGCGGTAGACATGAAACGGTCTACGAACAGGGCGCCGCTCTCTTTGTCCACTTCGTATTTGATAGGATCTGCGTTAGCCGGGATTTCGATTACTACGTAGATATCTTCTGGCAGTTCTTTACCCGCTGGGACGTTGAGTAAGCTCATGTCGGTGTCCTTTAAAATGGATGGTAAACAAGTGGCAGGTATTATAGCCAACTCGCGCTGAATGTCTCCGCCTGTTTTCGCCTTCTCTCACCGCTAACCCCACTTTTCAGACCGATTCCATGACAGAAAAATCCATAAACTCAGCTGCATTTTTCATGGCGAAATGAAAGCGATTACAAACTTGTGATTAACGTTTTATTCACTTTTCCGAAGTGTGATGTAACGCAATTCGTTACATATTTCATTGGCTATAGTCATTTCGCAGAACATCTTTTCACCAACAATAATCCCCCTACGAGGACGTTCATATGTGGAAGCGCTTACTCCTGGTCACAGCAGTTTCGGCAGCCATGTCGTCTATGGCGATGGCCGCCCCTTTAACCGTAGGTTTTTCGCAAGTCGGCTCTGAATCCGGCTGGCGAGCAGCAGAAACCAACGTTGCAAAAAGCGAGGCCCAGAAACGTGGTATCACCCTGAAAATCGCCGATGGTCAGCAAAAGCAGGAAAACCAAATCAAAGCCGTGCGTTCGTTTATCGCCCAGGGCGTTGATGCCATCTTTATTGCGCCTGTCGTCGCGACGGGCTGGGAACCTGTCCTGAAGGAAGCGAAAGACGCTGAGATCCCGGTTTTCCTGCTCGATCGTTCCATTGATGTCAAAGACAAATCGCTCTATATGACCACCGTCACCGCCAACAACATTCTTGAAGGACAGTTGATTGGTGACTGGTTGGTGAAACAGGTGGATGGCAAACCGTGTAACGTCGTTGAGTTGCAGGGCACCGTTGGCGCGAGCGTGGCCATCGACCGTAAGAAAGGGTTTGCTGAGGCTATCGCTAAAGCACCAAACATCAAGATTATCCGCTCTCAGTCCGGTGACTTCACGCGCAGTAAAGGCAAAGAGGTTATGGAGAGCTTTATCAAGGCTGAAAACAACGGCAAGAACATCTGCATGGTTTACGCCCACAACGATGACATGGTGATCGGTGCGATTCAGGCCATTAAAGAAGCGGGCCTGAAGCCGGGCAAAGATATCCTCACCGGCTCAATCGACGGTGTGCCAGACATCTACAAGGCGATGATGGACGGTGAAGCGAACGCCAGCGTGGAGCTCACGCCGAACATGGCGGGCCCGGCATTCGATGCGCTGGAGAAATTCAAGAAAGACGGCACGATGCCTGAAAAACTGACTATCACCAAATCCACACTCTACCTTCCTGACACAGCAAAAGAAGAGTTAGAGAAGAAGAAAAATATGGGTTACTGATCCAGTGTAATTGCCGGGTAGCGCTACGCTTACCCGGCCTACGATTTGTGCCGGAGGCGTAAATATGAACTCGGAACAACATCAGGAAATCCTCCGCACAGAGGGCTTGAGTAAATACTTTCCTGGCGTAAAAGCGCTGGATAACGTTGATTTTAGCCTGCGGCGTGGTGAGATTATGGCGCTGCTGGGTGAGAACGGAGCAGGGAAGTCGACGCTGATTAAAGCCCTGACCGGCGTCTATCATGCCGATCGCGGCACTATCTGGCTGGAAGGCAATGCCATTTCGCCGAAAAATACCGCTCACGCCCAGCAGCTTGGGATCGGGACGGTCTATCAGGAAGTGAACCTGCTGCCGAACATGTCGGTGGCGGATAATCTGTTTATTGGCCGTGAACCACGACGCTTTGGCCTGCTGCGCCGCAAGGAGATGGAAGCGCGGGCGACAAAGCTGATGGAATCCTACGGTTTTTCTCTCGACGTTCGCGAGCCGCTGAACCGCTTTTCCGTTGCCATGCAGCAGATCGTCGCGATTTGTCGCGCTATCGATCTCTCCGCAAAAGTACTGATCCTCGATGAGCCCACTGCCAGTCTCGATACCCAGGAAGTGGAAATGCTCTTTACCCTGATGCGCCAGCTGCGCGATCAGGGCGTGAGCCTGATCTTCGTGACCCATTTCCTCGACCAGGTGTATGAAGTGAGCGATCGCATTACGGTACTGCGTAACGGCAGTTTTGTCGGCTGTCGGGAAACCCGTGAATTACCCCAGATTGAACTGGTCAAAATGATGCTCGGGCGCGAGCTGGAGACCAACGCGCTCCAGCGTGCGGGCCGCACGCTGCTGAGTGATAAACCCGTCGCGGCTTTCAGTGATTTCGGCAAAAAAGGGACTATTTCACCGTTTAACCTGGAGGTTCGTCCTGGCGAAATTGTCGGTCTGGCCGGATTGTTAGGCTCCGGACGAACAGAAACCGCCGAAGTCATCTTCGGAATTAAGCCAGCAGACAGCGGCACCGCATTAATCAAAGGCAAACCGCAAACGCTGCGATCGCCGCATCAGGCCTCGTGTCTGGGCGTTGGCTTCTGTCCGGAAGACAGAAAAACGGACGGTATTATTGCCGCCGCCTCGGTGCGGGAGAATATCATTCTGGCGTTACAGGCGCAGCGAGGCTGGCTGAGGCCAATCCCACGCAAAGAGCAAAACGCCATTGCGGAACGCTTTATCCGCCAGCTTGGCATTCGTACCCCGAGCGCAGAACAACCTATTGAATTCCTTTCAGGGGGTAACCAGCAGAAGGTCTTGTTGTCGCGCTGGCTGCTGACCAAACCCCAGTTCCTGATCCTCGATGAACCGACGCGCGGGATTGACGTCGGTGCGCATGCTGAAATCATCCGGCTTATTGAAACGTTGTGTGCGGACGGCCTGGCGCTGCTGGTCATATCGTCTGAGCTGGAGGAACTGGTGGGGTATGCCGATCGCGTGATCATCATGCGCGATCGTAAACAGGTGGCAGAGATCCCGCTGGATAAACTGTCCGTTCCGGCGATCATGAATGCCATCGCGGCGTAAGGAGTGAATTGTGATGTCTCGTTCGCTTTCGCAAACAGGGGAGTCAAAGCGCCGCTTCAACTGGCCAACCGGCACACCGCAAATCGCGGCACTGCTGGTGGTACTGTTGGTTGACAGCCTTGTCGCGCCGCATTTCTTCCAGATTATTGTCCAGGATGGCCGTCTGTTTGGCAGCCCGATCGATATTTTGAACCGTGCGGCGCCGGTGGCGCTGCTGGCGATTGGTATGACGCTGGTCATTGCCACTGGCGGGATTGACCTCTCCGTCGGCGCGGTGATGGCTATCGCCGGGGCTACGGCAGCCTCAATGACCGTGGCCGGGCACAGCCTGCCGGTGGTGCTGCTTGCCGCCTTAGGCACTGGCGTACTCGCCGGGCTGTGGAACGGTATTCTGGTGGCAGTCCTCAAGATCCAGCCGTTTGTCGCCACCCTGATTTTAATGGTCGCCGGGCGCGGTGTGGCGCAGCTGATCACATCCGGGCAGATCGTCACCTTTAACTCTCCGGGCCTGGCGTGGCTTGGCAGCGGCAAACTGTTGTTCTTCCCGACTCCGGTGATCATTGCCCTGGTGACGCTGGTGGTGTTCTGGCTCTTTACCCGCAAAACGGCACTGGGCATGTTCATTGAGGCCGTCGGGATCAACATTCGTGCCGCGCGCAACGCCGGGGTCAATACCCGGTTGATGGTGATGCTGACCTATGTGCTGAGCGGCATATGCGCCGCCATTGCCGGGACGATCGTCGCGGCAGATATTCGTGGGGCCGATGCCAACAACGCAGGACTCTGGCTGGAGCTGGATGCGATCCTGGCGGTTGTGATCGGCGGCGGATCGCTGATGGGCGGGCGTTTTAACCTGCTGCTCTCGGTGATTGGCGCGCTGATTATTCAGGGAATGAATACCGGGATCCTGCTCTCTGGTTTCCAGCCGGAGCTCAACCAGGTGGTGAAAGCGGTGGTCGTGCTCTGTGTGCTGATCGTCCAGTCGCCGCGCTTTGTCAGCATCATTAAGGGGATCCGTGGCCATGATAAAACGTAATTTGCCGCTAATGATCACGCTGGGCGTGTTTGTGCTGGGTTATCTCTACTGTCTGACCCAGTTCCCGGGGTTTGCCTCCACGCGTGTGATTTGCAATATCCTGACCGATAACGCTTTTTTAGGCATTATCGCCGTCGGGATGACTTTTGTGATCCTTTCCGGTGGGATCGATCTCTCCGTTGGTTCGGTGATCGCATTCACCGGCGTGTTTCTTGCGAAGGCTATCGGATTCTGGGGGATCTCACCGCTGGTGGCGTTTCCGCTGGTGCTGGTGATGGGGTGCGCGTTTGGTGCCTTTATGGGGCTACTGATCGATGCGCTGAAAATCCCGGCTTTTATTATTACCCTCGCCGGGATGTTCTTCCTTCGCGGCGTGAGTTATCTGGTGTCGGAAGAATCTATTCCGATTAACCATCCGGTGTACGACACGCTCTCCAGCCTGGCGTGGAAAATACCCGGCGGTGGACGTTTGAGCGCGATGGGGTTACTGATGCTGGGCGTCGTGGTCATTGGGATCTTCCTTGCCCATCGTACCCGGTTTGGCAATCAGGTTTATGCTATTGGCGGCAACGCCACGTCGGCAAACCTGATGGGGATCTCCACCCGCAGTACAACTATTCGCATCTATATGCTCTCAACAGGTCTGGCGACGCTGGCGGGAATTGTATTCTCGGTTTATACCCAGGCGGGTTATGCCCTGGCAGGCGTAGGGGTGGAACTGGATGCCATCGCCTCGGTGGTGATCGGTGGAACGTTGCTCAGTGGTGGCGTGGGGACGGTGCTGGGGACGCTGTTTGGCGTGGCAATCCAGGGCCTGATACAAACCTACATTAACTTTGACGGCACGCTCAGCTCCTGGTGGACCAAGATTGCCATCGGCATTTTGCTGTTTATTTTTATCGCCCTGCAGCGTGGTCTGACGGTGCTCTGGGAGAATCGTCAAAGCTCGACGGTTACACGCGTAAACACATCAGTAACAGAGCGATAACACGCTGAATTTGCTTAAAGTCTAAACATTTTCCGGTAGCGGCCGATACTCTTTTTTTATGCCCAGAAATATCTCGCTACCGGAAATAATATCATGCTTAAAACGCTATCGATTCGTACCGGCTTGCTCTCTTTACTGGCCGTTATGACCCTTCTGCTGCTGATTGTCAGCGGTATTGGCATTTATGCCCTTACACAGAGTTCTTCTTCACTACAGCGCATCAACCACCTTCAGGGTGAGCAGATGGTGCAGCTTAATTCCGGCTATACGCTGATCCTCCGCGCCCGCAATGAAGCGGGTCAGGCCGTCCGAATGATGGAAATCGGCATGCTGGATGATGCGGCCAAATCGGTAAAAAATATCAATCAGGAAGTCACCCTGGCCCAGAAAACGCTGAAAGGCGTGATCGACGGCGGTGTGGCCGATGAGCAAGGCCAACAACTGCTTGATAAAGTGGCGGCCAGCCTGGCGACGTATAACCAGCAGGGGATCAACCCGATGCTGAAAGCGCTGAACGAACAGAGCGCGGACAGCTATTACGATCTACTGGAAAACAAGCTGATTCCAGTGGCCTCCCAATTTGATAACGATATGCAGGCCTTCCAGAAATGGAGTGAAGCGCGGGGCAAAGCGGAAGTGAGTGCCGTGCAGTCCAGCAAAAATCGGGTTCTGATCCTGATCGTGGTGGCGGCTCTGCTGACGGCGGGCATTATTGTGCTGGCCTGGCTGGTACTACGCCACATGTTGCTCAAACCGCTCTCGACCTCTATTGCTCAACTGGAGAATGTGGCGGCAGGCGATTTAACCCACACGCTGAATCCACCGGCAAGCCAGGAATTTAATCGCCTGAATGCGGCAATCGAAGAGATGCGCCATTCGCTGATGAACTCGGTTCTGCGGGTACGTGATGCCAGCTCGCAAATTGATACCGGCAGCCGTGAGCTGACGGCGGGGAACAGGGATCTTGCTGAGCGTACGGAATCGACCGCCACGTCGCTGGAGCAGACCGCCGCCAGTATGGAACAGATCACCGCGACGGTGAAACTCAACGCCGATAATGCCGAGCAGGCTCACCAGCTGGCGAAGTCAGTGTCGGACACGGCCGATCACGGCAGCGAAATGGTCTGCTACGTGATTGAAAAAATGCGTGATATTTCCGGCAGTTCGGCACGTATCGCGGACATTCTCAGTGTTATCGACGGTATTGCCTTCCAGACCAATATCCTTGCGTTGAACGCCTCCGTGGAAGCGGCGCGCGCGGGTGAGCAAGGACGCGGGTTTGCCGTCGTCGCGGGCGAAGTGCGAAACCTTGCCAGCCGCAGTGCCGATGCAGCGAAAGAGATCCGAGCGCTTATCAGTGATTCCCAGACCCACGTCAGCGAGGGTAGTGAACTGGCCCAGCAGGCTGGCGAAACCATGGATGAGATCGCAACCGAAGTGCTGCGCATGACGAAACTGATGCGCGAAATTGCGACTGCATCCCAGGAGCAGAGTCGCGGCATTGAGCAGGTGAATATTGCGGTGAATCAGATGGATGAGACCGCGCAGCAGAATGCGGCGCTGGTACAGCAATCCTCCGCCGCGACTCGCTCCCTTGAGGAGCAGTCGCGCCAGTTGATGGAAGCCATGTCATCATTCAAGCTGTCGGCTCAGACTGCAGCATAATATTATTCAGCCCCGGTGTATTATGTGCCGGGGTTTTATTCTTCCCTGAATTTACTTCGGCAATATTATCATGAATATTACCCACTAACATTTCCAGTGCGCTGGTTAAGGCTAACGCATTTTCCGTCGGTTCAAGGTATAAACCTTTGCGGAAAAATAGCGGTTCATCAAACAGTTGATTAAAGCGCTTCAACGCCAGACTGACCGCAGGACGGGACATCTCCAGGCGCAAAGAGGCTTTCGCCATGCTGCCGCAGCGGACAACTTCAATAAATACCGGGATAAGATTTAAATCAATGCCGGTATTAGCACGGGAATAATTTTTCATTGCGATTTTGCTCCACGAAATATTTGCCAAACTGTTATGGAAATAATGCAGGAGCAGTGATGAATATTAAAGCGTGTTTTTTATAAACACTTATACGTTTAAATATATAAATGACCAGGGGAGCCGGATGGGCTCCCCTGAGGAAAGGTATTACGCGTCCGGATACTCACGAATAAAACGTTCAACGTCTTCAACCATATGGTTGTTGCCGACGAAGAACGAACGGCGCTGGTGAAGGCTTTCTGGCACGATTTCCAGAATACGCTCTTTACCGTCGCTCGCCTTGCCGCCAGCCTGTTCGGCCAGGAACGCCATCGGGTTGCATTCGTACAGCAGGCGCAGTTTCCCGTCCGGGTGGCTTGCAGTGCTTGGGTAGAGGTAGATACCGCCTTTCAGCAGGTTACGGTGGAAATCCGCGACCAGAGAGCCGATATAGCGGGAGGTGTAAGGGCGCTGAGTGGCTTTATCTTCTTCCTGGCAGAATTTGATGTACTTCTTCACGCCGTTCGGGAATCGGATGTAGTTTCCTTCGTTGATGGAGTAGGTATTGCCCTTCTCCGGGAAACGCATACGTTCCTGGCTCAGACAGAAAACGCCCAGTGAAGGATCGTACGTAAAGGCGTGAACCCCACACCCGGTGGTATACACAAGCATGGTGGAGGAGCCATACACGACGTAACCGGCAGCAACCTGATTAATGCCCGGCTGCAGGAAATCTTCTTCGGTCACCGGCGTGCCAACAGGCGTGACGCGGCGGTAGATGGAGAAAATGGTACCGACAGAAACGTTAACGTCGATGTTAGAGGAGCCGTCCAGCGGATCCATCAGAACAACGTATTTAGCGTGTTCACACCCGTCGAAAACAACAATTTCATCTTCTTCTTCGGAGGCGATACCCGCCACGATGTCGCGCGCGCGCAGTGCAGCTTTCAGTTTTTCATTTGCGAACAGATCGAGTTTCTGTTGAACCTCGCCCTGAACGTTCTCGGCACCGCTGGCACCCAGGATATCGACCAGACCGGCCTTGTTGATATCACGATGGATGATCTTAGCGCCCAGCTTTATTGCCGACAGCAAAGCAGTGAGTTCACCCGTAGCATGAGAAAACTCGTGCTGCTTTTCGACAATAAATTCACCTAACGTTTTCATAACACTTTCCCTGCATCTTTGTGAGTAGAGCGATTGTATGTTCACTAAAACGACTAAAGCCCAACAATCTTAACAAATATTCAAATAGTAGCGCAGTGGTGAATCGCGCCAGCAGTATACGGATTTACCTGAAATGCATTTCACAGCCGCTAACATGTGAGTAAAATGTGCGCCACATTAAAGAAGGATAGTGACGTATGCGCATTCATATATTGGGGATTTGTGGCACTTTCATGGGCGGACTGGCAATGCTGGCGCGCTCGCTGGGCCATGAAGTGACAGGTTCGGACGCCAATGTGTATCCGCCAATGAGCACACTTCTGGAGAAACAGGGCATCTCTTTGATTCAGGGCTACGATGCCAGCCAGCTGGATCCTGAACCGGATCTGGTGATCATTGGTAACGCCATGACGCGTGGAAACCCATGTGTTGAGGCGGTGCTGGAACGCAATATTCCGTTCATGTCCGGCCCACAATGGCTGCATGATTTCGTCCTGCGTGACCGCTGGGTGGTTGCTGTTGCCGGAACGCACGGCAAAACCACGACCGCCGGTATGGCGACCTGGATCCTTGAAGCCTGTGGCTACAAGCCGGGCTTCGTGATTGGCGGTGTGCCGGGTAATTTCGATGTTTCTGCACGCCTGGGTGACAGCCCGTTCTTTGTGATCGAGGCCGACGAATATGACTGCGCGTTCTTCGACAAGCGTTCCAAGTTTGTTCACTACTGCCCGCGCACGCTGATCCTCAACAACCTTGAGTTCGACCATGCGGATATTTTTGACGATCTGAAAGCGATTCAGAAACAGTTCCACCACCTGGTGCGCATCGTTCCGGGCCAGGGGCGCATCATCCTGCCGGAAAACGACATCAACCTGAAGCAGACCATGGCGATGGGCTGCTGGAGCGAACAGGAGCTGGTGGGTGAGCAGGGCCACTGGCAGGCGAAAAAACTCAACGCCGATGCCTCCGAGTGGGAAGTCCTGCTCGACGGGGAAAAAGTGGGTGAGGTGAAATGGGGTCTGGTGGGCGAGCATAATATGCACAATGGCCTGATGGCGATTGCTGCTGCACGCCATGTGGGTGTTCTGCCTGCGGATGCGGCCAATGCTCTGGGTTCGTTTATCAACGCCCGTCGTCGTCTGGAACTGCGTGGTGAGGCCAATGGCGTCACGGTGTATGACGATTTCGCACACCACCCAACGGCCATTCTGGCAACGCTTGCCGCCCTGCGTGGCAAGGTCGGCGGCACAGCCCGTATTCTGGCGGTGCTGGAGCCGCGCTCGAACACCATGAAAATGGGCATCTGCAAAGACGATCTCGCGCCGTCGTTAGGCCGTGCCGATGAGGTCTTCCTGCTGCAGCCGCAGCATATTCCGTGGCAGGTGGCGGAAGTGGCTGATGCCTGCATTCAGCCTGCGCACTGGAGTGCAGATGTGGATGCGCTCGCGGATATGGTGGTGAAAGCCGCGCAGCCTGGCGACCACATTCTGGTGATGAGCAACGGTGGTTTTGGTGGCATCCACCAGAAGCTGCTTGATGGTCTGGCGAAGAAAGCCGAGGCCGCAGAGTAAAAAAGAGCCCGGTGGCGCTAGCGCTTACCGGGCCTGCATTCTTTTCTCCCTCGCCCCTATGGGGGGAGGGGATTACTCTTCGTTCTCTGACAGCTCGCGCAGATACTGGAAAATCAGGCGCGCGGACTTCGGCGGCTTATTCCCTTCTTTCTCTTTCTTCGCGTTGCGGATCAATGAACGCAACTGCTGGCGGTCGGCGTCTGGCCACAGATTTAAGACTTCCGGTACCGCATCATCACCCTGTTCAATTAGACGATCGCGGATCTGCTCCAGCTTATGGAACAGTGCAACCTGCTGGTTATGGCGGTTTTTCAGTTTGTCCAGCGCCTGGCGGATCGGATCAACGTCGCGCTGACGCAGCATTTTACCGATAAGCTGAAGCTGGCGACGACGGCCTTCTTTTTTGATTTTCTGTGCCAGTTCAATGGCATCACGCAGATCCTGGTCGAGCGGGATCTTATCCAGCGCGTTTTTACCCAGTTCTACCATTTCTGCGCCAAGCTGTTTTAACTCTTCGGCGTCACGTTTAATTTCACTTTTACTGACCCAGATGATCTCATCATCTTCGTCTTCGATGTCATCACCGGGAACGTCGTCGAGCCAGTCTTCGGGCTGCTTAGTCATGTCAGGCTCCTTAAAAAAAGAGGCTAATGTTACCAGTTAAGACGCGCACTGAAAAACGGTTCTCTGTTAGACTTCAGTTAACTCTCTCTTACAGTATGGCATTTGCGATGAAAGTAACCTCACAAGTTGAAGCGCAGCGTAAGATTCTGGAAGAAGCCGTCTCCACCGCGCTGACGCTCGCTTCAGGTAAATCAGATGGCGCCGAAGTGGCGGTCAGCAAAACCACCGGCATTAGCGTGAGCACCCGCTATGGCGAAGTGGAGAATGTAGAATTCAACAGTGATGGCGCGCTTGGCATCACGGTGTATCACCAGAATCGCAAAGGCAGCGCGTCATCGACCGATCTCAGCCCGGATGCGATTGCTCGTACGGTGCAGGCGGCGCTGGATATCGCCCGTTATACCTCCCCGGATCCTTACGCCGGCGTTGCTGATAAAGATCTGCTGGCGTTTGACGCCCCGGATCTCGATCTTTTCCACCCGGCAGAAGTTACCCCGGACGAGGCGATCGAGCTGGCGGCGCGTGCCGAACAGGCTTCTTTGCAGGCGGATAAACGCATCACCAATACCGAAGGCGGCAGCTTCAACAGCCACTACGGTATCAAAGTGTTCGGCAACAGCCACGGCATGCTGCAGGGCTACTGCTCAACCCGTCATTCACTCTCCAGCTGCGTCATCGCCGAAGAGAATGGTGACATGGAGCGTGACTACGCCTACACCATTGGCCGCGCGCTCGGTGATTTGCAGTCTCCGGAGTGGGTGGGTAAAGAGTGTGCCGAACGCACGCTGTCACGCCTGTCACCGCGCAAACTCTCCACCATGAAAGCCCCGGTGATTTTTGCCAATGAAGTGGCGACCGGCCTGTTTGGTCACCTGGTCGGGGCCATTGCCGGTGGCTCTGTGTACCGTAAATCAACCTTCCTGCTCGACTCACTGGGCAAGCAGATCCTGCCGGAATGGCTGACCATCGAAGAGCACCCGCATCTGCTGAAAGGGCTGGCCTCCACGCCGTTCGACAGCGAAGGGGTGCGCACGGAACGTCGCGACATCGTCAAAGATGGTGTTCTGACCCAGTGGCTGTTGACCAACTACTCCGCGCGCAAGCTGGGGCTGAAAAGCACCGGTCACGCGGGTGGTATCCATAACTGGCGTATCGCCGGACAGGGCCTCAACTTTGCGCAAATGCTCAAAGAGATGGGCACCGGTCTGGTGGTGACCGAACTGATGGGCCAGGGCGTAAGTGGTATTACCGGGGATTACTCTCGCGGTGCGGCGGGCTTCTGGGTGGAAAACGGCGAAATCCAGTATCCGGTAAGCGAAATTACCATCGCCGGAAACCTGAAAGATATGTGGCGCAATATTGTTACGGTCGGTAACGATATTGAAACACGTAGCAATATACAGTGTGGTTCTGTACTTCTGCCGGAAATGAAAATCGCCGGTCAGTAATACCCGTAAAGGCGTTTTAATAATAAAAAAGGAAGTGAGCAATGCGTAAACATCTGTTAGCGATCGTCGCGGCTTCAACGCTGGTTATTGGCTCTTCTGCGTTTGCTGCCGATCTTGAAGAAGACATGGGCATCCTCGGTCAAAACCTGAAGGTGGTGCAGAAAACGGACAATGCGGCGGAAATGAAAGACGCACTGACCAAAATGCGTGAAGCGGCGCTGGACGCCCAGAAAGCGACACCGCCGAAGCTGGAAAGCAAAGCGGCAGACAGCGCGGAAATGAAAGATTACCGCCACGGTTTTGATATCCTGGTCGGCCAGATTGACGGTGCGCTGAAGCTGGCGAACGAAGGTAAAGTGAAAGAGGCGAAGGCGGCGGCCGAGCAGTTCGTGACCACCCGCAATACCTACCACCAAAAATACCGCTAACAGAGACTGCATCTGACACAACAGCAAGGCGAGGGCGAAATGCCCTCGCTTTTTTTATGCGTCGTAATAAGTAAACCCTATCGCTGTCACATTTCTGCGACTCCCTTGCCAGATGTTTTCGTTTTCTTCCCTGCCGTTTTGCCAATGGATTGCGTGATATTCATCACGTAAATCCAGCTAATTGTCATTATTCACCGCATTTATGTGGCACAGATCACTGCTGCGGCTCGCCTTTCCACTTCGAAGTGGAAAACAACTCGCTACAAACATTTCCCACCCAACGTTAGTTTTATTCCAGAGCCATTAACGGGGTAAGACGAGTGATTAACGGAGCGGTAATGAACGACGTTGGGGATCAGGCGGAGCAAACAGAACAGCTCGCTAACACCATGCTGCAGCAGGTTTATGCCCTGCTGGCCCGGCACAACATCATCCCCAACGCAGTACAGGAACAGATGCTGACCTCCCACGTTCGCGCAATGGCGCACCGGTCGGTGACCGGCGAGCCGCTGCCGGAGGTTGAAGCGGAACTGTTTGACGAAATTTCACCGGATTCAATGCGGCTCGCCCGTGAAGTGGTCGCGCAGTTTGGCAATCTTCCTGATGAAGAAGCCTGGCTGCTCTCCGTTCACTTTGAAGTCGCAAAAGACAACCTTTAAGGAGCAATACATGGAACAGATTACAGTCGTGATTGGCGATCGCCTGGGTAAAGGTCAGAAAGTGGCTGCAGGTGTGGAAAAAGCCGGTGGACGCGCGGTTGTCGTACCGGGTATGGCGGCAGACATGAAGCTGGGCGACGTCATGAAAGCGGAAAACGCCACCTTCGGCATCTCCTTCTGCGGCAGCGGCGGCGCGGGTGCCATCACTGCACAAACCAAATATGGCTACAAGGCCAAATACGGTATGCGTTCAGTGGAAGAGGGCGTGACCGCTATCAACGAAGGCTGCAACGTGCTGGGCTTTGGCTTTATGGATAAAGAAGAGCTGGGCGAGCGTCTGGTACAGGCGTGGCAGAAGAAATACGGCGCATAAGCATGAAAGAACAATTCACGACCACGGTGAGAGTGAAGGGTAAAGGCGACGCCAAAGCGCGCGCCTTTGCCGACGCGCTCAACCACGTTCAGGCCGCGGTGATGAAAGCCTCACCGCATATCTTACTGCGTATTGAGCCACAGGATGTGCAGGTCGTTCAGGCGCAAGAAGCGGTGCGTAAAGAAGCGTTTCTGTTCTTCTTTTTGCGCCGGGAAAGACGCACCTACAGCGTGGAGCTGGATGTGACCGTCAACGTGACTGCCATCAATCTCGATCAGGTGGATTTCGTCACGCAACGCTGATTATTCATAAAAGGGCAGACTGATGTTCTTAATTATATTAATAAAATCGCTCATCATTGGCGGCCTGGTTGGCGTCGGTGTCGGAGCCGGGGCTGCACGCATGTTTCATGCGCCTACCACACAGGGTATGGGCGCGTTTCGTACGTTGGGAGAACTTAACTCCTGCGAAGGGGACCCGGCTTCTCACTTCTCCTTTGGGTTAGGCTTCTTCTTTAACGCCTGGGCCTCTTCCGTAGCCGCTGGCGCCTTCACACAGGACGTTGACCACCGCATCATCCCAAACTGGGGTGCTGCTGCACTGATGATCAAAAACCGTAATGTCGGCGAAACGCTGCATGATCCCCGCAAAATGGCGATTGCCTGCGGCATCATCGGCATGATTGTCGTCACCTTTCTTAACTTGACTGCCTCGTCTGTTCCAGCCGCACTGCAGGTCACCGCCGTGAAGGTACTGGTACCGGCGGCAAACCTGTTGGTGAATACCGTGATGCCAGTGATCTTCTGGCTGGCGGCTATCGACGCGGGCAAAAAGTCGGGCTTCTGGGCCACCATTTTCGGCGGCGCGGCGCAGCTGATTATGGGGAACGCCGTACCGGGCCTGGTACTGGGGATCCTGATCGGTAAAGGCGTCGAAGAGAGCGGCTGGAACCACGTCACCAAAGTAATGATGGCGGCTATCGTCCTGCTCTTCGTGCTGAGCGGCTTCTTCCGCGGCTTCGACATGAAGATGATCGAATCCTTCCATCTGACCGTGCCGAACTGGCTCGATATGATCCACAACTCGCTCAGCGGTAAATAACAGGAGCCTCTAAATGGAACAGAATAAAGGTTTTTGGTATGCCGACTGGTCGTTCCCGATCTTCGTTGGCCTGCTCTCCTCCGGCGTGTTCGCCGGGACGCACATGTACTACCTCTACGGCATTGGCGCGTTCAACGAAGTGGCCTTCGTGGCGATGCTGAAAGCGGGGATTGATACCGGCGTGTACGGCGCTGTGGCGGCCTTCGGTGCGAGCTTCCTGTTCGCCCGTATTATCGAAGGCTCGCTGGTCGGTATTCTCGATATCGGCGGGGCGATCCAGACCGGCGTGGGCCTCGGTGTCCCGGCGCTGCTGCTGGGCGCGGGCATCATGTTCCCGGTGACCAACTTTATTGCCGCGCTGATCACCGGCCTGGTGATTGGTCTGGCGATTGGCTACGTCATCATCCTGGCGCGTAAGTTCACCATTAACCAGAGCAACTCCACCTACGGAGCGGACGTGATGATGGGCGCGGGTAATGCCTCCGGCCGCTTCCTCGGGCCGTTGATTATCCTCAGCGCCATGACTGCCTCCATTCCTATCGGCGTCGGTTCGCTGGTGGGCGCGCTGCTGTTCTACATCTGGCAGAAACCGATTACCGGTGGCGCCATCCTCGGCGCAATGATTTTGGGCTGGCTGTTCCCGGTCGCCCTTTAATACCCACGGGCGCTCCGGCGCCCGTCTTATCAGGAGATCCTCATGTTTGATTTACTCCTGCGCCGTGCGCGCCTTGCCGACGATACCCTGACCGATATCGCCATTCAGGAAGGGAAAATCGCGGCGTTGGGCGAGATTACTGCCCCTGCCCGTAAAACGGTTGAGTTGAACGGCGATGTGTTCGTCAGCGCAGGCTGGATTGACTCCCATGTTCACTGTTACCCGAACTCCCCGATTTATCACGACGAACCAGACAGCGTAGGTATTGCTACTGGCGTCACCTCCGTGGTGGATGCAGGCAGTACCGGCGCGGATGACGTGGACGATTTTTACGAAATTACCCGCAAAGCCTCAACCGACGTCTTTGCCCTGCTGAACATCTCCCGCGTGGGGCTGATAGCCCAGAACGAACTGGCCAACATGGCGAATATTGATGCAGATGCCGTGAAGCAGGCGGTAAAACGCCACCCGGATTTCATTGTCGGTCTGAAAGCGCGTATGAGCAGCAGTGTGGTGGGTGAAAACGGCATTACGCCGCTGGAGCGCGCCAAAGAAATTCAGAAAGAGAACGGCGACCTGCCGCTGATGGTTCACATTGGCAACAACCCGCCGAACCTCGACGAAATTGCCGAGCTGCTGAGTTCCGGCGACATCATTACCCACTGCTACAACGGCAAACCCAACCGCATTCTGACGCCGTCCGGCGAGCTGCGAGCGTCCATTACGTCTGCGCTAAAACGCGGCGTGCGGCTGGACGTCGGCCACGGCACGGCGAGCTTTAGCTTTGAAGTGGCAAAACGCGCCATCGCGATGGGCATTCTGCCGCACACCATCAGCTCGGATATCTACTGCCGTAACCGCATTAATGGCCCGGTAGGGTCGCTGGCGAGCGTGATGTCGAAATTCCTCGCCATCGGTATGTCGCTGCCGCAGGTGATTGACTGCGTGACCGCGAACGCCGCCGACGGCCTGCGCCTGGCGCGTAAAGGCCGCATTCAGGCGGGTCTCGACGCCGACCTGACGCTGTTCACCATTAAGCGCCAGCCAACGGTATTAACCGATGCCGAAAACGACAGCCTGCAGGCTGAACACATTTTGGTACCGCTTGCCGCGATCCGCGCGGGCAAGGGTTACATGACAGAACAAGGGAGCACGGAACATGCCTTCGATTTATGAGAAATACCACTTAAAGCAAGTCATCAACACCTCTGGCCGCATGACGGCGCTGGGTGTTTCCACGCCGCGCCCGGAAGTGGTGCAGGCGGCGATGGACGGCATGAATCACTATTTCGAGATGAAGGATCTGGTCAACAAAACCGGTGAATACATCGCGAAACTGCTGGATGTAGAAGGCGCGACAGTGGTTTCCTGCGCGTCAGCAGGGATTGCCCAGTCCGTGGCTGCAGTGCTGGTGAAAGACAGCGACTGGCTGCTGGAAAACCTGCACGTTACCCCGATTGAGAACAACGAGATCGTGCTGCCTAAAGGCCACAACGTGAACTTTGGCGCGCCGGTAGGCACGATGGTCGCACTGGGCGGCGGTAAGCTGGTGGAAGCGGGCTATGCCAATGAATGTTCAGCCGATCAGCTGGCGGCGGCGATTACCCCGCGCACGGCAGCGATCCTCTACATCAAATCTCACCACTGTGTGCAGAAAAGCATGCTCAGCGTAGAACAGGCGGCCGTGGTGGCGCGTAAGCACGACCTGCCGCTGATTGTCGATGCGGCGGCGGAAGAAGATCTGCACGTTTACTACCGTTCCGGTGCAGACCTGGTGATTTACAGCGGCGCGAAGGCGATTGAAGGGCCAACCAGTGGTCTGGTGATCGGCAAAACCCAGTACGTTGAGTGGGTGAAACGCCAGACGGCGGGCATTGGCCGTGCGATGAAGGTCGGCAAAGAGGGCATTCTGGGCCTGACCTGCGCCATCGAACATTACCTCACGGCAACCAAAGAGAGCGGCGAAGAGATGGTGGCGAAGATGACGCCGTTTATCGAGGCGCTCAACACCCTGAACGGCGTGACGGCACGCGTGGTCTGGGACAGCGCCGGGCGCGATATCGCCCGCACCGAAATTAAGTTCGATGAAGCGACAACCGGTGTCGGCACCGGGGATTTGGTAGCGAAACTCAAGCAGGGTGAGTACGCCATTTACTTCCGTGGCTACAAGGCCAACGAAGGGATTATCGAAGCGGACGTGCGCAGCGTGAATGCTGACCAGCTAAACATTGTTTACCGCCGCATTAGTGAAGTATTAGGACAGGAGAAAAACGCATGAAACTGACCCCCAACTTTTACCGTGACCGCGTCTGCCTGAACGTACTGGCGGGCTCTAAAGCCAATGCCAGCGCCATTTACGAAGCGGCAGAAGGTCATGTGCTGGTGGGCGTGCTCTCCAAAAATTACCCGGATGTGGCAAGCGCCGTTGCTGATATGCGTGAATACGCTCAGCTTATTGATAACGCGCTGTCCATTGGCCTGGGGGCGGGCGATCCGAACCAGTCGGCGATGGTGAGTGAAATTTCCCGCCAGGTGCAGCCGCAGCACGTGAACCAGGTCTTTACTGGCGTAGCAACCAGCCGCGCGCTGCTGGGACAAAACGACTCCGTGGTCAACGGTCTGGTTTCTCCAACCGGAACCGTCGGCATGGTGAAAATCTCTACCGGTCCGCTGAGCAGCGCGGCACCGGACGGTATCGTTCCGGTGGAAACGGCAATTGCTCTGCTGAAAGATTTTGGCGGTAGCTCCATTAAATATTTCCCGATGGGCGGCCTGAAATGCCGTGATGAGTACAAAGCGGTAGCGGAAGCCTGTGCGCGTCACGACTTCTGGCTGGAGCCAACCGGCGGCATCGATCTGGAAAATTACGAAGAGATCCTGCAGATCGCCCTGGACGCGGGTGTGAGCAAAATCATCCCGCATATCTACAGCTCGATTATCGACAAAGACAGCGGCGATACGCGCCCGGAAGATGTGCGCACGTTGCTTGCGATGACGAAAAAGTTAGTTAAGTAGTCCCTCACCCTAACCCTCTCCCACCCGGAGAGGGGATAATGATCAGGAGCCACCATGCACACCCGTAACCTGCTTGTTGCTTCACTCTCTCTGCTTGCTACTTCCGCCGTTGCCCAGACTCATTACGCCTGGGTGGGAACTTATAATCCTAACGGTGAAGGGCTGTACCGTTTTACCGTCGATCCGCAAAGCGGCGCGCTTGCGGATAAAACGCTGGTCAGCACGTTGCCGAATGCTGCACAGCTTACTGTCTCGCATGATGGCAAAACGCTCTATCTGGCGAGTGAAGTAGAGCAGGGCGTGGTGCAGGCGCTGCGGGTGAATGACAACGGTGAGCTGAGTGAGCTCAATCAGGTGGCTTCCGGTGGTGCAGGGCCGGTTTATCTTTCGCTGACGCCGAATGGTCGCCATCTGCTGGTGGCAAATTACGTCAGCGGATCGATTGCCGTTCTGCCGGTCAAAGCCGATGGCAGCCTGGGTGATGCCACGGACAAACATCAGGATCAGGGCGAACCGGGTGCGGCGAAGCCGGAAGCCGCTGCGGAGGGCAGTTTCGCTATCAGCGATCATAACGGGCCGCATGCACACATGATCGCCGCCGATCCGAGCGGAAAATATGTGTTTTCAACCGATCTGGGGCTGGATCGCATCTATCAGTATCGCTTTGACGATCAAACGGGAAAGCTGACGCCGAACGATCCACCGTTTATCAACGCCTCCTCGAAAGGGGCCGGGCCGCGCCACTTTGTCTTTACGCCAAAAGGCGATGCTCTGTGGTTGATTAACGAAGAGGCGTCTACGCTGACTCACTATACTGTGGATGCAAACGGCATCCTGAAAGAGGGCAAAACGCTCTCCGCCCTGCCGAAAGGTTACAAAGGCACCAGTTTTGCTGCAGGTCTGGCGTTAAGTGCGGATGGTAAGCAACTGTATGTGGCTAACCGTTTGCATAACAGCATCGGGCACTTTACCGTAACAGCGGAAGGCACGCTGACGCATCAGGATGATGTCTGGACCCGTGGCGACTACCCGCGCACCCTGACGCTCGATAAACAGGGGCGTTGGCTGTACGTCATGAATCAACGCAGCGACAACATTACCCGTTTCCGCGTGGCGCAGGACGGCAAGCTCAGCTTTGAGCCAGACTATACGCCGGTCGGTAGCCCATCTCAGATGGTCATTTCACCCTAAGCCGTAAGAGGACAACGACGTGCGATTTCCGAATCAACGTTTAGCGCAACTTTTCGATCTGTTGCAAAACGAGACGCTGCCGCAGGATGAACTGGCGCAGCGGCTGTCGGTTTCCACGCGAACCGTCCGCGCTGATATCACTGCCCTGAACGCGCTGCTGGCGAGCCACGGCGCGCAGTTTATTCTGAGCCGGGGGAATGGTTATCAGCTTAAAATTGATGACGCCGAGCGTTATCAGCAATTGCAGGCCTCCCACCCGCGCGCGCTGCGTATTCCCCGAACCGGGATGGAGCGCGTGCATTATCTGGTGGTGCGTTTTCTTACCTCGGCATTTTCTCTCAAACTTGAGGATCTGGCTGATGAGTGGTTCGTCAGCCGCGCCACGCTGCAAAGCGACATGGCGGAAGTGCGCGAGTGGTTCCACCGTTATAATCTGACGCTGGAAACCCGACCGCGCCATGGTATGAAGCTGTTTGGCAGCGAGATGTCGACCCGTGCCTGCCTGACGGACTTGCTCTGGGAGCTGGCACAGCAGGACAGTCTGAACCCGTTGGTGACCGACGTGGCGCTCAATGCGGGTGTGGCAGAACAGATGGTGCCTGTACTGCACGATGCGCTAACACGCCACCATATCCGCCTGACCGACGAAGGTGAGTTGTTCCTGCGCCTGTACTGTGCGGTATCGGTACGTCGTATCAGCGAAGGCTATCCACTACCGGAATTCCATGCTGAAGATGTGGAAGAGAACGTGCGTGAAGCCGCGAAAGATATCGCAGTGTCCATTCAGCATCTGGCGGGCAAAACGCTTTCGCCGTCCGAAGAGAGCTGGCTTTGCGTACACATTGCCGCACGGCAGATCCAGGAGATAGCACCCAGCGCGATCAACGCTGACGACGACGAAGCGCTGGTCAACTACATCCTGCGTTACATCAACACCCACTATAACTACAACCTGCTCAGTGACGAGCAACTGCACGCGGATCTGCTCACGCACATTAAAACCATGATCACCCGGGTGCGGTACCAAATCATGATCCCCAATCCGCTGCTGGAAAACATCAAGCAGCACTACCCGATGGCATGGGATATGACCCTCGCGGCGGTGTCGAGCTGGGGCAAATACACACCGTATGTGATCAGCGAAAACGAGATTGGTTTTCTGGTATTACATATTGGCGTTGGGCTGGAGCGCCACTACAACATTGGCTACCAGCGACAGCCGCGGGTGCTGCTGGTGTGCGACGCCGGGAATGCGATGGTGCGTATGATTGAGGCGGTGCTTCAGCGTAAATACCCGCAGATTGAGGTGACGCGCACGCTCACTCTGCGAGAGTACGAACTGGCGGAATCCATCAGCGAAGATTTTGTGATCTCCACTGCCCGCGTCAGTGAAAAGTCCAAACCGGTGGTAATGATCGCCCCATTCCCGACCGATTATCAGTTAGAACAGATCGGCAAGCTGGTGCTGGTAGACCGTACCCGCCCGTGGATGCTGGATAAATATTTCGACGCGGCCCATTTCCGTATTATTAACACGCCCATCGACCAGCAAACGCTGTTCCGTGAGCTGTGCGAACAGCTTGAAAGCGAGGGGTTTGTCGGCGTGGAATTCCTGGATTCGGTCGTCGAGCGTGAAGCTATCGTCAGCACTATGCTCGGTGAGGGAATTGCGCTGCCGCACTCCCTCGGCCTGCTGGCGCAAAAAACGGTGGTCTATACTGTGCTGGCTCCGCACGGCATCCCGTGGGGCGACGAAACCGCGCACGTCATCTTCCTGCTCGCTATCAGCAAAAGCGAGTACGAAGAGGCGATGGCGATTTACGATATCTTTGTCACCTTCCTGCGTGAACGGGCGATGTCGCGGCTCTGTAGCTGCGGAGATTTTGCCGAGTTTAAGGCGGTGGCGATGGAGAGTTTGAGCCGGTTTTGAGAGGCGTTATCCAGAATTCGATGTAATGCAAATGTAATGCTAAACTGCATTACAAATTCGATTTTACTGGAGGCATAATGGCCACGCTGAACGTCCGTCTGGATGACAAACTCAAAAACGAGGCTTATGCCGTGCTGGAAAAACTCAATATCACCCCAACGGAAGCCGTGCGATTACTGTTTCAGTACGTCGCGGAGACGGGACGTATGCCGGTGAAAACGCTCACCATTAGCGACAATGAAGATGAACTGATACAGGCAGTCCGGGAGCGGCTGGCTAATCCGCAAAAGGGAATTAAGGTTAGTCTGGATGACTTATGAACTGGCATTTGATCCGAGGGCGTTAAAAGAATGGAGCAAGCTGGGGGAGACTGTAAAAGACCAGTTTAAGAAGAAACTAGCGGACGTATTGGTGAACCCAAGGGTCGAATCGGCCCGCCTGCATGGTCTACCGGATTGCTACAAAATAAAACTCAGATCCCAGGGTTATCGTTTGGTCTATCAGGTTCAGGAAAACGTTGTAACGGTATTTGTTATCGCTATCGGTAAGAGAGAGAAAGCAGCCGTTTATCATGATGCAAACAAACGGCTCTAACGATCACCGCAGATGATGCACAACCTGATTGCTGCTGCCGCGCCAGATCAGCGCCGGGTCTTTTAAATCCTGCACGAATTTGCCGTCAACCAGCACGTTAATCAGATCCACCACTTCCCTTTGAGCCGCGTTCAGCTCATCCAGCTTGTAGCCTGTCCAGACCCAGATATCTTTTCCCGTACACTCTGCCCGAATGCGCTTCACCAGCTTCAGGATTTCCGGCACGTTTTGCGGGTGGAGCGGGTCGCCACCGGAGAGTGAAATCCCCTGGCGGTTGATGCGAGTGTCGTTCAGATCGTTAATGATCCGGTCTTCCATCTCTGTGGTGAACGGCATACCAGAATTTAAACGCCAGGTGCTTTTGTTGTAGCAGCCGGGACATTCGTGGACGCAGCCTGAGACGAACAGGGTGCAGCGGGTGCCGGGACCGTTGACGATGTCGACGGGGTAGTATTGGTGATAGTTCATAGCGTTAACCTGATGCCCTCACCCCGGCCCTCTCTCACAGGGAGAGGGAGAAAACCGGCGTCAGGCTTGCAATGTGCTCGATCGGTTCCCTCTCCCTTGAGGGAGAGGGGTAGGGTGAGGGGGAAAACCCGGCGAAGAACTTACCCGATCTGCCCATTCCCCAAATGCTTCACGCGGCGCTTCACCTCTTCCTGCTTGCCGGCGTTGAACGGACGCGCATCCGGGCTGCCGAGATAACCGCACACGCGGCGGGTGACAGAGACGCGAGCCGCATCGTGGTTGCCGCATTTCGGGCAGGTGAAGCCTTTGCTGGTGCACTCAAACTCACCGGTAAATCCGCACTCGTAACACTCGTCGATTGGCGTGTTGGTACCGTAATACGGCACGTGCTGATAGCTGTAATCCCACACGTCTTCCAGCGCTTTCAGGTTATGCTGAATGTTTGGGTACTCGCCATAGCAGATGAAGCCGCCGCTGGCGATTGGCGGGTACGCCGCTTCAAAGTCGATTTTGTCGTACGGGTTCACCTTCTTCTCCACGTCGAGGTGGAAGCTGTTGGTGTAGTAACCTTTGTCGGTTACCCCTTCCACAATCCCGAACTCGGCGGTGTCCAGACGGCAGAAACGGTCGCAGAGGTTTTCGCTCGGCGTACTGTACAGGCTGAAGCCGTAGCCGGTTTCCTCTTTCCACTGATCAACGGCGTCGCGCAGGCGCTGAACGATGGCGATGCCTTTCTCACGCAGGGCTTCGCTGTCATACATATGCGTGCCGCCAGCCAATGCGTTGATGGTCTCGTGAATGCCGATATAGCCCAGCGAAATCGACGCGCGACCATTTTTGAAGATCTCAGACACGTCATCGTCCGCTTTCAGACGCACGCCGCAGGCCCCTTCCATGTAGAGGATTGGCGCCACGCGAGCTTTGACCCCTTCCAGACGCGCAATACGGGTCATCAACGCTTTGCGTGCCAGCTGCAGGCGCTCGTCCAGCAATTTCCAGAACTCAGCCTCATTGCCTTTGGCTTCCAGCGCGATGCGCGGCAGGTTCAGGCTGATGACGCCGAGGTTGTTACGCCCGTCGTGGATCTGCTCGCCGTTTTCATCCTCGTACACGCCGAGGAAGCTGCGGCAGCCCATTGGCGTTTTAAACGAACCGGTCACTTTGACGACCTGATCGTAGTTCAGGATGTCCGGGTACATGCGCTTGCTCGCGCACTCCAGCGCCAGCTGTTTGATGTCGTAGTTCGGATCGCCAAACTTGTGGTTCAGGCCGTCGCGGATGGCGAACACCAGTTTCGGGAACACGGCGGTTTTGCGGTTTTTGCCGAGGCCGGAAATACGGTTGCGCAGGATCGACTGCTGAATCAGGCGCGATTCCCAGCTAGTGCCCAGGCCAAAACCGAAGGTCACAAACGGCGTCTGGCCGTTGGCGGTGTGCAGCGTGTTCACCTCATATTCCAGCGACTGGAAGGCGTCGTAGCACTCTTTCTCGGTGCGGGAATGGGCGTAGCCGTCAGCATCCGGGATCTGCCACTCTTCGGCCGTTTTACGATGCTTGTTGAAGCTTGCTGCCACGAACGGGGCCAGCACTTCATCAATGCGGTTAATGGTGGTGCCACCATAAATATGGCTGGCGACCTGGGCGATAATCTGCGCCGTGACCGCGGTGGCCGTGGAGATTGATTTTGGCGGTTCAATCTCGGCGTTACCCATTTTAAAACCGTGGGTCAGCATGCCTTTCAGGTCTATCAGCATGCAGTTGAACATCGGGAAGAATGGCGAGTAGTCGAGATCGTGATAGTGGATCTCACCGCGCTCGTGCGCCGACACCACGTCGCGCGGCAGCAGGTGCTGGCGGGCATAGTGTTTAGCGACGATACCGGCCAGCAGGTCGCGCTGGGTCGGGATCACTTTACTGTCTTTGTTGGCGTTTTCATTCAGTAGGGCGGAGTTGGTCTGCTCTACCAGGCCACGGATCTCCTGGTTCAGACGGCCGCGCTTCTCACGCTCAACGTCACGATCGTGACGGTATTCAATGTAGGCACGGGCTAACTGCTTGTAGGGGCCCGCCATCAGCTGGTTCTCAACCGCGGTCTGGATCTCGTTGATATCCACCTGGTTGCGTTCATTCATCTGGCTGCTAACGACTTCTGCGACGGTGGCGCAGTAATCTGCGTCATCGACTCCCGCTGCTTTAGCTGCACGCAGAATGGCTTCCTGGATGCGCTCTGATTTAAACGGCACTTTACAGCCATCACGTTTCATCACATGCGGTGTCATGATCACTCCATTTTAAAAACAGGTTATCCACAGAGGTGGAGAAGCATTCAGAGGCTGTATTGTCAGCCAGGTGAGTGACTTCCCTCGTTCCCGACATTTGTTATCCACAATTCCGGAGAGCTGAGTCGCCGTCTTGTTGTTGGAATAGTAGACGATAAATACAATATGTAGGGTCGGCGTGCATTTTAAGTGCTACATATAGTGATTTGCATCAAACATGTTTGCGTTTTATTTGATTCAGAACAAAGTAAAAAGACGAGAGTACAAACGACGGGCGCTTCAGCGATTGTAAATACGGGCAGGAAAAATCTGATTAATTATTCAACAAAAACAGTAAAATAAGCCGGGCACGGTATTGTGCCCGGCGTCGCATTACGGTTGCAGCCACCAGACGGCTTCAAACGGGCGTAGCCTGGTGGTTTGTGGCGCGGCATAGTTGCTCATTACTGGCTGCCATTCGCCACTGAGGACGTCATTCTGCCATGTCTGGCTCTCACCGCTGAGGTTCGCCACCACAATCAGCGTCCGCCCCTGCCACTGACGACGGTAGCACCAGAGAGAAGGATGTTCTGGCAGGAGATCCTCATAATCCCCCCACGTCAGCACCGGCAGGGTTTTACGCAGGCTAATCAACGACTGATAGGTGTAAAACACCGAATCCGGGTCGTCCAGCGCGGCGCGGGCGTTTACCGTCTCGTAGTTGTCGCAAACGCCAATCCACGGCTCACCCTCGGTGAAGCCCGCATTGTGCGAAGCGTCCCACTGCATTGGCGTGCGGCCATTATCGCGGGATTTACTCGCCAGAATCGCCAGTAATTCGTCCGGATCGAGCCCGCTGGCCCGCAGTTCGGCGAACATGTTCAGGCTTTCCACGTCACGGTAATCGGTGATGCGGCTGAAGTGCGGGTTGGTCATGCCAAGTTCTTCACCCTGATAGATATACGGCGTACCTTGCATGCCGTGCAGCACCATGCCGAGCATCTTCGCGGCCGGAACGCGGTATTCGCCTTCGTCACCAAAGCGCGACACGATGCGCGGCTGGTCGTGGTTACACCAGAACAGCGCGTTCCAGGCTTTGTTGTGCATGCCCTGCTGCCAGTGGCGGAAGAGGGTTTTTAGCGCCACGAAGTCCGGTTTCGCCTTCGTCCACTTTTCGCCGCCGGGATAATCCACCTTCAGGTGGTGGAAGTTAAAGGTCATCGACAATTCACTGCCATCAAGAGAGGCGTACTGCTGGCAGTTTTCCAGCGAGGTCGAGGACATCTCGCCCACCGTCATCAGATTGCGCGGCGTAAAGACGTCGCGGCTCATCTCCCGCAGATATTCATGAATGCGCGGCCCGTCTGTGTAGAAACGACGGCCATCACCCGTCTCGTCATTCGGGAAATCCTGATCTTTTGAGACCAGGTTAATCACGTCGAGACGTAAACCGTCCACACCGCGATCGGCCCAGAACTCGCACACCTTTTTCAGCTCGGCGCGCACTTCAGGGTTTTCCCAGTTGAGATCCGCCTGCTCCGGAGCAAAGAGGTGCAGGTAGTACTGTTCGCTCTCGGCGTGCCAGCGCCAGGCGTTGCCGCCAAACTTGGAGCGCCAGTTGTTGGGAAGCTGCTCCGGGGTACCGTCGCGCCAGATATAAAACTGGCGGTACGGGCTCTCTTTATTCAGTGATTCGCGGAACCAGGCATGCTGCGTTGACGTATGGTTAAACACCATATCCAGCACGATACGAATGCCGCGCTCATGCGCCCTGGCGACCAGTTCGTCAAAATCATCCAGTGTGCCAAAGGACGGGTCGATGGCGGTGTAATTCGCCACGTCGTAGCCGTTATCCACCTGCGGGGAGATATAAAACGGCGTCAGCCAGATGGCGTCAATGCCGAGGGTTTTCAGGTAGTCCAGACGCTGCGTCACGCCGCGTAAATCACCGGTGCCGCTGCCAGTGGTGTCCTGGAAACTCTTTGGATAGATCTGATAGATGACGCCGTTCTGCCACCAGTGAGGAAGGGTATTCATAATGCGTTCCTGCAAATGCGAAGGGGCGCAACTGCGCCCCGAAAGATAAAGTTAAACAATCTGCAGCGAGCCCTGACGGAACTTACGCTGGTAAACCACGGTGGTGAGCGCCATTGGGACGATAATCGCGATGGCCATCGCCAGGGCAAACACCTGCCAGAAAGCGGGCTGGATGGAGAGAATGCCCGGCAGACCGCCAACACCGATGCCGTTCGCCATTACGCCGTTCAGACCGCACACCAGCCCAGCCAGACCGGAACCGATCATCGCGCAGAGCATCGGGAAGCGGTATTTCAGGTTGATACCGTACATCGCCGGCTCGGTCACGCCGAGGTAGGCGGAGATGGCAGCCGGAACGGAGATTTCACGCTCGTTATGTTTACGGCTGACGATGATGATGCCGGTTACCGCAGACGCCTGCGCAATGTTAGACAGGGCGATAATCGGCCAGACCGGCGTGCCGCCGAGGCTCTGAATCATCTGCATATCAATGGCCAGCGTGGTCTGATGTACACCGGTGATCACCAGCGGGGCGTACAGGAAACCGAACAGCGCGGCACCAATCGGCGCGAAGCTGCCGGTCATCAGGTGACGAACCGCGAAGGCCACACCGTCGCCGATCATGCGGCCAAACGGACCGATAAAGGCATGCGCCAGGAATACGGCAATAATCAGTGAGCAAACCGGAACCACCACCAGATAAAGGTAATCCGGGACGATGCGTTTTAAGCGAGTCTCAATAAAGCCCAGCGCCAGACCTGCCAGCAACGCCGGAATGACCTGCGCCTGATAGCCCACTTTAGCGATGGTAAACAGACCAAAGTTCCACACCTCCGGCACCTGCTGACCAAGTAAGTAAGCGTTCATTAACTGTGGAGAGACCAGTGTGACGCCCAGTACGATACCCAGAATTGGCGTACCACCCATTTTGCGCACGGCAGACCAGCAGATCCCGACTGGCAGGTAGAAGAAGATCGCTTCGCCAATCAGCCACAGGAAGTCGTAAATGGTTTTCAGCGCCGGGTACATCTGCGCCAGGGTTTTGCCGTCGCTCATCGGCACATCACCGATGACGTTACGGAAGCCTAAAATTAAGCCCCCGCTGATCAGCGCTGGCAGCAGCGGGAAGAAGATTTCCGCGAAGTGGGAAATCAGCTGCTCATGCCACTTCATGTTCTGGCGCGCGGCTTTCTTTGCCTGCTCTTTATCGGCAGAAGAGTGCCCGGTCGTCGCCAGCAGAGCCTGATAGTAATCGCCCACTTCGGTACCGATAACGACCTGGAATTGCCCGGCGTTAGTGAAGCAGCCTTTAACCATGGAGAGTTCCTCAATGGCTTTCGGGTTAGCCTTGGCCGGATCGTTCAGCACGAAGCGCAGGCGGGTAATACAATGGCTGACTGTCGCGATATTTTCGCGCCCGCCGACCAGGACGATCAGCTGATCGATATCTGCTTGTTTGACTTTACTCATCATGAAACCTCATGACAGATGTTGAGGGGGGTAATGACCTGAGCGCAAGCCTACTCCTTCAGCGTGACGGCGAAAATGGGAACGTTCCCGAAATCAGGCGAAGATCACAATAAACCGTTGAGCGGGGGTTAAGAGAGGTGGGCAGGAATAACGATCTGGCGCGGCTCAGTTCGCCCGTTGATCTGCTCGATCAGCTGTGTGGCGGCCTGTCTGCCGGACTCGGCATAGCCCGGGTCGACTGTAATAATTTCCGGGTGCAGGAACTTCATCAGCGGTGTGCTGCCCACGCTCGCGACCTGCAGATCGTCGATGCGTTGTTCCTGCAAATATTTGCTCGCACCCAGCGCCAGGGTATCCGTGGCACACACCAGTGCGGTGGTCTGCGGCGTCAGGACGCTGGCGACCTGCTCGTAGCCCTGCTTCATCCCCAGCCCAGGCAGGGAGGCCACGGCAGAGAGGTTGTGCTTTTTGCAAAATGCCAGGTAGGCCTCATGACGGCGCTTGCCGGTAGTGACGTCCGCGTGCGGCACGCCGAGGAAGCTAATGTG
Organism: Enterobacter sp. P82; assembly: GCF_037053385.1. Lineage (NCBI taxonomy): Bacteria > Pseudomonadati > Pseudomonadota > Gammaproteobacteria > Enterobacterales > Enterobacteriaceae > Enterobacter > Enterobacter sp. P82. The sequence continues at coordinate 195,076 of NZ_JBALHX010000002.1, forward strand.
GCGATGACCTTTATCGAATAGTCGCTGCATCAGGGTGATAATCGCGCCTTCGTCGTCATAGCAAACGGAGGCAAAACCGTGGGCATCGCGCGCCAGCAGCACCAGAGAAGGCTGCCAGGGTTTCAGCATCTCCTCTTTAATGCCGGTGAAACCAAACAGCACGACGCCGTCAATGTTGCGTCGCTGAAGCATACCCAGATGCTCTTCAACCAGTTGGGGAGAGAACTGGCTCTCCATCATGATCGGATCGTAGCCTTGTTCATAGAAGGCGGGCAGCATGGTCTGAACGGCGAGGTTTTCCGACAGCGAATCCAGGCGCGAAACAATGATGGCCACCACCTTGTCACTCTGTCCCCGCATAGCACGCGCAGAGCGGGAAGGGGAAAAACCGTGCTGATTCATCACCGCTTCAACACGCTCACGCGTACGCTCGCTGACGCCACTTTCGTTGTTCAGCACTCGCGACACGGTGGATTTCCCCACGCCGCTTAAACGCGCGATGTCTTTAATCGTAAGGCGGTTCTGCATGCTGTATTCCCTGTAACAACGACAAAGTGGTTAATTGAGCCTAATGACTGAGCACGATTTCGCTATGGGCAAAGTCTGGTTTACGTTCGGTTTATTTGCAGGGGAGTATAATACCGCCCGAACCATCACAAAGGGTACGCCTAAATCCTTATACTGCGCGGCGACACCCTGTTTTTTACTTACCGGAGGCTTCATGGATCCCGATCCCACACCTCTCCTGAACGGGAGAAGACGTTCTTTCCGGTAAGCCAGCCTTTTGCTGTCTCACCGGTGTGAGGCAGCAACGCCATCAGCGTTCCTGCTTAAAAAATTAAGTGCCTGCCAGGTACGGCCTTGCCACGCCTGAAGGAAATGCTGCGTCCGCGTTTGCGGATGTGGAGGAATGACTATGTTGAAAAATATTACCCGGCAACTACAGGCCCTGTTAAGCCGCCACCTGCCACATCGCCTGGTTCAGCGCGACCCGCTGCCCAATGCCAAAAACATGGCTGGCGCGGCGATCCCCGCTTCCCTGACCGAGCGCTGCCTGAATGTGGCAGCAATGGATGAAAACGAAGTCTGGCGCGCCTTTGGCGGACACCCGGAAGGGCTGAATGCGGCCGAAGTGGAAAAAATCCGCGCCGTGCATGGCGATAACCAGATCCCGGCGCAAAAACCGTCTCCGTGGTGGGTGCATCTGTGGCTCTGCTACCGCAACCCCTTCAACCTGCTGCTGACCGTGCTCGGCATCATCTCTTATGCCACGGAAGATCTGTTTGCCGCAGGCGTGATTACCCTGATGGTGGGGATCTCCACGCTACTGAACTTTATTCAGGAAGCCCGTTCCACCAAAGCGGCGGATGCCCTGAAGGCGATGGTCAGTAACACCGCGACCGTCTCGCGCGTGATTAACGATCTCGGCGAAAACGCCTGGGTGGAACTGCCCATCGACCAGCTGGTGCCGGGTGATCTGGTGAAGCTTGCCGCAGGGGATATGATCCCGGCGGATTTACGCATCATCCAGGCACGCGATCTGTTCGTCGCGCAGGCCTCCCTGACCGGGGAATCGTTGCCTGTTGAAAAGGTGGCGCGAACCCGCGACCCGCAGCAGATGAACCCGCTGGAATGTGACACTCTTTGCTTTATGGGTACCACGGTAGTGAGCGGTACGGCGCAGGCGATAGTTACCGCCACCGGGGGCAACACCTGGTTTGGTCAGCTTGCCGGGCGCGTCAGCGAGCAGGAGAGTGAACCTAATGCCTTCCAGAAAGGGATTGGCCGCGTCAGCATGCTGCTGATCCGCTTTATGATGGTGATGACGCCGATCGTACTGCTGATCAACGGCTACACCAAAGGTGACTGGTGGGAAGCGGCGCTGTTTGCGCTCTCCGTGGCCGTCGGCTTAACGCCGGAAATGCTGCCGATGATCGTCACCTCTACGCTGGCGCGTGGGGCGGTGAAGCTCTCTAAACAGAAAGTGATCGTTAAACACCTCGACGCCATTCAAAACTTTGGCGCGATGGACATTCTCTGCACCGATAAAACCGGCACCCTGACGCAGGACAAAATCGTGCTGGAGAACCACACCGATATCTCCGGCAAAACCAGCGAGCGTGTCCTGCACAGCGCGTGGCTCAATAGCCACTACCAGACCGGGCTGAAAAACCTGCTCGACGTCGCCGTACTGGAAGGGGTGGATGAAGAGTCTGCCCGCACGCTCTCCGGCCGCTGGCAGAAGGTGGATGAGATCCCGTTCGACTTCGAGCGCCGCCGTATGTCGGTGGTGGTGAGCGAGCAGGCGGATGTCCATCAGCTGATCTGCAAAGGCGCGCTGCAGGAGATCCTGAATGTGTCAACGCAGGTGCGCTATAACGGTGACATCGTGCCGCTGGACGACACCATGCTGCGCCGCATCAAGCGCGTCACAGACAACCTGAACCGCCAGGGGCTGCGCGTGGTGGCGGTAGCGAGCAAGTTCCTGCCAGCCCGCGAGGGGGATTATCAGCGTATTGACGAATCCGATCTGATCCTCGAGGGCTACATCGCCTTCCTCGATCCGCCGAAAGAGACCACCGCACCGGCGCTGAAAGCGCTGAAGGCGAGCGGGATTACCGTGAAAATCCTCACCGGGGACAGCGAACTGGTGGCGGTGAAAGTGTGCCACGAAGTGGGGCTGGACGCGGGTGATGTGGTGGTGGGGAGCGATATTGAGCATCTCTCCGACGACGAACTGGCAAAACTGGCGCAGCACACCACGCTGTTTGCCCGCCTGACGCCGATGCACAAAGAACGTATTGTCACCCTGCTGCGTCGTGAAGGTCACGTGGTGGGCTTTATGGGCGATGGCATCAACGATGCGCCTGCCCTGCGAGCAGCGGATATTGGCATCTCCGTGGACGGTGCGGTGGATATTGCCCGTGAAGCGGCCGACATCATTCTGCTGGAAAAGAGCCTGATGGTGCTGGAGGAAGGGGTTATCGAAGGGCGTCGTACTTTTGCGAATATGCTCAAGTACATCAAAATGACCGCCAGCTCCAACTTCGGTAACGTCTTCAGCGTGCTGGTGGCGAGTGCATTTTTGCCCTTCCTGCCAATGTTGCCGCTGCATCTGCTGATCCAGAACCTGATGTACGATGTGTCTCAGGTGGCGATCCCGTTTGATAACGTGGACGATGAACAGATCCAGAAGCCACAGCGCTGGAACCCGGCCGATCTGGGGCGCTTTATGCTGTTCTTTGGCCCGATCAGCTCCATCTTTGACATCCTGACCTTCTGCCTGATGTGGTTTGTGTTCCATGCCAACACGCCGGAACACCAGACGCTGTTCCAGTCTGGCTGGTTTGTGGTGGGGCTGCTGTCGCAGACGCTGATTGTGCATATGATCCGCACCCGCCGCATTCCGTTCATCCAGAGCCGTGCCGCGTGGCCGCTGATTGTGATGACGGGGATTGTGATGGCGCTCGGGATCGCGCTGCCGTTCTCGCCGCTGGCGAGCTACCTGCAGCTGCAGGCGCTGCCGCTGAGCTACTTCCCATGGCTGGTGGCGATCCTTGCGGGTTACATGGTACTGACGCAGATGGTGAAAGGATTCTACAGCCGTCGGTATGGATGGCAGTAACGGCAAGCCCGGTGGCGCTGCGCTTACCGGGCCTACGATCCGAACGTAGGCCGGGTAAGGCGAAGCCGCCACCCGGCAGCTGGCTTTCCTCCCAAATTCAACAACCTGTGATCTCCGTCGGCGCATTCGCTTGACGACAATTTGTACGCATGTTAACAGAATGTTTTGCCTGTATTTGGCCCGTCAGATAAGGAACATTCATGTTACGGTACAGTCTCTTAACCGCCGGGCTTATGCTCGGCGCCTCCGCTTTTGCCGCGCCGGCAGGCGACCTTCCCCTGATGCCCTGGCCTGCGAAGGTTGAACGCCCGACGACTCAGGGCGCGCTGGTGTTCAGCAACAACGTTTCCATTGGCGTCAGCGGGGACGATCTCGGTGACGCCATCAACCGCCTTCGCCAGCGCATCGCCCTGCAAACGGGCTGGACGCTCCAGCCGCAGGCTGAAAAGCCGGAAAAACCGACCATCCGCATTGCCATCGCCAGAAAGGTCAAGCCACAACCACTGCCGGATAGCGATGAAAGCTATAAGCTGACGGTGGATGCCAGCGGCGTCGATATCTCCGCCAACACCCGTTTCGGCGCATTGCGCGCCATGGAAACCCTGCTCCAGTTGATGCAGAACGGCGCGGAAAACACCTCGCTACCGTGGGTTGCCATTGAAGATTCGCCACGCTTCCCGTGGCGCGGGCTGCTGCTTGATTCGGCGCGTCACTTTATTCCGCTGGCGGATATCAAGCGCCAGATCGACGGTATGGCTGCCGCAAAACTTAACGTATTGCACTGGCACCTGACCGACGATCAGGGCTGGCGCTTCAGCTCGACGCGCTATCCAAAACTCACTCAACTTGCCAGTGACGGGCTGTTTTATACGCCTGAGCAGATGCGCGAGATCGTTCGCTATGCGACCGAGCGCGGTATTCGTGTGGTGCCAGAGATCGACATGACAGGCCACGCGTCGGCCATTGCCGTGGCTTACCCGGAACTGATGAGTGCGCCGGGGCCATACAAAATGGAGCGTAACTGGGGCGTGCTCAAGCCGGTGCTGGATCCCACTAAAGACGCTACCTATGCTTTTGCTGATGCGATGGTCAGCGAACTGGCAGCGATCTTCCCCGATCCGTATCTGCATATCGGTGGTGATGAGGTGGATGACAGCCAGTGGAAAGCGAACCCTGCCATTCAACAGTTTATGCGCGATCACAAACTGGCAAACAGCCACGCATTGCAGGCGTATTTTAACCGCAAGCTGGAGACGATCCTTGAAAAACATCGCCGCCAGATGGTCGGCTGGGACGAGATTTTCCACCCGGATCTGCCAAAAAGTATTCTGATCCAGTCCTGGCAGGGGCAGGACGCGCTGGGGCAGGTGGCACAAAGCGGCTACAAAGGTATTCTCTCGACGGGCTTCTATCTCGACCAGCCTCAGTCCACGGCCTATCACTATCGCAATGAAATCGTCCCGCAGGGATTAAACGGTGTGGATGTGATTGCCGACACCGACAGCGTCCAGAGCTGGGCCTTCTCTATGCCGCGTCTGAAAGGTAAGCCGGTAGAAGGGAGTTTCACCCTGGTGAAAGGGGAATCTGGCTGGCGCGGGTTTATTGATTTCGCCGGGAAGTCCCGTCGCGCGGTGCAGGATATTGAATGGCGTGATGACAGCCAGGTGACGTTTACAGTTGATACCTGGATGGGCGAAACGCGGCCGGTGGTTTCCGTTGATAACGACAAGCTGAGCGGCTATTTCCTGGTGGGGAATACGCGCTACCCGATTAGCGGCGCGCGTCTGGACGACGTGCCGAAAGGCATTGCGCCCGTCGTGCCGGACGTAGCGAATCAGGCCAACCTGCTCGGTGGTGAAGCCGCGCTGTGGGCGGAAAACGTGGTGGCGCCGGTGCTGGATATCCGTTTGTGGCCGCGTACTTTTGCGGTGGCGGAGCGGCTGTGGTCCGCGCAGGACGTCAACGATGTCGACAACATGTATACCCGTCTGCAGGCAATGGACAGCTGGTCGACGGTATCGGTCGGGTTGCAGCAGCATACCCAGCAGCAGGTGCAGTTCACGCGGCTGGCGAACAATGCCGACACCTTGCCGCTGCAAATCCTCGCCCAGGCGGTAGAGCCGGCACAGTATTACACGCGTCAGCATCTGAAGTTCCAGGCCGGAAACTATCATCAGTTTGAGCCGCTTAACCGGTTCGCCGATGCGCTGAACGCCGAAAGCACCACCGTGCGCCAGATGAACAAATGGGCTGACCGTCTGGTCAGCGATGTCGAAGACACGGAAAGTGCTGACGCGCTGCGTCATGTCTTCAACCGCTGGCAGAGCAACACCAGCGATGCGCTGGCGTTAAGCGAAAATAGCTACCAGCTGAAGGCGATAAAACCGGTTATCCAGGAGGTGGACAAGCTTGCCTCCATTGGTCTGAGGTTGACGGATCTGGTGGCTCGTCAGGGGACGCTGGATGATAAAGAGATTGCGTCGATTCAACGCGAGCTGGATAACGCGGCGAAGGTTCAGGATGAAGTGGTGATTGCGGCGGTTTATCCGCTGGAGACGCTGCTGCGCGCGACGCGCAACCAATAGCAGGCAACAAAAAAGGCAGCCAGGCTGCCTTTTTTATCGAAAAAGCGAATTAGCGACGAACCGCAATCGCTTCAATTTCGATTTTCACGTCTTTTGGCAGACGTGCAACTTCCACGCAGGAGCGCGCCGGGAATGTCGCGTTGTGCTCGGTGAAGAAGGCTTCGTAAGTGGCGTTAACGGTCGCGAAATCGTTAAGATCTTTCACGAAAACGGTGGTTTTCACGATATCGCCAACTTTCAGACCGGCAGATTCCACAATTGCCTGCACGTTTTCCAGCGACTGGCGCGCCTGTGCCGCCACGTCTTCCGGCACAGCGCCGGTTTTCGGGTTCACCGGGATCTGGCCAGAGGTAATAATCATGCTACCCAGATCAACGCCCTGAACGTATGGGCCGATAGCCGCTGGTGCATTTTCCGTCGCGAGTACTTTGGTCATGATTTCTCCAGAATAACAGCTGATTAAATGTTCCCGGCCATTATAGGGAGGCCGGGATCCTTTACCAACCTCAATTAGTTGGCCAGCACCACATAATGAGAAAACTCTTTTTCGCAGTATTTGCATTTGAGTGCGATGTCATCAGCGCGTTTTTTCACTGCAAAACTGGAAGAAACCGGCTCAGCATGACTGATGCAGTTGCTGTTCGGGCAGACCAGCACGCTTTCGATGCGCTCCGGCAGGCTCGGACGGGATTTGCCGACCACTTCATATTCGTCGATGCGGTTGACGGTGGCGTCCGGCGCATACAGGGATAACTGGTTTACCTGCTCATCGGTCAGGAAAGTGTTCTCAATCTTGATCAGGTCTTTACGACCCATTTCGCCTGACGGCAGATTCAGACCGATGGTGATGCGCTGGTCAGTCTCGGTCAGTTTGAACAGCGTCAGTAACTTAAAGCCCACCTGTGCAGGGATGTGGTCAATCACAGTGCCACGTTTGATGGCTTCAACCTGGAGTTTGTTATCGTGTGTCATTGTCGTTTCCCCTTACAGAGCCAATTCGCGATTCAGAACCAGTGCCAGTAACGCCTGGCGAGCGAAAATGCCGTTCCCGGCCTGCTGGAAATACCAGGCGTGCGGCGTTTTATCCACGTCGGTGGTGATTTCATCAATACGCGGCAGCGGGTGCAGCACCTTCATGTTGTCGCGCGCGCCCTCAAGGTCGCTGGCACGCAGCACGAACTGCGCCTTCACGTTGGCGTATTCGGACGGATCCAGACGTTCTTTCTGCACGCGGGTCATATACAGAATATCGACGTGGCTCATCACCTCTTCGATGCTCGCATGCAGGCTCCACTGAATGCCTTTCTCGTCCAGCATGTCGAGAATGTACTGCGGCATCGCCAGCGCGTCCGGGGCGATGAAGAAGAAACGGTTACCGTTAAACTTCGCCAGCGCCTGGGTCAGTGAGTGGACGGTACGGCCATATTTCAGGTCGCCAACCATCGCGATGTTCAGGTTTTCAAGCGTGCCCTGGGTTTCCTGAATGGTGAACAGATCCAGCAGGGTCTGCGTCGGGTGCTGGTTGGCACCATCTCCTGCGTTCAGTACCGGAATACCACCGGAAAACTCGGTCGCCAGACGCGCCGCCCCTTCCTGTGGGTGACGCATGACAATCGCGTCGACATAAGTACTGATAACTGAAATGGTATCCGCCAGCGTTTCGCCTTTTTTACCCAGCGACGTGTTGCTGCTGTCAGAGAAGCCGACCACGCTCGCGCCCAGGCGGTGCATAGACGTTTCAAAGGAGAGTCGCGTACGGGTAGAGGCTTCAAAGAAGCAGCTCGCAATCACCTTGTGCTTCAGCAGCTCCGGTTGCGGATTAGCTTTCAGTTTTGCCGCGGTTTCCAGAACCAGTTCCAGCTCTTCGCGGCTGAGGTCGTTTATGGAAATGATGTGTTTTTGATAAAGCGGATTCATGTTTATCTCCTGACGCCGGGCAAAAAAAAGCCCCTCAAATGAGGGGCTCTGGGAATAGGTTTAGCAACGGGAAGAAAAACGGCAGGCCAGCGTCTGATTTCAGACGCGGTAAGACGTTATGTCGTACACGCTTGACCATGCTTCCTCCCGGCAAATTGTCGGGCATTATACGCACCCCGATTTTCGGATCAAGCGATTTAATGCACGCTTTACTCAATGCAAACGGTTCTTTGTGAATATTAATTCGTTCTGAGTAAATAATTAATTTGCTTATGCACCAGCGCGGTACGCTTCACCACCCGGGGGGCGACCCAGACGATACTGCTGCCGGCCACCACGCCTAAAATTTCCGGTAACTGGTGGTAATCCAGAATACGCGCCACCGCGCGGCCATATCCGGCGACAGTATGAATGAGGATAAACTCGCTATTGTGCTCCACGCTCACCACCATTTCAGAAACGGTACGCGCGGCATCGGGGGCAGGGCGCAGTTGGGGATTCAACGAATAAATCTTTAGCCCTTTGGCATTTCGAATTTTTATGACGCCGAGCAATTTCAGCAGACGCGAAACGGTCGACTGGCTGATGCTGTCAAACCCTCTCTCCTGCAAATCGCGACGAATTTCTTCCTGTGAAAGATAGCTCTTTTCGGCGATCAGACGCTGGCACACCGTTAGCTGCAGTTGTTCTTTGGGAGAGTACGCTTCGTAATCCATCATGTTTCCCATATCAGTTCCTGAAATAACCGGTGGCACTGCACCGATCCGTAGGCCGGATAAGCGCAGTGCCATCCGGCAAATCACAACAAGGCACCCAGGCTTAGCGCCACCATAATCACCACCGTCAGGATCGCCAGCAGCGGCGCAACCCATTTCAGGTAGCGCACGTAAGGCACACGGGCGATAGCCAGCCCGCCCATCACCACCGCTGAGGTTGGCGTGACCAGGTTAACGATGCCGGAGGCCGACTGGTAAGCCGTAACTACCAGGTCGCGGTTGACGTTAGCGAAATCGGCTAGCGGTGCCATGATCGGCATCGTCAGTACGGCCAGGCCGGACGAAGAAGGCACAAGAAACGACAGAACAACTTCCAGCCAGTACATCACGTTGATAAACGCCACCGTGGACAACCCGCTGACCAGACCTTCCGCGCTGTGCAAAATGGTGTGGGTAATCATGCCCTTATCCATGATGACTACGATACCGCGCGCAATGCCGATAATCAGCGCGACACCCAGCAAATCTCGCGCACCGTTGATAAAGGTTGAGGTAAGCTCCTCTTCACTCATACGGGCGATAAGCCCCACGATAATGGCGCTGGCGAGAAACACCGCCGAGATCTCTGCCATCCACCACCCCAGCACCGCCACGCCGTAGATCATCACCGCGAAGGCGAGGGCGAAGATCACCAGAATGATTTTGCGCACCGGGGTAAATTCCAGCGACTGTTCACCCTTGTTGCCGAGAAAATGGGCGCGGTTTTCTTCCTGTTTGTCTGCGACGATAGAGAGGGACGGATCCTGACGAACCTTACGGGCGTAGCGCATCACCCATGCCACGCAGATGATCCAGCCGATCACCAGCAGCGCCACGCGCAGGGCGATACCGTGGGTGAAGGGGATCCCGGCGGCGTTGGCGGCGATCACCGTGGCAAACGGGTTAATGGTGGAACCGAGCGTGCCGATCCCCGCCCCGAGCAGCACGGTAGAGGCGGCAACCACCGGATCAAAACGGGCGGCCAGCATGACGGGCACCAGCAAGGTATAGAAAGGCAGTGACTCTTCGGCCATGCCGTAGATCGTGCCGCCTGCGGCAAACAACGCCATCAGGATCGGGATCATCCACTCTTCGCGTCCGCGCAGGCGGGTCGTTACCCGTTCGATCCCGGCGTCAATCGCCCCGGTTTTGGTGACGATCCCGAGAAAACCCCCGATGATCAGGATAAACAGCGCCACGTCGATTGCCCCAGCCTGACCGGACACGGGATCGTACAGCCCGGCAATGGGGGCCATCAGGACGGAAACCAGCCCCTGTGGGTGCGCCGCCACGTGCGCGTACGTTCCGGCAATCGGGACTTCTTTGCCAAGGGTTTCATTCATCGCCATCTGGTACTGACCGGCCGGAACAACCCAGCTCAGCGCCGCCACAACGGCAATCAGAAAAAAGAGAATGGTGTAAGCGGAGGGAAACTTGAACTTGCCCATGATGTTCTCCTGAACCCGGCGCACCCCGTGGTGCGCCGGGCGGTGATTAGTCGCCGAGTGTCGCCACCATGACCGCTTTAATGGTGTGCATGCGGTTTTCTGCTTCGTCAAAGACGATAGAGTTCGGTGATTCAAAGACCTCTTCCGTCACCTCAAGCCCTTTCAGGCCGTAAGCCATCTCGATTTCACGGCCCACTTTGGTGTGCTCGTTGTGGAACGCCGGCAGGCAGTGCATGAACTTGACGTTCGGGTTGCCAGTGGCTTTCATCACCTGAGCGTTAATCTGGTAAGGCTTCATCAGGCTGACGCGCTCGGCCCATGCCTCTTTCGGTTCACCCATGGAGACCCACACGTCGGTGTAGAGGAAATCGGTCCCCTGAACGCCTTCTTCCACGTCATCCGTGAGGGTGATGCGCGCGCCAGTTTCTTTGGCGATGGCGCGGCACTGCTCAACCAGCCCCGCTTCCGGCCAGAAAGATTTCGGTGCCACGAGGCGGATATCCATCCCCATCTTGGCTGCGCCAACCATCAGAGAGTTGCCCATGTTGTTCCGCGCGTCGCCCAGATAGGCAAAGCTCAGCTCCGGCAGGGTTTTCCCTGGCGCATGCTCAAGCATGGTCATCAGGTCAGCGAGGATTTGGGTCGGGTGAAACTCGTCGGTCAGGCCGTTCCACACCGGTACGCCCGCGTACTCGCCCAGCTCCTCGACAATCGCCTGGCCGTAGCCGCGATACTCAATACCGTCGTACATGCGGCCCAGCACGCGGGCGGTATCTTTCATCGACTCTTTATGGCCGATCTGCGAGCCGCTTGGGCCGAGATAAGTGACCTGTGCGCCCTGGTCAAACGCGCCGACTTCAAAGGCACAACGGGTGCGGGTGGAGGTTTTTTCAAAGATCAGGGCGATGTTTTTCCCGACCAGGGTTTTCTTTTCACGTCCGGCTTTTTTGGCGGCCTTGAGTTCGATGGCAAGGTCGATCAGGTACTGGATCTCTGCAGGGGTGTAGTCCAGCAGTTTCAGGAAGTTGCGGTTTTTCAGGTTGATGGTCATGGGTAAATCCTTTTTGAAATTTGAATTAGTTGCGAATTAACGTGCCTTTCTCGCCCGCGAGGATCTCCGCGCCGTCAGCCAGCGCACCGATCCCGGCAATCCCGTTGCAGGTTTCAACAAACTCGCGGCAGGCGGCCACTTTTGGTCCCATCGAACCAGCGTCGAACTGCATGCCTCTGAGCAGTGCCGGCGTTACCTGTGCCAGCGGGCGCTGGGTCGGTTTGCCCCAGTCGAGATACACCGCGTCGGCATCGGTAAGGATCAGCAGGGCATCGGCCTCGATCTGGCGCGCCAGCAGCGCGGCGGAGAGGTCTTTGTCGATCACCGCTTCAATGCCGCGATAGCCATTGGCGTTTTCCACCACCGGCACGCCGCCGCCACCGTTACAGATCACCAGGTGATCGCGCTGGATAAGTGCCGTAATCGCGTCGCTCTCGACGATGCGTTTGGGTTGCGGGGAGGGAACGACGCGGCGGACGTAGCTGCCGTCGGCCTTAAACACCCAGCCTTTTTCCGCAGCCAGCGTTTTCGCCTGGGCTTCGCTGTACACCGGGCCGATGTACTTGGTCGGATTGCTGAATGCCGGGTCGGCGGCATCCACCTCTACCTGGGTGAGCAGCACGCTCACCTCGCGCTGGGGAAGATTGTTTTTCAGCGCCTGCTGGAGCATGTAGCCGATCATTCCCTGGCTTTCGGCGCCGAGAACGTCCAGCGGGTAGGGCGTGACTTTGTCGTAGGCGCTGTTCTGCAATGCCAGCAGCCCGACCTGCGGGCCGTTGCCGTGAACCAGTACCACGCGCCACTGCTCCGTCAGCCCGGCGATGGTGCGGGCGGCCTGCTCAATGTTCTGGCGCTGGATCTCCGCTTCCAGCGGTTCGCCGCGTTTCAGTAACGCGTTACCGCCAAGCGCCACAACCAGAGTGGGTTTTTGTTCCATGATGGCTCCTTTAAATTCCGTCACGTTCCAGTGGGCAGCTCATGCAGCGCGCGCCGCCGCGACCGCGTCCGAGTTCGTCACCCGGGATCGGCAGCACGGTGATGCCCGCTTTGTCGTACTTCTCGTTGGTCCAGACGTTGCGCTCGTAACCAATCACCACGCCCGGGCGGATGGTCAGAACGTTATTGGCGTCGTTCCACTGTTCACGTTCGGCCTCAAAGGCATCGCCGCCGGTGGTGATCAGGCGCACCTGGTTAATGCCGAGGGCTTTTTCGATGGCGTGGAGCAGGTCGGTTTCCTGAGTACGCAGCAGACCGCCGCGTCCGTCCGGGGTGAGCGTCCAGCACTGGGCATCTTTGCGCACCACTTCCGGGTAGACGGAGAAGGTGTCCACGTCGATGTGGGTCATCACGGTGTCGAGGTGCATGCAGGAGCGGTGTTTTGGCAATTCAACGGCGATCACGCGCTCGGCCTGGCGGTGTTTAAACAGGCTGTTGGCCAGAAACTCCACGCCCTGCGGGGTGGTGCGTTCTGACATGCCAATTAATACCGCACCGCGTCCAATCACTAATACATCGCCACCTTCTAATGTCGCGTGATCGTAATTAATATTCTCGTCACCGAAATACTTAATAAAATCACCGTCGGCAAACGCAGGATGCCAGCGATATATGGCCCGCAGGTTATTGGTTTCACGCTGGCGAGCCGGTTTAGCCATTGGGTTAATGGACACGCCGTTATAAATCCAGCAGGAAGTGTCGCGAGTAAATAAATGGTTAGGCAGCGGCTTCATAATAAAATCATTCGCTGTGTGGGTATCTACCACCATATTTTTAATGGCTGCCGGAATTTCACCGTAGGTTAATCCGCCGCTTAACCGGCGCGCCAGTTCACGGTGCGGCATATCCGCCAGCCAGCCGCGCACATCACCTGCAAAGGTTGGCCCGAGGCGGTAGTCAGAGATTTGGGTTTCGAGAAGCCAGGCTTTTGCTTCTGCAATATCAAGCGTTTGAGTGAGAAGGTCTGTCAACAGCAGGACTTCCACACCCTGCTCGCGCAGTGTGTTTGCGAAAATATCATGCTCTTCACCCGCCCGTTCAACCGAGAGCACATCATCGAAGAGTAATTCCTGACAGTTCGACGGCGTTAAACGTTTCAGACTTAAATTTGGACGGTGCAGCATAACGCTACGCAATTGACCAATTTCAGAACCGACGTAATGCTTTTCCATAATTATTCCTTTAACTGTTTTTCAGAATAAAAAGGGCATGCGCCATGTGATGTGATTATTTCCATGGCGGCTAAGCTCAATTGATTTCGAGGTTCATACTAGGCGGTTAAATAATCCGTATTGTGATATCGCTCACGTGAAACTGGATATTAAGCGGTTTGTTTTCATTTGCATGATTCGCATCAGATAATGATTAATTGGATATAATTGCCGGGTGAATAGCTAAGCAGGATACGCTGGGGTTATTTGAAGTTGTTATTATTTTGTGGAATTTAATCATTTGAAATGTTTTGTTATCTAGTTGATTTTAAATGAATAAAAATCATTAGCGGAATGGCTATGCAGTATTAGCAATTAACTATTTTTAACTTAAGGAAAATCAATAAATAATTATGGGATTTAATAGCAAATTATCAAAATGATAAAGTGTGAGCCCGGAGAGAGTTTTGTTGTTAACGCCATACGATCAGTGAGTTAGCGCGATGCCGTGACAATGAAGATCTGAGGTTATGCATAACGACTGCATAAATGTCTGCGAGGGCTTAACAGCAAATTAACACATTTCCCGATAAACATGCGCTGGCGCAAAACCTGTCGAGAAAGCGGTGGTATGGCAGTGAGAATTCTCGTATAAAAGATTAAAATGAAACGATGTTTTATATTGAGGGTTTGTTTATGCTTATCGGCAACATCCACCATCTGCAATCCTGGCTCCCTGACGAATTGCGCCAGGCCATTGAACACGTTAAAGCCCACGTCACCGACGCCACTCCACTGGGCAAGCATGATATCGACGGCAACAACCTGTTTTATCTGGTCTCGGAAGACATGACCCAGCCGTTCGCCGAGCGCCGCGCCGAGTACCACGCGCGTTATCTGGATATCCAGATCATTATGAAGGGGCAAGAAGGGATGACCTTCAGCACTCTGCCGCACGGCACACCGGACACAGACTGGCTGGCGGATAAAGACATCGCGTTTCTGCCGGAAGGTGAGCAGGAGAAAACCGTGGTGCTGAGCGAAGGGGATTTTGTGGTGTTCTGGCCGGGCGAAGTGCACAAGCCGCTGTGCGCGGTGGGGGCGCCTGCTAAGGTCAGGAAAGTGGTCGTTAAAATGCTGGTGGAGTAATTTTCCCTCACCCCGGCCCTCTCCCAGAGGGAGAGGGTGTAAAAGTCCCCTCTCCCTGTGGGAGAGGGCTAGGGTGAGGGCACCAGACCGCACCCACGCATAATGTGATCCAGCTTAAACTTCCCGCACTCCCTCCTCATCTCCCATTTACCTGCGCTTTTTCTGCGTCATAGTATGATCGTTAAATTAATGAACGCTGTTCTATAATGTAGAACAAAATGATTCAACAAGGAGATCTCATGCCGCAGTCCGCGTTGTTCACGGGAATCATTCCCCCTGTCTCCACCATCTTTACCGCCGACGGCCAGCTCGATAAGCAGGGCACCGCCGCGCTGATCGACGATCTCATCAAGGCAGGCGTTGACGGTCTGTTCTTCCTGGGCAGCGGCGGCGAGTTCTCCCAGCTCAGCGGCGAAGAGCGTAAAACCATTGCCCGCTTTGCTATCGATCACGTCGATCGTCGCGTGCCGGTGCTGATCGGCACCGGCGGCACCAACGCCCGGGAAACCATTGAGCTGAGCCAGCACGCGCAGCAGGCGGGCGCGGACGGCATCGTGGTGATTAACCCCTACTACTGGAAAGTGTCGGAAGCGAACCTGATCCGCTATTTCGAGCAGGTGGCCGACAGCGTCACCCTGCCGGTGATGCTCTATAACTTCCCGGCGCTGACCGGGCAGGATCTGACGCCAGCGCTGGTCAAAACCCTGGCCGACTCGCGCAGCAACATCGTCGGCATTAAAGATACCATCGACTCCGTCGCCCACCTGCGCAGCATGATCCACACCGTCAAAGCCGCACATCCGCACTTCACCGTGCTCTGCGGCTACGATGACCATCTGTTTAATACCCTGCTGCTCGGCGGCGACGGGGCGATCTCGGCCAGCGGCAACTTTGCGCCGCAGGTGTCGGTGAATCTTCTGAAAGCCTGGCGGGAGAAAGACGTGGCGAAAGCGGCTGAGTATCATCAGACCTTACTGCAAATACCGCAGATGTATCAGCTGGATACGCCGTTTGTGAACGTCATTAAAGAGGCGATAGTGCTCTGCGGCCGCCCGATTTCCACGCACGTGCTGCCGCCCGCCTCTGCGCTGGACGAGCCGCGTAAGGCGCAGCTGAAAACCCTGCTGCAACAGCTTAAGCTTTGCTGAGCCGGACGATAACCATGACCATCGAGAAAATTTTCACCCCACAGGACGATGCGTTTTATGCGGTGATCACCCACGCGGCGGGGCCACAAGGCGCACTGCCGCTGACCCCGCAGATGCTGATGGAATCTCCCAGCGGCAACCTGTTCGGTATGACGCAGAACGCCGGGATGGGCTGGGATGCCAACAAGCTCACCGGCAAAGAGGTGCTGATTATCGGCACCCAGGGCGGCATCCGCGCCGGAGATGGACGCCCGGTCGCGCTGGGCTACCACACCGGGCACTGGGAGATCGGCATGCAGATGCAGGCGGCGGCGAAGGAGATCACGCGCAACGGCGGGATCCCGTTTGCGGCCTTCGTCAGCGATCCGTGCGACGGCCGTTCTCAGGGCACGCACGGCATGTTTGATTCCCTGCCGTACCGCAACGACGCGGCGATCGTGTTTCGCCGCCTGATCCGCTCCCTGCCGACGCGTCGGGCGGTGATCGGCGTAGCGACCTGCGATAAAGGGCTGCCCGCCACCATGATTGCGCTGGCCGCAATGCACGACCTGCCGACCATTCTGGTACCGGGCGGGGCAACGCTGCCGCCGACCGTCGGCGAAGATGCGGGCAAGGTCCAGACCATCGGCGCGCGCTTTGCCAACCACGAACTCTCCCTGCAGGAGGCCGCCGAGCTTGGCTGTCGCGCCTGCGCATCGCCGGGCGGCGGGTGTCAGTTCCTCGGCACGGCGGGCACCTCGCAGGTGGTCGCGGAGGCGCTGGGCCTGGCGTTGCCGCATTCTGCGCTGGCGCCGTCCGGACAGGCGGTGTGGCTGGAGATCGCCCGCCAGTCGGCGCGGGCGGTGAGCGAGCTGGATAACCGCGGCATCGCCACGCGCGATATCCTCACCGACAAAGCCATAGAAAACGCCATGGTGATCCACGCGGCGTTCGGCGGCTCCACCAATTTACTGCTGCACATTCCGGCCATCGCCCACGCGGCGGGCTGCGCTATTCCGGACGTTGAACACTGGACGCGCGTTAACCGCAGGGTGCCTCGCCTGGTAAGCGTGCTGCCCAACGGCCCGGACTATCATCCGACCGTGCGCGCGTTCCTCGCGGGCGGCGTGCCGGAGGTGATGCTCCATCTGCGCGATCTCGGCCTGCTGCATCTTGATGCGATGACCGTCACCGGCCAGACGGTGGGCGAGAACCTCGACTGGTGGCAGGCGTCCGAGCGCCGGGCGCGCTTCCGCCAGTGCCTGCGCGAGCACGACGGCGTGGATCCGGATGACGTGATCCTGCCGCCGGAGAAGGCAAAAGCGAAAGGGCTGACATCG
This sequence comes from Enterobacter sp. P82, assembly GCF_037053385.1. Taxonomy (NCBI): domain Bacteria; kingdom Pseudomonadati; phylum Pseudomonadota; class Gammaproteobacteria; order Enterobacterales; family Enterobacteriaceae; genus Enterobacter; species Enterobacter sp. P82. Next base: position 212,220 of record NZ_JBALHX010000002.1, read on the forward strand.
ACGGTCTGCTTCCCGACGGGCAACATCGCGCCGGAAGGGTCGGTGATCAAGGCCACGGCGATCGACCCGTCGGTGGTGGATGACGATGGCATGTACCGCCACACCGGCCGGGTGCGGGTGTTTGTCTCGGAAGCACAGGCGATCAAGGCCATCAAGCGGGAAGAGATTAAGCAGGGCGATATCATGGTGGTGATCGGCGGGGGGCCGTCCGGCACCGGCATGGAAGAGACCTACCAGCTCACCTCCGCGCTCAAACACATCTCGTGGGGCAAGACGGTGTCGTTAATCACCGATGCGCGCTTCTCGGGCGTGTCGACGGGCGCCTGCTTCGGCCACGTGTCGCCGGAGGCGCTGGCGGGCGGGCCGATTGGCAAGCTGCGCGATAACGACATCATCGAGATTGCCGTGGATCGTCTGACGTTAACTGGCAGCGTGAACTTTATCGGCACGGCGGACAACCCGCTGACGCCGGAAGAGGGGGCGCGCGAGCTGGCAGTCAGGCCGACGCACCCGGACCTGCACGCCCACGACTTTTTGCCGGACGATACCCGGCTGTGGGCGGCGCTGCAGTCGGTGAGCGGCGGCACCTGGAAAGGCTGTATTTATGACACCGATAAAATCATTGAGGTAATTAACGCCGGTAAAAAAGCGCTCGGCATTTAATTATTTTCTGAGATAAAAACGCCTGCGGGAAATATTCCGCGGGTGGCTTTGCTGTTCCTGTTATTTATTAATATAAACAATATTTTGCGATATATCGGTGGCGTCACAAAAGCAAAATAACGTAATTCAGAAATAAGATATGACCATTGCTGGTTAATTGAACAGCTCATTACACTCCATTAACACGATGTTGTAATTCAGCACACTACATAAGGGTGTAATTCTGATGACGCAATTAACCATGAAAGACAAAATTGGCTACGGGCTGGGTGACACCGCCTGCGGCTTCGTCTGGCAGGCTACGATGTTCCTGCTGGCCTACTTCTACACCGACGTCTTCGGCCTGTCGGCGGGGATTATGGGCACGCTGTTTTTGGTCTCCCGCGTGCTCGACGCCGTGACCGACCCGCTGATGGGGCTGCTGGTAGACCGCACCCGCACGCGGCACGGCCAGTTCCGCCCATTCCTGCTGTGGGGCGCCATCCCGTTCGGCATCGTCTGCGTGCTGACCTTCTACACGCCGGACTTTTCCGCGCAGGGCAAGATCATCTACGCCTGCGTAACCTACATTCTCCTGACCCTGGTTTACACCTTCGTTAACGTCCCGTACTGCGCCATGCCGGGCGTCATCACCGCCGACCCGAAAGAGCGTCACGCCCTGCAGTCCTGGCGCTTCTTCCTGGCGGCGGCGGGCTCGCTCGCCATCAGCGGCATCGCGCTGCCGCTGGTGAGCATCATCGGTAAAGGGAACGAGCAGGTGGGCTATTTCGGTGCCATGTGCGTGCTGGGCCTGAGCGGCGTGGTGCTGCTCTACGTCTGCTTCTTTACCACCAAAGAGCGCTACACCTTTGAGGTGCAGCCGGGCTCGTCGGTGGCGAAAGATCTTAAGCTGCTGCTGGGCAACGGCCAGTGGCGCATCATGTGCGCGTTCAAGATGATGGCGACCTGCTCCAACGTGGTGCGCGGCGGGGCGACGCTCTATTTCGTGAAATACGTGATGGATCACCCGGAGATGGCGACCCAGTTCTTACTCTACGGCAGCCTCGCCACTATGTTCGGCTCGCTCTGCTCCTCCCGCCTGCTGGGGCGCTTCGACCGCGTCACCGCCTTCAAGTGGATCATCGTCGCCTACTCTCTGATTAGTCTGCTGATTTTCGTCACCCCGGCCGAGCACATCGCGCTGATTTTTGCCCTCAACATTCTGTTCCTGTTCGTCTTCAACACCACCACGCCGCTGCAGTGGCTGATGGCCTCTGACGTGGTGGACTACGAGGAGAGCCGCAGCGGTCGCCGCCTCGACGGGCTGGTGTTCTCCACCTACCTGTTCAGCCTGAAGATTGGCCTGGCGATTGGCGGAGCGGTGGTGGGCTGGATCCTGGCGTATGTGAACTACTCCGCCAGCAGCAGCGTGCAGCCGGTCGAGGTGCTGACCACCATCAAAATTCTGTTCTGCGTGGTGCCGGTGGTGCTCTACGCGGGCATGTTCATCATGCTGTCGTTCTACAAGCTCACCGACGCCCGCGTGGAGGCCATCAGCCAGCAGCTGATCAAGCACCGCGCGGCGCAGGGCGAGGTCGTTCCCGACGCTGCGACAGCAGCATCCCATTAACCGGAGGCAACATGGAAATCACTAACCCGATACTCACCGGCTTCAACCCGGACCCGTCCCTGTGCCGCCAGGGCGAGGACTACTACATCGCCACCTCGACCTTCGAGTGGTTCCCCGGCGTGCGCATCTACCACTCCCGCGACCTGAAAAACTGGTCGCTGGTCAGCACCCCGCTGGACCGCGTGTCGATGCTGGACATGAAGGGCGACCCGGACTCAGGCGGTATCTGGGCGCCGTGCCTGAGCTACGCCGACGGCAAATTCTGGCTGCTCTACACCGACGTGAAAATTGTTGATTCGCCATGGAAAAACGGCCGCAACTTCCTCGTCACCGCGCCGTCCATTGAGGGGCCATGGAGCGAGCCGATCCCGATGGGCAACGGCGGGTTCGACCCGTCCCTGTTCCACGACGACGATGGCCGCAAATATTACCTCTACCGTCCGTGGGGGCCGCGCCACCACAGCAACCCGCACAATACCATTGTGATGCAGGCGTTTGACCCGCAGACCGGGACGCTCTCGCCCGAGCGCAAAACCCTGTTTACCGGCACGCCGCTCTGCTACACCGAAGGGGCGCACCTGTATCGCCACGCGGGATGGTACTACCTGATGGTCGCCGAGGGCGGCACCAGCTACGAGCACGCCGTCGTGGTGCTGCGTTCCAAAAACATCGACGGACCGTACGAGCTGCACCCGAACGTGACGATGATGACCAGCTGGCACCTGCCGGAGAACCCGCTGCAGAAGAGCGGGCACGGCTCGCTGCTGCAGACCCATACGGGAGAATGGTACATGGCCTACCTCACCAGCCGCCCGCTGCGCCTGCCCGGCGTGCCGCTGCTGGCCTCCGGCGGGCGTGGCTACTGCCCGCTGGGGCGCGAGACCGGCATCGCCCGCATTGAGTGGCGCGACGGCTGGCCGTACGTGGAAGGCGGCAAGCACGCGCAGCTGACCGTAAAAGGCCCACAGGTGGTGGAACAGCCCGCTGCCGTTCAGGGCAACTGGCGGGAAGATTTTGACTCCGGTTCGCTCGACCCGGAGCTGCAGACCCTGCGCATTCCGTTCGACGACACCCTCGGCTCGCTCACCGTGCGGCCGGGCTACTTACGGCTCTACGGCAACGACTCGCTCAACTCGACCTTCACCCAGTCGACCGTGGCGCGCCGCTGGCAGCACTTCGCTTTCCGCTCAGAAACGCGGATGCAGTTCTCGCCGGTCCACTTCCAGCAGAGCGCGGGGCTGACCTGCTACTACAACAGCAAAAACTGGAGCTACTGCTTTGTGGACTACGAGGAGGGGCAGGGCAGAACCATCAAGGTTATTCAGCTCGACCACAACGTGCCGTCGTGGCCGCTGCATGAGCAGCCGATTCCGGTGCCGGAACATGCGGAGAGCGTCTGGCTGCGCGTGGACGTGGATACGCTGGTCTACCGCTACAGCTACTCGTTCGACGGCGAGACGTGGCACGCCGTGCCGGTAACGTATGAGGCGTGGAAACTGTCGGATGACTACATCGGCGGGCGCGGCTTCTTCACCGGCGCGTTTGTGGGGCTGCACTGCGAGGACATCAGCGGCGACGGCTGCTATGCGGACTTCGACTACTTCACCTACGAGCCGGTTTAACGGCTCAGGCCGGGTAGCCCAGCGCGCGTGAGAGCTGGAGCCCGGCCTGCTGAAGCTGCTCGCGGAAATTAGCCAGCTCGGCGTCGTCCACGCGGGAGGTCAGCGTCGACAGGCTCAGGGCGGCGATGACGCGGGACTCGTGGTTCCACACCGGCACTGCCACGCAGCGCACGCCCTGCTCGTTCTCTTCACGGTCCAGGGCAAAACCCTGCTCGCGGGTCTGCGCCAGGGCGCTCATTAAGGCTTCGCGAGAGGCAAGAGTGGATGGGGTATAGGTGGTGTACTGATAGCCCTCCAGTAGGGCGTTCAGCTCGGGCTCGCCCAGCCAGGCAATCAACACCTTGCCGATGGCGGTGGCATGAACTGGCAGGCGGCGGCCGATGCGCGAATAGGCGATGGCGGCCAGCTTGCCTTCAATCTTCTCGATATAGACCCCTTCACGCCCGTCCAGGATCCCCAGGTGGGTGGTCTGCCCGGTCCGCTGGGACAGCTCCGTCAGCCAGCCTTTCGCCTTCTGACGAATATCGATGGAGCCCACGACAAAATGACCGCGCTCGACCAGCTTCATGCCGAGGCGATACTTACCGTTCTCCGGGTTCTGATCGATATAGCCGTGAAGCTGCAGGGTTTTCAGCAGCGAGTGGAGGGTACTCTTGCTCAGCCCCATCAGTTTGCTAATGTCGGTGATCTTAAGCTCGGTGGCCTGCTCGTTGAACAGGTTGAGGATCTGCAACGCACGTTCAACAGACTGAATAATCGGCATAATGCTGGTATGTCCACGCTGGAATTAAGGCGAAAACGTACCTTTTTCGGGGTGAAAAATCAATGAAATGGAGCCGATGTTCTCCCTCTCGAGGGCATCAGGCCGCATCGTCGCCTGATTCGCCCGGCGGCGCTTCGCTTGCACGGGCCTACAGGCCGGGTTTTCTCCCTCTCCCCGTGGGAGAGGGCCGGGGTGAGGGCATCAGGCCGCAGCGCCGCCTGATTCGCCCGGCGGCGCTACGCTTGCACGGGCCTACGGGTTGGGTGTTCTCCCTCTCCCCGTGGGAGAGGGCTGGGGTGAGGGCACCAGCGCGCAGAGGACCCAATCACTCCCCAAGCGTCGCCACCATCACCGCCTTAATCGTATGCATCCGGTTTTCCGCCTGGTCGAACACAATGCTCGCCGCCGACTCAAACACCTCGTCCGTCACTTCCATCCCGCCGTGCAGATCGAACTCTTTCGCCATCTGCTTGCCGAGGGTAGTCTGGTCGTCATGGAACGCCGGCAGACAGTGCAGGAACTTCACGTTCGGGTTGCCGGTCAGCGCCATCATCTGGCTATTCACCTGATAGCTCCGCAGCAACGCAATCCGCTCCGCCCACTTCTCTTTGGCTTCGCCCATCGACACCCATACGTCGGTGTAGATGAAGTCCGCGCCTTTCACGCCTGCTGCCACATCTTCCGTCAGAGTGATCTTCCCGCCGTTCTTCGCGGCCAGCGCGCTGCACTCTGCCACCAGGCTCTCTTCCGGCCAGCAGGCTTTTGGGGCCACCAGACGCAGATCCAACCCGGTCAGCGCCGCGGCTTCGAGCATCGAGTTGCCCATGTTGTTGCGCGCATCGCCTGCATAAACCAGCGTCATCTCGTTAAACGCTTTGCCCGGCAGGTGCTCCTGCATGGTCAGTAGGTCCGCCAGCAGCTGCGTCGGGTGGAACTCGTTGGTCAGCCCGTTCCACACCGGCACGCCCGCATACTGTGCCAGGGTATCAACCACTTCCTGACCGTGACCACGGTACTGAATGCCATCGTACATACGGCCAAGCACGCGTGCGGTATCTTTAATTGATTCTTTATGCCCAATCTGGCTGCCGCTCGGCCCTAAATACGTGACGCGTGCGCCCTGGTCAAATGCGGCAACTTCGAAAGAGCATCGTGTACGGGTTGAGTCTTTTTCGAAGATGAGCGCGATGTTTTTACCGGTAAGCTTTTGTACTTCCTTGCCATTTTTTTTATCGGCTTTGAGTTGTGCGGCAAGAGTCAGCAGAGAAGTGAACTGTGCAGGGGTAAAGTCGAGTAATTTCAGAAAGTGTTTCTTGTACAAATCAGACATTTTATCCTCACATGGCGAACGCCACTTATTGAATTAAAATTCACTTTATATGTGTAATTATTCATTTGCAACCCCGTTTAACAAATCTTTCTCACAAAGGTGGAGGCAAACACGTCCGTGTGTGAAAATAGAAGTATCTGCCGCACTTTAAAGAGGATTGAGCCATGGCAAACCCGGAACACCTGGAAGAGCAACGCGAAGAGACGCGTCTGATTATTGAAGAGCTGCTGGAAGACGGTAGCGATCCGGACGCGCTGTACACCATCGAGCACCATTTCTCTGCGGATGATTTCGACGCGCTGGAAAAAATGGCGGTGGAAGCCTTCAAACTGGGTTACGAAGTGACCGAGCCGGAAGAGTTGGAAGTGGAAGAGGGCGACACCGTCATCTGCTGCGACATCCTGAGCGAAGGCGCGCTGAAGGCGGAGCTTATCGACGCACAGGTTGAACAGCTGATGAACCTGGCCGAGAAGTTCGACGTGGAATACGACGGCTGGGGAACCTACTTCGAAGATCCAAACGGTGAAGACGGCGAAGAAGGCGACGACGAAGATTACATCGACGAAGACGACGACGGCGTGCGTCACTAATAGCGTTCAAGCGGCAGTGCATGCTGCCGCTTTCAAGGTTTAAACATGGATTACCCGCAGATACTCGCCCCCGTACTCAACTTCCTCCAGTGCCCGACCCCGCAAGCATGGATTGATAAAGCCCGTGACCCGGCGAACCTGCCGCTGCTGCTCACCGACCACATGGTGTGCGAGCTCAAGGCCGCCCAGACCGCGCTGCTGCTGGTGCGTAAATACGTTGCCGACGAAAGCGGTGCTGACGCGCTGCTCGACTGGCTCAAACCCTACGAACTGTTCACCTTCCGCGACGGCCCGGAGCCGGATTTCATCGCCCTGCACAAGCAGATTGGCAAAAGCGTGATGCCCAAAACCGACGACCCGTGGGGCCAGGCGCTTATCGACAGCATGGTGCTGCTGATCAAAGAGGAGCTGCACCACTTCTGGCAGGTGCGCGAGGCGATGCTGGCGCGCGACATTCAGTACGTCAAAATCGCCGCCAGCCGCTACGCCAAAGGAATGCTGAAAGAAGTACGCACTCACGAACCGCTGACGCTGATCGACAAGCTGATCTGCGGCGCGTACATCGAAGCCCGTTCCTGCGAACGCTTCGCCGCGCTGGCCCCGTTCCTCGACGATGATTTGCAGAAGTTCTATCTCTCGCTGCTGCGCTCGGAAGCGCGCCATTATCAGGACTACCTGACGCTGGCCCAGCAGGTGAGCGATAACGATATCTCACCTCGCATAAAGCTTTTTGGCGAAATTGAAGCCACACTTATCTCGACACCGGACAACGAGTTTCGCTTCCACAGTGGCGTGCCGGTGTAAACCGGCACAACTCAAGGATAAGGATGCGAGATGAATAAAACGTGGACCCGTATTGTCATTGTCGTCGTCGCGGCCGCCGCCGTGGCGTTCTGGGTGTACTTCGACAAACAGCGTATGCAGCGCACCCCCGAACAGCAGCTTGATACCACCCTCAACACGATGCCCGCCTGGCAGGTGATTAAAGAGCAGGAACCCGCGTTCCAGAAACGCATCCGCGAGCAGATTCTCACCATGCAGAAAGCGGGCGAGTCTGAACAGCACATTATCGACGTCATCCAGCCGCAGATTTTGACCCTGCAGATGTCACGCCTGCAGCATGCCCCGGACGCCAACGTGGTGGAATATATGAAGGTCAACATGGAGCAGACTGCCGCCATCCAGAAGGTGAGTGACGACGCCTGTTTCCGCTTCCTCTACCCAGCGGTGAAAGGCGGCGTCAACCCGATGCGCGTGCTCGATCAACAGATGATGTCCCGCCGTATGCAGGCCGACGCCGACATGATGCGCGCAGCCTACGGCAAAAACAGCCACACCGTGACCCCGGCCGAACGCGAGGCGGCTATCGTGGATGTCCGACCCATTATGAAGGAACTTGCCGATAAGTACGGCGAGGACATCCAGTTGCTGCAGATGCCGGAGAACGCGGTGGGCAAAGAGAAGCTCTCCTGCAATATGGTGCAGGAGATGTGGGCGAAGGTGCTGGCGCTGCCGGAGCAGAAGGCGGCGAGGGTGATTCGGCTGGCGGTTTCGGAGCTGGATTGATGAAGGGCGCTGGTTTTTTGGGCACTTAGCGCGGGTTTAGCGTGTCGCCGCTTGCATGGCGGCGCGCGACAGGTATAATCCACAACGTTTCCGCATCCCCTTCAGTGCCGAAGTGGCGAAATCGGTAGACGCAGTTGATTCAAAATCAACCGTAGAAATACGTGCCGGTTCGAGTCCGGCCTTCGGCACCATTAGCATTTCCAAGACCATCCGAGAATGTCCAATTATCCCTTTAAAATCAATGCTTGCAGCGATTTTAACGTCCTGAGTTGTCCGAGATAGTCCGTTGAAATCCGGATGTTATTGGGGGCATAATTGGGGGCATCTTAACTTCGATTAGAAATGTGCCCCCAAATGAAGCTCAACGCCAGACAGGTCGAGACCGCAAAGCCAAAAGACAAAACCTACAAATTGGCCGATGGCGGCGGTTTGTATCTCGAGGTTTCGGCCAAGGGTGCTAAATACTGGCGCATGAAATACAGACGCCCCTCAGACAAAAAAGAAGATCGCCTCGCTTTTGGTGTCTGGCCTACCGTGACTCTGGCTCAGGCTAGGGCAAAGCGCGATGAAGCCAAAAAGCTGTTAGTGCAGGGCATTGACCCTAAAGCAGAACAGAAAGAGGCTCAGGCCGAGAATTCGGGGGCATATACATTCGAAACTATCGCTCGTGAATGGCATGCTAGTAACAAGCGCTGGAGTGAAGATCATCGATCGCGTGTACTTCGCTATCTTGAGCTTTATATTTTCCCTCATATTGGTTCGTCCGACATTCGCCAGCTCAAAACTAGTCACCTGTTAGCCCCGATTAAAAAAGTTGATGCCAGTGGTAAGCATGATGTTGCTCAGCGCCTGCAACAGCGTGTTACGGCCATTATGCGTTATGCCGTACAGAACGATTACATCGACTCAAATCCAGCCAGTGATATGGCCGGTGCGCTTTCGACAACCAAAGCGCGACATTACCCCGCTTTACCCTCTAGCCGATTCCCTGAGTTTCTTGCTCGTCTTGCAGCATATCGTGGCCGTGTAATGACGCGGATCGCAGTCGAGCTTTCTTTACTCACTTTTGTGCGTTCCAGTGAGTTACGTTTCGCGCGTTGGGATGAGTTCGACTTCGATAAATCTCTCTGGCGCGTACCTGCAAAACGAGAAGAAATTAAAGGTGTGCGTTACTCGTACCGTGGGATGAAGATGAAAGAGGAGCATATCGTTCCGCTTAGCCGGCAGGCGATGATTTTGCTAAACCAGTTAAAGCAGATAAGTGGGGATAAAAAGCTGCTTTTTCCGGGGGATCACGACGCCACGAAGGTAATGAGTGAAAACACTGTAAATAGCGCTTTGCGAGCGATGGGGTATGATACAAAAACTGAAGTTTGTGGGCATGGTTTTAGGACGATGGCGCGTGGTGCGCTCGGTGAGTCAGGGTTATGGAGCGATGACGCTATAGAGCGGCAGTTGAGTCACTCGGAGCGGAATAACGTACGTGCAGCTTATATCCACACATCTGAGCATCTGGATGAACGAAGGTTAATGGTACAGTGGTGGGCTGATTATCTTGATGCGAATCAGGGGAATCACATAGGGCCTTATGATTTTGCAAAGTTATAGGGTAAAAATTATTTGAGTTCCAAATGATTTTGTAACTTTCGTCAAATCACCAAAATTTCACTTAAGTTGTAATTGTTTTTTAGATGGATCACATTTTTTCATTGGCAATTTAACTCTTTATTGACATTTTTTTTCTGATGATATAATCGATAGTTGACATGGTCAAGGAAGGTATGACAATGAAACAGAGATTATCTATATTTCTAGTTAAAAAGGGGATCATTGACCATAATCATATACTTGATCTTGATAGGATGAAGCGGGCAATACCTTTGGATATACCTGGCACTGAATCTTATATATATATTCACCAGCCTAAACCTGCCAAATATCCTGATTGGGTTAATTATATCATTAGCTCTCAAAGTAATGTTAGCTATGAGGATTTTTCAAAGTGTCAGAGTGAAACCGCTGTAATAGTTTTATCTTTCGACGGATATATCTTTCTCATGACCTTTGGTGGCGGTCATCACAAGGTAAAGAAAGATAGTATAGAAAGAGATTTTGGGTTGAGAGTAACGCTGAATTCAGTTGATCCTGATAAGTTAAAAAGTCTTGATAAAAGCAACTATCAAGATACGCCATTAAATACACGAAACCAATCAGCTAAAGAAGTTGATATATCGTCGCTTAATATAGATTCCGAATTGGAAATATTATCTACTCTAACAGGAAAATCTAATGTTGAAATATTTGGCGAAATTGTCACTGGTAAGGATTCTCTGACGATTGTGCCACCACTAGGCATTAACTCCATCCGAAGCATTCTAGATGAAGCATTGAAGAAGTTCAAAAGCAAACTGCCCAAAGAATTTGAATGGATTGATAATATTAGCAAAATAAAAGATAAAACATTATGTGAAGTGCTTGAGCTTGAGCTCAATGACTATTTGATTGATGAAAATAAAAGTGAAGATTTTTGGATAGGTGAGCCTGAATTAGTCGATTGGTCTTTGCAAATTGGATATATTATTGGTCGTGTTTCCTCGCGAGCGCCGATACACCAAACATTATCATTTGATGTTCTCAAAGACTACATCGTATCTACTGGGCAAACTTTAAGCTGTGATTCTTTAAAAAGAACTAATATACATATTATTAAAGAGAATGAAACCACCTTTGATTCATGGTCTGCATATAATTGCTTATATGCAGAAGTTACTAGTAATGACGAGCTCTATATTCTTAGGAATGGTACTTGGTATACAGTTAATGTCGATTTTGTCGCATCTGTTGATAGATCATTAAAAAATATCATCCCATATGAAATTGAGTTGCCCCTGTATAACCATGAGCGTGAAGATCAATATAATAAGTTTGTTTGTGAAAGCCTAGATGATTGTCTAATTTTGGATAAAAAACTAATTCATCATGGAGGACGGGGGAGCAAGTTTGAATTTGCAGATGTTTTACGTAAAGGATGTGAGTTTATTCATGTAAAATATTACAGAAGTTCAAGCACATTAAGTCATTTATTTGCTCAAGCCTATGTATCTCTAGAGCTATTTGTAAGCGATCCAGGGTTTCGTGCAAAATTAAATAAATTACTTCCAGATGAAATTAAACTAACGGATGTCAACAAGAGACCTGATACTCAAAAATTCGTGGTTATTTATGCAATTGCCATCAACAGGGCTATACCTAATAAACTTCCATTGTTTTCCAAGATAACATTGAAAAACACCGTGAAATCACTGGAGAACCTAGGATTTACAATTAAAATTGCACAGATAAAAGTTCATCCTACTCTCGAAAAGTTGAAGAAATTTAAATCCACATAAATCTATATTTAATTTTCCAATTAAAGACTGTCGGTCATTGAAATTAATCACTCCCATATTATGTCTCCATTTCTTTTTATTTCTATTGGTATTTTATAAGCTTCAATGTCATATAACCCGTACGGGTATCGTTTTTTGATTTTCATAAGCATTGTGCTTGTTAAAGCAACAGCGGAGTCAGCCTTTTTATTAGGTAGTCCTAAATTAAAGTTTGCTTCACTTGCAACACTATGATAAATCAACCCATCAAGAAAAGGATACTTTTCGAAAATTAATTTAGATAACACCCTAGAATGTAGGTATTCATTTTTAACTGCATTTGGAGAACGAAGGAGTTCATCAAAAAACAGATCTGTGTATAGAAATGAAAGCGCCAAACCTCTATCTTTGAGGCTTAATTCGCGAACGAAATTAGATATTTTGAATGAGTGGGTCTTATCTAAAAGACTTGCTGAGCCTCTTGATGATCGATAAAACTCACCAATTACACCAAGTGTTAATGATTTTCTTTTTGTTACATATGCAGAGACTTGAATTATATCTCCATCTGTTGCATTAATCTCTGAAAGTGCGGTGTCAAGCGACATGCTTAAATAAAGAAATGAATCGCCTCTCTCGTTTAATCTACCGGCGCTTGTCAAATTATTGGGTGGGTAGTAAGTATCACTGGTAGATACGTACGGTTTCCCATCAATGGTTTTTCTTGCACGGAAGTATGGGGTTTCATAGCTAAATGAAAAATTGAGTAAATCGTAAAATTCTAGTAAATAACCAAGTTTGTTTTTTATAAATTCTTCGGACTGGCTATTTTTTATCTCACTTGCAATTTCATTTAAGTATTCAATCTGCAATAGTTTCTTATTAAGAGTCACAGCATAACCTTATGCATCATCAGTGTTTATTAATCGATCTTGCAATTTATGATTTTCAAAGTCAATTGCGTAGCCAATTCTACACATGGAGAAAAAAATACTTGGTCGTCAGCGCGCAATGCTCTCCCCGCCACGCCTGCCCGCTTAAGGGGGCGCTTTTAATGCAGGTGCATGACCGGCCTCAGGGCGCGCCAGTGCTGGCGCTGGCGGGGGTTCCAGTATCGGTAAAACGCATGCAAAACCATGCACCTTATGCATGCATGGCTTTTTTAGGGGAAAAGGCGGGATTTTCGTGAATTTTTGAAAGGACTACTGCGCGGCCAGCTCTGCGCGTCGGCGGGTGTAATTCAGGTTCTGTGCGGGTGTGAATTTTTCACGATTATCATCGCGTGAAGCCGCGTCAGGTCTGAATCCGATGGCCGTTAAAATGTCATTATCCTGCGCCGAATAATTAATTTTTTCACCGGCGGCCAGCCAGACCTGCAGCGCCTCACGCAGATAGTCGAGTGAGTGCTGCATGGCGCAGCGCTGAATGGCGGAATGCTGCCCGGAATAATTCATCAGCTCCGGGGCAAGGGCGGCGGCCAGCTCCGCGCCATGTGCCTGCATAATATCATTCAGACGGTTACGGATGCTGATTCGCTGCACCTCCTCATGCGAGCGAATATAACGCCCGGCAGCCTGATTTATTTCCCACTTTTTCACGTCGATAATTTCGCGCAGGGTTTGCAGGCTCCGGCCGCTGTGGCCGTTACCGGCAAGCTGTTCTCGGTATGCCTGTTCGGCCTGCTTCAGTTCATCCCGGCATTGCAGCCATGCGGATTTATTTGCCTGACAGGCCTCAAAGGCTTTCTGTAGCGTCAGTGTGGTCACGTATATCTCTCCTGATGTCTGGCCGTGCTCACGCACCGGCACGGTTAACGGTGGCCGCCGGTGCGGGTACAGGGATAACCGGCTCAGTAACCGGTGAACGGATAATCCCGTCAACGGATTCAAGCGTACGGAAGGTTGCCGAGCACTCGACGTTCACGCACTGGTGATAGCGCTGTTTGACGTTCTCAGACAGATAGCGACTGGTGCGGGCGTGCGCACTGGTTTTGCAGAACGGGCAGTGAAACATGCTTATACCTCCGCTTTTGTCTCGCCATTATCAGCCAGTTTTCTGGCGAGCATCATTCTCTTCGCCGGGCTGCGTAACAGCTCCATATCGACACCGTTAATCTGCGGCCGGTGCATGCCCGTCACGGACAATACCGGCTCCTGCTTCATATCGAAGTGATACAGGCTGCCCTGACGGCTCAGCGCATCGCGCAGCTCGCCGGTGGCCACGGACTGCGGTGCGCTGTCACCCTGCATTTCGAGGGCACGAACACGCAGCAGGAAAGCGCGGATGAGCGCGACGGAGAGCGTGTTGACCGCCTGAGCCCATTCCGCACCGGCATAAGCGGTAAAGGCATCATCATGCGCTGACAGGTATTTACTGGCGGTGGAGCAGGCACTCAGCATGGCGCGTGTCCGGTCGGTTTCCAGCTCCGCAATCAGGCCGGTGAACTCGTCGGCCAGCTCGCGACTGGCGATACGCCTGCTGTGCTCAGCTTTCATTTCAGGGGTGAGACTGCCGCGCAGGTTGCGGAAGCGACTGCGCCAGTCCTGCTCCGCCTCTGCACTCTCACTGAGGGCGGTCTGCCGCTCCTGCTTACAGCGTTCAATGGACGTATCAATCTCTTTCAGTTCCTGCATGCTGGCCGCGTGCGTGTCTCTGGCCGCAGTGAATGCGCTCAGCTTGTCGGTGATGCGCTGGCTGCTCTCTGCTGACTGTTGAGCGGCTACATTCTGCAGGGCGGTAATGACTGTTTCGGGTTTCATGTTCAGGCTCTCCGTGTGTTCAACCTGAAATGATTCTGCCCTTCATCACACAACATCTCGATTCATTGCAGTTGTGGCAGTTCTGGCACAAACAGCACTCAAAACCCGGCTTGCCAGAGAAAGGTCTCAGCAAAACCTTACTCATCGTTTGTTTTTTTACTGATAACTATTCACCACTGTTCACCATAAATAAAAATATAAATAATACAGTAAGTTAAAGGGTGAACAGTTGCAGGTCTGACTGTTCACCGTCTGTTCACCACTGTTCACCTGCCGTTCTGGCTTATCTCAGGGCTTTTATATTTTATTCCGGTCAATACAGGAAGTTTTAATCAGTAAAAGTAATCATGGGTTTTCCATCAATTGCCACTGATTGCCAGCAGTTGCCACGGGTTTGCCACATTCGATAAATCAACGGTCTGGATGCAAAATCGTCCGTAAAAGACTTGTTGCCCTGAGGGTAAATATTCACAAAATAGAGAGCTACCCGAGGCCGGACGGACACGACCGGCACAGTATGGACTTTATGAGGTAGCCCGATGCACACCGCTTTTTCTTCCCCGTCTTCTGCCCCTGCAGCCCCGATGATGCCGGTCTCTGATGCCGTTCAGGAACGCTTTATCCGCCTGCCCGAAGTGATGCATCTGTGCGGTCTGTCCCGGTCGACCATTTACGACCTCATCAGCCGGGAGGCTTTCCCGAAACAAATCAGCCTGGGCGGAAAAAACGTGGCGTGGGCGCAGTCTGAAATCACCGCATGGATGGCAGATCGCATTGCCGAGCGCAACCGGGGTTATGTGGCATGATGATGACCGTTCAGCAAACAGCCCCTTTTTCTGGCTTGCTTCCTGTCGCTGTTTCCAGGTATAGTTTTCCCGCTGTCGCAAAATCGGCAGCCGGGCGTGAGAACCCGAGTTACTCAGTGGCGACACCGGACGCGCCATGCGTCTTTTTTTGTGTCTATGCCTATGTGCACCTGTTGTTTACGCATCGGTTCTTGAGCCGTTGCTGTATCTGCGTAATGGTGGCTCAGGCGGGGCAGCCTTCGGGCTGGCCGGTACCCATTGAGGCCGGTTTCTCACCCCCGTCTGGGCTACCACCCGAGCGTGAGAACTCCGGTGGTGGCGTTAACCGCTACTCAATGGAGGCTGCCATCATGGCTACGACCCTCACCCCGTCACATTCGCAGTTTGTCTTTGTGTTTGCCGCCGTTCGTCGCGCAGACCGTAAACCCCGTATCTGTATGCTCCGCACCGTTGCCGGTGATGAACACGCCGCACGCCTGTCCCTCGTTCGCGACTACGTTCTGTCGTTCGCTGGCCGCCTGCCGGTTACGGAGGTGCGACCATGAAACAGACCCTTATCACCCCTCATGATATCGAGTGCCTTGAGCATATGCGTAATCTCGGCCAGCTCGTTGACGAGCTGATGAAGGTGCAGGACTCAACCTCCGTTTGTCGCGACCCGGCGCAGCAGTTGCAGCTCACCTCCGTGATTTACCTCATGACCGCCCAGCTCGACGGCGTGGTCGAGCGCTGCAAAAAGCGCTGGCTGACCGGGGAGGATAACGTATGAAAAAGCCATTACCCCCCGTATTACGCGCCGCGCTGTATCGTCGCGCCGTGGCCTGTGCATGGCTGACGGTATGCGAACGCCAGCGCCGCTACCCGCACCTCACCCTCGACGCGCTGGAAAGCGCCATTGCCGCCGAGCTGGAGGGCTTCTACCTGCGCCAGCACGGCGAGGAAAAAGGCCGCCAGATTGCCTGTGCGCTGCTGGAAGATTTAATGGAAGCCGGACCGCTCAAGGCAACCCCGTCGCTGTCCTTTCTGGGACTCGCCGTGATGGATGAACTCTGTGCCCGTCATATCACATCGCCTGTTATGCACTGAGGGAGAAAATAACGATGAAAATGAACGTAACGGAAACTGTAAAACAGGCGTGCGGCCACTGGCCGCGCATTCTCCCGGCGCTGGGCGTGAAGGTCATTAAAAACCGGCATCAGGCCTGTCCGGTGTGCGGCGGCTCTGACCGCTTCCGCTTTGACGATAAAGAGGGGCGCGGCACATGGTTCTGTAACCAGTGCGGTGCGGGTGACGGGCTTAAGCTGGTTGAGAAGGTGTTCGGCATGACCGCATCAGAGGCTGCCGGGAAGGTGAACGCCGTGACCGGCAACCTGCCGCCGGTTGCCCCGGAAGTGATTGCGACCGCAGAGGCTGAAACCGAAGCTGACCGTAAAGCGGCCGCCGCGCTGGCCGTCAGACTGATGGAGAAAACCCGCACGGCCAGTGGCAACGTCTATCTGACCCGCAAGGGCTTCCCTGACCGGGAATGTCCGGTACTGTCGGTCATGCATAAAACCGGCGGCTTGACGTTCCGCGCCGGTGATGTGGTTGTCCCGCTGTATGACGATACCGGCGCACTGGTTAACCTTCAGCTTATCAGTTCTGAGGGGCTCAAACGCACCCTGAAAGGCGGGACGGTAAAAGGGGCGTGCCACACTATCGAAGGGAAAAAACAGGCAGGAAAACGCCTGTGGATTGCAGAGGGCTATGCAACCGCGCTCACCGTGCATCACCTGACCGGCGAAACCGTCATGGTGGCGCTGTCGTCCGTGAACCTCCTTTCTCTGGCGAGCCTTGCCCGTCAGAAACACCCGGCCTGTCAGATTGTCCTCGCTGCTGACCGTGACCTTAACGGCGATGGTCAGACAAAAGCCGCCGCGGCCGCAGAAGCCTGTGAGGGCATTGTCGCCCTGCCGCCGGTGTTCGGTGACTGGAATGATGCGTTTATGCAGAATGGCGGGGAGGCCACCCGAAAAGCGATTTATGACGCCATCCGGCCACCGGCACAAAGCCCGTTCGACACCATGAGCGAGGCGGAATTTACCGCCATGAGCGCCAGCGACAAGGCTCTGCGGGTGCATGAGCATTACGGCGAAGCGCTGGCGGTGGATGCGAACGGCCAGCTCCTGTCCCGTTATGAAGCAGGGATATGGAAAGTCGTTCAGCCGTCCAGTTTCGAACGCGACGTAGCCGGGCTTTTCCAGCGCCTGCGCGCCCCGTTCTCGTCGGGGAGAATCACCTCAGTGGTGGAGACGCTGAAGCTGATTATTCCTCAGCAGGCCGCACCGGCACGCCGTCTGATTGGTTTTCGCAACGGGGTACTCGATACCCAAAGCGGCCTGTTCAGCCCACACAGTAAATCGCACTGGCTGCGCACGCTGTGCGACGTGGATTTTACCCCGCCGGTGGAAGGCGAAACACTGGAAACCCATGCCCCGAATTTCTGGCGCTGGCTCGACCGTGCTGCCGGTAGCAGACCAGAAAAACGCGACGTGATTCTGGCCGCGCTGTTTATGGTGCTGGCGAACCGCTACGACTGGCAGCTCTTTCTCGAAGTCACCGGTCCGGGTGGCAGCGGCAAAAGTATTCTGGCCGAAATCGCGACCCTGCTTGCCGGGGAAGATAACGCCACGTCGGCCGACATCGACACGCTGGAAGACCCGCGTAAACGTGCATCCCTGATTGGCTTCTCGCTGATACGTCTGCCTGACCAGGAAAAATGGAGCGGTGACGGTGCAGGGCTGAAGGCCATCACCGGCGGCGATGCGGTCTCGGTTGACCCGAAATACCAGAATCCGTACTCAACGCATATCCCGGCGGTGATTCTGGCCGTGAACAATAACCCAATGCGCTTCACCGACCGCAGTGGCGGTGTGTCGCGTCGCCGGGTGATTATTCATTTCCCGGAGCAGATTGCCCCGGAGGAACGCGACCCGCAGCTCAGGGATAAAATTGCGCGCGAGCTGGCCGTTATCGTGCGCCAGCTTATGCAGAAATTCAGCGACCCGATGGCAGCGCGCGCACTGCTCCAGTCGCAGCAGAACTCCGACGAGGCGCTCAGCATCAAGCGCGACGCAGACCCGACGTTTGATTTTTGCGGCTATCTGGAAATGCTGCCGCAGACTAACGGGATGTTTATGGGCAATGCCAGCATTGTCCCGCGTAATTACCGTAAGTATCTCTATCACGCGTATCTGGCCTATATGGAGGCCAACGGGTACAGGAACGTGCTCAGCCTGAAAATGTTCGGGCTGGGGCTGCCCATGATGCTGAAAGAGTACGGCCTGAATTATGAGAAGCGGCACACAAAGCTGGGGATACAGACCAATCTGTCGCTGAAAGAGGAAAGCTACGGCGACTGGCTGCCGAAATGCGACGAACCTGCAGCGACATAACCCACTCCAGACCGGCAACAGCCGGTCTTTTTCTTTCCGGCCATTGTCATAAGGTGAACACTCCACTGTTCACCCTTCACCGTATATTCACCCTGTATCACTATGAAATTATTGATAAAAAATCAAAGGTGAACAGTGTGAACAGTAAAACCGGAAAAAACTTTTTATACCCCCCGTGTATTGCCTGACCGGGCGCAGCCAGAACGAGCAAAACGAACAAAGGTGAAGAGTCGACTGTTCACCCTTCACCAACTCATCACCACTTAACTTCATGATATAAAATGAGAAATAACTGAGGTGAACAGTGTGAACAGTAAAATGCAAAAAAACTTTTTTTGTGGCATTGAGTCCCGGTTAGGATCCGGATTTCGGATCCTAACCGAATAGGGCGTTAATCTTGAATTTGGTAGCAATATCAAATAGCTAAGTTTGATATGTTCAAAAAAATCGTTGGGGGCACAAAAGGGGGCATATTACTTATGATTGTTGTGAATGTTATTGTATTTCAGTTGCTTAAGTTGTGATTTGAGTCCGGCCTTCGCACCATAAAGATGCAAATCAAAGTCGCTTAAGGGCGGCTTTTTTTGTGTCTGAAATACACGTAAAGTTTTCCTTTCAACGGAAGACAATCTGATTCAGCCAATATCAAATTTCTTATAAGTATAGAACAGAATATATTCTCATTCGATAATTGTCATATTTGTGCATAAGCTTTCCGGTGATTTTGAAAGGTTATTTGTCTTAGCCTGACGCTTTCCGCTTTACCTGGAAAAGGAATGTATGCATATCCCGCATGGTTTAAATATCGCTCATCTGCTGTAACGAACCCCAAACTTTCTCCATCATTGATTAACTTGCTGTGATTTTGGTCATTGCTCGGGAAGCTTCAGAAAGTTAAAGTAAAAATTATGTTCCTAAAATGTATGCGCAGGCCTGCATAACAATGATGAATAAATCCAATTTTGAGTTCCTGAAGGGCGTGAACGATTTCACCTATGCCATCGCATGCGCGGCGGAAAATAACTACCCGGATGATCCCAATACTGCGCTGGTAAAAATGCGTATGTTTGGCGAAGCGACGGCAAAACATCTTGGCCTGCTGTTGGACATTCCTCCCTGTGAAAATCAGCACGAACTCCTGCGTGAGCTTGGCAAAATTGCCTTCGTTGACGACAGCATTCTTTCCGTTTTTCATAAATTACGTCGTATTGGTAACCAGGCTGTCCACGAATACCATAACGATCTTGATGACGCGCAGATGTGCTTACGGCTGGGTTTTCGGCTGGGGGTCTGGTACTACCGTTTGGTTACGAAAGATTATGACTTCCCTGTGCCTGTTTTTGTTTTACCGGAGCGCGGAGAAAATCTTTACCGTCAGGAAGTACTGACGTTAAAACAAAAGCTAGAAGAGCAGTCACGTGAGAAAGCACTCAGTCAGGCTGAACTCGAAGCACAGCAGCAGAAACTGATTGCTCTGAACGGCTATATTGCCATTCTTGAAGGTAAGCAGCAGGAAACTGAAGCACAGACATTGGCTCGTTTCTCAGCTCTGGAAGCGCAGTTAGCTGAGAAAAATGCGAAGCTGGCTAAGCTCACGGAACAGGAAAGAAAAGCCTACCATAAAGAAATTACCGACCAGGCCGTCAAGCGTACACTGAATCTCAATGAAGAGGAGAGTCGCTTCCTGATTGACGCTCAGTTACGTAAAGCGGGTTGGCAGGCGGATAGTAAAATGCTGCGCTTTGCCAAAGGTGCTCGCCCGGAACCGGGTATCAATAAAGCGATTGCCGAATGGCCTACGGGCGTAGATGAAACGGGTAAGCAAGGATTTGCGGATTATGTTCTGTTCGTTGGCCTCAAGCCCATCGCCGTTGTCGAAGCAAAACGTAAAAATATTGATGTTCCCGGCAAGCTGAATGAGGCTTATCGATACAGTAAATATTTCGATAATGCGTTTTTGCGCGATACGCTTCTGGAGCAATTTACCCCCGACGATATACACGAAGCCCTACCGGTTTACGAAATCAGCTGGCAAGATACCAGCGGCACACAGCGTTTTAAAATCCCCTTTTGCTACTCCACCAACGGGCGTGAATATCGCGCGGCGATGAAGACCAAAAGCGGTATTTGGTATCGCGACGTCCGCCACACCACCAATATGTCGAAAGCGCTGCCGGAATGGCATCGCCCGGAAGAGCTGGTGGATATGCTGGGCAGTGACCCGCAAAAACAGAATCGGTGGTTTGCCGATAACCCCGGAATGAGCGAACTGGGCCTGCGTTATTACCAGGAGGATGCCGTTCACGCGGTAGAGAAGGCCATTGTTAACGGCCAACAAGAGATCCTGCTGGCGATGGCGACCGGTACCGGTAAAACCCGTACCGCCATCGCCCTGATGTTCCGCCTGATCCAGTCGCAACGTTTCAAACGCATCCTGTTTCTGGTCGACCGTCGCTCGCTCGGCGAGCAGGCGCTGGGATCGTTCGAAGATACGCGGATTAACGGCGACACTTTTAACAGCATTTTCGATATCAAAGGCTTGACCGACAAATTCCCGGAAGACAGCACCAAAATTCACGTCGCTACGGTTCAGTCTCTGGTCAAGCGTACGCTGCAATCCGATGAACCGATGCCGGTTGGCCGCTACGACTGTATCGTGGTTGACGAAGCACACCGCGGCTACATTCTTGATAAAGAGCAGACCGAAGGCGAGCTGCAGTTCCGTAGCCAGCTGGATTACGTTTCCGCCTACCGTCGCATTCTCGACCACTTCGACGCGGTAAAAATTGCCCTGACCGCCACGCCAGCCCTGCACACGGTTGATATTTTCGGCGAACCAGTATACCGCTACACCTACCGTACGGCGGTGATCGATGGCTACCTGATTGACCAGGATCCCCCTATTCAGATCGTCACCCGCAACGCGCAGGATGGAGTTTATCTATCAGAAGGTGAACAGGTGGAACGCCTGAACCCGCAAGGCGAGCTGATCAACGACACGCTGGCTGACGATCAGGATTTTGAGGTCGCCGATTTTAACCGCGGCCTAGTGATCCCGGCGTTTAACCGTGCGGTATGCGGTGAGCTCACCAAATACCTGGATCCCACCGGCCAGCAAAAAACGCTGGTGTTCTGCGTCACCAACGCCCATGCCGACATGGTGGTTGACGAGCTGCGCACCGCGTTTAAGAGAAAGTTTCCGCAGCTTGAACACGACGCCATTATCAAGATCACCGGTGATGCCGATAAAGACGCGAAGAAAGTGCAAAGCATGATCGTCCGCTTCAACAAAGAGCGGCTACCCAATATTGTGGTTACCGTCGATCTGCTGACTACCGGCGTGGATATTCCGTCTATCTGTAATATTGTGTTTCTGCGCAAAGTCAAAAGCCGCATTCTCTACGAGCAGATGAAGGGCCGTGCCACGCGTCTGTGCCCGTCAGTAGGGAAAACCAGCTTTAAGATTTTCGACTGTGTTGATATCTACAGCTCGTTGGAAAGCGTCGACACCATGCGCCCGGTGGTTGTGCGTCCGCAGGTGGAACTGCAAACGCTGGTCAATGAAATTACCGACTCAGAAACCTACAAAACCGTTGAAGCGGATGGTCGCAGTTTTGCCGAACACAGCCATGAACAGCTGGTCGCCAAGCTGCAGCGGATTATCGGCCTCGCCGCCTATAACCGCGATCGCAGCGAAGCGGTGGATAAGCAGGTTCGCCGTTTGGACGAATTGTGTCAGGATGCCGCGGGCGTCAACTTCGGTGGCCTGGCTTCCCGCCTGCGGGAAAAAGGGCCGCACTGGAGCGCAGAGATTTTCAATAAGCTCCCCGGCTTTATCGCCCGGCTGGAAAGGCTGAAAACCGATATCAACGCCCTGCGCGACGCGCCTATCTTCCTCGATATTGACGATGAGGTGGTGACCGTCAAATCGCTGTACGGTGACTACGACACGCCGCAGGATTTCCTCGAAGCGTTCGATGCGCTGGTACAGCATGCCCCGAACGGCCAGCCCGCGCTTCAGGCGGTGATCAATCGCCCGCGCGACCTCACCCGTAAAGGGCTGGTGGAATTGCAGGAGTGGTTTGACCGCCAGCATTTTGAAGAGTCGTCCCTGCGTGGCGCGTGGAAAGCAACGCGCAATCAGGATATCGCCGCCCGGCTGATCGGCCATATCCGTCGTGCGGCAGTGGGCGATGCGCTCAAACCGTTCGACGAGCGTGTTGATCACGCGCTGGCGCGCATCAAAGGCGAAAACGACTGGAGCGATGAGCAGATAAGCTGGCTCGACCGTTTAGCGCAGGCGCTAAAAGAGAAAGTGGTGCTCGACGACGACGTTTTCAAAACCGGCAATTTCCACCGTCGCGGTGGTAAGCCAATGTTACAGCGCACCTTTGACGGCAACCTCGACAGCGTGCTGGATAAGTTCAGCGATTACATCTGGGATGAGCTCGCCTGACGCGTTATCATCCCCGGCAATTTCTTCTTCTGCGGCCCCGATAAGGGCCGCTGTTTTACATGGGATCTTCGATGAACAATAACGATCTGGTCGCCAAGCTGTGGAAACTGTGCGACAACCTGCGCGACGGCGGCGTCTCCTATCAAAACTACGTCAATGAACTCGCCTCGCTGCTGTTTTTGAAAATGTGTAAAGAGACCGGCCAGGAAGCGGACTACCTGCCGGAAGGCTACCGCTGGGATGACTTGAAATCGCGTATCGGGCAAGAGCAATTACAGTTCTACCGTAACCTGTTGGTGCATTTGGGGACGGATGAACAGAAGCTCGTGCAAGCGGTTTTCCAGAACGTTAATACCACCATCACTCAGCCAAAACAGTTGACTGAGCTGGTCAGCAACATGGACTCGCTCGACTGGTACAACGGAACTGATGGTAAATCTCGCGATGACTTCGGCGATATGTACGAAGGGCTGTTGCAGAAAAATGCCAACGAAACCAAATCCGGCGCAGGCCAGTATTTCACCCCACGTCCATTGATTAAAACTATCGTTCATCTGCTGAAGCCACAGCCGCGTGAAATTGTCCAGGATCCGGCGGCGGGTACGGCAGGTTTTTTGATTGAAGCCGACCGCTACATAAAATCACAAACTAACGATCTGGATGATCTTGACGGTGACACTCAGGATTTCCAGATCCATCGCGCTTTTATCGGCCTAGAATTGGTACCAGGTACCCGTCGTCTGGCATTGATGAACTGCCTGTTACACGATATTGAAGGCAACCTTGATCACGGTGGTGCCATCCGCCTTGGTAACACGCTGGGTAGCGACGGTGAAAACCTGCCGCAGGCTCATGTGGTGATGACCAACCCACCGTTCGGCAGTGCCGCAGGTACTAACATTACCCGTACCTTTGTTCACCCAACCAGCAACAAACAGCTGTGCTTTATGCAGCACATTATCGAGACGCTGCGGCCTGGTGGTCGTGCCGCAGTAGTTGTACCTGATAATGTGTTGTTCGAAGGTGGGAAGGGAACTGATATCCGTCGCGACCTGATGGACAAGTGTCATCTACATACCATTCTGCGTCTGCCGACCGGCATCTTTTATGCCCAGGGTGTAAAAACCAATGTGCTGTTCTTTACTAAAGGCACGGTGGCAAATCCTAACCAGGATAAGAACTGCACTGACGATGTCTGGGTATATGACCTGCGTACCAATATGCCAAGCTTTGGCAAGCGCACACCATTCACCGAGCAGCATTTGCAGCCCTTTGAAACTGTCTACGGCGTGGATCCACACGGCCTTAGCCCGCGCCCTGAAGGCGAGTGGAGCTTTAACGCCGAAGAGGCTGAAGTTGCTGATAATGAAGAGAACAAAAATATCGACCAGCACCAGGCCACCAGCCGCTGGCGTAAATTCAGCCGCGAGTGGATCCGTACTGCCAAGTCTGATTCGCTGGATATCTCATGGCTGAAGGACAAAGACAGCATCGACGCCGACAATCTGCCGGAGCCGGATGTATTAGCGGCAGAAGCTATGAGCGAGCTGGTACAGGCGTTGGGTGAGCTGGATGCGTTGATGCGTGAACTGGGGGCGGACGATGTGGCGGATGCTCAGCGCCAGTTGCTGAACGAAGCATTTGGAGAGGTGAAGGAATGAGTGCAGGGAAATTGCCGGAGGGGTGGGTTGAAAGCCAGCTTTCTGAAATATGTAGTAAGCCGCAATATGGGTATACAACTAAGTCCAGTGCTTCAGGGGAAATAAAATATTTAAGAACTACCGATATTACAAAGGGGGCTGTCAATTGGTCTAATGTACCGTATTGTTTAGATATCCCTGATGATGTATCAAAATATCAATTACATGATAGGGATATTGTTATATCTCGGGCTGGGTCAATAGGTTTTAGTTCCTTATTGAAGAATCCACCAAGTAATGCAGTGTTCGCTTCCTATCTTATTCGTTTTAAACCATCTGATTTTTTTTCAGAGCTCTACCTTAAGCGTTTTTTAGAGTCTGGAAACTATTGGAATCAGCTTTCCTCAATGTCGGCAGGAAATGCCGTCCAAAATGTGAATGCCCAAAAATTATCTACTCTTATAGTACCAATACCTCCACTTGTTGAACAAATAATAATCGCCGAAAAACTTGATACGCTGCTGGCGCAGGTAGACAGCACCAAAGCACGTCTTGAGCAAATCCCACAAATCCTTAAACGTTTTCGTCAGGCCCTGATGGCTGCAGCTGTGAGTGGTCATTTAACAGAAGCGTGGCGGAATAAACATTGCAATATAGATATAAATAATATTTCAGTAAGTAAGTATAAGCCTAATAATGGACTCTTTGAACAAGCAAAATCATCAGTTCCTGAAATACCTAGTTCATGGCAGATAATCCCCTCTGCTCATTTGATCGAATATATCACTAGTGGTTCAAGAGGTTGGGCGGATTATTACTCTACTGAGGGGGCTCTTTTTCTTCGGATGAGTAATGTACGCTATAATACAACTAAATTGGATCTGGATGATTTGCAATTTGTTAACCTGCCAGGCAGTGTAGAAGGTAAGCGTTCACATGTAAAAGTTGATGATCTAATCATATCTCTTACTGCTGATGTTGGGCGAGTTGCGAGAATAGATAAAGACCTAGGTGAAGCTTACATAAATCAACATCTTGCCTTGGTAAGGCCAACCAAAAATATTGACTCAGAATATTTTGCTTTATGTATTGCATCGCAAAATATAGGTGTGAAGCAAATTCAATTCTTTAAAAAAGGAGCAACTAAGGCTGGTCTTGGACTCGATGATATACGTAGCTTAGCTATTCCCTTTCCTCCACTCTCTGAACAACAAGAAATCGTTCGTCGTGTCGAACAGCTCTTTGTCTATGTTGATACCATTGAAAAACAGGTCAATAATGCTTTGACGCGCGTCAACAATCTTACTCAGTCAATATTGGCAAAAGCATTTCGTGGTGAATTGTCTTCGCAATGGCGAGCAGAAAATCCTGAGCTTATTACCGGTGAAAATAGCGCGGCTGCTTTGCTGAAAAAAATTAAGGACGAGCGGGAAGCTATAAAAAGACTTCCTAAACCAAAGCGCTCCGCCATAAAAAAAAAGACAGGTAAACGCATGAGCAAACAAATCATCAAAGTGGTCGAAGCCTTGACACAAGCAGGTGAACCCCTTAGTGGCCAACAATTGTTAGTTGCTGCAGGCTATCCTGGCGATAGCAATACAGACGATCTAGAAAAGTTCTTTCTCGATATTCGTCAAGCGCTTATAGTCGAAAAGTCTATTGTGAAACTGGAGCGTAGTGAAGATGGTCAGGATTGGTTTTCCTTGGCAGAGGTGGGCTCTAATGAATAACGTCAAATTCTAAGGTAGGCTTATGAAAGTCGATAAACTGCACATTCGCTCGCGTTTTAAAAATCTCGAGAACGTGACGGTGGACTTTGATCAAGACCATCTAATGACGGTAATTGTTGGCCGTAATGGCTCGGGAAAATCCAATGTTTTAGAAGCCTTGGTTTCCATATTTCGCAATCTAGATTTAGGGGAGGCACCACCGTTTTCTTATGAGTTGGTTTATAGACTGGGTGAGCCGCACAGTATAGACCAACCCAGTGACCGGTGGTTGGAGGTAATCATCGATGCCGACCCAACTCGTGGCACTCTGGCGAAGCAATATGAAGTTTGTGTTCGAGACTTATTAAGTGGTGAAACACCTGCGGATATGTTCGCTGATAAACCACAAGGGATAACGATACCTTTTTCTAAGGTTAAACGTGATAAAGAAGGGGCTGCGCCTTATCTTCCTAAATATGTGTTCGCTTATTATTCTGGGCCTAGTGATAGGCTGGAAAGATATTTTAGAAAACATAGAACAGATTTTTATCGAAGCTTGTTAAAAAATGAACTAGATCTGAAGGGGGATATTCGGCCACTTTTCTACGCCAAACCTCATCATAGTCAATTTGTATTGCTGGCTTTTTTCTTATCAGACCAAGACAGCAAAGAAAAAGCATTTTTACGTGAGCATTTAGGTATCGACGGTTTGGATAGCATTCACTTTGTGATGCGCCAGCCCGGTTGGGCTAAGGAAAAGGGAGAATTATTTTGGGGGGCTCGTGGCGTGGTGCGCCGTTTTTTAGATGAGCTGATTAAATACACATTATCACCGGTGAAAATTACCCGACAGGAAGACACTTCCTTAACTGGAAGCAATATTCGTAATGAATTTTTCCATCTTTTCTTACCTGACCAATATGCTTTACGCGATTTCGCCAAGGACCTCAGCGCTGATGAACTGTTTAAAATGCTTGAGAGCACACTGTTGTCTGAAATTATTTCTGAAGTCAGCATTCGGGTTAAGGTATCCAGCAGTGAAGAGCCACTCACCTTTCGTGAATTAAGTGAAGGCGAACAACAATTACTTACCGTATTGGGCTTACTCAAATTTACTGGTGGTAAGGATTCATTATTCCTACTGGATGAACCCGATACCCACCTCAATCCTTCTTGGGCTGTGAAATACCTTAAGTTTTTGCGTGAGTTCGTACCTAATCATGAAACTAGTCATTTGCTAATGGTAACGCATCATCCACTTGCAATCGCAGAGCTAAAAAAACAACAAGTACAGGTTATGTGGCGTGATGATGATTATAAAGTCCACTCACAAGAGCCCTATATTGATCCCCGTGGTGCCGGTTTTATGGCAACGCTTACTGAGATTTTCGGTCTCAACACTACATTAGACCTAGAAACACAAAGCTTACTGGATCAGAGAAACGAACTTGCCCACATAGAAAATCGTTCAGAGGATGAGAACAATCAACTTGACCTAATTAATGACCATTTGAATAGATTAGGCTTTTCGTTTGAAAATAGAGACCCTCTATATAGTGATTTTCTTTTGGCTTGGCAGGATTTACGGTATTCGGACAAACCTCTGTTAACACCAGATAAGGCGGCTCAACGTCGCTTAGCGATGAAAAAAGTAATTGAGGTAATCCTAACTAAGAAGGATGAATCATGATTTTCATTAGACGTGATGCAGCTCTTATTCCCAAGAAGGTTTTGGATGTTGCCCTGCGAGCACAAAGCGATCTTGAGAAATTATCACCTGAAAAAAGAAAAGAATTCATTAAGAAAAAGTCATATATTTGGAGAGGGTTTTCAAAATATCTGGCAAAAATGTCTTATGGAAAGTGTTGGTATTCAGAGGCGAAGGATGCAGGTGCAAATTTTGATGTTGATCATTTCAGACCTAAAGCTGAAGCAAGAAGAACCGAAGAGACCGTCGATGCTGACGGATATTCGTGGCTTGCATTTGATTGGGACAACTTCCGGCTTTCTGCACAAAACTGTAATCGACTGAATACTGACGATAAAGGGGAAACTCACGGCAAAGGTAGTTGGTTTCCATTACTGCAAGGAAGCCCTAAAGCTTCATGGGATAATCGATGTATTGAGAATGAAATGGTCGTTTTATTGGACCCTGTCCTCAAAACTGACCTGATTTATATAGACTATGATGATAATGGTAGGTTTAAGCCAAGCCAGCTTTGTGTTGGAATACCAGCGTTAAGAGTTAGGTCATCCGCAATCTTTTATGGCCTTAACTTGGAGAAGATGAGAGAGGCTCGGTTCGAGGTTATGAAGGATGCAAAAGAGTTATTTGAAATCATTCAGCAGTCTGCTCTAGAATTAGAGCAATTTGGCGATGATGCTCCAATGAGATCTATAGAACGTCAAATTGAACAATTAAGAATGAAAACTCGAGCTGATGCTCCATTTAGTCGTGCAGTCCGTACTCAGCTTATAAAAATTGGTGCGGATGATTATTTGATCGATCGAAGCTTAGATGCTGAGTAAGATACGTTTAAAAATGTGGTCAATTATAGATGACCACATTTTAGTATTTTTTCTTTTATCACTTCCTTTTTTAGCATATCAGTCAATATAAAACGTCGCTTGGGCGAAACGGAAATCTGGTCAAAACCCGATCAGGTAAAAGGGGACATTTTCTATCTGTACTTCAACGCCACCACGGGTGAAGTTGAGCTGACTAAAGTGATGAATTACTGAACTCACTTACTCCGTTTCGATTAGCACCGCCTGATGCTCAAGCGGTTTTTTTTCGTAATACCCCATTCAGCCATGTCTCATCCCTGTCCGGGCGGTTATCCTGAGTCGCCCACAGCGAAGCTATCTCTATCCCCGGAACCGCCCTCAGCAACTCCCGCAATCCCTCTTCATCCAGATCCGTAAACCGTCTTTCACCCTGCACGCGCTCACCGTTGCCATACTTAAAGGACACATACCAGGCGCCGCCAGGCTTAAGCGCATCCGCAAGCTTTTGCATCACCGCAGGTAACTCAGAAGAGGGAACGTGCAGCAAAGATGCACAGCACCAGATCCCATCGTACTGCTCTTTACCGTCGATCTCTGAAAACGTCATCAGCTGCACGGGTAACCCGGTATGTTGCCTTGCCAGCTCCACCATCGCGGAAGAGGCATCAAAAGCATCCACCTGATAACCCATCTCATGAAAGGCTTTTGCGTCCCGGCCTGAACCGCAGCCCGCATCCAGAACCCGTGTGCCGTGAGGCAGACGTTGGGTAAAGGCCTCGTATAGCGGGGTCATATCGACATTGACCGTGCCATCGAAGAAATCCTGTGCGTGGTTCTGATAGTAGTGAAGTGTCATTAAAACGTTGCCTCGCCTTCCGCGTTGGGTTTCCAGGTATGGATAAGTTTGTCCAGCGCAGCCTGCCAGTTACGCTGAAGAAAGCTTCTCCGTGCTTCAGGACGTTGCCCTGTCTGTAGAACAATCGTCTCATGTAACGGCAGTTTGCTCTGAATAAAATACTCATTGCGGGTGTGTAACCGCTGCAGGAGCCTGAGGTCGGGAATCCGTGCAGATTTACCTTCGACGCCACGGTTACAACACCGGCAGGCCAGCACTAAGTTCCATACGCCGTTAATATTGCTCACTTCATTGCGGGCAGCCCAGGGAATAAAGTGGTCGACGTCCGCCAGAGCTGCGTCTCCCGTTAGCAGACTGATGGGTTTGAAGCAGTAAAAGCATCGTCCTTTCTGGTATCCATTCAGACTGTGGCGACAGCTGGTGATGTCTACGCGACGCGCGTTCACCCTCGTGAACAGCAGCTGATTATCTTCGTCAAACTCCACGCCCACGAGGTTACGTGAAATCCCCATCGACCAGGCCTGTTCCACCAGGTTCCAGCGGGCATTGGTTTCAAAGGCGAGGTTTTTATACTGCAGGCGTTCGCCCAGTAAAAAGAAGTTATCCGTCAGGCGGATCCCGTTGTGGGTTTTGCGCTCATCGAGGAAAAAACGTTTATCGATCTCACCCTGGTTCACGTAGTGAAAGGCATCGATTACGTTGTTAAAGCCAAGGCGCACCGTCGCTTCAATGAGTTGGGCGTGGGTGATTTCACCTCTGTTGAATTTCAGACAGGTTTCCAGGAATTGGCTGCTGCGAGAGGTGATCTGTTTTGGCGCATGCTTCAGGTGCTCGCAAAGATAGCGGCTAAACGGCACAGCAAGCTGGTCGAGCTTAATCAAATCGCTGCCCGTCTTATCCACTTCATACAACGCTGACGCCAGCGCAAATTTGTAAGATGCGACGTTCCTTCCAAAGAGGATCACACCACGCCAGTAGTTCTCAAGCGTCGGATCGGCCTGATAAAATTCCATCTATGAAGTCCTGTTACGGTTGGCTGGGCAGGGCGTTACTAAAGCCTGTAAAAGGATCACATAACAAAATAAGGGTGATGTAAATCGTTAATCTATAGGTTTGATGAATTTTTGAGAGGTCTGAGAGGAAAAGGGGGGGAGTTGAAGTGATTTTCAGGCCGAAGCGTTGTTGTTCCTCGATTTAAAAAATACCTACCGTTATTTCCTGAATCCCCTTCGCAAATTCCAAATTTACTCCACCCAAAACCGCTGTATTTATATTCAGCCCTGTATAATGAGCACCAGAAATTACGCCGAATGGCAAAGGAAGTATCAAAGAGAATTTAACGAGGAATTCGCGATATGAAGGTGCTGCAACACCCCCATACCGCTAACCACAACCAACTAGACAGGAGTTGAAAATGGCTGCGACGAATTTTAAGCCAGAGTTTACTGTTTGCAAAACAGAATCAGACGCTTTCACCGGCATGATTGAAAACCGCGAGCTGATACGCAAAAACAGCGCCCGCCGTCTTCACGGCAACCAGCCCAACGCGGCGCCCGTCCACCCTCGCGCGGAAACGCCGCAGGACAGTGCCGCCTGCTGCGAACTGTATGCGCGCATCGATATGAAATATCTTCTGCTGGGTGGCGACTGGTTAACCCGCGCGGGCTTTATCAACGGTATGCCCGTGAAAATCCGCGCCATGAAAGACTGCATTGTGATTACGCCGCAGCATACAAGAGAATTATGGGGATGTCTGGAAGGGATGAGCGTGGTGAATATAAATAAACAGAAAGTCGCGCAGTGGTTGAAGACGTTTCCGGGAGCGCTGAATGATACAGGCGATATACCGGCTGTTAAGCGTGGAACAGGGCAGGCGATGTCGGAGTAACCGTGCCTCCCACCTCATGTAATTCTTGAAGCAATAAAACGATACGGGCATGTTATCCCATGCCCGTAATCTTCAGAAATCACTCGTGCTTAACCTGCTCTTTCACAGCCTTAACCAGCACAGCGTGAAGTTCGCCAACGGTTAAATCGCGTATCACAGGTTCGGGTATGCCACGCACCCAGCGCATAAATCTACAGATGCCAAAAAAATCTATACCCTCACCCGTAAACAGATACTCGTTCTCAGCAAGAGAGAACGTTTTCATATAGCCATCTTCTTCTGTGGCAAGCTGAACGCCAAAAGCTTCTTCGCAGTCTTCCAGTAGGTCTTCGCCATCCATACCGCAAATATGCAAATCGGCCTCAATCCAGGTGTTGCTATCAATAGGTTTACGATGTATCCCAGATGACTCACGTACGACCTCAATAACTTGTGCGAGAGTAGGTTCCATTTACAAAGTATTCCGTACTCGTTAGTTTCAATTGGCTATCCGGAACTTAACAGTCACCCGCTATTCGATAAGGTGCGAAGTAGAGTACTGGTCCAGAAAGCATGATTATCTCTGCTATGGTTTGAAACCGGATTTACCATTTCCCTACGCCACTCCTTTACTTCCTGAACTACGCCTTCGGGGCTGTCTTCTCTATCTTCTCGTGGATAGTAAATAAGATCGGAACCATCAGGGTGCTCAGTCAATCGTTTGAATTCGAGGATGTTTTTTATATCTTCAGCTTCAGTGGTACCAGATACATCAAAAAATTTTCTTACAAATTCCAAAAATTGTTTTTCTGTGTAATCTTCAATTTTATCCATTTTTTCATCTTAGATGAGATCTTTTAGTATGCCCGATACGATTATCGGGCAATGTCTCTCACCAATTATCCCTATAGTCGAAAGAAACCTGATAGTCATAAATAGTGGGGGTTATTTTATGTACGAAGTGGGGTTGAAGAACGGGTATCCATTCGGCTTCAACATCAAAAAAACCATTATTCACATTGTTCTTAGTCGGTATACGAAGACCTATGGTCATGATCTCCGCATTATCGCCGAAATCGTTCGAAAATTCTGTACCTTCACCTAGTTCAGTCCTCAAATCATACCATTGCAATCTAATCTTCAACCCCACGGTAGCCCTCTTTTTTAAATTATTGATTCTAAAGTTAGGTTAAATCTCCCCTCCAGAAAGCTGAAAGTTTAAATCATCAGAATAAAATATTCTTCCAAGAAGGCTTTCTAAAAGATGTGCCTGATGCTCATTGATATTATAGACGCCAATACCATGCGAAAAATCGCTTCTATCTTCTGCATTCATTCCCATAATCATGCATAGATCATTGAGGTTTTGATGCGGTATTTCGATTTCGAAAAGCAAATTTTCATCCGTTTTACTGTAGGCATCAATTGTGTAAA
Organism: Enterobacter sp. P82; assembly: GCF_037053385.1. Classification (NCBI taxonomy): domain Bacteria; kingdom Pseudomonadati; phylum Pseudomonadota; class Gammaproteobacteria; order Enterobacterales; family Enterobacteriaceae; genus Enterobacter; species Enterobacter sp. P82. The sequence goes on from NZ_JBALHX010000002.1 coordinate 245,200, forward strand.
CAATCATTATTTTTCTACCTTTCTGGTTGGGTCTGCTGGTTTAGTTTGCTTACCCGTAGTGGGATCAAACTCACCGAGGTGACTGCGTCCTGAGCGATCATAGACCTCAACTGTACCGTGCTGAGAGTCCCACTCGTAAATTTTACCTTTTGAATCCTTCCAACGGGTACGCAGTTTTCCTCCCCCTTTAACTGGTGTTTTCGCTTGAGCTTTCTTAGCATCAGGAAATGCAGATAAAGGAGGATTTCCTTTAGGAGGTGCATGGTATTTGTGATCTGAATTAATATAGACATAAATCGGCGGCACCCCGCCCACCGGCAGAATCAGAATATAATCCGCAAACGTCTTCTCTTCCGGTGTCGGGCTGGTAGTCGCACCAATCCCCGTATCCTCAGGCAGCGGATCAACCACAACCGGGTTCGGTATCCGTACCGGGTTATGATTGCCCGTATCCCACGGCTTATTCTCTCCGGTGCGGTCCGGTGTCCAGATGAGGGTGATACCGGGGGTTTCTTCGGTAGTAAAGGTATATGCCTTGCGTTGGCTATCCCACTCCATCCTGCGAACGCGCACGCTGTCTTTGCCCGGCGGCGTATGCCAGCCGCGCGGTGTCGGGTTACCGCTGGCGTCGTTCTCCCAGGTGAAGCGAACGCGGGTAGGGGCTTCCCGCATCTGCTCGGCGCGCATGCGGTCGATAAAATCCTGCTCTCCGTCGTTCAGCTTGCCGGGATACATCCCTATGAGCAGCCCTGCGACAGGTGCACCAAGGCCTCCCGTCGCTATCTCACCAAGTGCAGCGCCGCGCACGGCCCATGTGCCGGAAGTGATGGTGCGCCCGCCAACGAGTGCGAGTTCGCTGGCATCGGCTATCGCGTTCCGCGCTGTCCAGGCCCTTTCTTCGGCTGCAACGGCAGCCTGATAGTCCATCTCCTCGTGATGCCCATTCCACCAGAGATAAAGCGCGCTGCGTTGCTTGGGTTTTGGGAGCGCCTTACGCTTTGCCGCCTGGGCGTGTTGTGGGGCATTGTTGGGTATGGCCTGGTAAAACGCCATCTCGGCGAAGTTGGTGTGGGGCTCACTTCCGGTGCCTGCATCGTTACATCCTTCACCGCGCAGGCAGGATTTCGCAAAGACCCGGTTGCGATCGCGTTCTTCTGCTTGTCGCTGCGCTTCGGCCTCTTGCTCTTTTCGGCGTGCTGCGAGCATGGCCTGATGCTTTTCCTGTGCGATCTGTTCAGGAGAGGGGCTGGAGCCGAGCCACTCTCCCGATGGGGCGATCACGCGGTTGGTTCCGTGCGGGCAGCCACAAATGACGACAGAACCATCGACGGCTGAGGTTTGTCCCATCCAGTTAACGCGAGGTTCGCCGTCTGCAACAACGCCCTGTTTGCCGCATTTAGGGCATGCCGTAGTTTTATCGCCAACGCGGATAACGCCGCGACCGTGCTCGGTGCAGTTGGGCAGGGTGCTACAACATATTGCGCCGGTGGTCGTTCTGTCGCCGTGCAGCGCCTGACCGCGGCCGTAGTTCGTTGAACGGTAGCCCATGGCCTATTCTCCGGGCCAGGTTAAGAAATCCTCCTGAGGTGGAATCCCTTCGCGGGTGACCAGATAAGTACTGCCGAGCGGTGTGCTGATAATCTCGTCATCGTTATCAAGCAAGCTGCCGACCAGCGCAACGCCCTGATGCCTCCAGGAAAAGGCTTCTCCAGCTGAGGTCATAATCGTGGCGAGCGTTCCATCCGGATAGGCCACACAGTCGCCTTCGACGATCACGCTGGTGTAACTCCCATCGTCCATGAGTATTGTGGCTTCACGATCGACGGGAAGTACCATGCCGCCCAGTCGGGTCTGGCTGCCAGCCGTGGCGATCCGCCAGATGGCGGTGACGGGATGTTGTCGATGAAAGGCTTCCTGTTCGGCAATAATGGCGCGCGCGTCCTCAGGCATGGCGGCCAGTTCTTCATCGGAAAAAGGCGAACAATCTATTTCCGCTTTTAATTCAGCTGTGAATTCATTGGTATAAAGCTGCATGACAATTCCTTGTAGGGGCAGAAGAGTAAATGCAGCAATGCTAGGTTTTAGACTGTAAGGCGAATATACATAAAGTGGTTAATAAGCCGGGCTAAAATCCGAAATAAATATCCAGATTGATATTGGTCATCTTTTAAAGAAGGGATGGTAATGGTTCCTGTTAATAATAAATGTAATATTTGCTGGATTGCCGATAAATAATATTATGCAGCGCATGTATTATTTGAATACATACGCTGTATGACGTTATTTTAAAACACCGGCACCCCCAGCCCCACCTTCACCTCCCTCAGCGTCGCCTGCGTCACCCCCTGCGCCTGTTCGGTCCCGCGCTTCAGCATCGCCATCAGCTCGCCCCTGTCACGCATATACATCGCCCTCCGCTCCCGCATCGGCGCAATCAGCTCCTGCAGGCACCCCTCCAGCTCGTTCTTGCACGCCCGATCACCCAGCCCGCCTGCCTGATAGTGTGCCTTCATCGCCGCCACTTTCTCCTTGTCCGGATGAAACGCGTCGAGGTAAGTAAACACCACGTTCCCTTCAATCTGCCCCGGGTCGCTCACCTTCAGGTGGTTTGGGTCGGTGTACATGGCGCTGACCGCACGGTGGATCGTCTCTTCGCTGGCCGAAAGGTGCAGCGTGTTGCCCAGCGATTTAGACATCTTGGCGCTGCCGTCGATGCCGGGCAGGCGGCTGGTATCGCTCAGCATTGCCTTGCAGTGGCGCAGCACAGGGGCGGGCAGCAGGCTGTTCATCTTGTGCACAATCTCGTTGGTCTGCTCAATCATCGGCAGCTGGTCGTCGCCGACGGGCACGCACTCGGCCTTAAACGCGGTGATGTCCGCCGCCTGGCTGATGGGGTAGGCCATAAACCCGACCGGCAGCGAGCGGACGAAACCCTTCTGCGCAATCTCGTTTTTCACCGTCGGGTTACGCTCCACGCGGGCGACGGTGACGATGTTCATATACAGCATCGTCAGCTCGGCGAGGGCGGGCAGGGCGGACTGCAGGCAGATAGTGGTCAGGTTCGGGTCGATGCCGGCGGCGAGGTAGTCGGCCAGCACTTCGGGGATGTTGTCGCGGATCTTCTGCGGGTTGCTGCCGTTGTCGGTCAGCCCCTGCAGGTCGGCAATCAGCACAAACTGGTTGTGTGTCTGCTGCAGCGCCACGCGCTGGCGCAGCGATCCGACGAAGTGTCCGAGGTGCAGCGGGCCGGTTGGGCGGTCGCCGGTGAGGATGGTTTGAGCGTTCATAAAGACTCCTTAATGTGCAATTGCCGAAAGGGGTCTTAGAAATGTGAAAGCCGCCTTTCGGCGGCTATCTGAAAATGGGGAAAACTACTCCGTGCCGCCTTTAAGAAGGCAGCCACCAGCGGTTTACGGTGAGCACGGCGTGGTTTATGTTCATCTCTTTACCGTACCACGTCCGGCGCGAAAAACAAAAGGGCACGTCATGCTGCAATCTCTCAACCATCTGACACTCGCGGTCAGCGACCTGCAAAAAAGCGTCACCTTCTGGCACGAGCTGCTGGGGCTTGCGCTGCACGCCCGCTGGAATACCGGGGCCTATCTCACCTGCGGCGATCTGTGGGTCTGCCTGTCGTACGACGAGGCGCGCCAGTATGTTCCGCCGCAGGAGAGCGACTATACCCATTACGCGTTTACCGTGGCGGAGGAGGATTTTGAACCGTTCTCGCAAAGGCTCGAGCAGGCGGGCGTCACCGTCTGGAAGCAGAACAAAAGCGAGGGGGCATCGTTCTATTTTCTCGACCCGGACGGGCACAAGCTGGAGCTGCACGTGGGCAGCCTCGCCGCGCGGCTGGCGGCGTGTCGCGAGAAGCCCTACGCGGGCATGGTGTTTACCTCAGACGAGGCTTGAGGCGCGCACCTTCAGCCTGCCCGCCAGCGTCACGTGCGTGGCGGCATCTTCCTGATTGCACAGGTACTCCATCGCCAGCCGTCCCAGCTCGCTGTAGGGCAGCTGGATACTGGTCAGCGGCGGGGTGAGCTGCTCGGAGATCTTCTGGTCGTCGTAGCCCGCCAGCAGCATGTCCTGCGGGATGCGCACGCCGTTCACCGCCAGCGCCTGGTAGCAGCCAATCGCCAGCCAGTCGCTGGCGCAGAAGATGGCGTCCGGGCGCTCGGCCAGTTCCAGCAGAGAGGTCGTCGCGGTAAAGGACTCGCTGAACTGCCAGTTGGTCTGGCGCACCAGGCCGTCGTCGCACGCGAGTCCGGCCTGCTGCAGCGCCGCCTGGTAGCCCGCCAGACGCTGGCGCGAGGCCTCCATCCAGCTCTCGCCGGTGATATGGGCGATGCGCGTGGCCCCGCAGGCGATGAGGTGTTTCGTCACCTGGAAAGCGTTGGCGTAGTCGTCCGGGATAAACGACGGCAGCAGCGGCGAGCCGGGGTCGCGCTGGTTGAGCAGCACCAGCGGGATGCGGGTGCAGTCCTGGAACGCCGTCATGTCCACCAGCGTGGTGACCGGGGAAGCAAGAATAATCCCGATGCAGTTGCGCTTCTCCAGCTGGCGGATGATGTTCAGCGCCAGCTCGATGTCGTCGCCGTAGTCGTAGACGGTGAGCAGGGTCTCGTTGCGCCACGCCGCTTCCCGTGCCTGGCTGATGGCGTCGATAAACGGGTCGAAGCTTTGCAGCGAGCTGACCAGCAGGGCGATCTCTTCCTGGTTGCGAGGGGCGTGTACGGCGGGGAGGCGGTCGTAGCCGAGCTCAGTAGCCACATTAATGACCCGCTGGCGGGTGTCGTCGCTAAGCTTGATGTTGCGGGACTGGTTAAGCACCAGCGATACCGTCGCCTGCGACACCCCTGCCGCCCGCGCAATATCGTTCATCGTCACTTTCGTTTTTCGCTTCATCCGTCCTCTCCCTTTCGCGACTTCGCATCATACCCTAACCGCACGCTTTAGCGCCGTCGATCACGTTTCTCATTCATCGAAGCGCGAACTTTGTGAGGGGCATCGCTTTTCTTCGTGCGAGAAACTGCGCATTTATCCCGCAACTAATATTTATTAGCTAAATATTATCAGTAAGAGGACGCGTAATGAAAGAGCAGTGGAGCAGGGAGCAGGCACAGGCGTGGTATGAACAAAAAGGCTGGCTGTGCGGGTTTAACTACCTGCCGTCGACGGCGGTGAACTGGACTGATATCTGGCAGGAAGAGACTTTCGATGCCGAAACCATCGACCGCGAACTGGGTTGGGCGGCGGACGCGGGTTACAACACCCTGCGCATCAACCTGCCGTTTATCGTCTGGGAGCATGACCGCGACGGGCTGATGGCGCGCATCGATCGATTTTTGACGATTGCCGACGGTCACGGGTTCAGCACCATGCTGACCCTGATGGACGACTGCGGCTTCTCCGGCGACGAGCCGTATCTCGGCCCGCAAAAGCCACCGGTGCCGGGCAAGCACAACAGCCAGGCAGCGGCGAGCCCGGGACGTGACAAAGTGTGCGATCGCGACTGCTGGCCGCAGATTGAGCGCTATATCCGCGACGTTGTTCGCCAGTTTCGTGAAGACGGGCGCGTGCTGCTGTGGGATCTCTATAACGAGCCGGGCAACCGTGGCATTTTCGCGACGGGTACACAGGAGGTGCAGTACGACGCGAAGCTGGAGACCTGCGCCCACGAGCTCATGAAGCTGGCGTTCCAGTGGGTGCGTGAAGAAGACCCAACCCAGCCGCTCACAGTCTGCGCGTGGCGAGTCCCGCCGGAAGAGGAGGGCGAGACGTTCTTCCAGCATCCGCTGGACCAGACCGCGCTGGCGCTCTCGGACGTGGTGAGCTTCCACGCCTACACCAACACCGGGCGGATGACGGCGATTATCCAGCAGTTGGAGGCGCTTGGGCGCCCACTGTTCTGCACCGAATGGCTGGCGCGCCACGTGGGCAGCACCATCGAAGAGCAACTCCCGCTGATGTACATGGCGAAAGTCGCGCCGTATCAGTGGGGGCTGGTGCGCGGCAAAACCCAGACGTGGCTGCCGTGGCCGGTGGTGATGAAGGAGTCCCCAGACTACTGCCGCCTGTGGTTCCACGACGTGTTCGAGGAGAACGGTATTCCGTTCTCGCGCCGTGAAATCGCGCTGATGCAGAAGTTTCGTCAGATCGCCCCGAAAGCGCAGGGCTAATCATATTGACCCGGCGCCTGTCGCCGGGTAATCAGGTACGCACTATGGCAACGATAATGAAAATACCGTCTCGCGAGTTGTGGTCTTATTTTGGTTATGGTTTAGGTCAGTGTTTTAGCTTTGGTTTAGTGGGTTCGTTTATTAACTATTTTTACACCGACGTGCTGGGGATCTCGGCGCTGGCGGCGAGTACCATTTTCCTGATTGCCCGCGCATGGGACGCGGTTCACGATCCGCTGTTTGCCAGCATTATGGACACCATTAACAGCCGGTTCGGCAAGTTTCGCCACTTTTTACTGATTGCGCCGCTGCTGATCACCGGCGTCACGCTGCTGTCGTTCTATAAAATCGAAGCGGACATGACCACCAAAATCCTCTACGCCGGGGTGACCTACATCCTGTGGGGAACGCTGTACGCTATCTCTGATATCCCGTTCTGGTCGATGTCATCGGTGATGACCAACGACTCCGCCCAGCGCACCCGCGCGGTAACGGCGGCGATGCTGGGGGTAAACGCCGGGATTGCCTGCGCCAACATCTTCTTCCCGAAACTGGCGGCGTTTTTTGCTCAGCACAGCAACGATAAAGGCTACTTTATGGCAGCGCTGGTGATGATGCTGGTGGGGCTGCCGCTGATGCTCAACGGCTTTATGCAGATCAAAGAGCGCGTGCCGCCAAGCCCGGAAAAGGTGACGATGCGTGATACCTTCCACAACCTGCGCCAGAACAAGCCGCTGTTTATCGTCCTGCTGTCGTTCTTCTTCTGCGTGTTCCACAACGTGGCAGGCGGTCTCTATATCTACTTCTTTATCAACAACCTGGGCGACGGTAGCCTGCAAATGGCGATTGGCGTGATGGGGATCGTGGCGGCGGTGCTGTGCCTGGTCGCCCCGATGCTGACGCGGCGCATGCAGAAGCGGAAGCTGTTTATGATCCTCTGCGGGCTGGACGTGGCGGTGCGCGTGGTGATGTGGTTTGTCGGCTATCAGCAGGTGACGATGCTGTTCATTCTGCTCGGCCTGAGCACGCTGTTCGTGATGATGACTAACATCCTCACCTCGTCGATGATTGCCGACACCATCGAGTACGCGGAGTACCACACTAACAAGCGCTGCGCGGCGATCACCTTCTCGGGGCAGACCTTTACCGGCAAGATGTCTGTGGCGGTGGGCGGCGGGTTAATCGGCGTGTTCCTGACGATGATTGGCTACGTGCCGCAGGCGCAAATCCAGAGCGAGAGCGTGCTGTCTGGGCTGTTCTTCGGGATTTGTCTGCTGCCGGCGATAGGGTCGCTGATCCGTATTGGCTTTATGTCGCGCTTTACCTTTACCGAGGAGAAACACGCGGAGATTTGTCGTCTGCTGGCGGAGCGGAACGCATCTGCGAAAGCGCCGGGTAGCGACTGTGCCTTACCCGGACTACAAAACCAACCCTTGTAGGTCAGATAAGCGAAGCCCAAAAGGCTTCGCTTTTAATCGTTTGCTCCGACCAGCTCAATCTGTGTTGCCGTTCGGAACCCGGTGCGGTAGCTGCAATCTTATAAACTCCCTCGCTGTCTGTCTCAGAGGACTTTGACCCGTAAAACAGGCTACACTCTGGTTTTGAGCGCGATAAGCTGAGGAAATAACAATGCACTACACACTGAAAGAAAGTGACAAGGATAAGGCAGAAGGGGCAAACGGCGCAGGCGCACTGCAGCAAAAACTGCTGGAATCCCGTTCGATTGTCATCTCTGGTGAGATCAACCAGGAACTGGCGCAGAAAGTTATCACCCAGATGATCCTGCTGCAAAGCGTAAGTAACGATCCGATCAAACTGTACATCAACAGCCAGGGCGGCCACGTGGAAGCGGGTGATACCATCCACGACTTCATTAAATTTATCCGTCCGGACGTGCACATCATTGGCACCGGCTGGGTCGCGAGCGCCGGGATCACCATCTTCCTGGCGGCGAAAAAAGAACACCGCTACTCGCTGCCAAATACCCGCTTCATGATCCACCAGCCGCTGGGCGGCGTACGTGGTCAGGCGACGGATATCGAAATCGAAGCGCGTGAGATCATCCGCATGCTGGATCGCGTGAACAAGCTGATCGCTGACGCCACCGGCCAGCCGCTGGAAAAAGTGAAAAAAGACACCGACCGTAACTTCTGGATGTCTCCGGCTGAAGCGCTGGATTACGGTATCGTGGGTAAACTGATTACCCATTATGACGAGCTGAAGCTCGATTAAGCGTTAAAATCGTGTATGTGTCGGGTAGTGGCTTCGCCTTACCCGACCTACGCGAGCTCGTTTGACCCATGACAAGTTCCCCCTCCACCGTCTCCCCTATAATCGCGCCTGTTTCCCCTCTCACTGGTGCTACCCATGGCGTATCAACTGAACCTGAACTGGCCGGAATTTCTCGAAAAATACTGGCAGAAAAAACCCGTTGTGCTGAAAAATGCCTTCCCGAATTTTGTTGACCCGATTACCCCGGATGAGCTGGCTGGCCTGGCGATGGAGCCGGAAGTCGATAGCCGTCTGGTGAGCCATTTCAACGGTAAATGGCAGGCCAGCAATGGTCCGTTCGAGCACTTTGACGGTCTGGGTGAAACCGGCTGGTCGCTGCTGGCGCAGGCGGTGAACCACTGGCATATGCCTGCGGCGGAGCTGGTGCGTCCGTTTCGCGTATTGCCAGACTGGCGTCTGGACGACCTGATGATCTCCTTCTCTGTTCCGGGTGGTGGCGTAGGCCCGCATATCGATCAGTACGATGTGTTTATCATTCAGGGGATGGGCAGCCGCCGCTGGCGCGTGGGCGACAAGCTGCCAATGCGTCAGTTCTGCCCGCATCCGGCGCTGCTGCACGTTGATCCGTTTGAGCCGATCATCGACGAAGATCTGGCTCCGGGCGATATCCTCTACATTCCACCAGGATTCCCGCACGACGGTTTTACCCATGAAACCGCGCTGAACTACTCGGTCGGTTTCCGTGGGCCAAATGGCCGCGATCTGATCAGCAGTTTTGCCGATTACGCGCTGGAAAACGATCTGGGGGGAGAGCATTACAGCGATCCGGATCTGACCTGCCGCGAACACCCCGGCCGCGTGGAGCAGTATGAACTCGATCGTATTCGCCAGATGATGATCGACATGATCAGCAAACCTGACGATTTTACGAAGTGGTTCGGCAGCTTTGTATCTACGCCGCGTCACGAGCTGGATATTGCTGCTGCGGAACCGCCGTACTCAACAGCAGAGGTGCTCGATGCGCTGCAGGGTGGCGAAAGGTTATCTCGCCTGAGCGGGCTGCGCGTGCTGAACATTAACGGCAGCTTCTTTATCAACAGCGAACTGCTGGAAACGGTAGATACGAAGGCCGCAGATGCGCTGTGCCGCTACACCGAACTTGGTCAGGCCGAGCTGGGCGATGCGCTGAAAAACCCGGCGTTTGTCGACGAGCTCACCGGGCTGATTAACCAGGGATACTGGTACTTCGACGAGTAGTGCTGCACGGTTTTCTCCCTCTCCCTGTGGGAGAGGGCCGGGGTGAGGGCATCAGGCCGCACTAGCCCTCCTCCATCGCAATCACAATCGCCTCACCCATCTTCTTCAGTGCATCACGATTTTTGTCCGTCGGGGGTAGCGCCACGTTGATCCGCAGGCAGTTGCGATACTTCCCGGAGGCGGAAAACAGCGACCCGGCTGCCGCCTGGATCTTCAGCCGACACAGTTGTTTGCTGACGCACACCATATCCACTTTCTCTGGTAGCTCAACCCACAGCAGGAAACTTCCCTGCGGTCGCGTCACGCAAATCCCTGCCGGAAAATACTGCCGTACCCAGCAGGTGTAGGTTTCCATATTCTGCTGATAAATCTGACGCATACGGCGCACGTGGCGATGATAATGGCCGTCGCGAATAAACGCCGCCACCGCCATCTGGGTGCCGGGCACGTTAAAGCCACCTGCGGCGTATTTCATGTGCATCACCCGGTCGTAATAGCGTCCCGGGACAATCCAGCCGACGCGCAGACCCGGCGCAACGGTTTTGGTAAATGAGCTACAGAGGATCACGCGACCATCAATATCCATCGAATGAATGGTGCGCGGGCGCGGATATTCCGCCGCCAGCTCACCGTAGATATCATCTTCCACAATCACGATGTCGTGCCGCTGGGCCAGAGCCAAAACCTGCTTTTTACGCGCTTCCGGCATGATGAATCCCAGCGGGTTATTGCAGTTTGGCACCAGGATCACCGCTTTAATCGGCCACTGTTCCAGCGCCAGTTCTAACGCTTCAATGCTGATCCCGGTTTCAGGATCGGTGGGAATTTCAATCGCCTTGATGTCAAAGCCGCGCAGCATCTGCATGGTGCCGTGAAACGACGGCGACTCGACTGCCACGATATCACCCGGCTTGCAGACTGAGAGCAGAGCAATCGACAGCGCGCCGTGGCAGCCGTTGGTGATCACAATCTCATTCGCCGCTACGGTCGAGCCGCCATCCAGCATCAGGCGGGCGATCTGCTCGCGCAGCTCAAGACGGCCGTCGAGTACGTCATAGCTCAACATTTCGCTCGGGTTATGTTGCGCGATACGGCTCATTTCGCGCCACAGAGGCTTCAGGCTGGGCTGGTTAATGTCCGGTGAGCCGCCACCGAAGGAGATCATCTCTTTGTCGGCGCGGGCATCCAGCAGCATCATCACCTCATCCCATTGTGTCACGTCCACGGGCCGCTGCACCGGGCGCGTCATGGCCGGAACGGGGGGCTGGGATTTACGTTGTGAGACAAAATAGCCGGAACGCGGCTGGGGGGTGATCAGCTGGAGATTTTCGAGGATCTGATAAGCCTGCTGTATGGTGCTGATACTCACGCCGTGCTCCTGGCTCAGCGCACGTACCGACGGTAAACGTTCCCCGCTGCGATACAGCCCTTGTTCAATGCGTTCTGCCAGAAGGTTGGCAAGATGTTGGTAGCGCGTCATGCTGTATCCTTTGTTTTCACCATACAGATTGTAAAACCAGTACAGATTGCCGCAAAAAACGGCATGCAGATACTGTTTTAGCGGATCTGTATGTTAAACAAAAGCTGTTTTTGAATCTGTATTGTGCATGCTGTTTTCCCTGATGATATCCCCACTGGCACAGCGAGGAGAGCATCATGGAATTCTATGAGAATCGTTCAAAACGTCCGTTTATTGCGTTTGTCTGGATCGCGAAAACGCTACGCAACTGGTACCGCATCAACCGTACCCGCCGCATTCTGAGTCAGATGAGCGACGAGCAGCTCAGGGATGTTGGGTTGTCGCGGCATGATGTGTGATCGTCCTGGCCGGGTACGGCGTAGCCGCTACCCGGCAATGTTCAGCTCAACAGCGCAAGCGTCTGCCGTTTCGGCCTTTCCAGCAGCTCAATAGCCTCCTGATATGTCCGCACGTTGTTATACCCCATCACCAGCCCATAGCGTTTACCCGACCCGCGATACCACTCCGAGAGTGCATTCACCTGCAACTGCTGTTCCTGCCAGCAACGGGCGATTTCTCTGTCGCAACTGCCTTTCGCCAGAAAGGCCACAATATGCATCCCGCCATCGTTTTGCTCGGTGAAAAACAGATCGCCATACACCTCGCGCAGAGCGGCAATCATCCAGTCGCGGCGGGTCTGGTATAGCGCGCGCATCTTTTTCAGGTGACGGAAAAAATGGCCTTCGTTGAGAAACGCGGTGAGGATCTTTTGCGTCAGCACCGGCTGGCCGCTGGTGGTGATGTCAGCGCAGTCGGTAAACGCCCCGACGGTGCTGGCGGGCATCACCACATAACCCATGCGCAGTGACGGCATAATGGTTTTACTGAAGGTACCCATAAAGATCACCCGGTCGTGCTGGTCGAGGCTTTTCAGCGAAGGCAGTACCTTGCGGGTGTAATGAAATTCGCCGTCGTAATCGTCTTCGATAATCCACGCTTCATTCTGGCTGGCCCAGTCGAGAAGCTGCTGTTTACGCGGCAGGGAGAGCGTCACCGCCAGTGGGCTCTGGTGCGACGGGGTGACAATGGCAAAACGCGCATCGCGATGGTGACGAAGTAGATACTCTGTATCGATGCCGCAGCGATCGACCGGCACCGTGTGCAGGCGCGGGACGATCCGCTTGAGCAACTGCTGGCCCATAAAGTAGCCCGGATCTTCAAACACCACCTTATCGCTGCGGCTGGCGAGGGTGTCGAGGATCAGGCGCAGGCTGCCGCTGTAGCCGCTGGTGATCAGCACCTGTTCGGCGCTGCAGGAGAGCCCGCGCGAGATGTTGAGGTAGCTGGCGATGGCCTGGCGCAGTGGATACCAGCCCAGGACAGGCGGGTTGAGCATCTCCTCCTGGCGCATGGCGCGCGTTGCCTGGCCTGCCAGCAGCAGCCATTTTTTATACGGGAAGCTGTCGAGCGCGGGGATGCCCGGGCGCAGAAAACCGGCCCGTTCGCGCTGGCTGATAAGCGATTCCGGAAGCGTACCGGTGGGCTGTTCCGCAGGGGCATTTTTATCCGGTAACAGTAAATCCGGGTTGACCCGCGTGCCGCGCGCACCCTGACTCACCAGATACCCTTCGCCCGTCAGGATGGCATAGGCCGTTTCGACGGTTTTGCGCGCCACTTTCAGCTCTTCGGCCAGAACCCGAATAGCAGGCACTTTGTCGCCGGGCTTCAGCACGCCGCGCGTGATGTTGTCGCGATAGCGGGTATAGATCTCGTGATAGCCCGGCTTCATGTCCTACCTCATTTCACGTCTTTTGTATCTTTTTACTATGTCATGAACGGCGTAGATTTGCCTCATCGCATGACATATGCCGCACAAAAAAGAGGAAAGACAATGAGCACTCGCGTTAACCACCATAAAGCCACTCCCGCCCTCGCCAACGCGCTGTCTGCCCTGAGCATGGAGGTGGCGAAAACCTCCATCGACCCGGCGCTGAAGCACCTGATCGACATTCGCGTGTCGCAGCTGAACGGCTGCACCTTCTGTCTGGATATGCACTCGAAAGAGGCCAAAATTGCCGGCGAGCGCGAGCTGCGCCTGTACCATCTGGCCGCGTGGCGTGAATCCCCGCTGTTCAGCGCCCGCGAAAAAGCCGCGCTGGCCTTCACCGAAGCGCTGACCCAGATTGGTGTGCATGGTGTGAGCGATACGCTCTACCGCAGCGTGGCGGAGCACTTCTCGGACGTCGAGATTTCAGAGCTGAATTTCGCCATCGTGGCCATCAACGCCTGGAACCGCCTGGGGATCACGTCCCGCATGGCACCTGGCTCGCTGGACGCGGCTTACGGGCTGAATAAGGCTAACCTGGAATAATCCCGCGCTCGCGGATCATCGCCACCAGCGCCCGTAGTCCTGGCGGGACGTGGCGGTGGCCGGGGTAATACAGGCGCAGCCCGGCAAACGGCTGCGCCCAGTCGTTCAGGACGCTCACCAGTTCTCCACTCTCAAGCTCTTCCCGAATATACAGTTCCGGCAAAAATCCCACGCCTAATCCCGCTTTCACGGCGCGAATCGAAGCAAAAAGATCGGACGTCGCAAAGCGCGGCGGCACGGCAAGCGCGTACGTTTCACCCCGACGCGCCAGCTCCCAACGGTAGATCCCGCCGTGGGCCATACGCATGCCGATCCCCTGGTGTTGCAGCAGATCGTCCGGCGTCTCGGGTATGCCGTACTGGGCGAAATAGCCCGGCGTAGCGGTGACAAGCTGGCGGATCTCTCCTGTCAGCGGCACGGCGATCATGTCCTGAGGCACGGACTCTTCAAGGCGGATCCCCGCGTCATAGCCTTCAGCAACGATGTCGATCATCTTTGCTTCGCTTACTGTTTCCACGCGCATTTTCGGGTAGCGGATCATAAAGTCGATCAGCAACTGATCAAGGAATAGCGTGCCGATATTGTTTGGCACGTTCAGACGCAGCGTTCCGGCGGGTTCCCCGGTATCGCTGTGGATCTCCTCGCTGGCGAGACGGATCTCCTGCAGGGCTGGGCCAATACGTGCCACGTAGCGCTGTCCCGCGTCGGTGAGCGCTACGCTGCGGGTGGTGCGGTTAAAAAGGCGGATATCAAGGCGACTCTCCAGCCCGGCGATGGCATTGCTCACCGCCGTGGCGGACATCCCCAGCTCCTGCGCCGCGCCGCGAAAGCTACCGCGCCGCACGACGGCCATTACCACTTCCAGCTCTGTCAGACCTGAACGATGCATAGATTATCCTGAAAATCGAAACAACCCTTGCAGCATAGCGTGGATTATCGCAACGGAAAAGCCGTGCCAGACTGTCCTCACACAGCCTCAGGAGGGTTATATGCACACTATCGAGCAGATCTTTATTAACGGAGAATTTGTTACCCCGCACGGCACCGAACGGTTTGATTTGTACAACCCGGCGACGGCGCAGGTCATAGGGCAGGTCCGCCTGGCGGATGAGGTTGACGCCGGGCGCGCCATCGCGGCGGCAAAAGCGGCCTTTCCGGCATGGTCGCAGACCTCAAAGCAGGAGCGCATCGCAGCGCTGAAGCGTATGCACGCGGCTGTGGTGGCCCGTCATGACGATTTGCTGGAAGCCGTCATCAAAGAGTACGGCGCGCCGGCCTCGCGCTCGGCGTGGATGGCCAGCTATCCGGCAGATGTTATTGCTCAGGCGATAGAGGCGCTGGAGGCGTTTGAATTCGTTACCCTCGCAGGCGCAGCAACGGTGCAGATGACCCCGCTGGGTGTAGCCGGGCTGATTACGCCGTGGAACAGCGACGCGGGCTTTATCTGCGGCAAGCTGGCAGCCGCGTTGGCAGCGGGCTGTACGGCAGTTATCAAGCCGAGCGAAATGAGCGCCCTGCAAACCCAGATTGTCACCGAAGCGCTGCGTGATGCCGCGCTGCCGCCGGGCGTGTTTAATATCGTCACCGGGCGCGGCGAGACGGTGGGTGACACCATCAGCCGCCATCCGGACGTGGCAAAAATTTCGTTCACCGGTTCGACGAATACCGGTAAGGCTATCCTGCGCAACGCGGCGGAAAGCTTTAAGCGCGTGACCCTGGAGTTAGGCGGTAAATCGCCGACGGTCCTGCTGGATGATGTGGATCTGGTTCAGGCGATCCCGCTTGTGATTCAGGCCGGGTTTATGAACAGCGGGCAGGCGTGTGTGGCCGGAACGCGCATTCTGGTGCCGCAGTCGCGTAAGTTGGAGATCGAAACCGCGCTGGCGCAGGCAGTGGCGGCGGTGAAATCCGGTGACCCGCGCGATAGCGAAACGGATGTCGGCCCGATGGTCAGCGAAAAGCAGTGGCAGCGGGTGCAGGGCTATATCCGCAAGGGCACAGAAGAGGGAGCACGCCTGCTGGCAGGCGGTGAAGGGCGACCGGAAGGCACGCAGGACGGCTGGTTTGTGCGCCCGACGCTGTTTGCGGACGTGAATAACCAGATGACGATTGCCCGCGACGAAATTTTTGGCCCGGTGCTGTGCGTGATCCCCTATCAGGACGAGGCGGAGGCTGTTGCCATTGCCAACGACACCGAGTATGGCCTGAGTGCGGTGGTGCTGGGCGATGATGTGGAGCGTGCGCGTCGCGTGGCGCAGCAGATTGTTTCCGGTCGCGTGCTGGTAAACACGCTTGCTCATGAACCGAAAGCACCGTTCGGCGGGTTTAAGCACTCTGGCGTGGGGCGTGAGATGGGCGAGTGGGGAATTCGGGCGTTTATGGAGCCGAGGTCAATTCTGGGCTAAAACTTCGCTATTCACCGAAGCATTGTGCTTTTCCATCCCGCATGCTCTCCTCAACATCACTACGGAGAGACCCTCATGATCGCAGTCATTTTCGAAGCCAAAGCCGCGCCAGCCCATCAGGCGCGCTATCTTCAGCTTGCCGCAGAGCTTAAGCCTTTGCTGGCCGACATCGACGGCTTTATTGATATCGAACGTTTCCAGAGCCTGACCACCAACGGCAAAATTCTGTCCCTTTCCTGGTGGCGTGACGAAGAGGCTATCCGTCACTGGAAGCAGAACGTTTTTCACCAGGCGGCGCAGGCTGAAGGACGAGCGTCAATTTTTGCGTACTACCGCATTCGGGTGGCACAGATGGTGCGGGAGTATAGTTCCGAAACCGGAGGGCATGCCGATGTATGACCTTCACGTGATTTTCAGCGACGGGCCCGGCGAGTTAAGCGATATCGCGGCGACGCTGGCGGCACGCGGTGTGTCTATTCTTACTCAGTACAGCGACCACGCAAATCACCTTATTCTGCTGACGGATGATGATAAGCTGTCCGCTGAGATCACCGAACCCTGGCTGGCCCATGCTTAAGACGAGTTTACCCCCTGACAACAGCGCGATGCTGGAAAAGGCGATTGTCGCGGTGGCGGCGGCAATGGCCGATCCGTCGCGCGTGAAAATGCTCTGCGCGCTGATGGACGGACGCGCGTGGACGGCTACCGAACTGAGCGCGGCGGCAGATGTCGCACCGTCGACCGCCAGCGGGCATCTCGCCCGGCTGCTTGAAGGGCAACTGATTACTTGCCTGTCGCAAGGGCGGCATCGCTATTATCGCCTTGCCGGGCACGACGTGGCGGCGCTGGTGGAGCAGATGATGGGGCTTTCGTGGAGCCGCATTACTCCACCGGAAACCACCGCGCCGAAAGCCATGCGGGAAGCCCGAACCTGCTACGACCATCTGGCGGGTACGGTGGCGGTGCAGATCTACGATTTCATGCAGGCTGAAGGCTGGCTGGAGGCAGACGGTTCAGCGCTGACCCTGTATGGCCGGGAGCAGTTCCTGACGCTCGGCATTTCGTTAAGCGCTCATCCGCGGCGGAAGGCCTGCTGCGCCTGTCTCGACTGGAGCGAGCGGCGGTTTCATCTTGGCGGAGAGGCGGGCGCGGCGCTGCTTACTCATCTGGAAAGTAAAGGCTGGATCCAGCGGGTGGTGGGGTATCGGGAGGTGGTGGTGACGGCATTGGGGAAGGATGCCATTACCAAACATTTTAGCCGTTAAATTCCGCTGCCGTATGTTCCCCCCTCACCCTTGTACAGTCCGGGGACATGGTGAACACTTTTTAACATCCTTTCCCCATGGTGATCGACTGTTTCTTCAGGTCGATCACCCCCACTTTCGTGCTGTACCACCACACGTCATAGCAGCCATCCTCCTGCGTCTCCTTAAGCCCGACCTGTTCTCCCCTGAACGCCTTTCCTGCACTCAGGCGGACTCCTTTGATGCTCAGCTTACCGCTGATATCCACTTTCCTGACCATCACCCCTTCGTCATATTCCGGTGCCACTGTGTTGCTGCTGTACTGCCGCGCAGACGGCTGATATCGCGAGGCCGGAAACTGTCCGGACCGCTGGTGGTAGGCAAATGACAATACAGCCAGGCAGGCCCGGCGGGATAGTGACGGAAATGTTCGAAGAAAGTGACCCGCGCCGGGTCGTGCCGGACAGAGAAAAATAACGCATCCGGTACAGCGCTGTATAAACCTCGCTGGTTACAAATGATTACCAATAACCGCCGTTATAAATATAAACCGCATTGTTGGCATGGTGGTGTGTCGTAATAATGTTCTTCGTAATTTTCCTTTATTTTTAAGGCGTTAAGTATTGGTGCGCTGAATAAAAAGCTTACTGAGGAGCAGTATCATGAATATCTGTTTTCCGGCACGTAAAGAGAACGGGACGCAGTATGCCAGCGTCAACGAGATAATGGACTGTATCGGACGTGAGCCGCACGGCTCATGGCTGGCAGGCACCAACACCATGTGGCACGGCGGTATCCACCTGACCCCGGTCACGGCACCCGGCGCGGTACTGACCGCAGACAATGCCGATACCGCCGTGCCTCTCCAGTGTATGGCTGACGGTGAGATAGCCGCCTGGCGGGTGAATCAGGATTACCTGAAAGGCAACTATATCGGTAAGGCACTGCAATACTCCACCAGCTTTCTGCTGGTGAAATCCGTCTGTAAACCTGACCCGCAGCAGGAAAGCACCTGGCTGGAATTTTACTCCCTGTATATGGGGTTAGCCCCACTCTCTGCCTACCCGAAACGCAGGACGATGGTTGCACGCACCACGGTACTTCGTCACCCGGCGGGATGCTATGCCAGCAGCGCCCCGGCTGACGGGGTGGCAGATATTCCGCCGTCGCACGGCAGCCTGAATCAGGGCTGCCGGGTTATCGTTCTGAAAGAAATGCCGTTCCGCAACCACGGCGAGGTACAGCCGTTCGGGCTGGTAAAATGCCTGACCGACGGCGGTGAGGCCACCGGGGAGGCGTTTCTGGTAACGCTGTTACCGGAGTACATGACGCAGGACGGGGAGCAGTACGCCGCCCTGCCGGGATGGATGCAGCACGCCCTCAGTGCGGGACGCTTTGACAGCGTGGTGAAACCGTCGGCTCCTGTTGCCATTGCAGCCGGGGATGCAGTGGGCTTTTTACAGGAAGAGACCGACCCGGTGGGAATGGGGAAAACAGACACCAGCCATTTCAGCCATATCGAGGTGCTGAGTGTGGATACCCGGATGCCCGACTTTCTCGGCAATCCCGGAAAAGTCACGACGGGGAAAAAATTTATCCAGGTCGGGCTGAATAAACCAGTGTATATCCGCAACGGTGACACGTTTACCCAGGCAAAAGCCATGACAGAAAAGGATGGCGAAAAACTGCTGGAGCGGGATAAATGCAATCCTTACACCTCGGGCGGTCTGACGTGGTATCAGATAAGCCCGCACTCCTGGATGAATGGATATGACGTGAAGGAGATGGAGCAGTTCGACCTTGCCGGGCGAGAGTTCTGTGCGCTGGTGGAGGAGTCCGACAGTGACATGAAAAACTCCCTGCGGGAAGGCTGGATGCGTGACACTTACAACTGGCTGGCTGAGCGGATAAACCCGGAAAAAGGAATGCGGCAGGGCATGGTATCCCGGTACTACAGGGGAATGATGGATAAACTGGATACTGACCAGGACGGCGAACTGAGTGGGCGGGAGCTTTTCCAGGCGATACACCACCCGGAAATGGGCGTGCGTAAGATAGTGTCACGGTTGGTGGTGAAACACGACTCTGAATGGTTCGGCGGCAGCAGCCATCACAAATGGGAGACGTTTTTCCAGAACTATGACCCGCTGCGCATTAATTACATGAAACAGTGGTGCGACACGCACGAATGGATGAGTCAGGTTCCGTCGTTTGATAAGGGTCAGGCTATCTGGCATATGCACCCAGTGGTGTTTCTGGACGCGATAAGCACACCGAAGGCGAAGGGCTGGGCACATTCACCGTTTGCGGATTTACTGGGGAATGTTGAATCGAAAAATGATTACACTGCGTACAACCGGACATGGCCGCACCCTCATCCCAAACACACTGAGGCGCACTATAAGACAAATTTGACATCAATGACGCTTGGGGAGGTTATGGCGGCCCAAAGAAAATTCGATATGTTCGCGACCGGACGTTTTCAAATAATCCCGGATACTCTTAAAGAAGCGGTGAGAGTGTTAAACCTGGATGTAAATGCACAGTATGACGAGGCTATGCAGGATAAGATCTTTGAAGAATATCTTATTAAAATTAAACGTGAGTCTATTATTAATTATCTTGACGGAAATGGAAGCGTAGAGGATGCTATTTACGCTTGGGCAATGGAGTTTGCTTCTGCTGGGGTGCGTAAAGGTAAGATAATAAGTAAAGGACGTACAGCACACATTGAAGGTGTGTCTTATTACTCTGGTGATGGTTTAAATAGATCTCACATTATGCCAGATGAAATGGTTTCAATACTTGAGGTTTCAAAAAATGGGAAAAAATAAATATATGGCTTTTAGCCTACTCTTCTCGCTATGTCCCTTTATAACAGATGTTAGAAGTGCTGAAAAACCAATGCAAATTAGCAAAGGGCCATTCGCACAGTCAGTATCTCTAAATACAGAGCAAGAAAATTATTCAAGCTGGTGGAAAAAACAAATAAATACACAATTGAATAATCCCGTAAACTTTGCCGGGCATTACCGACTATTTGTTACCTCTGGAGGACACGGCAGTGAGTGCTTGCACGACTATTGGATCTGCGGATGGGTTATTGACAAGTTAACAGGCAAAGTTGTCTCTACACTCCCCCGCTCTCCAGAAGGGGGGGACAGTTATGTTGAAGCTGTTGATGATGGTACATCTACAGGGTTAAAATTTAAATATACCGCTAAAGGAGATAGTAAAGAATTAACCATCCAAGGACGCGCTGCTAATGCACCGCTTCAGCGTGATAATGGGGATTTTGCAGTTCCTGAATGTCGTTTGATCACGTATCGTTTTAACGGTTCAGATTTTGATACACTCAATGAAGTGAGCAATGGCTGTAAATTATCCGAACAAAACGTTATTTATGGTCATTGAGCATCACCTTCGTTTCAAAAAGAAATAACAATAGCAAAAAGGAATGTTATCGTTCCTTTTTGCTACCAAATATAGCTCCACCTAAACTACATTGAACGATAACATAATAATGACATGGGGTATTCATCATGCTCATGGCCAAAGCCGCCTACGCCAGACACAAAGGCGTAAGCCGTCAGACTGTTTACAACCAGATAAAAAAGCGAGCTTGTGCGGGTGGGCGCAAAAATTGACGTGAGCGCCACCGAACAAAAAACAGCAAACACCGATATTCCGGCAGCGTGGTTCGACGATAGCAGGCTGGTCAACATCTCACCGAAAGCTACGCAGGATTATTCGCAGGAGAAATATCAGACCATTCAGACAGACCCTGACGAGGCCGCCGCCATTGTGCCGGAGCTCGATGATATTTACCCACTAGCGACAACCTACGAAGCGTTACAGTCCCGCATTTTTGATACTGTACTGGCGTCCACTCCTGAAACGCCAGCCAGTTGTAAAAGTCCATTTCAGCGACAACAAAACCAGTTGGGGGCGATTTTGGGGGTTAAATTTTATCGAACAATCAAAAATCCTTTTAATTTCAATAGATTTACCATTGCCAGATCATCCTCCAAAGGGAGATATCGTTTCGCAATTCCTGCGCTTTTACCTCTCGTTTCTTGATGCTTACCCTGATAACTATTATCGTGGCCGCGTGTGACGAGAGGTTTCCCCATGAGTGAAGAAGAGCTGTTTAGCCGCAGGCCGATGGGCATGCGGATGGCAATGATCGTGCGTCAGTGGCGTGCCGTCATTGACGATGCCATTCTCGATACCGGGTTAACCCAGTCGAGCTGGACAGTAATGATGCAGCTTCATCAACTTGGGGATAACGTCTCGGTGAGTGAACTGGCGGAAGTGCAGGGCATTGAACTGCCGCCGCTGATGCGAACCCTGACACAGCTGGAAAAACAGGGCTACCTGTTGCGCATTGTATCGCCTTATGACAAGCGCATCCGGCTTCTGACGCTGACACCTGAGGGAAAGGCCATATTAAAAAGGCTTACTCAGGTGATTGAGACATATCAGACGCGTGTATCGCAAAACATCGCGCCGGAACATATCGACATTTTCAGCGCCACCCTGAATCAATTCGCCTGCAATTTGCGGACAATCCGCGAAGAAGATAACAAGATCGAAAAATAATGACGCCTGAACAAAAGTTTGCCCGCTGGGTAAGGGTGAGTTTTGCCTCTTTCCTGCTGATGTTTGTCTACTTTATCGTCGCGGATATCTGGATCCCGCTGACGCCGGATTCCACCGTGATGCGCGTGGTGACGCCGGTTTCTCCACGCGTCTCCGGCTACGTGGCGGCAGTTCACGTCCACAACAACAGCCAGGTGAAGAAAGGCGATCTGCTCTTTGAACTGGATGACACACCGTTTCGCAATAAAGTGGAAGCGGCGCAAATCGCACTGGAGCAGGCTCGCCTTTCCAACGAACAGCTGGACGCGCAGATCGCCGCCGTGCAGGCCAACCTGAAGACCGCGGTCCTGACCGCGCGTAACGACAAAGTCACGTTTGATCGTTATCAGAAGCTGAGCACCCTGCAGAACGTCTCGCAGGCGGATCTGGATAAAGTCCGTACCACCTGGCAGAGCAGCGAACAGTCTGTCAGCTCGATTCAAGCCAATATCCAGAACCTGCGTATCCAGCGTGGCGAACGGGAAGAACACCGCAATGTGACGCTGCAAAAATACCGTAACGCGCTGGATGACGCAGAACTGAATCTCGGCTGGACGAAGGTCTACGCGCTTGCGGACGGTACGGTGAGTAACCTGCAGTTAAGCCCCGGCTTCTATGCCTCGTCAGGCTCAGCCGCGCTGGCACTGGTGAACAATCAGACCGATATCGTGGCCGATTTCCGTGAAAAAAGTCTGCGTCATACCCATCAGGGCACTGACGCGGCTGTGGTGTTTGACGCTTTTCCGGGGCACGTTTTCCGCGCCCACGTGACCAGCAGCGATGCGGGGATCCTGGCGGGCCAGGAGGCCGTTAACGGCCAACTGTCAGAGCCGGAAACCTCTAACCGCTGGGTACGTGATGCCCAGCGGATGCGCATTCACGTGACGCTGGATGAAACGCTGCCGAAGCATCTGCCAACCGGGGCACGCGCGACCGTGCAGCTCTACAACAGCGAAGGTCCGTTTGCGCGCTTCTTCTCCGGGATGCAGATCCATCTGGTAAGCCTGCTGCACTATGTCTATTAATACGCTGGCACGGGTATTTACCCCGCACGGTAATATCGTCTACACGGCAAACGATTTTCGTCAGACACTGCGCATCGTTTTTGCCGGGATGATTGCCCTGAGCATCTCCAGCTTCTACAACACCAGCTACGGCGTGTTTTATGTGGTCTACCCGATCATGCTTCTGTCGCTGGTCCCGGTGTTTAACCGTCACGTGGCGAAGCAGTTTATCTTCAGCGCATCGCTCAACTGCGTTGAAATGGTGATTATCATCGGCTATCTGTCGCAATGGCCGCTCATTATGACGCTGGTGGTGTTTGCCCTGTACGTGATGCGTTTTCGCTTTATGAGCAAGGGGCCATTGTTCCTGTTCGGTTCGATGGGAGTGGTGTGTCAGAGCGTGATGCTCAATTTTATGAGCTATCCCACGACTAACTGGCACACGCTGTTGTTTTCGAACATTGAAGCGAGCGTCATGGCCGTGTGCCTGAGCGCGTTAATGAATTATCTCCTGCCGGATGTGGAGCCACGCAAGCCACCGCCGTTGATTGAGAAAGATGACGCCCGGGTGCGACACGAGTCGCTGCTTTCCGGCACAGTCGCAACGCTGATTTTCGTGGTTTTCCAGATAAGTGATTTGAGTGACTCCCTTTCCGCGCTAATGGCCGGGGTGTTGATTCTGTTCCCGATGCACTATCGCGGCGCGGTGATGAGCTCCATCTGGCGCGTGGCTGGCGTGGTGTTGGGCTGTCTCTATATTCTGGTCGTCCAGCTTATCCTCTACGATCACAGCAGCCATATGCTGCTGATGATGCCACTTATTGGCCTCGGCCTGGCGTTTGGTGCGCGTCTGCATGTGATGGAGAAAGTGGGGGCCGGGGTGGGGTTTTCCAGCATCACCACCATCGGCATTATGTTCGGGCAAAACATGCACCCGGACAGCGACCTGGTGTTCAGCGATCTCTATCGCATCACCTCCGTCACCTTTTCGCTGGTGGCGACGCTGACGATGATCTTTCTGGTACACCTGATCCTCAATCGCTTCGAGGCGACGCGCTACGTTATCGCGCCGCCCAAAGAAGATTAGAACCTCAGTACGACGGGGAGCTGAGAGAGTAAAAACAGGATTAGGCCAATCGTCCCGCCCACCAGCGTGCCGTTGACACGGATAAACTGTAAATCCTTGCCGATGTTGAGCTCAATCTGACGGGACATATCTTTGGCATCCCAGCTTTTCACCGTGTCGCTGATATGTCGCGTCAGGAACGCGGCGAAATCCGGTGCGACGCGGTGCGCGGCCTGCTCCAGATGCTCGTTCAGCGATGCGCGCAGGCTGGCGTCGTTTGTTAGCGTTTCGCCAAACCACTGCCCGGCATTGGCGATACGCTGCTTCACACGCGAGTCTTCACTTTGCATATCCGTCTTTAGCCACTGGCGCAGGTCAGCCCACATCTCACCCAGATAGCGGTTAAACGCCTCGTCGTTCTTCAGATAGTGTTTGATGTTGTCGGCTTTTATCGCCATCTCCGGATCGGTTTTCAGATTGTCGATAAGCTTCAGCGTGGCGCGGTCGAACGCCTGGCGGATCTGGTGTGTGCGGTCATGGCTGATATCATCCAGCAGGGTGTTTACCGCGTTCGATACCATCTCCGCACTCTGATCGCCCAGCCACTCGGTGGGCAGCACCATTGCCTTACGTGGATGCTCGGTCTTCAGCCAGTGGACAATCTGGTCGGCAATAAAGTCCCGCGTGCTCTCCCGCTGAATCAGGGTAATCAGGCGGTTGATGATGGCGTCCAGCAGCACCTGGTGGCGATTATTTCTGGTCATGCTTTCGAGGATCACGGCGCTGGTTTCGGTGAAATCCACTTTGTCGATAGCCTTATGCACCGCGCGCTTGAGCAGACGCTGAATGCGTCCGTCGTCGGTGAGTTCGAGAAAACCGCTCATTACCTGCATCAGATGCAGCCCGACGCGCTGGGCGTTGTCTGGTTTACTGAACCAGGCACCGATCATCTGCGCGGGTTCATAGCGGCGGATCAACGCCACCAGCGACTGGGTATCAAGAAATTTTTCCTGCACGAACTGGCCAAGATTGTCGCCGATCCTGTCCTTATTGCGCGGGATAATTGCCGTATGGCGCGAGATGAAGGGAATGGGCACTCTGCGGAACAGCGCGACAACGGCAAACCAGTCTGCCAGCGCGCCGACCATCGCCGCCTCAGCAATGGCCTTAACGCCGCGCACCCAGAAGGTCTGCGGCAGGAACAGGGTGATGATAAACGCCGCAGTGGCCAGCAGTAGCAGCGACAGCGCCAACAGCTTGGCGCGTTTGAGTTCGGTTATTTTTTCCATGGGGTAAGGATAGAGGGAGACGGGAGGAAAGTGCAAAGCAGGGAGCGTTATGTCTTTCCCGCTTCTGGAATCTGCCTTCCGGAAGTAAACACATCTTTTGCATATTGTGTTTAATCCTTGTGTAATTTGTATATGCTTTTTTGTATATACAAACAGGGAAGAGTACACTATGCCAATGGAGTATGAGTGGGATAGCAATAAGGCGAAAAGTAACCTGCAAAAACATGGCATACGCTTTGAGGATGCGGTTATGGTTTTCGACGATCCTTATCATTTGTCTATTCAGGATCGCTATGAGAACGGTGAATTTCGCTGGCAAACCATCGGCCTTGTGCAAGGCCTTCTTGTTATTCTGGTCGCACATACGGTGCGTTTTGAAAGCGGAGGAGAAATCATCCGTATAATTAGCGCACGAAAGGCGGACCGCAAAGAGAGGAGCCGTTATGAGCATCGTTAAACATAAACGAGGTAGTGCGTCTGAGGTAAGCCCTCGTCGTGAGGCTGAGTTCAAAGCATTAGCTGAAAAACCAGAAGCAGAGATTGATTACAGCGATATCCCTGCTATGGACGATGAACAGTGGTCAGGGGCGGTGCGAGGGAAATTTTATCGACCACTCAAAACTCAGGCATCTGTACGCATTGACGCTGACGTGATGGAGTGGCTTAAACGGCCTGGAAAAGGTTACCAGACGCGGCTGAATGCTATTTTGCGTGAAGCGATGCTGCGCGATCAAAACAAAAAATAAATAGCGGGCAGCGTTGGGCTGCCCGCTCTCTCAGCGTGCATTTTCCACCAATCGCCACAACACCCACCCACCAAACCCCATCAGCACTACTCCTGCCGCGCGTTCAATCAACCAGAGCGAGCGGCTGAGCTTCTGTTGAACGGCGGGCAACCCCATCACCGACACCAGTGCCAGATCCCACACCAGCACCACCATCACCATCCAGACACCGCAGATCGATTGCTGAAGCAGCGTGACGTCCGGTCCCAGTAGCGCCGTCATCAGTGCCAGATAGAACAACGCATTCTTCGGATTAAGCAGCGCGGAACCTAGCCCCAAAAAGATCTGCTTACGCAGCGAAGGGAAGCGCTGGCGAGTTTCATTCAGCGCCAGCGCCTGCTGGCCGCTGCGCACCAGATGCGAGCCGATCCACAGCAGGTACAGCGCCCCGCAAAGCTCGATAAGCGTAAACAGCCACGTAAACTGGCGCAGCGCGCTCCAGCCGATAATGACCAGTAAGATATACAACCCGTTGCCCGCAGCGATACCGAGGCACAGCCCGGCGCTGCCGCGCAGCCGATAGCGCGCCGAGTAGCCCACAAGCAGGAAGAAATCCGGGCCCGGGCTTAACAGGGCAACAAAGTGCGCCAGCGCCAGGGCGAGAAAAGCGGAAGGGAAGAACAGTTCCATAGCGACCTCAGAATGCAAAACCGGGTACAGACTACGGAAAGGCAGAACCTATTTATTGTCTGATATTGATCGGCCCGTGGCGTACTGGCGCGGCGTGGCGGCGGTATAGCTCACGAAGGTCTTATGAAAATGGCTCTGGTCGGCAAACCCGCTCTGGTAGCCGACGTCGGCGATATTATCCCCGGCGCGCAGCCGCGCTTTGGCATACTCCACGCGGGAGATGTTGAGGAAGCTACCCGGCGTCAGGCCGGTATCTTGTCTGAAAGTGCGGATCAGCGTCTCCTTGCGCAGCGAGAATCGTTGGGCAAGTTCGTCGAGGGAAGGCGGTGCGGCAAGGTCGTCAAGAAACGCCTGCTGAACCTGCTGGCTGGTTGAGCGAAGCGACTCTGCATGATCCGCACAACGGGGAAGGGCAGAAAGCAGCGTGCTCACGGATGCCGGAGACATCACCTCAACAATATCAAGGTAGTGCTTAAAGAGCGTAGGGTCGCGAACCACCTGAAGCGCCAAAGGAAGCCCGGTGTCGATATAGAGCATGTGGTAGCTGCGCGTCTTCCCGGCGACGGGGTTGCAGCTGTGCGGCACATAAGCCGGGATCACAATCAGATCCCCGGGCTGGAGGATGTACTCTCTGTCATGGCATATGCAGCTGGTCTGGCCTTCTACTATCGCGCCAATGGAGAGCTGAGGATGACAATGACGTTTGTACGCTTGCGTGCTCTGCCACGTACTGCGCAACTCAAGCCCTGAGGTGCGGTGAAACGTCTGGCGGATGTGTCGGGTATTGGTCATGGGAACTCCTTCTGGACTTTTTTATACCACGTCAGACTACCGTCTGGCAGCGCTTCATTAAGAAGCTTCCGGATATACCCAACTTGACGTCCATAGTCAGATGTCATTTTTCTGACACGTTTATTCTTTACGGTGTTGGCTTCACTCTATGGATGCTAACAATATGAAAAGAAAAATTATTCCTGTACTCATCGGTTGTGCGCTCTCTTTCTCTGGTCTGGCAGCACAGCCTGGTGCTGAACACTATGTCGTTAGCTTTCCCGAAGGCTCCCACGTGAACTACAGCGGGGCGTTTGCGGATGCTTTTCCGCATGGACTTCCTGTCGGAATCGGTTCTGGCCTGCTGTTCACCGGCAAGCAGGGCGATGCGCTGACCTTCGTGACGGTTACCGATCGCGGTCCGAATGCGGACGCGCCAAAAATGGGTAAAAACGAAGCCAAAATTTTTGTTACGCCGGATTTCGCGCCGTTGCTGATGACTATCCGCGTCGAGAACGGCAAAGCAGAAGCAACGGACGCCCGTCCTCTGCATGACGATAAAGGCGAGATTAACGGTCTGCCACTGCAAAGCGGCGTGATTGGCTCCACTAATGAGGTCGCGTTAAGCGACACGTTAAAAACGCTGAAAGGTGATAACCGTGGGCTGGACACGGAAGGCATCACGCCGGACGGAAAAGGGGGGTACTGGCTGTGCGATGAGTATGGTCCGTTCCTGATAAACGTCGACAGCAAAGGGAAAATCCTGGCGATCCACGGGCCGCAGGCGGCGGAAGGGGAAAAATCCATCGCGGGCGGTCTGCCAAACATTATCAAATGGCGTCAACCGAACCGGGGCTTTGAAGGCCTGACCCGTATGCCTGATGGGCGCATTATTGCCGCTGTGCAAAGCACGCTGGATATCGACGGTAAAAGTAAAAAACAGGCGCTGTTTACGCGTCTGGTCAGCTTCGATCCGGCGACCGGGAAAACCGCGATGTACGGTTATCCCATCGACAGCTCCGCCTACAGTAAAAACAGTGATGCCAAAATTGGCGACATTGTGGCGCTCGATGACCAGCACATCCTGCTGATTGAGCAGGGAAGCGATAAAAACGACGGGATGCGTAACCTGATCTACAAGGTGGATCTCAGCAAGGCGAGCGACCTTTCCGCCTTTGACAAGCCGGGCGAGTACCCCGAGTTTGATGATGAGAAGACCCTGGCGCAGCGCGGCATAACCCTTGCGGAGAAAACGCAGGTCGTCGATTTACGCGCCCTCGGCTGGCAGCAGGAGAAGGCCGAAGGGATGGCGCTGATCGACAGCAAAACGCTGGCGGTGGCGAACGATAACGACTTTGGTGTGAAAGCGGTAATGCAAAACCCGGTCGAGGGCAAGAAGCTCAAGGATTATCGAGTGAATGGGGAAGGCAAGCTGACGCTGGATGATAAACCGGTGGAAACCACGCTCAGCGTGAAGCCGCTGAAGAAGCCGGACTCAGACAGCGAGCTGTGGATTGTGACGCTGCCGGAGGCGGTGAAATAAGTTTCCCCACAAAATAATGCCTGCACAGACGGCCCCCTCTCCCTTGAGGGAGAGGGCTGGGGTGAGGGGGAACATACGGCTGTGGAGGTTATTCCGTTCACTTTATGTTCCTTGCTACTCTGGAACGGCATGACCTGTGAACGTGCCAGGGTGGCTCAATCGCCACCACCCTGGCGACCCGGGCTCCCGGCGGTAAATCGCCGCTTCGCGGTTCCCTCAGCTTATTCCTTCGGGCTATCGGGTCGGGCATGAGCCTGCATCCCTGCAGGCCACGCCCTCTCGGCGCATCCTTGCGCCTCGCCCCGGCCCTACGGAAACGCTTCGGCGATTTACAGCCGGACCAGGACATCGCTGTAATTTATTCATTTTCCTGATACAAAATTCATCGCTTCAGGTTAATAAATTACAGGGCAGAGGGGATGCATAGCGGTTATTTCTTCAGCCCTGCAAACGCCGCCCGAATTTCCTCTTCCGGCAGCTGGATGCCAATAAACACCATCACGCTGCGCGGCGATTCCTCTCCCCACGGGCGATCCCAGTCGGCGCTGTACAGGCGCTGCACACCCTGGAACAGCAGGCGGTTCGGCTCGCCGTCAATCCACAGCATCCCTTTGTAGCGTAGCAGCTTGTCGGCAAACGACAGCAGCAGGTTCTCCATCACGCGGGAGACCTCGCTGATATCCACCGGGTAGTCCAGCTCGACGACAATCGATGACACATCGTTTTGCTTGTCGGCCATAAAGTGAAAGCGCGGCTTCGTGGTGACGTTCTCTTCCAGCATAAAGCCGTTGGTGTTGAACAGTTGAGACAGGTCGATATCCCCGTGCGTCACCGTGTAAATCGGGGCACGGGAGTTGATGCGCGTCAGGCGCTCGCGCAGTTTTTCGCTCTCGCCCGCCACGTCGGTTTTGGTCAGCAGAATGCGGTCGGCATAACCCACCTGAGACTGAGCAATGGTGAACTGGTTCATCTGTTCGTCGGCGTGGACGGCATCGACAAGTGCAATCACGCCGTCCAGCAGGTAGCGCTGACAGAGGATCTCATGGGAGAAAAAGGTCTGAATAATTGGGCCGGGGTCAGCCATGCCGGTGCATTCAATCACCAGACGGTCGAAATTGATTTCACCACGATCGCGGCTGTCGAGCAGGTCAAGCAGAGCGTCTTCCAGTTCGTTAGAGCGGGTGCAGCAGATGCAGCCGTTGGTCAGGGTTTTGATCTGCGTGGCGCGATCGCCAATCAGCTGATCGTCTACCGAAACTTCGCCAAACTCGTTTTCGATAACGGCGATTTTGAAGCCGTGCTGCTCGTTCAGAATATGGCGCAGCAGGGTGGTTTTACCTGCGCCGAGGAAACCGGTCAGCAGGGTGACGGCAATCGGGGTCATGGTGTCTCCTTTAGCAGCAGCGGACGCCGCCTTCTCCACTTCCGCCGTAGCGCGCTTCCTGACGCTCGCGGAAGAATTCGGTGTAGGTCATGTACGGCTTATCCGGATGGTTGGCCTTCATATGCTCAACGTAGTTGTCATAGTCCGGAATGCCAATCAGCATTTTCGCCGCCTGACCGAGGTATTTTTTTGCTTCGCCTAAGTTACCAAACATTGTGGGTTCCAGATAGAAAAGCCCGGCGATGTGAGTCCGCTGGGCTTGTGTTCCCCTCACCCCAACCCTCTCCCAAAGGGAGAGGGGGAGGATTGCGGATTAATGGTGTGAAGAGGTCTTCACGCCGCCTTCCGGCACCGGCACATACGGGGTTTCTTTATCCGTACGACCCTCGGCGTTACGCACTTTCAGCCAGGTTTTGATGCCGTAGAAGATGATGCTGTACACCACCACCAGGAACAGAATGCTCAGACCCGCGTTGGTGTAGTTGTTCACCACGATATGGTTCATGTTGGCAATCTGCTGCGCAGTAAGGTCCGCGCCGCCTGCGGCAATCTTCTCTTTGTACTGGTTAGCCATAAAGAAGAAGCCTTCCAGCTGCGGATTGGCGCTGAACAGTTTCAGGCCAAGCGCCCAGGTGGTGCAGAGCAGCAGCCACAGTGCAGGGACCACGGTGACCCAAATGTATTTGGTGCGTTTCATCTTCACGAGGACAACAGTACCGAGCACCAGAGCAACGGCTGCGAGCATCTGGTTAGAGATACCGAACAGCGGCCACAGGCTCTTCACGCCGCCCAGTGGGTCGACAACGCCCTGATACAGCAGGTAACCCCACAGGCCAACACAACCCGCCGTGCCCAGAACGCCCGCAACCAGAGAATCGGTTTTCTTCAGGAACGGCACGAAGTTACCCAGCAGATCCTGCAGCATGAAGCGGCCAGCACGGGTACCGGCGTCCAGCGCGGTCAGGATGAACAGGGCTTCAAACAGAATACCGAAGTGGTACCAGAAGCCCATGTCCGCCCACGGCAGCACTTTGTGGAACACGTGTGCGATACCAACAGCCAGCGTCGGAGCACCACCTGCACGGTTCAGCACGGACGGTTCGCCGATGTCTTTCGCGGTCTGCATGATCTGCTCAGGCGAAATCACGAAGCCCCAGGAGCTGACGGTCGCTGCAGCATGTGCGCTTGCGTCTTTCAACTGCGCCATAATCAGCGCCGCGTTGTCACCCCCCATCTCATGCAGGTTTGGCATGGTAATGCCCAGACCCGCCGGAGGCGTGTTCATCGCGAAGTAGAGACCCGGTTCGATAATGGACGCAGCAACCAGCGCCATGATCGCCACGAAGGATTCCATCAGCATGGCACCGTAACCGATCAGACGTGCGTCTTTCTCGTTCGCCAGCAGCTTAGGTGTGGTACCTGAAGAGATCAGCGCGTGGAAGCCCGATACAGCACCACACGCGATGGTGATGAACAGGAACGGGAACAGCGCGCCTTTCCACAGTGGGCCAGTACCGTCGATGTACTGCGTCACTGCTGGCATTTTCAGATCCGGGTTAATCACCAGGATACCGATCGCCAGACCGACGATCACGCCGATTTTCAGGAAGGTCGCCAGGTAGTCACGCGGAGCCAGAATCAGCCATACCGGCAGCAGAGCGGAGATAAACGCATAACCGATCAGCGCGAAGGTAATGGTGGTGTCCTTAAAGGTCAGTGCCGGGCCCCAGTACGGGTCGTGCGCAATCACGCCGCCGAAGTAGATGGAGGCCACCAGCAGCACAATACCAATCACCGACACTTCACCCACGCGTCCTGGGCGCAGGAAGCGCATGTAGATACCCATGAACAGCGCAATCGGCACGGTAGAGCAGACGGTGAAGACACCCCACGGACTCTCAGCCAGGGCTTTCACCACGATCAGGGCCAGCACCGCGAGGATGATGATCATAATCAGGAAGCAGCCGAACAGGGCGATAGTCCCCGGCACGCGGCCCATCTCTTCTTTGACCATCTCACCCAAAGAGGCGCCATTACGACGAGAAGAGATAAACAGCACCATAAAGTCCTGCACCGCACCCGCCAGCACGACACCGGCGAGCAGCCACAGGGTACCCGGCAGGTAACCCATCTGCGCGGCCAGTACCGGGCCGACCAACGGGCCAGCGCCAGCGATAGCAGCAAAGTGGTGACCAAACAGCACGTAGCGGTTGGTTGGCACATAGTTCAGGCCGTCATTGTTAATGACCGCCGGAGTGGCACGCGTCGGGTCGAGCTTCATGACCTTCTGCGCGATGTACAAGCTGTAGTAGCGATAAGCCACAAGATAGACGGAAACAGACGCGACCACGATCCACAGGGCGCTTACGTGCTCGCCCCGGCGTAATGCGACAACCGCCAGACAAAAAGCGCCGAGGATCCCGAGTAAGGCCCAGGGCACGTGCTTCAGTAGTTTTTTAGTATCCATAATAGACCTGGTTTTTTATGTAAAGAAAAAAGGGTCAGGGTTCGTTGTGAGGAGGTGTTGATTAATGCTGGTGGGATCTTGCCAGAACGTCGCGTGTGTAAAGGAGGGTAAATGGATGAGTGGTTGAAAGTGCCAGGTGAGCGGTCAAAGGTGGCGGCGAGTGGTTCCGGTTCGCCGCCAGCGGGCGAAATTATGTGATTGAGATCACTTGGTTATGCGCGCTGCTCTCCATTGCCAGGTAGCTTTCCAGTGTTCTGATGAGCTTCTCCTTAAGCCAGCTCGGCTCCAGGATCTGAATGTCTGGCAGCCAGTAGAAAAGCAGCGGCAGGATCTGATTTTCATGTGCCGCCTGACATCGGAGCGTGACGCCGCTGTGTTGCTCCTCCAGCAACTCTTGCTTCGGCAGGAGATCGCGGCGCAGGAAGTAATGTGAAATATTATTTTTAATGAATATTTTCACTGCGAAAGTATCTTCCGATACCCAGGGGTCGAGGCTTTTTTCCAGTAGCTCGCGGGCATTTTCTTCAGGAGTGAAGGTGGTCGTATGAATATCAAGCCAGCTAATCTGACTCAATGAGAAGGATTTGAGTCTGCCATTTTCGGTGGCTTGTAAATACCATATATTTTTTTTGTTAATCAGTTTATAGGGATTAATCAGACGGGTTTTACTCTTATAAACGATCTGGCAAACATTATGGTTCTTAATCGATTTCTCGATTTTCGCTAAATGACGACGAATATCGCGTTGTACCGTGTGTTCTGCTTCATTTCCAAGGATAAGAATATGGTTTTCGTCAACGCGTGTTTCAAGTTTCTGCCAGAATTCCGTATTTCTTTCAGGGAAAAAGCTATCAGCATTCAGGAAGTTAGCCAGTGAGTGATGTAATCCTTGTCCGCCGGGAGATTGTGAAGAATGGATCAGTCGATATAGCCCATTACCGGTATGTTCAACAATCGGAGAGAGTGCATTTAAATCCCGGTAGACGGTACGCTCGGTAATTTTAAATTTTTCCATTAGCGCACTGCGGTTTACCACACCGTTTAAATGTAGTTCAACCAGAATATCGACCAGACGTTCAGCCGAGCGGCTCCGCGTCGTTTTAGCCATAAGGTGATCCTGTATATTTGTGTATGCGCTGAATGATGCGGATGGCACTGACAACAGATGTCAGTATTCAGGCACAGAAAATTTCTCTTATGGTTATATAACGGCGTGATTTAGTGGAAACCTTAGGGATTTTTGTGGAAAGCGGCGCTGGCCAGAGAAAAAGGCCAGCGCGAGAGGGGTTATACTGCGGCTTCCGTCTCCATCATGACCGGGTGAAAACGGCGTTTGAAGTAGATCAGGCCATGTTCCGCGTCACTCAGAATGATATTTTTAATTTCAACAAGATAAACAAGATGTGTACCGATGGTTTGCACCTGGTTTATCTCGCCCTCAAGGCTGGCCAGCGCGCCTTTCAGCACCGGTTGTGCCAGTGCGCCGTTCTGCCAGCAGGAGAGCGCAAAGCGCTCCTCCATTGCCATACCGGTCATTCCGGCGAAGTGGCGAGCCATTATCTCTTGCTCATGGTTCAGCACGTTAACGCACAGTTTGCCGTTGCTCTGAAATACCGGGTTCATGGCGCTATTGGCGTTGATGCACACCATCAGCGAGGGTGGGGTGTCCGTTACCGAGCAGACGGCGGTGGCGGTGATCCCGCAGCGACCAGCCTCACCCTCAGTGGTGATAACATTCACTGCGGCCGACAGGCTGGCCATCGCATCGCGAAAACGCAGACGTTGTTCTGATTGCATTGTCATCTCCCGCTGCGTTATTTCAGCAGCTTATCCAGCATGTTGATATCGCTGTTGTTGTGCAGGTGCGGCACTGTCCAGCCGTGTTGATCGTACTCGGACATGCAGCGGTCGACCATTGCCATCATCTTGTCCATGTTGCCGGAACTCTGCGCCTGACGCAGACACTGCAGGCGGATCTCATCCTGGCTACCGGAGTAGTTGATTTCGTATAGCTCGTGACGGCCGCCAAATTCACTGCCGATGGCGTCCCACATCAGTTTTAAAATTTTGATGCGTTCGACGTGATCCATGCCGTTAGAGCCGCGCACGTACTTCGCCAGATACTGATCAATCTGCGGGTTGTTCAGGTCACGCGCGCTGGACGGCAGGTAGATAAGCCCGCTGGTGACGTTACGTTCGATGATGTTCTTGATCTTCGCGTAGGCCATTGGTGCCATTACGCGGTAGGTTTGCAGCGCGGCGTGATCCGGCAGATAGGCACCGTTGACCCACGGCGTGGCTTCAGAGCACATGGAGTCGCTCAGCGCCCAGAACATGTTGCGCCAGGCCACCACTTCGCCGAGATCTGCCTGCACGCCGCGGAACTCCAGGGTACCGGTACACTCCAGGGATTTCTTCAGCAGGGCAGTGATGAAGTCGAGCTTCACCGCCAGACGTACGCAGGCCTGCAGCGGGTACATACGGGCAAAGCCACCTTCCATTGTCCAGCGACGGCAACGGTCGAAATCGCGGTAGATCAGCACGTTTTCCCACGGGATCAGCACATTGTCCATCACCAGGATCGCGTCGTTCTCGTCGAAGCGGCTGGAGAGCGGGTAGTCGTACGGGGAGCCTGTTGCGCCTGCCACCATCTCGTAAGAGGCGCGGGAGATCAGCTTCACGCCTTCGGCATCCATCGGGGCGACGAACATCAGCGCGAAATCCGGGTTTTCGCCCATCACCTGCGCGGAGCCGAAGCCAATCATGTTGTAGTGAGTCAGCGCCGAGTTGGTTGCCACCACTTTCGCACCGCTGACAATAATTCCCGCGTCGGTCTCTTTCTCCAGCTTGATGTAGACATCTTTCACTTCATCGGCGGGTTTATGGCGATCGATCGGGGGGTTAACGATCGCGTGGTTGAAGTACAGGCCGGTTTCCTGAATGCGGGTGTACCAGTTACGGGCATTCTGCTCGAACTGACCGTAGAAGGCCGGGTTAGCGCCGAGCGCGCAACCAAATGCCGCTTTGTAATCCGGCGTGCGACCCATCCAGCCGTAGCTCAGGCGCGACCACTCGGCGATGGCATCACGCTGCTGGCGCAGGTCGTCGGCGCTTTTCGCCACGCGGAAGAACTTATGGGTATAGCCGCCGCTGCCGGTGTCAGTGCCCCAACACAGCGTGTCCTGCATGTCTGGTTTGTGTAGGGCATCGTACATCTGCGCGATGGAGGCTGCCGCATTACGAAATGCCGGGTGGGTAGTGACGTCTTTGACGCGCTCGCCGTAGATATAAATCTCACGACCGTCCTGCAGGCTTTTTAAATACTCTTCACCGGTTAATGGACGTTTGGCATCAGCGCGGAAATCTTCAGGCTTCATAGGGACCTCGTATCGGAATAGGGTTGTTAAATTTATGTTTTGTTTTTGTTGTTTAATTGAAGCGTGAGAGAGGCGTAACGTGAAGGGACGATTGGGACAACGACGGGTACTTTTCGCGAGAGATCGCAGAGTGTGATTTCCCTCACCCTAACCCTCTCCCAAAGGGAGAGGGGACTGTTACTCCCTCTCCCCTTGGGAGAGGGCAGGGGTGAGGGGAACAGGGGAAACCGGTACTTTCTGTGCCCGATACGCGCTTGGCGAACACCCCACTAACCGGTTAAAAAAGCGGGCAAAATAGGCCGGGTCTTTAAACCCCAACTGCCAGGCAATCTCACTGACCGCGCTGTCGGAAAAGAGCAGCAACCGCCTGGCCTCCCGCAGCTGCCGGTCGAAGATCAGCCGTTTCGGCGGGCGGTTGGCGAAGCGGCGACAGATATCGGTCAGGCGGGATTCGGTGAGGTGCAGCTCGCTGGCATATTCCGGTACCGTCCAGTGCTGGTGGTAGTGAGCATCAATCAGTTGCGTAAAGCGCTGGAAGAGTTTGAGCTCGCCGCGCATCCCGCCTGAAGCATGGTCGTCGAGCTTCGCGTTGCGCAGCAGCAGGGTGAACACCGCCTGTGCCAAAAGTGCCAGCGTATGTTCACGTCCGGGCAGCTGTTCCGTGGATTCGCGTTCGATCAGCCGCCAGTAGTGTTTCAGCGCCGCCAGTTCATCCGGTTTGTCGGCCAGGGACAAGCAGATCCCCGGCAGGCCGAACGTTTCGCGCGTGCCGGGGTAGAGCACTTCCAGCAGCGGCCAGATCAGATCCTCACGCACCGTCAGGACATGCCCGTCGCTGTCAGATTCGGTGATAAACGCGTGCGGCACCGACGGTGGCGTAAGGACGAAAAGCGGCGCCTGCACCGAATAGCGGTGATCGTCGAGCTGAAGCTCAATCTGCCCGGTATCAAGAAAGTGCATCTGAAAATACTGGTCGTGACGATGCGCCTGCATGTCGCGGCCAAAAAAGGCCGCCATGCGCGCGAACGACTGGTAGTGCACATCGTCGGTGCCCAGACTTTCGTCGTACTCCTTGCTGATATCAATGTTGGCGATGGGGCTCTGGCACATGGCCGCTCCTCTGCTGATCCCGGTGCGTCATCGGGATGCGTGTTAATACCAGCGCACCGACCACCAGTAGCCCGGCGACAAACCACAGCCCTGAACTGAAGCTTCCGGTCGCATCACGCAGAATGCCGATCAGCAGCGGGCTGACGGCAGATCCCACGTTGCCGATGGCATTGATCACCGCCAGTGCCACCGCGCGGGATTGCAGGCTAATAACCTGATCCGGCGTGGTCCAGAATATCGCCATGGCGGTAAACGATCCGGTTGAGGCCATGATGATGCCAAGTAGTTGGATCAGACTGTGATCCGTCGCCGAGGCCAGCATCCATCCCGCCGCCGCGAACAGATACGGCAGGATGGTGTGCTT
This sequence comes from Enterobacter sp. P82, assembly GCF_037053385.1. NCBI lineage: Bacteria > Pseudomonadati > Pseudomonadota > Gammaproteobacteria > Enterobacterales > Enterobacteriaceae > Enterobacter > Enterobacter sp. P82. The sequence continues at coordinate 282,778 of NZ_JBALHX010000002.1, forward strand.
TTTTCGCTCTTTCAGCCTGTCGGAGCGGCGGCTCCACCAGATCATCCCGAGGATGGTACAAAATTGCGGGATCGCCGCCAGCAGGCCGATCACGATATTGCTGCTGTGGCTGTTAAAGCTTTGCAGGATCTGTGGCGTCCAGATGTTGATTGCACTCAGCGTGTTGGTCAGACAGAAATAGGCCAGGGTGTAGAGCAGCACTGCAGGGGTCAATACTTCACGCAGCGTCGAGCGTGGCGTGACGGAATGCGCAACGGCAAGCTCCTGCTCGCGGGCGATCATGGTTTTGAGCGCCTGCTTTTCGTCATCATCAAGCCAGGTGGCCTGATCCGGCGTGTCGTTAAGGAAGAACCAGGTCACCACGCCAAGCACCACGGACGGCAGGCCTTCCAGCAGGAACAGCCACTGCCAGCCTTTCAGGTTCCATAGCCCGTCCATCGCCAGAATGTACCCGGAGAGGATCGAGCCGAGCATCATCGTCACTGGCATGGCAATCATAAATAGCGCGTTGGCGCGGGCGCGGTGATACGCCGGGAACCACCAGGTGAGATAGACCAGGATCCCCGGCAGGAAGCCGGCTTCGGCAATGCCCACCAGCATACGCAGGACGTAGAGCGTTTCAGGGCTGGTGGCGAACATGGTGCAGGTCGAGGCAATGCCCCACACCACCATGATCCCGGCGATCCAGCGGCGTGCGCCGATCTTTGCCAGCATGATGTTGCTCGGGATCCCACACAGCACGTAGGTGACGTAAAACAGCGTTGCCGCCAGGCCAAACATGGTGGACGTCAGGCCCAGATCTTTGCCCATCGTCAGCCCGGCAAAGCCAATGTTAATGCGGTCGAGAAACGAGAAGACAAACAGGATAAAGAGAAACACGATCAAGCGACGGAACAGTTTGTTAATGACGCGATGTTCAACAGCTTTATTATTTTGCAGGGTAGAGGTCGTCATGGTGCGCTCCAGATCTTACGTTTAGTAGACGGATTTATTGTTATTAACTGACGTAACCGGTTTTTCGATAAATCTCGCTGCCAGGGCTTCGGCACTGCGGGCGAGCAGGGTGGTATCAACGCCGACGGCGACAAACAATGCGCCGAGTTCGAGGTAGCGTTTTGCCAGCGCTTCATTCGCCATCAGGATGCCGGGCGCTTTACCTGCGTCGCGTATCTGGGCAATGGCCTGTTCGATAGCGGCCTGTACGTCCGGGTGCTGCGGATTACCCGCAAAACCCATGTCGGCACTGAGATCCGCCGGGCCGATAAACACCCCGTCGACCCCTTCCACGTCCAGGATCTGCGGCAGATTTTTTAGCGCCTCGCGGGTTTCGATTTGCACCAGTACGCACATGGCATCGTTCGCCTGTTGCAGGTAATCCGGGATACGGTTCCAGCGCGACGCACGGGCCAGCGCACTGCCCACACCGCGAATACCCGCAGGGGGATAACGGGTAGCGCTTACCGCCAGCCGGGCTTCATCGGCGTTTTGTACCATTGGTACCAACAGGGTTTGCGCGCCCACGTCGAGCAGCTGTTTGATCTGCACCGGGTCGTTCCACGACGGGCGCACGACCGGCTGGCTGGCGTAAGGCGCAATTGCCTGTAGCTGCGTTAAGACGGTTTGCACATTGTTTGGTGCGTGTTCACCGTCGATCAGCAGCCAGTCGAAGCCCGCGCCTGCCAGCAGTTCGGCGCTGTAGCTGCTGGTCAGCCCCAGCCATAACCCAATTTGCGGCGTTCCGGCTTTCAGCGCCGCTTTGAATGCGTTTTGCATGGTTGTCTCCTAGACGAAGCGGCAACTGATGGAGCCCATGTTGCCGTAGTCGACATGGAAGGTATCGCCCTTGCTGGCGGGCACCGGGCGGGTAAACGAACCGCCGAGGATGATTTGCCCCGGTTCAAGCTGCACGTCGTACGGTGCCAGTTTGTTCGCCAGCCACGCCACGCCGTTCGCCGGATGGTTCAGCACGCCTGCTGCGACGCCGGTCTCTTCGATCACGCCGTTGCGATAGAGCAGGGCGGAGATCCAACGCAGATCCAGCTCGTCGGGTTTAATCGGGCGCCCACCGAGGATCACGCCTGCGTTGGCGGCGTTGTCGGAGATAGTGTCGAACACTTTGCGCGGGCGTTGGGTGTCGGGATCGATGTTGTGGCAGCGGGCGTCGATCAGCTCCAGCGCCGGGATCACGTAATCCGTAGCGTTGTAGACGTCGAAGATCGTGCAGTTTGGGCCGCGTAGCGGTTTGGCCAGCACGAAGGCCAGCTCCACTTCGATGCGCGGAACGATAAAGCGATCGACGGGGATGTCGCTGCCGTCGTGGAAGAACATGTCGTCCAGCAGCGCGCCGTAATCCGGTTCGCTGATCTGCGAGCTGGCCTGCATCGCTTTGGAGGTCAGGCCGATCTTGTGCCCTTTCAGCACGCGGCCTTCGGCGATTTTCAGGCTGACCCATTCGCGTTGCACGGCGTAGGCGTCGTCGATGGTGATCGTCGGGTAGTCCAGCGAGATCTGGCGGATCTGCTCGCGGGATTGCTCCGCCTGGTGCAGACGATGGGCGATCAGGGTATGGGTGTGTTTATCGAGCATGGCGTATCCTGTTTTATGTTTGTTTTCTCCCTCTCCCCGTGGGAGAGGGCCGGGGTGAGGGCATCAGGCCGCAGTGATTTCCCCTCACCCTAACCCTCTCCCGGAGGGAGAGGGTTAGGGCCGTGCCGGTATTATTTAAACAACGCGTGCACGTTGTTTTGTTTGTAATTGAGCGTCGGGTGAAGCTCGTCGATCTCAAACGACAGCGCCAGATAGCGAGCCGCCATCAGATCCGCGAAATGCGTTTTGATAAGCTCAAACAGCATCTCACCCACGGCCTCACGGCTCTCCAGGCTTCGCCCGGCACCGATTTTCAAGGTCATGTGCACAAAGGCGTAATCATGCTTACCGTCGGCCATCTGCCAGGTGTCCAGCCAGTGTGCGCGGCTGCGGATACCCCCGAGCGGGAAGATACCCGTGGCGGCCAGCGCCTCGTTCACTTTGGCGAACAATCCCGGCAGGTCGGCCTGCTCGCGGATATTGTCAGTACATTCAGCGATAAAATGCGGCATGGTGGCTCCTTACGCGGGCAGGGGGAAAACAGCGTTGACCTGGCCGGTGCCGGAGCTGGCAAACAGCTCGGTGAGAAACTCCACCTTGCCGTCGTAGTTGTCCCAGCCGAGCATCCCCAGCAGCATCACCGTGTCGTGCATATTGCCCTCGCCGTAGCAGTAGTCGGCGTACTCCGGCAGCATGCTGCAAAACTCTTTGAACTGGCCTTCGCGCCACAGCTTCACCACGCGCTCGTCCATCTGGCGGTCGAACTCGCGGGTGTAGCTGTTCATCCCTTCTTCCGCGCGCTGGTCGTCAATAAATCGGTGCGACAGCGACCCGCTGGCCAGCACCGCGACCGTGCCGTCGTATTTCTCAATCGCGCTGACGATGGCTTCGCCGAGCTTGCGGCTGTCGGCGAAGTCGTGAACGGTGCAGAACGCTGAAATGGAGATCACTTTGAAGTGCTTGTCGCTATTCATGTAGCGCATCGGCACCAGCGTGCCGTACTCCAGCTTCAGGCTCGGGATGTTGTGCGCTTTGGCACGCACCCCAAGCTTCACCGCTTCGTCGGCGATCAACTGGCCGAGCTCAGGGTTACCGTCGTAGTCGTAGGTCATGTCGCGGATAAAGTGCGGCAGTTCATTGCTGGTGTAGATGCCGGAAAAATGGTCCGCACAGTTAATGTGGTACGCGCTGTTCACCAGCCAGTGGGTGTCGAAAACAATAATGGTATCGACGCCCAGCTCGCGGCAGCGCTTGCTGATCTCTTTGTGTCCGTCGATGGCCGACTGACGGCAGCCGTGGTTTTTCCCCGGCAGCTCAGAAAGGTACATCGACGGAACGTGGGTAATTTTTGCCGCTAACGCTAACTTGCCCATATCAGACTCCCCATTTTGGAATCGGATGGTCGCCCATAGAGATGCAGACGTTCTTCATCTCCGCAAACACTTCGAAGCTGTACTCGCCGCCCTCGCGGCCGGTGCCGGAGGACTTCACACCGCCAAACGGCTGGCGCAGGTCGCGCACGTTCTGAGTGTTCACAAACACCATGCCCGCTTCGATATTGCGCGCCAGGCGCAGCACTTTGCTCACGTCCTGGGTCCAGATGTACGACGCCAGACCGTACTCCACGTCGTTGGCCAGGCGCAGACCTTCCGCTTCGTCTTTAAACGGCAGCAGGCACGCCACCGGCCCGAAGATCTCCTCCTGTGCCACGCGCATGCGGTTATCGACATCCGCCAGCACGGTTGGGCGCAGGAAGTTGCCGCCTCTCAGATGCGCAGGCAGATCGGTCGGTTTATCCGGCCCGCCCGCCAGCAGGGTCGCGCCTTCTTCAATACCGAGACGGATGTAGCCGGAGACTTTCTCCCAGTGCTGCTGGCTGATGAGCGCGCCAATCTGGGTGTTCGGATCGGTCGGGTCGCCCACGCGCAGGCGGTTGGCGCGTTCGGCGAAGCGTTTGACGAATTCCGGGTAGATGCTCTGCTGAATGAAGATGCGTGAGCCGGCGGTGCAGCGCTCGCCGTTAATGGAGAAGATGGTGAACAGGGCGGCATCCAGGGCGCGCTCAATGTCGGCATCTTCAAAAATCAGCACCGGGGATTTGCCGCCCAACTCCATGGAATATTTCTTCAGCCCGGCGTTTTTCATGATGTTGCGCCCGGTAGCCGTACCGCCGGTGAATGACACGGCGCGCACGTCGTGATGACGCACCAGCGCATCGCCTGCTGTGGCACCGTAGCCCTGCACCACGTTCAGCACGCCAGTTGGAATACCTGCTTCCAGCGCCAGCTCACCCAGACGGTCGGCCGTCAGCGGGGAGAGCTCAGACATCTTCAGCACTGCGGTATTGCCCAGCGCGAGGCACGGCGCAACCTTCCAGGTGGCGGTCATAAACGGCACGTTCCACGGCGACACCAGCGCGCAGACGCCCACCGGCTGCACCAGGGTGTAGTTCAGCATCTTGTCGTCGACCGGGTAGGTTTTGCCGTTCATCTGCTGGCACACTTCGGCGAAAAACTCGAAGTTGTGCGAGGCGCGTGGGATCAGCACGTTTTTGGTCTGGTGGATCGGCAGGCCGGTGTCGGCGGTCTCCATGGCGGCGATCTCGGGCACGTTCTGGTCGATCAGATCGCCCAGACGACGCATCAGGCGCGCGCGCTCTTTCATCGGCAGGTTAGCCCATTTCGGGAATGCCTCTTTTGCCGCCGCAACAGCCTGATGTATTTCGGCTTCGCCACCGGAAGCGACTTCTGCCAGTACCTCGCCGGAGGCCGGGTTGGTAGTGTGGAAGTAGTCACTTCCCACCACGTTTTTACCGTTGATCCAATGGTTTATCTTTTTCATTTTGTCGTCTCCTCTCTGACAATTCGGTTCACCAGGCGGCCCACACCTTCTACTTCCACCACCACTTCGTCACCCGGCACCACGTCGGAAAGCCCTTTCGGCGTGCCGGTGGCAATCATGTCGCCCGGCTGCAGGGTCATAAATTCGCTCAGGTACGCAATCAGGAACGGGATGCTGAAGATCAGGTCTGCCGTGGTCCCTTCCTGGCGTAATTCGCCGTTAACGAAGGTGCGCAGAGCCAGGTTGTGCGGGTCGGGAATGGCCGCTTTTGGCACGATGTTGGGGGAAATCGGGGTCAGCCCGTCGCGGCTTTTGACGCGCAGATTCGGGCGATAGTAGTTTTCGAGGTAGTCGCGGATGGCGTAGTCGTTGCACACCGTATAGCCCGCCACGTAGTCCATCGCGTCGGCTTCACTCACCTTGCGGGCGGTTTTGCCGATAACCACCACCAGCTCCGCCTCGTAGTGCATGTACTCAACGTTGTCCGGACGTACCGACGTCTGGTTATCACCGTTAAAGGTGTTCGGCGCTTTGATAAACACCAGCGGCTCGGTGGGCGGTTTGAAGTCCAGTTCGCTGGCGTGATCGGCGTAGTTCAACCCCAGGGCAAACAGCGTGGCATGCGGGTGCGGGCCGTGTGCGATGGCTACGTCGTGTTCATCCACCACCGGGTTTTCCAGCGGGGGAAAACCTTTCGCCAGAATGCGCACGCGATCGCCGGGCTGCAGGGAGACGCGGGAATGCGGAGTACCGAGCAGAATGGCATCACCGGGATTGAGGGTGGCGAATTCGCTCAGGGCGCTGAGCAGTTCGGCGGCATTGCGCTGCAAATCGGCCGTGTTCCAGTGGTCAGCTTCGCGGCCGTTGATCTCCGTGATGATGGTCAGGTTATCGACGTTATCAACGGCGACAAGCTCACCCAGAGGACAAAAACCGTCACGGCATTTGGCTTTGATCGCCGGGCGATAAAAACTCTCTTCCGGCAGGCTCACTTCATTGGCTAACGCATATCCCGCGATGTATGCCGCCGCGTCTTCCACGCGCACCTTGCTGGCAGCTTTGCCCACGACCAGTGCTACCGTCGCACCGCTTAACACCGTTTCCCCTTGTGGGAACGGAATGGGCTCGCCTGCGCGGATCACGGTGTTATGCGGTTTGATAAACCACACCGCCGTTTTTGGCGGCGTGGTGTAGGGGGCCTTTTCAAACGCGTCACGCCAGGCATCACGCTGGCTTTGATGGTTCAATGCGACGGCAAAAACAGTACCTTTCATTGACTACTCCTCACCCTGAAAGTCCGGGTTGTGATTTCGTTAATATATTAATGATCTGGTTTTATGCTTTTGCTGTTCGTTTCGCAATCAGAAGTGAAAAATTTGTGATATGAATAACAATAAATTTACATATAGATAATTAAATATTTATTTATCATGTGGTTAATAAAATTGTGTTGTTTCTGTTAGACTTTTTGACGTAAAACGAGTTGTTTATAAAAACATCTTTTGTGTAATTGTTTACTTGTTAATGACTGGTGGGGAGAGGCTATGCATGATTCATTAACCATCGCGCTGTTGCAGGCGCGGGAAGCGGCGATGTCTTACTTCCGCCCGATTGTGAAGCGGCATAACCTGACCGAACAGCAGTGGCGGATTGTGCGCGTGCTGGCTGAACATCCGTCGATGGATTTCCACGATCTCGCGTTTCGGACCTGCATTTTGCGCCCGAGCCTGACGGGCATTCTGACGCGCATGGAGCGCGACGGGCTGGTGCTGCGCTTAAAGCCGGTGAACGACCAGCGCAAGCTGTACGTGTCGCTGACTAAAGAGGGCAACGCGCTGTACGAGCACGCCCAGGCGCAGGTGGAAGAGGCCTATCAGCAGATTGAAGCGGAATACACGCCGGAGAAAATGAAACAGCTAACGGCGCTACTGGAAGAGTTCATCGCGCTCGGCAATCGCCATATTGCCGAACGCGGGGAAGAGGAGTAACTCAGCCCTCAGGTTTTGCCAGGTGGATCAGCGTGTCGATACGCGCGGGAGAAAGCGGTTCGCGCGGTTGCGGCAGCGGCCAGCCGTACAGCCAGCGGGCGCTGGTGGCGCAGGTTTTCCCCTGACACGCGCCCATTCCGCAGCGCGAGGCGAGCTTCGCCGCCTGCCAGCTTTCGGCATTTTGCACATCGCCGCAGCGCACATCTTCGCAGCGGCAGAGCAGGGTGTCGGCAGTGATAACGTCTTTTAATGATTCCGGTAAGGCGAAGGTGGTATGAAGCGCCCGGGCAAAACGCTGCCAGCGTGCGCGGGTTGTGATGGCCTTTTCTGCTTTCCCGGGGTTATCCGCCGCGCTATAACCCGCAATTTCCCCTTCTGCCAGCGCCAGTTCGCTGCCGCCAAAACCGGTGCACTCCCCCGCAGCATAGATATCCTGCACGCTGGTGCGTTGAGAAGCATCGACCCGGATAGCCTGATTTTCGGTTGTGCAGCCGAAGAGAAGACCTGGTTCAATATTGGGCACCAGCCCATAGCCGATAGCCAGTCTGTCGCACGCTATCTCACGTGTTTTCTCCCCGTGACGCACGGTCACAGAATGAAGATGTGTCTCCCCACGGGCATGGGTGACCTGGCTTGCCGGGTGATAGTGGGCCGGAAAAAGCTCGCCGAGCTGGAGCAGTTTTTCTGGCCAGCGCCAGAGCCCTGCCGCGAAACGGGCCAGCGCGCTCACTGGTGCCTGTTCGATGATGGCGACGATATTTCCGCCTGCGCGTTTCACCGTACCGGCGACTGCCAGCAGCAGTGGCCCGCTGCCAGCAATGACGACCCGCTCGCCGTTGAGCGGCAGGCCATGTTTAATCTGTGCCTGTAGCCCACCAGCTCCCGTTACGCCGGGAAGCGTCCAGCCAGAAAATGGCAGGGAGAGTTCCCGTGCGCCGCTGCATATAATTAACCGCTGCCAGCGGATCTCGCCGCAACTGTCTGCGGTTTCAAAAACAACGCAATGCGATTCAGGGCGGGCAATCAACCGGGCACCGTTCAGCAGCGTAATGCCCGGCTGTTCCGCCACTGCCTGACGCAGGCGTAAGGCGCGCGAGGGCAACGAAACCTGCGGGCCATCACGCCAGATTTGCCCCCCAGGGCGCGGGTTGTCGTCAAGCACCATCACCGATTTTCCACAGCGTGCAGCGGCCAGTGCAGCCGAAAGCCCGGCTGGCCCGGCACCGAGGACAAGGATCTCGCACTCAAACGTTCGCATGTTGGCTCCTTTCAATCACCATGTCGGGCTGGCATTCCGTCTGGCAGGCCAGCACCCGTCGTCCATTCACCGTGACGCGACACTCCTGGCAAACGCCCATGCCGCAGAAGGGGGCGCGCAGCTCACCGCTGACCGAACGTCGCGTCACGCCGCTACCCGTGAGTTCCAGCGCCGCTGCGATGCTGATGCCAGCAGGAACGTCGCAGGGTTTGCCTTCGATAATCAGCTTCAGGATCGTCATGCAATGGCCTCCTGTTTTTGCAGCCGCGCGGGGAGCCAGGCATCCGGTGAAACGGGGGGACGCTCGCCGAGGATTTGCGCGCAGAGCAGTTCGGCGGTTGCGGGGGCGGTGGTGACGCCCAGCCCTTCATGCCCCAGTGCCAGCCAGATACCCGGCCGGGCAGGATGCGGGCCGATGAGCGGGTTGCCGTCTGCCGACGCGGCGCGAAAGCCGCTCCAGCAGCGAATGATATTGAGGTTATCCAGAGAGGGGAGAAAATGGCGCGCGCGCGCCAGCATGGTGGCCAGAAGCGGTAAATCCAGCTCGCGGTCGGTATTGTCGAACTGGCGGGAAGAACCAATCAGCAGCTGCCCGGTGGGACGCGGCTGGACGTTAAACGCCACCGAGGTGCCGCCCGCATGGGCGCTGGCACCGTATCCCAGCTCTACCAGCTGGTGGCTGAGCAACGGGGCGTAGCGATCGGTGATCGCCAGTTGGCCTTTTTTCGCCCGTAGCCAGTTTTCGCCAAGCAGCGTGTTGGCCCCCAGACCGCAGGCGATGACGATGGCGCGCGCGCGCAGGCGTTTGCCGCTGTGCAGGGTGACGTAGGGGGCATCGACTGCGAGGGCGCGGTCACGAAGATGCGTGACATCGGCATCATCAATTAACCAGCGGGCGACGTTCGGCGCGTAGACAATCCCGTCTCCGGGCACCCACAGCCCGCCGCTGAGCCGGGAGGTGAGCAGGGGTTCACGCGCGGCAAGCTGGTCGCGGGTCTGCATGTCGCTGGCGACCTGGTGTTGCGCCATCCGCCGTTGCTTTTCTTCTGCTAGTTCAAGCTCCTGCGGCGTTTCCGCCAGCCACAGCGTGCCACACCCGCGCCAGGCGCAGCTTTCCGGCATCCGGGGCGTCAGTTCCCTCCAGCGTGCCAGAGACCAGGCTGAAAGGGTAAGCTCGGCGGGGTCGTCATCCATGCACACCAGATGTCCCATCCCTGCCGCCGTTGCGCCCGCGTTACCGTCGTCGATCAGCGTGACCCGCTGACCGCGCTTTGCCAGTTGCCAGGCACAGGCGGCACCGATGATCCCGGCACCAATGACAATGACGTCGGTGTCGGTCACAACGTAATCCCCCAGCGGAACGGATCGTCAGGATTGAGGATCAACCGGTTATCGCCGCAGACCCATGCCTCACCACGGATCGTCGGGATGATCTTGTTGCCATGCGGCACGAAATGGGCGGTAAATTCGCTGCCGATGATGCTCGCCTGCCGCCAGGTTTCTCCCGGACTCAGTTTGCCGTCTTCTGCCAGACAGGCCAGCTTGGCGCTGGTGCCGGTGCCGCAGGGTGAGCGATCCCAGGCTTTTCCCGGGCAGAGCACAAAGCTGCGGCTGTCTGCGCGGTCATCCTCCGCGAAGAGCTCAATATGATCGATGATACCGTCATGTTTGCCACGAATACCGGCACGTTCTAATCCTTCCCGGATCGCCCAGGCATACTCCGTTAACTGGGGGATCTTGTCCGGCGTCACTGCAAAAGGATGATCGTTGACGAGGAAGAACCAGTTTCCGCCCCAGGCGATATCGCCCGTGACCGTACCGTGAGCGGTTTCAACCTGCACCTGTTTGCGCCAGCGATACGCCGGGACGTTTTCTACCGAAACGCTGCCATCGTCGTGCAGCGTGGCGGTCACATCACCCACCGGGGTTTCAATCAGATGTTTGCCGGGCTGAATGCGGCCAAGCCAGGCCAGCGAGGCGACAAGCCCGATCGTCCCGTGACCGCACATGTTCAGAAAACCGCTGTTGTTGAAGAAGATGACCCCCGCCGTGGCCTTAGGCGACACCGGTTCACAGAGCAGAGCGCCGACCAGGACATCGTTGCCGCGCGGCTCAAGAATGATGGCTTTGCGCCAGTCGTCGTAGTCGCGGGCGAAGCGGTCCCGGCGCTCGGCCATGTTTCCTGCGCCCAGATCCGGAAAACCGTCGATGACCAGGCGGGTCGGTTCGCCGCCAGTGTGGGAGTCAATTACTCTCAGTTCGCTGTGCTGCACTGTCATGGGATCTCCGGAAAGTTAACACCTTGTTGCTAAATGCTGGCGTAAGGCCGGGATTCCTGCTTGATCGCTTTCGTCACCAGAAATGACGAAATCAGCACAGTGACCGGTTTCACTCTTAAGTGAAAAGCATATTTATTTCTTATTAATCATTCTGTTGGTGGTGTGGTAAACCAAAAAAGGTGACTGCGCCAGTGGATGAAAAGGGGTAAATCATAAACCTGTGGCAGGATCGCAAAACGCGGTAAGGGCGCTTGATGAGTTAACGAAAAGTTAATAAAGATCCAGCTCACTGATCGGGAGGAAGCGTTATGTCCTGTGTGATTGATGATGCGCTGGCACCCTCGCCAGCACTGGAAGTGACTGAACTGAGCCAGATTTGTGAAGGGTTGGCGCGTCAGCGTCCGGACAATATCCAGACCTTGCTTCATGCGATGGCGTTGATTGCGCCGCTGCTCAATGCCATTCCTAATGTGGTGTTTTTTGTCAAAGACGTGCAGGCGCGCTATCTGATGGTCAATATGACCCTGGCGCGTCGCTGCGGATTTAAGACGGTAGCTTCGCTGCTGGGGAAAACCTCTGCCGATGTTTTCCCTTCCGCGCTGGGACAGGGCTATACCGAGCAGGATATGCGGGTGCTGCGCGAAGGGGTGACGCTGCGCGATCAGCTGGAGATGCATCTCTATAACGGCCGTGAGCGCGGCTGGTGTCTGACCCAGAAACTGGCGTTGCGGGATGCGCAGGGCCAGGTGATCGGCATGGCGGGCATTTCGCATGACCTACAGGAAGCGCAGGCGCGACACCCGGCGTGGCAGCGGCTGGCGATCGTCGACGATCATATCCGCAAGCATTACCACCGGCCGATCGCCATGGAGGAACTGACTGCGTTGAGCGGTATGTCGGTGGCGCAAATTGAACGCTATTGTAAGCGCATTTTTCACCTCACCCCGCGTCAGATGATCCACAAAGTCCGTCTGGAAAAAGCGACCGAGCTGCTGGCGGGCGATACGCCGATTACCGATATTGCCCTGCAATGTGGCTATACCGATCACAGCGCCTTTAGCCGCCAGTTCAAGGCCATGACCGGCTCTACGCCGCGTGATTTTCGCGTCACGCTGGCCGGGTAAGACAAACGCACTGTGCTAATTTCGTCATCAAAGAGGAGGAAAACCACCAAGCCGTCGGACGCCTGAAACGTCAATCTGTCAGTGAATATTCACCATTCATTCACTTTGACTTAACAAATTGACGACAAGGAACCGAACATGAGCAAGAAAGCCATTCACTGGAGCGGTGTATTCCCGGCAGTCAGCACCCAGTTTCGCAGCGATTACTCTCTCGACCTGGATGCCACCCATACGGTGATGAAAAACCTGGTCAAGGATGGTGTTTCCGGCCTGGTAGTGTGCGGCAGCGTGGGCGAGAACACCTCTCTGACCACGCAGGAAAAGCTGCAAATTATCGAAGTGGCGAAAGACGCGGCGGGTGGTCAGATCCCGGTTATCGCCGGTGTCGCCGAATTTACTACCGCCTTTGCGCAGAAGATGGCGAAAGAGGCCGAGCGCGTGGGCGTTGACGGTATTATGGTGATGCCTGCGCTGGTGTACTCGTCAAAACCGCATGAAACCGCAGCCCACTTCCGCAGCGTGGCAACCGCCACTGACCTGCCAATCATGGTTTACAACAACCCGCCAATCTACAAAAACGACGTGACGCCGGACATCCTGGCGACGCTCGCCGACTGCGACAACATCGTCTGCTTTAAAGACTCTTCCGGGGATACCCGCCGCTTTATCGACCTGCGTAATTCCGTTGGCGACCGCTTTGTGCTGTTTGCCGGGCTGGATGACGTGGTGGTCGAGAGCATCGCCGTGGGGGCAGAAGGCTGGATCTCGGGGATGTCGAACGCGTTCCCACGTGAAGGGGAGACGCTGTTCCGCCTGGCAAAACAGCAGCGCTATGAAGAAGCGATGGCGCTTTACCGCTGGTTTATGCCGCTGCTGCATCTGGATGCGCGTCCGGATCTGGTGCAGTGCATCAAGCTCTGCGAAGAGCTGCTGGGACGCGGCAGCGCCGTGACCCGACCGCCGCGCCTGGCGCTGGAAGGGGAAAACCGTGCGGAAGTGGTGGCGATTGTTGAGAAGGCGCTGGCGACTCGCCCACAGCTGCCTGACGTCGGCCTTTAAGTAAAGGAGTGACGATGACTTTATCTCTCTCTGTAAAAGGCCAGCAGTTTATCGCCGGACGCCGCGTGGCAAGCGGTGAGGCGACGCTGCCGGGCCTGCGTGCCGCTGACGGTGAACCCACCGGATACCGCTTTTACCCGGCCTCCCGCGAGGAGGCCGCCACTGCGGCGCTGGCGGCTGAACAGGCATTCCCGATCTATTCACAGACGTCACCCGAGGTACGCGCCTGCTTTCTCGAAACTCTCGCCGACGAGCTGGATTTACTCGGCGAGGACTTTTTCGCGATAGCCCACCAGGAGACGGCGCTGCCGCTGCCGCGCTTGCAGGGAGAGCGCGCCCGGACCAGCAATCAGCTGCGCATGTTTGCTGGCGTGCTGCGTCGGGGTGATGCTTTCGGCGTGCGCATTGATACCGCACTCCCTGCGCGTCAGCCTCTACCGCGTCCGGATCTGCGCCAGTATCTGACGGCGCTGGGCCCGGTTGCAGTATTCGGTGCCAGCAATTTTCCGCTGGCTTTCTCCACCGCAGGGGGCGATACCGCCTCTGCGCTGGCGGCGGGCTGCCCGGTGGTGGTGAAAGCCCATCCGGGGCATATGGCAACGGCGGAGCTCACCGCCCAGGCCATTGTGCGTGCGGTGGAGAAAGTCGCACTTCCTGCGGGCGTTTTTAACATGATTTTCGGCACCGACATTGGCGCAGAGCTGGTGCGTCACCCGGCGATCCAGGCGGTCGGGTTTACTGGTTCTTTACGCGGCGGTAAGGCGCTCTGGCAGCTTGCGCAGCAGCGTCCGCAGCCGATCCCGGTCTTTGCGGAGATGTCGGCCATTAACCCGCTGATTATCCTGCCGCAGGCGTTAGCCTCCCGGGCAGAGGTTTTGGCGAAGGAACTGGTGGCCTCTTTTACCCTCGGCAGCGGGCAGTTTTGTACCAAGCCCGGGCTGATCCTGGCCTTGCGTGGCGAAGGCATGACCCGCTTCACGCAGGCGCTGAAAGAGGCGGTGGATCAGGCTCCGGCGCAGACCATGCTCAATGCACCGACGCTTGCCCACTACGAAGAAGGTGTCCACGCGTTTGAGGCGCATCCCGCGATTCAGCGGCTGGCAGGTTCTGATGATTCTGTTAGCGGACGCGCGCAGGCTCGCCTGTATCAGGCCCCGGTTTCGCTGCTGTTGGCGCAGGATCCTCTGTTGCAGCATGAGGTGTTTGGCCCGCTGGCGGTGCTGGTGGAAGTGGCTGACGAGGCTGAAATGCAGGCCGTTCTGCGTGCCATCCAGGGCCAGCTGACGGCAACGGTCCAAGCCGAATCCGATGACGGCCCGCTGGCACAACGCCTGCTGCCTGCCCTGAGTGAAAAGGCCGGGCGCGTACTGTTCAACGGGTATCCGACCGGCGTGGAAGTGTGCGATGCGATGGTGCACGGCGGCCCGTGGCCTGCCACCACCGATTCACGCGGGACCTCCGTCGGAAGCCGATCCATCGAACGTTTTCTGCGTCCGGTGTGCCTGCAGAATGTGCCCGCTACACTGCTGCCGCCTGCTGTCCAGGATGCTAACCCTCTGAACCTGCTGCGCCTGATTAACGGGCAGTGGACCCGGGAAGCCATTTCCCCCTCTGTTGACTGAAGGGCATGACCATGACGATTCACTCTACGCATCAAACATCGTCCCGCGTTGTTGAGTCAGGGAAATTTAAAAAGCAGCTCACGTTAACCGATCTGACGTTTATTGGTCTTGGGGCTATCTTCGGCTCCGGCTGGCTGTTTGCCGCAAGCCATGTGGCCTCCATTGCCGGGCCAGCGGGCATTGCCTCGTGGGTTATCGGCGGGATTGCCGTGCTGCTGCTGGGGATTGTCTATTGTGAACTGGGGGCGGCGCTGCCGCGCGCCGGGGGGATCATCCGTTATCCGGTGTTTTCCCACGGCGAGCTGATGGGATATCTGCTGGGCTTTATTACGCTGATTGCGTTCTCAAGCCTAATCTCCATTGAGATTGTTGCCGCGCGCCAGTACGCGGCCGCCTGGTTCCCGATGCTGACGCAACCAGGCTCAAGCGACCCGACGCTGCTGGGCTGGGTGGTGCAGTTTTTACTGCTCTGTTTCTTCTTTGGCCTGAACTACTACAGCGTAAAAACGTTCGCCCGCTCCAACAACATCATCAGTATTTTGAAGTTTCTGGTGCCGCTGGCGGTTGTCGTCACCCTGTTTACCTTTTTCAAGCCTGAAAACCTGCACGTTCAGGGAATTGCGCCGTTTGGCATGTCAGGCGTTGAGGCGGCGATCAGCGCCGGGGGAATTATTTTTGCCTACCTGGGGCTGACACCGATTATCTCTGTGGCGAGTGAAGTGCAAAATCCGCAGCGGACCATCCCGGTTGCGCTGATTTTATCTGTGGTGCTGTCGACCATTATCTACGTGCTGCTGCAACTGGCGTTTCTTGGCAGTATTCCAACCGAAATGCTCGGCAGCGGTTGGGCGGAGATCAGCAAACAGTTCTCGCTGCCGTACCGCGATATCGCCATTACGCTCGGTATGGGCTGGCTGGCATTTATGGTGGTGTGCGACGCGATTGTCTCCCCGAGCGGCACCGGCAATATCTATATGAACGCGACGCCACGCGTGATTTATGGCTGGGCGAAAGCGGGGACGTTCTTTAAGGCGTTTACCCACATTGATAAAGAGTCCGGCATTCCGCGCCCGGCGCTGTGGCTGACTTTCGCCATGTCTATCTTCTGGACGCTGCCGTTCCCGTCCTGGGAGCAGTTGATTAGCGTGGTGTCGGCGGCGCTGGTACTGAGCTATGCCATTGCCCCGGTCACGGCGGCGGGGCTGCGCCGTAATGCGCCCGATCTACCGCGCCCGTTCCGCGTACGTGCCTTCGGGATTATCGGCCCGGTGTCGTTTGTGATTTCAGCCCTGATTGTCTTCTGGTCTGGCTGGGGGACGCTGTCATGGCTGCTGGGGTTGCAGATTGTGATGTTCGTGGTCTACGTGCTGTGCAAAGCAAAAGTGCCTGTCCACACCGTGAGTCTGGCACAGCAGGTGAAATCGTCCCTGTGGCTCATCGCTTTCTACGCGCTGATTATGCTGTTCTCGTGGCTGGGCAGTTTTGGCGGTACAGGGGTGATTGGTCATCCATGGGATACGGTGGTGGTGGCGGTGATGTCGCTGGGTATTTACTACTGGGGCGAGCGAACCTGTCTGCCGCAGGCTAACTTTACCGGAGACGAAGAAGAGTAGAGGAGTCAGTCATGGAGATGGTAAACCTCTCATTAACAGAGGCTTATGCGCTGGCATTTAGCGTGCTGCGCGGGAACGGATTCAGCGAGGCGCACGCCGCCGCGGTGGCGAAAAACGTCACCCACGGCGAGCGCGACGGCTGCGCCTCGCACGGTTTGTGGCGGTTGCTGGGTATTGTCGAAACGCTGCGTAAAGGGAAGGTGTCACCAGACGCAGAGCCGGTGATCACCGATACCGCGCCCGCCATCGTAAAAGCGGACGCTGGTGGGGCATTTTCCCTGCTGACGTTCGAACGTGCGCTGCCGCTGCTGATGGAAAAGGCGCGACACAGTGGTATCGCCGCACTGGCGATTAACCGTTGCGTGCACTTTTCTGCTCTGTTTGCTGACGTCGAACCGTTGACGGAGGCCGGCCTGGTGGCGCTGGCGACCACGCCGAGCCATGCGTGGGTCGCCCCTGCGGGTGGCACGCAACCGCTGTTTGGCACGAACCCGATTGCTTTTGGCTGGCCGCGCGGCGATAAGCCGCCGTTTATTTTTGATATGGCCACCAGTGCGGCGGCGCGGGGTGAAATCCAGCTGCATCAGCGCGCGGGTAAACCCGTGCCGGAAGGATGGGGGATCGATGCTCAGGGCAAACCGACGACCGATGCACAGGCTATTCTCGACGGCGCGATGTTGACCTTCGGTGGACATAAAGGATCGGCGCTGGCGGCGATGGTGGAGCTGCTTGCCGGGCCGCTGATCGGTGATATGACCAGTGCGGAATCGCTGGCGTGGGATGAGGGCGCAGGCGGCCTGCCTTACGGCGGTGAACTGATTCTGGCGCTCGACCCGACGCGTTTTTTAGGGAATGACGCCGCAGCCCATCTGGCTCGTGCCGAGACACTCTTCAGAGGGATGACGCAGCAGGGGGCGCGATTGCCGGGAGAGCGGCGCTATCAATCTCGTGAGCGCGCAAACCGTAATGGCCTGGAGATAACCCTCACACTTTTCAATGACATATCTGAGCTGCTGAAATCATCATCGTGATCGTCAACACAAGAGGAGGGAAATAGTCCCTCTTCTCAGTACGTTTTTCGTAAAGTTTTCCCTTTCCAGGCCGAAAATTCTGTTATCTGTCTGATGGAAAGAGAAAACATGTTAAACCGTATCAAGATTGTCACCAGCCTAATGCTGGTTTTAGCGATATTTGGCCTTTTACAACTCACATCCGGTGGTCTTTTCTTTAACGCTCTGAAGAATGACAAAGAGAACTTCACCGTCCTGCAAACCATTCGCCAGCAACAATCCACGCTGAACGCCAGCTGGGTGGCGTTGCTGCAAACCCGTAATACCCTGAACCGTGCGGGCATCCGCTATATGATGGATCAGAGCAATATCGGCAGCGGTGCGACCGTTAACGATTTGATGCAAATTGCATCTGTGTCTCTGAAACAGGCGGAAAAAAACTGGGCTGCGTACGAAGCCCTGCCGCGCGACTCGCGTCAAAGTGACGCAGAAGCGATGGAAATCAAACGTAACTACGATATCTATCACGGTGCGCTGGCGGAGCTGATTCAGCTGCTGGGTGCAGGCAAAATCAACGCCTTCTTCGACCAGCCGACTCAGAGCTATCAGGACGGTTTTGAGAAGCAGTACGTAAACTACCTGCAGCAGAACGACAAGCTGTATCAGATTGCGGTCGAAGATAGCAACAGCTCCTTCAGCCAGGCCATTTGGGTACTGATTAGCGTACTGATTGTCGTGCTGTTGGTGATCGTGGGTGTCTGGCTGGGCATTAAGCAGGCATTGATCTCTCCGCTGACGCGTCTGATCGACAATATTCGCCATATCGCCAGCGGCGATCTGGTGAAGCGCATTGAAGTCGAAGGCGCAAATGAGATGGGTGAACTGGCCGACTCGCTGCGTCATATGCAGGGTGAGCTGGTGCGTACCGTTGGCGACGTGCGTAATGGCGCAAACGCCATTTACAGCGGTGCAAGCGAAATCGCGATGGGCAATAACGATCTCTCCTCCCGTACCGAACAGCAGGCAGCTTCCCTGGAAGAGACTGCTGCCAGTATGGAACAGCTGACGGCGACCGTTAAGCAGAACGCCGAAAACGCCCGTCAGGCAAGCCATCTGGCGCTGAGTGCGTCTGAAACGGCGCAGAAAGGCGGTAAAGTGGTGGATAACGTGGTGCAAACCATGCGTGACATCGCCGGAAGTTCGCAGAAAATTGCCGACATTATCAGCGTAATTGACGGCATCGCTTTCCAGACCAACATTCTGGCACTGAACGCGGCGGTAGAAGCGGCGCGTGCGGGCGAGCAGGGCCGTGGCTTTGCGGTGGTTGCAGGTGAAGTTCGTAACCTGGCACAGCGCAGCGCCCAGGCGGCACGTGAAATTAAGAGCCTGATTGAAGACTCTGTTGGCCGTGTGGAAGTAGGCTCTACCCTGGTAGAAAGCGCCGGTGAAACCATGGGCGAGATCGTTAATGCAGTCACTCGCGTTACCGACATTATGGGTGAAATTGCCTCTGCATCTGACGAACAGAGCCGCGGTATTGACCAGGTGGGTCTGGCAGTGGCTGAGATGGATCGTGTGACCCAGCAGAACGCCTCGCTGGTGGAAGAGTCTGCCGCAGCCGCTGCGGCGCTGGAAGAGCAGGCGAGCCGTCTGACTCAGGCTGTGGCGGTGTTCCGCATTCAGCAGGAGCAGATGAAAGCGCGCGAGTTCGCTGCGGCTAAAGCGGTTTCCACGCCGGTAATGGCGCGTAAAACCGCGACTGCCGATTCAGGCGATAACTGGGAAACGTTCTAATTAAGTGACAGGCGCATGGCACAGCGGGATTCATACGCTAAGCCATGCGCCGCTTCATCATCTCTTTTCTGACGCAGTTCTGGCGTTAGCTCGGCAATTTGTTCAAATCCCAACCGCGCATAGAACGGCGCATTCCACGGGACGTCCCGGAACGTCGTTAACGTCAGCGACGTCAGCCCTAGCTTACGGGCATGGTCAGCCACACAGGCGATGAGCTGCCGGCCAATCCCTTTTCCCTGCCAGTCCAGAGCGACGGAGAGCTCCACAATAAACAGCGATGAAGAGTGTGCTTCGGTGAGGATAAACCCCACAGGGCGGTCGTTCGCCAGCGCCAGCCAGCTTTGCCCGCGTTCGGCATACTCAAGGTGCTGCTCAGCGGAAATAACCTCGCCATCGGCAAGCCAGGCGAGTTCCGGATAGCGTCGAAATCGTTCGCCCGCCGCGCGTTCAATGGCGGGCAGGGCGAAAACCTCGTCACAGCGAGTTGGCCGAACGGTTATGTTAAGGGGGACGGTCATTAGCCTGCATTACTCACAATTTTAATTTCGACCATGCCTACCCCCAGCTGACGCGGTGAATGGCCGAGGATATTCCCGTCATTCGTGGACTGCGGGTCTGGCGGCACAATCACCAGGGTATTGCTGCGGGATGGATTCTCAAAATGAAGCGTGTGAGTGGTCACTTCGTTTCCAAGCGTTAGCGTCTGCTCTTGATCGCCCACGCGCACGGGCACGGGCTTATTTGCATTGGAGCCATACGCCCTGGCCGTGATCACCAGGTCAAATTGTTCTGGCAGGGGATGGGTGTACTCAATTTTCACCTCGTTGCCCAGCTGCGCATTTGACCAGCGTCCCCAGGACTCCGGACGTGAGATGCCACTAAACTGTTTCACCTCTTCCGGCGCGCCGGCCACGTTAAAGATAAAGCTGTCCGCCTTGTAGCGAATATCGTTATCGACGATTTTCAGCATGTCGACGTTGCGCTGATAGCGTGCGGTATCAATCACCGTGTCTTTAAACGCGGTTTTGCCTTTCCACTGGGGTTTATCCACATGCTGCACGGTTTGCTCTCCGCCAAGCTGTCCCTGAGAGACGCACCAGTCGGTAGAAAGCGCCAGCGGCTGAGACCAGAGTTGGCCCATTTTGTAACACTTGTCGACCCAGACGAAGTTATCGCGAGGGGCAAAGTCAGCCAACTGGAAACGCAGCGGGGCGGAGTACTCACTTTCCGGCAGCGGTTCGACGCGATTATCCGATACACGCACCAGCAGCGGCAGACGGAAGTTGCTGCCCGAGAAGGCAATCGTGTTTTTATTTTGATCGATGGTGAAGTCTTTCATCTCTTTCGGGAAGTTCCACAGGCGGATGATGTCTGGCTTCCACGCGAAGATTTTTTCCTTCATGTTGAGGAAGACTTCAGACAGGGATTGCCCCGACAACGTGCTGCGGCCCAGACCAATAAAGTTGTCTCCGCCCAGAATGTCCAGCACGGTCGCGCCGTTATCCATTGAGTTGCGTTTGGTGGCAATCACCTCCTGTTGCGGCTGGTCGCCGCGAAGCACGAAGAACAGATTGCTGCGATCCTGCTTGTTGAGTTGATCCCATGCGCTGTTTTTCATCGCCAGGTGGTCAGACGAAACGACGATGACGGTATTTTTAAAATACGGCGAGGTTTTGATTTTCTCGACCAGTGCGGCGATATGCTCCTGGCTACAGGTGACGGCGCTGAAAGATTTGTTGTTTTTGCCGCCGACATCATAGCTTCTGCGTTTACAGGTGCGTGAGACAAATCCGTCCGGGTGGTGCGTATCCACGGTCAGAGCAAAGAGGGAGAAGCGCTTACCCGAGCGGGAAAGTTCTTCGAATTTCTTCCAGGTTTCGTCCAGCACCGTATCGTCGTAGAAGCCCCAGTCGTTGCGGTAGTTTGGATCGGCAACTGTCGTTTTTAACTCTTCTGAGCCATACAGGTGGTCAAAACCGTGGGACTTCAGGAACACATCTTTTCCGGCAAAGCGCAGGTTCGCCCCCTGGACAAAATAGTTTTCGTAGCCGGAGTTTTTCAGGATATCGCCCAGGCAAACATTCTGCGGGAAGAACGTCGACATCGAGGCTGAGGCGTTCCCTTCAAAAGGTGCAAACAGTGGGATGCCACACTGCGAGGCAACCATTCCGGCGATAGTGTAATCCGTGCCGGGCAGCTGCATGGTGTGGCTGAAATCAAGACCTTCGTTTTTCAACGCGCCCAGCTCTGGTGTCAGGTTCGGGAACGCGTTGTCATCAAAGTACGTGCGCTCCAGACTTTCGCCGTAGATATAGACCAGGTTGAGTTTCGGGCTGTCGATCGTTTTCGACGGCTCTTTGTAGTAGGCCACGAAATCTGGATCGCCGTCGCGCGACTGGGACTTTACCAGCTCGGCGATCTGATGGAATGCGGGACTGGCGTCGACTGAGGCCAGTGCCAGAAAAAGCGCCAGCAGGCTGTAACCATGATGGTGCGGATGATGGCGACGTCGCCGCAGTACCCAGGCCAGTGCGCCAAAAACGACCACCAGCGCCACAATCAGGCCCAGCCCTGGAAGAATATACTTACCTATGCCTGCGCCCGTCAGGCTGTTCGTCAGGGTGTAGAGCACCGCATCGTTAATCCCGTCACCGGTAAAGTAATCGCTGGCGTATAAGGTAATGTTTAAAATAATAAAAATGCCGAGCACCACCAGCGTGGCGATAAACCACCAGGTGTGACGGCCAGCTTTCCAGGCGTAAACGCCGACAGAAGCCAGAAAAAGGATAAGAGACATGAATTCAGACAACAGCATATCCTCATGACGCCAGGTGCTTCGCTGGCTAACTGTATATTTTTTAGGTACTACAATGTAATTGCGATGTCGTTTAGCTGCAATTTTAGTGTCACGAAAGTGTGTTGTTGTTAGGATTTGGTTTAGAAAACCGTTTTTTTGAAGGTGCTCGCATCCTGACAAACGGACGCTGAGACGGTGACAGGCAAGGAAAACGCTCATTTAATGCCGCGTTGCAAGGCTATCGCATTAAACGCGGCGTGTTGTGGCAGAAAATGGGGTTGATCAGGAGATGAAATTAACGCCTTGTTTCAGCACCAGATCGCAGGCTTTGGTTTTCACCTGTTTGGCCAGAGAGGAGTTGCCGATAGTGCTCAGGTTAAGCTGCTGGCCGTTTTGTGCGTTAAGCAGACCCTGAATCCCGTCCATATAGTTGGTATCCGCTTTCTGCTCCTGGGTATCCAGACCCAGTTTGCCCAGCACCTGGTTTTTGACATTTTGCGCGTCGGTCACGGAGGCCAGTTTTTGCTTCGCGCAATATTCCAGAATGCCCGCCGCGTTGTTCATCGTACCCGCACTCAGGCTCTGAGAGCTGTTACTCAGCAGACTGGTGAGGGAAGACGCGGAAAGCCCGCCCTGAGTGCTGCTGCTCTCTTTGGTCAGTTCGTTTGCTGCGCTTGACAGAGAATCCTGCCAGGACGCCGCTTGCACTGCGCCGGTAACCAACAGGGTGCCTAACAGCGTGCTGATAATAATCTGTTTTTTCATCGTAAATTTCTCAAAAAGGTCCGTTTTGGGCCGGAAGTGATTCCAGTATATACCGCCTTCTCACCGTAGATTCCTGGAACTATCTTAATACTCTTTTCCGGTGACGCGGCTACGGTAACTTTCCCAGTCGAAGATGACATACAGACTGTTACCCAGCTTCATGCGATCCATAACGCGTTCACCCAGTAAGCGGGTCATTTCGTCGATATTGTGGTTTGTCAGCATACCGGTAGGTCGTTTGGACGAGGAACGACGGTCGACAATCTGGTTAATGATCACCTTTTCATAACGGGATTCCGTCTGCACGCCAATCTCGTCGATAACCAGTAAATCGACATTACTCAGGTCGTTCAGCAGTTGTTCTTCGCTGGTTTCGCGGTTGCTGAAGGTGTCTTTCATTGCGGACATGATATCGGCCACAGTGATGATGAGTACCGATTTCCCGCGCAGGAGCAGCTCGTTGCAGATAGCGGCAGCCAGGTGATTTTTCCCGGTACCCGGTTTGCCGCTAAAGATGAAGCTGGCAATGTTGCCATCGAATTCATCCACATACTGACGGGCGGCCGCAAGCGCGTTCATCTGCCCGTTGGTCTCAATTTTATAATTATCAAATGAGCAGTTCTGATGGAGGGGACGAATACCGGAGCGGTTAAAGGTGCGCTGCATTTTCATCGCCCGATTTTCACGGGCGAGCGCGGCGGCGCGGATCTCTCCTTGCTCTTTTTGCCACGCCAGCAGTTCTTCACCCGTGGTGAAAGCGGGCTTCACGTTGGCAGGCATCATTTTTTGCAGACGTTTCATCAGGTCGCCGACGTTCTTCATTTCGCACCTCGGAATCCGTTAGGGATCTGTTTATCCGGTTCTGAAAACGCGTTGATATCGCGTTTTGGCTGGCCATTATTGCTGGCGCGGGTGATTTGAAGATGGCGCGCGAGCTTTTGCTGCCACTGAATATGGGTGAAGACTTTACCTTCTGCCTGCCACCAGGCCGTAAACGCGGCGAGCTCTTCAGCGGTGGCGGGTTGTGTTAACGCAATCCCCCACAGCGCGGCCTGCCGCTGAAAATCGGCATCAGGTTGCCAGCCTGCATAGAGGGCAAATTTTCCCATCGGAACGCTCATCGGGGCGTTAACCGGCTCATCAAAGAACTGGTTATCCAGCATGACATCACTCGCCGGGCGTGATAATTGCGCTTCGATCTCCAGGAGCTGTGCCAGACGTTCCGGTGTGATGGCGTAAAATGCCGGCGCATTGTCGGCAAAAACCGCAACCGTGCCGCCTTCGGCGTGGGTCAACACACCGCGTGGGTCGCGCATAAAGGCATCAATGCCAGCAATGCTGGTGGTCAGAATTCTGGAGGACATAACGCTTACTCTACTGATGACTACGGGCGTGATATGAGCTTATGGTAGCACAGAGAGGATGAGGGGATGGAGGGGATTTCCCCGGTGGCGATGCGCTTATAGGGCTACAGTCGTAGGCCTGATAAGCGCAGCGCCATCAGGTATTTATCACGCGATGATATTCAGGGTCACGTCGATGTTGCCGCGGGTTGCGTTAGAGTACGGGCAAACGATGTGGGCTGCATCGACCAGCTTTTTGGCTTCCGCAGGATCCATGCCTTCAACATGGATGTTCAGTTTTGCTTCGATACCAAAACCGGTTGGCAGCGGGCCAATACCCACTTCGCCTTCAATAAAGGCCTCTTTTGGCAGGGTAAATTTGTCGCGCGCGGCCACAAACTTCATCGCGCCCAGGAAGCAGGCAGAGTAGCCGGCAGCAAACAACTGCTCAGGGTTCGTCACTTCTCCCCCCATGCCACCCATCTCTTTTGGTACGCCCAGTTTGACGTCCAGGACACCATCGGAAGAGGTGGCACGGCCGTCACGGCCTCCGGTTGCTT
This sequence comes from Enterobacter sp. P82, assembly GCF_037053385.1. Lineage (NCBI taxonomy): Bacteria > Pseudomonadati > Pseudomonadota > Gammaproteobacteria > Enterobacterales > Enterobacteriaceae > Enterobacter > Enterobacter sp. P82. The sequence goes on from NZ_JBALHX010000002.1 coordinate 307,417, forward strand.
TTGCTTTGGCGGTATAAACAACTTTTTCTAAAGACATGGCAGGTTCCTCATCTTACGTTTATGTGTGCTATTAAATAGCGTGCGATATATATGGGTAAATAAATACGCGTAAAGTATAGCCTTACGCGTGGTGTAACTGGTGTCGCAAAAGTTCAAGCTGCTGCTTAAGCGCCAGCATCGTGTCAGTATCACACTGCGCTGCGCATCCCACCGCATGGGGGATCCCTGATGCCTGCTGCTGCAGTGCACGTCCCTCGTCGCTCAGCGTGACGGCCACCTGACGTTCGTCTTTACGCGAGCGCTGACGTTTTATCAGCCCGGCGCTTTCCAGACGTTTTAACAGCGGCGTCAGGGTGGCAGAGTCAAGAAACAGCCTCTCACCAATGTCCGACACCGTAATGTCATCCTGCTCCCACAGCACCAGCATCACCAGGTATTGCGGGTAAGTCAGGTTCAGCGGTGCCAGCAGTTGCCGGTACAGCTTGTTAAGCGCCAGATTTGCCGAATAGAGAGCAAAGCAGAGCTGGTTATCCAGCAGGAGCGCAGCAGTGGTGTCGTTCGTTTTCGTGTTCATGGAATGAATATAGATAGTGCGCTATTTAATTGCAAGCAATTTTTATGGGCAAGTATAGCGGAGTGCCACCTGAACGGCCATTTTGCGGTAGTGCTGGCGCTGAGCCTGTTCATCCGCCCCATCTTCAAACAGCAATGTGAAGGTGTAGCTGTTGGCGACGTAGTGAAAGCTGAAACTGCTTATCAGACGGTGGAGATCGCGGGCGTCAACTGCCTGGTTGAATAGCTGCTTTTCTTTACCACGGTCCAGGATCGCTTCCAGCAGATCGAGTGCGCTACGGTTGACCTGGCGCAGATAGCTCGACTGCTGCATAAAGCGGCCACGCTGCATATTTTCCATGCAGATAATGCGGATGTAATCCGGGTGATCGGCATGATAGTCAAAGGTGGCTTCTACCAGGTTGACCAATGCTTCTACCGGTGGCATTCCCGCCAGACTCAGCGCTTTCTCACTGGCGCGGATTTGGGTGTAAACATGCTCCAGCACGAGAAGGTAGAGATTTTCTTTGTTCTTGAAATGGTAAACCACCATGCGCTTGGTCGTGCCTGCTTTCTCCGCAATTTGCTCCATGCGGGCACCGTTCAAACCATATTCGGCGAAAAGCGCGATCGCGCTCTGAAAAATTTTCTCTTTCAGGCTGGATTCTTCATTGTGTGCGGGGAGTTCGCTGCCTGGGTTAGCCACAACCTTTCCTTATTTTCACCAAACGGACCAGGACGATTATCCCCATGGCAGCGAAATAACACAAATATCAAACGCGTGGGCGTTTGCGGTACAGCCACAATCCCGGGATCGACAGCCCGATAGAGAGCGCGCCGACAATGGAAGAGGCCTTAAGGAAGTTGCTCAGAAGGAGGATCATCTGTGGCTCGGTGTAGCCAAAATGGCTGATTTTTACCGCGGAAATCATCGCCGTGTAGGCAGATATGCCCGGGAACATCGGGATAACGGCGGCAACGGTGAACACTTTGGGATGCGCCAGATACCAGCGCGACCACTGAATGCCGATACTACCGACCAGCATAGACGCCATAAATGTCGACCATTCGATGTTAAAACCTGCTGTCATCATTATCATCCGTGACCCATGACCAATCGCCCCCAGCAGGGCACACCACGGGAGAGCACGTTGCGGAACATTAAAGACCATCGCAAAGCCAACGGCAGGAATGGCGGCCAGAAGCATGTCCTGTACCAGTGCCAGCAGAAAATCTATCACGCCCATCCGCGTAACCCCCAGAGAGTCATGGCCATGACGACGCCAATACAGGTCGCCAGCGTCAGCAGGCTGGCGATAGCCCAACGTGCCAGACCGGTATTGATGTGCCCTTTAAACATATCGGCGACAGCGTTAATCAACGGGAACCCCGGGACCAGCAGAAGCACACTGGCGGCCATGGCAACAGTGGGGGTGTTAACAAACTGCGGCAGGCGCAGCAGTAAACCAGACACCGTGGTGGCGACAAAAGCGGTAATACAGAAATTGATTTGTGGGTGCATTTGCCGGTGTGTCAGTAACTGGCGGACATACATCGCGATGCTGCTGGCGAAAAATGTAATGATTGCGCCGTCCCAGCCGCCTTTATTGAGCTTACAAAAACAGGCACACGACAGCCCAACCATGAGCACAACGAGCCAGCGTGGGTAACGTAATGGTTTTATTTGGTTGAATTTTTTTTCAATCTCATTGTGGTCGAGCAGCTTATGCTCAGCAAGTATGACGATATGTTGCACTTCGGTGACAACGTGCATGTTAATGCCGCGGTCATGGTTTTTGCGGGTGGAGGTCAGACATTGACCATCTTTGATCGTGGTCAGCACAATGGCGTTTGAAGAGATCGCGCTTTCAACGCTATCCATACCTAACGCCAGCCCCAGCCGTGTTGAGAGTTCCTCAACCAGCGCGCTTTCCGCACCGTGCTGGAGCAGAAAAAGACCGCACTGAATACATAGCCGCGTGATAGCACGCTGCGTTGACCGATCTGCCTGCATGTATTGTCCTGAAGAGAAAATGGATGTTAGCGGTTTGGCCCGTGATGCTTACTTTTAACACAAAGTGCGGTACCCCTTGCTGTGGGTCAGATCAAGATTTATGCAAACAGTTGCAACCTGACCGTGAAGGGGTTTTCGCTTTAATTCATAACAATGGTGAATTATTGATGCGGTAACATAAAATATTTGTATTTAGTTATTCTAAATTTATATTGTCGATATTTTAATGAGTCCGTAATTAAATTTGCTTGCACTTTATGAGATATTATCTCTGTTTTAGGCATTTCTTAAATCAGAAACATATCTCATCTTCTGCTTGTATTAATCTGTTTTACACTCAGGGACGAAAATACTTATTACGTTGATGCGTATTAACGTTACTCATCAAATGAAAAATGGACACGGAGGGTCTATGTTGTCATTACATGGTAAACATTGCGTAGTCATAAGCCGGATACCCGTGATGCAAAAAGGGTTTGCAGATGTTATGGCACGTCACTTCCCCGATTTTGAATTGACCTTTTGCCGCTCACTGCAGGAGCTAACGCTGCTTCAGTTACGCAGTGCAGATGTAATTATTGCCGATATTTCAGGCGAATACAGAAACCCCCGGGGCTCGCTCGAAGAGTACTACAGCTTATTGAACCAATACCGTGAAATACACTGGATCTTCTTAGTCTCCCGACCTCTGTACCCGATAGCGGTTGAGTTGCTTATGCGACCAGAAAGCACGCTGCTTTCCGATATGGAACCCATCGACGGTGTGATTAATGCTATCCGGGCCGGTAGCGAGCGTGCTGAACGGATAAGCCAGACGTTATTAACACCAGAATCTCAGAGTGCTGAAGACGAACACGTTATTGCGCTCACGCACTCTGAACGCAAAGTATTACGTTTGTTAGGTAAGGGATGGGGGATTAATCAAATTGCCACCTTGCTCAAGAAGAGCAATAAAACGATAAGTGCACAGAAAAACAGTGCGATGCGGCGGCTGTCATTGCGGTCTAACGCCGATATGTATGCCTGGATCAGTAGTACACAGGGAATGAGAGAGCTGAGTTTAATATCAGCCTATGGAGAGTTCGAGGAATGGAAAAAACCGATTCAACAAGACACATCGCCATTATCGAAAATTGTTCAATGAGTGCTGTTGGGCTACAGCATCTTTTTGCTATGCCCCCCCTTAACCATTACCAGTTGCACTTATTTAGTGGATTTGAGGGCTTTAAGAAGGCACTTCATCAGACCAATTTTTTCTCGCTGATCTATTCACTTTCCGATGCGCGAGAAGAGCGTCGTAATTGCCTGGCGCACGTGCGGGATCTCGCATTTACCCATAGCCATATTCAACGCATTATTCTGGCGTCGGATGAGATGGAAGCACGGTTAATTAGCCATCTATCGCCTTCACGTCTTCACGGAGTGGTCAGTAAATCATTAACACTTGAGCACCTGCAGAAGGAGCTCGTGGTGTTGTTGGGTGAAACGCTGCGCATCAATGACAATATGCTGAACCACTGGTATAGGAGTCAAAACAGGATGTTAAGTCCCACGGAGCGGGCAATTTTGCGTTATATGTCTTGCGGGTATTCCATTCCTGAAATCGCCGCACAGCTTGAACGCAATATTAAGACTATCCGGGCACATAAGTTTAATGCGATGGTGAAGTTGGGAGTGAATTCTGACGTAGGGCTGCTTGATGCAGCGGATATTCTTACGCATCTCCCGGCACGAGAACCGCTTAATCCTGCACTCAGCAAACTCACATTTTTATAACCTGCCTTGTGCGCCAGATACACTCTGGCGCATCAATCAGATGCATACATCAACCCATTTTGCAGATGTTAGCTCTGCCATCCTGTCAGGTGAAATACGTACGGCACTGTGGATCGCGCCAGCGGCAGGGAGTACTTCAGCGTACTGCTTTAAAGAAATATCGCAGTAAACCGCAAGCGGGTTTTCCAGCCCGAACGGACAAACACCACCAACAGGATGACCTGTTATGGTCACCACTTCATCACTGCTGAGCATGCGTGCTTTTGCACCAAAGGTGTCTTTTAGCTTTTTGTTATCCAGGCGCGCATCGCCTTTCGCTACAACCAGAATCACCTCGTTTTTCACCTTCAATGACAGGGTTTTGGCAATTTGTCCCGGCTCAACACGATGGGCGGCTGCAGCGAGTGCAACGGTAGCGGTACTTTGACTCAATTCAATAACGTCTATATCCGGAGCGTTGTCGGCAAAAAACTGCTGTACAGACTGCAAACTCATTGTTTCCTCCTGACAAATATCCTGCGTAATCTGTCATAAGAATTTGTGCTCTGTAAATATCTCTTAAGTAACAAATACCCCAGATAGCTGATTTCTGGATCATCTTCACAATCACAGAAACCGGTTACAGTAACCGGTTGCAGAGCGTGGTGCGTAGATTAATACTGAGTACGTAACGTTCCCTGTATCCAATAATAAGAGCAAATTATGAAACCATTTAGTCTGAGCAGTACCGCTGGTACACAAGCCAGCAAGGTTGTGAAGCTGATTTATGGAACAACGTGTGGCACGAATGTGCCCGTAACAAACGTCTGACAGGAGATCTGCCATGTCTGCCAACCATGCTGCGTTTAACCTGATATTCCGTTTTGTTGAAAATTACGTCAGCCCGATAGCCGGGCGGATCTCTTCCCAGCGTCATGTCATGGCTATCCGTGATGGATTCATCTCCGCGATGCCATTTATGATTGTGGGCTCATTTTTGTTAGTGTTCGCTTACCCACCGTTTTCGCCTGATACCACCTGGGGTTTTGCGCGCGCCTGGCTGGATATGGCGAAGCAATTTGAAGGCCAGATCCTGACGCCGTTTGATATGACAATGGGTATTATGTCCATTTATATCTGTGCGGCCATTGCCTATAACCTTGGCAAACACTATGTCAAATCGCATCAGTTAGACCCATTTATGTGCGCCATGCTGTCGCTGATGGCGTTTCTCCTGGTCGCAGCACCTAAAACCAAAGGCACACTTCCTGTGGACAGCCTGGGCGGGACGGGCATCTTTACCGCGATTCTGGTGGCTATTTACTGCGTTGAGATGATGCGTTTCCTTAAAGCGCATAACATTGGTATTCGCCTGCCAGACCAGGTTCCCCCGATGATCAAAAACTCTTTCGACCTGCTGATCCCGGTGCTGGTTGTGGTGTTGACGCTCTATCCGCTGAGCCTGATTATTCAGTCTCAGTTTGACATGCTGATCCCGCAGGCGATTATGTCAGTCTTTAAGCCTTTGGTTTCTGCTGCGGACTCGCTGCCTGCGATTCTGTTAGCTGTGTTGATTGGTCATTTGCTCTGGTTCGCCGGGATCCACGGAGCCGCCATTGTCTCCGGGATGTTACAGATGTTCTGGTTGACTAACCTGGGGGCTAACCAGACTGCGCTGGCTGCCAGTCAGCCTCTGCCACATATTTTTATGGAAGCATTCTGGACGTTCTTTATCGTGATTGGCGGGTCGGGAGCCACAATGGGGCTGGTGATTTGCTATCTGCGCAGTCGTTCAGCACATTTACGCTCCATTGGGCGTTTGAGCGTGGTACCAAGCTTCTTTAACATTAACGAACCTGTCATTTTCGGTACGCCGATTGTGATGAACCCAGTGTTCTTTATTCCGTTCCTGTTGGCACCCATGGTGAATGCCGTGCTGGCCTGGGCGGCGATGTCATTTGATCTGATTGGCCGTGTCATTTCAGTCGTGCCCTGGACGGCACCCGCTCCGATTGGCGCCGCATGGGCCCTTGGCTGGGATTTCCGCGCAGCCATTCTGGTCGTTGTTCTGGCCTGCGTATCAGCAATAATCTACTTCCCATTCTTCAAAGTTTACGAGAAGCAGCTGCTGGAGCAGGAAGCCGAGGAAGCGCAGCGTAACGCGGAAGAGGAAAATCAGCAGGTGGCTTAAAAGCGTTGTGCCGGGTGGCGGCTACGCCTTACCCGGCCTACGAGTTGAGGTTTTTGTAGGCCCGATAAGCGAAGCGCCACCGGGCAATTCAGTGCACTATTTCAGCGTGCAATCCCCACACTGCTTAACGTCCGGCAGGCGATAGCGCTGGCAGCAGGTGCGACGAACCAGAAGTCCGTCACGGAGAACTACGGAACGGAATAACGGGTTTTCACTGCCATCAGAAAGTTGTTTTGCAAAGAAACAGGACTGACGCAGGCCATCAACGATCTCATCACCAAGCAGAGGCTTCATTTCCGTTAAATACCAGTGGATTAAATACCCGGTATTATTCCAGATAAGTTTCCCGTTAATCTCACCCGTCTCTTCAAGGGCATTAACCACCGGAATCAGAGCCTGAGTGATAAGCTGCTCCATACGCTCCTGAGCAGAAAGTGGCTCTGCGGCCTGGTCTTCGTGGAGATCAATCCAGAAACAGGCTGCACGCCCGGTTTCGTGAAACTCGACATGGAAATTATCCGGCGAGAGCCCCAGCATGCTCTTTTGCGTTAACAGCGCCAGCATGAGGGGGGGCACCATCAGTCCGATATACCACTGCGCCCAGAGAGAGAGCAGGGGTTTATTTTCCCGCTTAAGGGTAGGTTGATGACGATAGATATGGTCGGAATAGGTGGCCAGCAATGATTGCAGCTGGGCTGGTTGCCGCCACTCAGAAAGCGTCATGGCGTGCTGCGGGGCCGCTTCATCAAGCCGGATAAAGTCCAGCAGATGAGCACGAGTTTTCGCAATCTTATCCCGTATGGCATCCGCAAGCGAAGCATTCCCGCTGGCGAGGGGGGCTCGCCAGAGGAGTGGTTCAGCAATGTGTGCGGTCTGAGTGGCCATAGTATGGATAGAAATCTAAATGATAATGATTGCCAATCCTAACTATTGCTCAAACCAATGGCAAGACTTTTGTCCTGGTTAAACGACCTCGCGCTTAAGCCGACTGAAGGCCTTCACTAAGCAGAATATTATTGCGTCCCATATGCTTGGCTTCGTAGAGAGCTTTGTCCGCTTTTTCCAGCGCGCCTTCCACGTCTTCATCCTCGAAAATAGCAATACCAATGCTGATGGTGACATTTGTCGCAACGCTTTCGTTGAACAGATGCGGGATTTTCAAATCGTAGACTTTCTGACGGATCCGCTCTGCCGTCTGGCGGGCATGTTCGAGTGAAATATTGGTCAGCAGCACCATAAACTCCTCCCCGCCAAAACGCGCCACAATATCGCGAGAACGCACGGCGTCGCGAATTGCCGCAGAGACACGTTTCAATGCCTGGTCGCCCATCATATGGCCGTAGTGGTCGTTATAGGCCTTAAAGTGGTCGATATCCATCAGCAGGACAAAGTGTTCGCCATTTTCAACCGCTGGCAAGTTCTCCAGACGGCTTTGCAGGCCGCGACGATTATAGAGTCCGGTAAGGGGATCCATCATGCTGAGATCGGTGAGTGTTTCCCGTTCTTCCAGTAAGCGAGAGAGCAGTTCCTGAGCAAAACGATCGTTACGTCTTTGCAAAATGTTATGAATAGCAATTGCCACCACAGGAAGTGCGAAAGAATAGGCTATTCTCAGCCATATATCGTGGTTACTTAGCCACAGACAGACAACAAAGGTGGGTAATGAGTGCAGTATGAATGCCACGATATTACTGGCGAATGCCAGCGTACCGATAAAAAGCACTGTTAATAGCGCTATTATCAAATACGTCATATGGTCGTGAGTAATTAATGAAAATTTTGAGACAATTTGCCAGGCCCACAAAATACCGAAGATCCCTGAAATAACAGGAATATTGATCTTCCGAGTCCTCTTCCTCCAGTGCAAGGCGAGCAGGCCTGTGCTGATGGAGAAAATAGCAATCAGAGGGAAAGAGAACACGCGCACAGAATTAAGTGGATTTGTTACCGAGAACACGGCTGATGTTGCGTTCAGGAATAAAAATAAACGTAACGATAATTGATATTTTCTGTGAACCAAAGACCGCCAGGATTGTGATGTCATAGTAGTACGTTTTTATTAAAATTTAATTAAAACAAATAAATAGGTGTGGTGTCGCAATTAAAAAAGTAAAAAACTCAAAGAATAATTATCAGAAAATCTTTAGGTGTAGTTAACAGGTGTGCAATTTATCACCTTAGGCAATTCCTGTCATTATGGGAAAGGTAAAGGTCGATGGTTTTTGATTCGCCATGCTGACAAATGATAATTTATTTCATATGATATTGGTTATCATTATCGATTTGGAGGGCGAGTCATGTTGAACAGAGCGCTGGGAAGTGGTTGGGGTGTATTACTGCCGGGAGTGATTCTCGGCGGTTTGATGTTTGCCGATCTCTCCATCAATGTCTGGAAAGCCATCATTGTGTCAGGATTATTAGTCACGTCAGGAATGATATGGCATAAGCAGTTACGCCACTTTGTTCTACTGCCATCGTGCGTTGCACTGGTTAGTGGAATTCTGGTGATACTGATGAGTTTGAAATAACAGAAAAAAGAAGAACTTCAGAAGGGGTGTAAGATAATTGGTGCGAGGGGGGGGACTCGAACCCCCACATCCGTAAGGACACTAACACCTGAAGCTAGCGCGTCTACCAATTCCGCCACCTTCGCACAGTCATCTTACTATTTTTGATATCGCCTCGTTGGTGCGAGGGGGGGGACTCGAACCCCCACATCCTAAGGACACTAACACCTGAAGCTAGCGCGTCTACCAATTCCGCCACCTTCGCCCAGTGCGAGCAATATCAACGTGATTTATGGTGCGAGGGGGGGGACTCGAACCCCCACATCCGTAAGGACACTAACACCTGAAGCTAGCGCGTCTACCAATTCCGCCACCTTCGCATACCATCGATACTGTAAAAGTATCGTAACCACGGAGGCGCATTCTAGATGTTTTCAGCTTTACGTCAACAGAAAAGTGCGCGCGACACCTTGATTGCTGGAAAAATGGCCGATGGTGATGCCATGTGGAGCCGGATAGCGCTTGCGCTTCTCCGGCCTACAGGATTAGAGATTATTTTTTGGCCTGACGCGTCATCACGGTGCGGTAAACCTTAAAGCGACCGGTCTGAGCAATCACTTCGTGGAAGCCGAAGGTTTCGTCCAGCACTTTCGGATACGCCAGGAAGGCGTTAGCCACGATGCGCAGCTCTCCACCGCTGTTAAGGTGACGAACTGCGCCACGGATCAGCGTTTGCGCGGCTTCAAGGCTGGTCTCCATGCCATCATGGAACGGCGGGTTGGAGATAATCATATCGAAACGACCCGTAATGTCGGAGAAGACGTTACTGGCAATCACTTCACCTTCGATTCCGTTTGCGGCAAGCGTTGCGCGGCTGGCTTCTACCGCTGGCGCACTCACATCACACAGAGTTAAACGCACTTTTGGCGAATGGCTGGCAAGAACCGTTGAAAGCACTCCCGCGCCACAGCCCACGTCCAGCACTTTACCTTTGGTGTGCGGTGTAAGGGTTGAAAGCAGTAATTTACTGCCCGTATCCAGCGCGTCACGGCTGAATACGCCCGGAAGGGTTTTGATGGTCAGACCGTCAAGCTGATACTCATCCCAGTAAGCTTGTGCATCAAACGTTGTCTGTTTTTCCAGACGACCATGGTACAAGCCACAGCGGCGGGCGCTGTCGACTTTATTCAGTGGCGCGTACGCTTCCAGCATTTGCTCGGCGCTGCGCACGCCACTGCGGTTTTCACCGACGATGAAGATATCGCAACCCACTGGCAGCAAGGAGAGCAGGTTCATCAGCTGGAACTGGGCTTCCGGTTTGTTCTTCGGCCAGTAGTAGATCAGCGTATCGCAGTCAGCGATATCGCTCTGCTCTGCGACCAGGCTAAAGCGCGCGCGCTCGCCCATCTGGCGGCTCAGGACCTGCCAGTGGTGATAATATTGGGTGTGGGCACGGCTTTCAGCACATTCGAAACGTGCGGGCAGGTCATCCTGCATATCTCCGGCAAACAGAATACGGCTTTCTTCGAAATCATCACTGTGACGCAGCAAGACTTCACTTGCCGGGGTAAATGCAGACATGAATTGTTCCTCAATAAACTCAGGCGGGGATTATAGTAGGTAGATGGCGCACTTTCGACACATTTGCTATATTTGCGCGCCTGAGAGACAGGAGTTTTCCCTATGACATCCCGACGAGACTGGCAGTTGCAGCAACTGGGCATCACCCAGTGGGCTTTGCGTCGCCCGACGGCGTTGCAGGGCGAAATCGCTATCTCCATCCCGGCGCACGTTCGCCTGGTGATGGTGGCGGAAGAACTGCCTGCCCTGAATGAGCCCCTGATCGGTGATGTCCTTCGCAGCCTGAAGCTGACGGCCGACCAGGTTTTACAGCTGACACCAGAACGGGTCGCAATGCTTCCTCCTGATAGCCGCTGTAACAGCTGGCGTATCGGAGAGACAAACGAGATCCCCCTCCAGGGGAGCCAGATCTGCTCGCCAGCGCTGGACGAACTGAAAGCCAACCCAAAAGCGCGTTGCGCGCTATGGCAACAAATCTGCGAATATGAACACGATTTCTTCCCTCACGACGCCTGACCTGACCACAGCGTTTGCGATTGAAACACGCGCCCACGCGTTTCCGTGGAGCGAAAAAACCTTCGCCAGCAATCAGGGCGAGCGGTATCTGAATTACCGCCTGGACGTTGACGGCACCATGGCCGCCTTCGCGATTACGCAGGTTGTTCTTGATGAGGCGACGCTGTTTAATATCGCGGTTGATCCTGCGTTTCAGCGTCGTGGGCTGGGAAGAGAACTGCTTGAGCACCTCATCCGTGAGCTCGAAACCCGTGATGTTTTCACCCTGTGGCTGGAAGTGCGCGCATCGAACGTCGCCGCCATCGCGCTCTACGAAAGCTTAGGCTTTAATGAGGCGACAATCCGCCGTAACTATTACCCCACCGCAGAGGGACGTGAAGACGCCATCATAATGGCTCTGCCGATTGGATAACGAAAATAAGGTTGTAACGATGAAATGGGACTGGATTTTCTTTGATGCCGACGAAACGCTGTTTACGTTCGACGCGTTCGGTGGTCTACAGCGGATGTTTCTCGACTATAGCGTGACCTTCACCGCTGAGGATTTTCAGGACTATCAGGCGGTGAATAAACCGCTGTGGGTGGATTACCAGAACGGTGCCATCACCGCGTTACAACTTCAGCATCAGCGTTTTGACGTCTGGGCGGAACGTTTAAAGGTGAGTCCGGGAACGCTGAACGATGCCTTCCTGAATGCGATGGCCGATATCTGTGCGCCGCTGCCGGGTGCGGTTTCCCTGCTTGATTCTCTGAAAGGCAAGGCGAAACTGGGCATCATTACCAACGGGTTTACCGCATTACAGCAAATCCGTCTTGAACGTACCGGCCTGCGCGATCATTTCGATGCGCTGGTGATTTCAGAAGAAGTGGGCGTACCAAAACCCGATCCGCGTATTTTTGATTACGCGCTGGCGCAGGCAGGCAATCCTGACCGCGAACGGGTGCTGATGGTCGGTGACACCGCTGAGTCGGATATTCTGGGTGGCATGAACTCGGGCTTGTCGACTGTCTGGCTGAATGCGCACGGTCGCGTGAAACCTGAAGGTATCGAACCGACCTGGACCGTGACGTCGTTGAACGAACTGGAGCAACTCCTGTGTAAACAATGATTGCCTGCCCCCCATTGATGGGTAAAATAGCCGCATTTTTCGTATTCCATGATGCGTGGCGTGCTGCCGCGCTTAAATAAGAAGATTTGATTATGACGTTGTCTCCTTATCTGCAAGAGGTGGCCAAGCGCCGCACTTTTGCCATTATCTCGCACCCGGATGCCGGTAAAACGACCATCACCGAAAAGGTGCTGCTGTTCGGACAGGCGATTCAGACTGCCGGTACGGTTAAAGGCCGTGGCTCCAGCCAGCATGCGAAATCCGACTGGATGGAGATGGAAAAGCAGCGTGGTATTTCGATTACCACCTCCGTGATGCAGTTCCCGTATCACAACTGCCTGGTGAACCTGCTGGACACCCCGGGGCACGAAGACTTCTCCGAAGATACCTACCGTACGCTGACGGCGGTTGACTGCTGTCTGATGGTGATCGACGCCGCAAAAGGTGTAGAAGACAGGACCCGTAAGCTGATGGAAGTGACCCGTCTGCGCGATACGCCGATCCTCACTTTCATGAACAAACTCGACCGTGACATCCGTGATCCGATGGAACTGATGGATGAAGTGGAAAACGAGCTGAAAATCGCCTGTGCGCCAATCACCTGGCCAATCGGCTGTGGCAAGTTGTTCAAAGGGGTTTACCACCTTTATAAAGACGAAACTTACCTGTATCAGACCGGTAAAGGTCACACTATTCAGGAAGTGCGCATCGTGAAAGGTCTGGATAACCCGGATCTGGATACGGCGGTAGGTGAAGAGTTGGCCGCACAGCTGCGCGACGAGCTGGAGCTGGTGAAAGGTGCGTCTCATGAGTTCGACAAAGAGCTGTTCCTGAACGGTGAAATCACGCCTGTATTCTTTGGTACCGCGCTGGGTAACTTTGGTGTCGACCACATGCTGGATGGTCTGGTGGAGTGGGCGCCGCAGCCAATGCCACGTAAAACCGACACCCGTGAAGTGGAAGCGCAGGAAGAGAAGTTCACCGGCTTCGTGTTTAAAATTCAGGCCAACATGGACCCGAAACACCGCGACCGCGTGGCCTTTATGCGCGTTGTGTCCGGTAAATATGAAAAGGGCATGAAGCTGCGCCAGGTGCGTATCGGTAAAGACGTGGTGATCTCCGATGCGCTGACCTTTATGGCGGGCGACCGTTCGCACGTTGAAGAGGCGTACCCGGGCGACATCATCGGCTTGCATAACCATGGCACGATCCAGATCGGTGATACCTTCACCCAGGGCGAAATGATGAAGTTCACCGGCATCCCGAACTTTGCGCCGGAGCTGTTCCGCCGTATTCGTCTGCGCGATCCGCTGAAGCAGAAACAGCTGCTGAAAGGCCTGGTACAGCTTTCTGAAGAGGGCGCGGTACAGGTGTTCCGCCCAATCGCAAACAACGATCTGATCGTCGGTGCGGTGGGGGTGTTGCAGTTTGACGTGGTGGTGGCTCGTCTTAAGAGCGAATACAACGTTGAAGCGATTTACGAATCCGTAAACGTGGCGACCGCGCGCTGGGTTGAGTGTTCTGACGCGAAGAAATTCGAAGAATTTAAGCGTAAGAACGAAATTCAGCTGGCGCTCGATGGTGGCGATAACCTGACGTACATCGCCCCAACCATGGTTAACCTGAACCTGACCCAGGAACGCTATCCTGACGTTCAGTTCCGCAAAACACGCGAGCACTAATCTTCTCTCAGAGCACGGTAATCGCCGTGCTCTTCTTTAATTCCTGTCTTATTAATCCCTTGCGGAATGTTCTTAATTCTCTGCATTTACGCGTTTATTGGTTATTTTTTGACCAAATCTGAAAGCGATACTGTGAGAGTGATCTATATTTAACTCAGTGTTTAACACCGGGTATGGATTAATTAACTGCTTTTTTGAATGTTTTTTGGTTATCCGTCGTGCTCGTGTGATTATTCGCAATATATAAAACTACTAAGGAAGTACGTAGCCCGAATAACGGGTAAACACAGGAATACATCGATGAATATGACAAGACTGAAGATTTCTAAAACTCTGCTGGCTGTGACTCTGGGTAGTGTTCTGGTTAGTGGCTCCGCCCTGGCGGAAAGTAGTGCCATGGATAAAGCACAGTCCACTGCCGATACCGCAGGGCAAAAAATCGATAGCTCTATGAATAAAGTCGGTAATTTCATGGATGACAGCTCAATTACAGCAAAAGTTAAAGCCGCTCTGGTGGATGATGAAGCGATTAAGAGCACCGATATTTCCGTTAAGACCGACGAGAAAGTGGTCACGCTGAGTGGTTTTGTTGAAAGCCAGGCTCAGGCCGAACAGGCAGTAAAAGTGGCGAAGGGTGTCGAAGGTGTTACATCCGTGAGCGATAAACTCCACGTGCGTGACAGCAAAAACACGTCGGTGAAAGGTTATGCCGGTGATGCTGCTACGACCAGCGAAATCAAAGCTAAACTTTTAGCAGATGACATCGTGCCATCCCGTAAGGTGAAAGTGGAAACCACCGATGGTGTGGTTCAGCTTTCCGGGACAGTCGATTCGCAGGCGCAAATCGAACGCGCCGAGTCTATTGCGAAAGCCATTGATGGTGTGAAAAGCGTTAAAAACGATCTGAAAGCGAAGTAAATCTGGACCATTCGCCCGCCGGGTTAACGCCCGCGGGCGAAATAAGAACGACTCTGGAAAAACGCCGGTGGGTGGCCTGAGCGCTCACAATTAGCGGCCGACATTAACTATGGTAAAGGAGAAGCTTATGTTTCGTTGGGGCATTATATTTCTGGTTATCGCGTTAATTGCCGCCGCATTGGGCTTTGGTGGACTGGCGGGTACTGCGGCATGGGCTGCAAAAGTTGTCTTTGTCGTCGGTATTATTCTGTTCCTGGTCAGCCTGTTTACCGGGCGTCGACGTCCATAGCAAACGCAATATTCCTTCAACAAAAAAAAGCCAGTCGTAGTGACTGGCTTTTTCTTATTTGCGTTACTGGTCGGGTGCGTTACTGTGGTGTTACAGAATAATCAAAACAGGAAAGCAGAGGTGGGGCAACGAATTCCCGTTACGCTCGGCAATATCGCGCCGCTCACGTTAAAGCCGTTTCGCACAGGTCAGCTCGCGCTGGTCTGTGAGGGGGGCGGGCAGCGTGGGATTTTCACTGCGGGCGTGCTGGATGAATTTATGCGCGCGCAATTCAACCCGTTTGACCTTTACTTCGGCACCTCTGCCGGGGCGCAGAACCTGTCTGCCTATGTCTGTAACCAGCCAGGCTATGCGCGAAAAGTGATTATGCGCTATACCACGGCGAAAGAATTTTTTAATCCGGTGCGCTTTGTGCGTGGCGGCAATCTGATTGATCTCGACTGGCTGCTGGAATCTACCTCCAGCCAGATGCCGCTGGCCATGGACACTGCAGCGCGCCTGTTTGATAGCGGGAAAGCATTCTGGATGTGCGCCAGCCGGGGAGATGATTATTCACCGGGGTATTTCTCTCCGCAGAAGGAAAACTGGCTGGATATCATCCGTGCCTCAAGTGCCATTCCCGGTTTTTATCGTACCGGTGCACAGCTGGATGGTATCAGTTATCTGGATGGGGGGATCAGTGACGCAGTTCCGGTGCAGGAAGCTGCCCGGCGCGGAGCGAAAACTATTGTGGTGATCCGTACTGTACCGTCGCAAATGTACTACACCCCACAGTGGTTTAAACGCATGGAGCGCTGGTTAGGCGACAGCAGCCTGCAACCGCTGGTGAACATCGCTAAGCAGCATGAAACCACCTACGGCGCGATGCAGCGTTTCATTGAAAAACCGCCGGGTAAGTTGCGCATTTTTGAAATCTATCCACCTAAGCCGCTGGTCAGTATGGCGCTGGGTAGCCGCGTCCCGGCGTTGCGTGCAGATTATAAGACCGGCCGTCTGTGCGGGCGTTACTTCCTGGCGACGGTGGGGAAAATGCTGGCGGAGCAACCACCGCTGCATCGGCATAAACGTATTATTACGCCGCCTGCGATTGTCGCTAACGACGCCCTGACAATGCCGCTGGTGGATATTCCGCAGGCGAATGACGCTTTATTGGACAACGAGGATCTGGCGTGACGCACTGCTTTGTCGATACCCACTGCCACTTTGATTTTCCACCGTTTACGGGGGATGAAGAGCAAAGTATTGCGAAAGCTGCCGAAGCAGGCGTTCAGGCCATCATTGTGCCGTCAGTTGAAGCTGCTTACTTTTCCCGTGTGCTGGATCTTGCCACGCAGTATCCCGCGCTCTATGCCGCGCTCGGCCTCCATCCGATTGTCATTGAACGACATCTTGATGAACATATTGAGAGGCTTGATGAGGTACTGCAGACTGCAGGAGACAAACTTGTCGCCATCGGTGAGATCGGCCTCGATCTTTACCGTGAGGATCCGCAGTTTGAACGTCAGCAGACGATCCTTGATGCGCAGCTCAGGCTGGCCAAGCGTTACGATCTGCCCGTGATCCTCCACTCAAGACGCACGCACGATAAGCTGGCGATGCACCTGAAACGCATCGATCTACCACGGAGAGGTGTCGTACACGGTTTCTCCGGCAGCCTGCAGCAGGCGCAGCGTTTTACCGAACTGGGCTATAAAATTGGCGTGGGTGGCACCATCACTTATCCGCGCGCCAGTAAAACCCGGGACGTAATGGCACAGCTGCCGCTGTCGGCGCTTCTGCTGGAAACCGACGCGCCGGATATGCCGCTGAATGGTTTTCAGGGCCAGCCGAATCGCCCGGAACAGGCGGCACGCGTGTTTGCCACGTTGTGCGAGCTGCGCGATGAGCCAGAAGAGGTGATTGCTGATGCCTTGCTTGAGAATACGCGTTCGGTATTTGGTATCACACTATAGATAAAGTGCCGGGCGGATCACGGTTATCTTCTGTTTTTACAGTGCGAGCGCCAGCGGCTCAACGTCTTCCGGTGTAGCGCTACGCCATGACGCCGCTTCGCCGTAAACACCCTGCGCATGAAAGGCGTTGATACGCACCGGGACGTTTCCAAGCCCGTGGATAAACGTCGTCAGCGGTTTGATCTGTTCCAGATAATCGCACCGATCCGGGATGACCAGTAAGCGCAGTTCCGTCAAACGGTGACGATCGGCCAGCCAGCGAATGCTTTGTTTAATCTGTGGGTTTTCGCGTCCGGTCAGGAAACGGTGATGCTCATTTCCCCAGGCTTTTAGATCCAGCATCGCGCCATCCAGCACCGGCAGGAGTTTCTGCCAGCCGGTTTCACTTAACAGGCCATTGCTATCCACCAGGCAGCTTAGATGACTCAGCGTGGGATCCGTTTTGATCGCCGTGAAAAGCGCGATCAGAAAAGGAAGTTGCGTGGTAGCCTCACCGCCACTCACCGTAATACCCTCAATAAAGGGCGCAGCTCTGCGGATTTGCGTGAGGATCTCCTCCACACTAAAGCGATGCGCCATGGGCGTTGCCTGCTGCTGGCACTGGCGGAGGCAGGTGTCGCACTGCTGGCAGTCACTCTCCTGCCACCAGACGCGCCCGGCATGAATGGTCAGCGCGTCGTGCGGACAGTGGGGCACGCAGTCACCGCAGTCGTTGCAGCGCCCGATGGTCCACGGGTTGTGGCAGGTTTTACAACGCAGGTTACATCCCTGCAGGAAAAGAGCCAGGCGACTGCCCGGCCCGTCCACGCAGGAGAAAGGGATAACCTGACTAACTAAAGCGCATCTGCTGTTCATGGCTAATCACGCGCGGCTGACGTTCGAGGATGCGGGTATTACGCGCGGCTTCTTCTCCAAGCCACGTGGTATTAGTACGCGATCCGGCTTCACGGTATTTTTCAAGATCTGACAAGCGCACCATATACCCGGTCACGCGAACCAGATCGTTACCGGCTACGTTCGCGGTGAATTCACGCATACCGGCTCTGAACGCACCAAGACATAGCTGAACCACCGCCTGCGGGTTGCGTTTTACCGTCTCATCCAGGGTCAAAATATCGCTGATCCCTGAGTGGTAGTATTTATGATGCGGCGCTACGGCCAGCAGATGGTTGATCGGGTCCGGTTCATCTCCATAGGGCAGACGCGCCCCCGGTGTCGTGCCGGAGTCAGAGCTGATCCCTGACTGCGCGTGGAGCATCGCGCGGTGCTTCCAGCCGTGTTTCACCGGCGTGTTTTCCACAAATGCCGCAAGCTGCCCGCTGATGCGGTAGCCCAGCGCGTTGGCCTGCTCGTCTTTACCGTAGCGCCCCGCAATACTTTCCTTTTCGCAAAGTGTGTTCACTGCTTCTGCCAGACCGTACATCCCAAACATAGGCACAAACCGATCGGCATCAATCAGCCCCTCTTTTACGAGGAAGCTATTCTCAAAGAAGCCAGATTGCTCGTACAGGAAACCGCAGCGTGCATCGATGATAGCAATTTGCTGCTGGCAGTAATGCGGGAGCGTGCGGGTGAAGAAGTCTTCAATAGATGTGCTGCGTTCAGCAATGGCTTTGAGGTTAAGGCGTACCAGGGTGCTCCCACCGCCTGCAAGCGGCAGGGAGTTGTAACAACTCACCACGCCGTAACGGCCTTTTGTGAAAATTTTATCATTAATCGGGCCGTTAGAAATATGTGGTTTGCTGCACTCACAGATGTTTTTTGCCACCTCAAGCAGCAAATCGTCCGGGGTAATATCTGGATCGTAGATAAAGGTGAGGTTCGGTGCGACCTGCTTCAGCTCTGCATCGGCACGTAGAATGGCACGGGTGATGGGGCCGTCAGCAGGCCCGATGTTAGCGTGCATAAATGCATCCGGCAGCGTTCGGTCGAGATAGCGCCAGAAACGTTTTATTCGGCTATCAACCTCTTCTTGTGTTAGAATTCTAACATACAGTTGCAGTAACACATCGAGATGGCCCAGATAGACAGGCATGGATGTTACGGATGGCACATGGTGGTAAAGAATGGTGAGTAGTGAAAGAGCGTCATCCAGGTCTTTCGCACCTTCCAGCTCCAGCCATTCTGAGCCGTTAGCCAAAAATTTTGCGTAATCCGGCAGAACATAGCGGGGTTTGTAAGGCGCATGGCCTTCGAACATGTCGCAGATTAACCCCTCGTCCAGCGCGGCGCGCGCTGCCTGAGGGAGTTCAGGATAAGGCAGGTTGTTTTCCGCTTCCAGCGCCAGGAAATGACGTTTTTGTTCCGGGGTTAACACCGGGCTTGTCACAATGTGCTGGCAACGTTGTTGCAGGGTGTCGGGGCTGGAGTGGGACATGTTCGCTTCCTTGATTATTCTGCGGATGATGAACGGATTGTAGGAAGCCAACCTGTTGTGGCTTTTGATCCGACAGGGGGTATTGCTGCTTTAGTCGGCAATTAGCACGATAAAGTTTGAAGAAGATCTCATTACAGTAATGCAAATTTGTACGTAGTTTTCATTAACTGTGATGAATGTCGAAGTGTAGATGCGGGTGAATGTTAGAATACTCACAGACCCGCAAGGTAAAATTTATACGGCACTGCCGTTGGAGAATGTTATGACCGATTTAACTGCAAGCAGCCTGCGCGCGTTGAAACTGATGGACCTGACCACCCTGAACGATGACGACACCAATGAAAAAGTCATCGCCCTGTGCCATCAGGCGAAAACGCCCGTCGGTAACACCGCTGCTATCTGTATCTACCCGCGCTTTATCCCGATTGCCCGTAAAACGCTGAAAGAGCAGGGCACGCCGGACGTGCGTATTGCAACCGTGACTAACTTCCCCCACGGCAACGACGATATCGAGATCGCGCTGGCAGAAACTCGCGCAGCTATTGCTTACGGTGCAGATGAAGTTGACGTGGTATTCCCATACCGTGCGTTGATCGCGGGCAACGAGCAGGTCGGTTTTGACCTGGTGAAAGCCTGTAAAGACGCGTGTGCTGCGGCAAACGTACTGCTGAAAGTGATCATCGAAACCGGTGAGCTGAAAGAAGAAGCCCTGATTCGTAAAGCATCTGAAATCTCCATCAAGGCGGGTGCTGATTTCATCAAAACCTCTACCGGTAAAGTGCCAGTGAATGCCACCCCGGAAAGCGCACGCATCATGATGGAAGTGATCCGCGATATGGGCGTGTCCAAAACTGTTGGTTTTAAACCAGCGGGCGGCGTACGCACCGCGGAAGATGCACAGCAGTTCCTGGCCATTGCGGATGAACTGTTCGGCGCTGAATGGGCAGATTCCCGTCACTATCGCTTTGGTGCATCCAGCCTGCTGGCCAGCCTGCTGAAAGCGCTGGGTCACGGCGATGGTAAGAGCGCAAGCAGCTACTAAGGTTTGAATTGCCGGGTGACGCGAAGCGATCCCGGCTTATTTCGGGAGGTTACCGTGTTTCTCGCACAAGAAATTATTCGTAAAAAACGTGATGGTCATGCATTAAGCGACGAAGAGATCCGCTTCTTTATCAACGGTATTCGTGATAACACCGTCTCTGAAGGGCAGATCGCTGCGCTGGCGATGACCATTTTCTTCCACGATATGTCGATGCCTGAGCGGGTCTCGCTGACGATGGCGATGCGAGATTCAGGAACCGTTCTCGACTGGAAGAGCCTGAACCTTAACGGCCCGATTGTGGACAAGCACTCCACAGGTGGCGTAGGTGATGTGACTTCCCTGATGCTCGGCCCAATGGTGGCGGCCTGTGGGGGTTACATCCCGATGATCTCCGGGCGCGGCCTCGGCCATACCGGTGGTACGCTCGACAAACTGGAAGCCATTCCGGGCTTCGATATCTTCCCGGATGACAACCGCTTCCGCGACATTATTAAAGACGTTGGTGTGGCGATTATCGGCCAGACCAGCTCTCTTGCTCCGGCAGATAAGCGTTTCTATGCCACCCGCGATATCACTGCGACCGTTGACTCCATCCCGCTGATCACCGCCTCTATCCTGGCGAAGAAACTGGCCGAAGGGCTGGACGCGCTGGTGATGGATGTAAAAGTAGGTAGCGGCGCGTTTATGCCAACCTATGAACTTTCTGCCCAGCTTGCCGAAGCGATCGTTGGCGTCTCCAACGGTGCCGGCGTGCGCACCACTGCACTGCTCACCGACATGAACCAGGTCCTGGCCTCCAGTGCAGGTAACGCCGTTGAAGTGCGTGAAGCCGTACAATTCCTGACTGGTGAATACCGCAACCCGCGTCTGTTCGACGTCACCATGGCGCTGTGCGTTGAGATGTTAATCTCCGGCAAGCTTGCCAAAGATGATGCAGACGCGCGCGCGAAACTGCAGGCGGTGCTGGATAACGGCAAAGCGGCGGAGATCTTTGGCCGCATGGTGGCGGCGCAGAAAGGTCCAACTGATTTCGTGGAAAACTACGCGAAATACCTGCCAACGGCGACGCTCAGCAAAGCGGTCTATGCCGATAGCGAAGGCTTTGTGTCAGCCATGGATACCCGTGCACTCGGCATGGCGGTTGTCTCAATGGGCGGCGGCCGTCGCCAGGCATCGGACATGATTGATTACAGCGTCGGCTTTACCGATATGGCCCGACTGGGCGACAGCGTTGACGGACAACGTCCGCTGGCGGTGATCCACGCCAAAGATGAAGCCAGCTGGCAGGAAGCGGCGAAAGCCGTTAAAGCGGCCATTACACTCGACGATAAAGCACCGGAAAGCACACCAACGGTCTATCGTCGTATCACTGAATAGCGGTATACTGATCTGATCAATCATTTTTAAGCACTACGTACGGAGAACAATTATGAAACGTGCATTTATTATGGTGCTGGACTCATTCGGCATCGGCGCAACCGAAGATGCAGAACGTTTTGGTGACGTGGGTTCCGATACCATGGGTCACATCGCTGAAGCCTGTGCCAAAGGCGAAGCGGACAACGGTCGTAAAGGCCCTCTGACTCTGCCAAACCTGACCAGCCTTGGGTTGGTGAAAGCCCACGAAGGTTCTACCGGTAAAATTGCTGCGGGAATGGACGGCAACGCGGAAGTGGTGGGTGCCTATGCCTGGGCGCATGAACTCTCTTCGGGTAAAGATACCCCGTCTGGTCACTGGGAAATCGCCGGTGTGCCGGTTCTGTTCGACTGGGGCTACTTCTCTGATCATCAGAACAGCTTCCCGCAGGAACTGCTGGACAAGCTGGTTAAGTGTGCAAACCTGCCGGGCTACCTCGGTAACTGCCACTCTTCCGGTACTGTGATCCTGGATGAGCTTGGTGAAGAGCATATGAAAACCGGCAAACCGATTTTCTATACCTCTGCTGACTCGGTGTTCCAGATTGCCTGTCACGAAGAAACCTACGGCCTGGATAAACTCTACGAGCTGTGCGAAATCGCCCGTGAAGAGCTGACCGAAGGCGGGTACAACATTGGTCGCGTTATCGCACGTCCGTTTATCGGCGACAAAGCGGGTAACTTCCAGCGTACCGGTAACCGTCACGATCTGGCCGTTGAGCCGCCAGCACCAACCGTGCTGCAAAAACTGGTTGAAGAGAAAGACGGTCATGTGGTGTCCGTGGGTAAAATTGCGGATATCTACGCCAACTGCGGCATCACCAAAAAAGTGAAAGCCACCGGTCTGGATGCGCTGTTTGATGCCACCATCAAAGAGATGAAAGAGGCGGGTGACAAGACCATTGTCTTCACCAACTTCGTCGACTTCGACTCTTCCTGGGGCCACCGTCGTGATGTTGCCGGTTATGCAGCGGGCCTGGAGTTGTTCGACCGCCGCCTGCCGGAGCTGATGGAGCTGGTGGGTGAAGATGACATTCTGATCCTGACTGCGGACCACGGCTGTGACCCAACCTGGACTGGTACCGATCACACCCGTGAGCACATTCCTGTGCTGGTGTACGGCCCGAAAGTGAAACCAGGCTCCCTTGGTCACCGTGAAAGCTTCGCGGATATCGGCCAGACCCTGGCGAAATACTTTGGTACGTCCGACATGGAATATGGCAAGGCCATGTTCTGAATCATGTTGGGTGCGGTCTGATGCCCTCACCCAACCCTCTCCCACAGGGAGAGGGTGAAAAGAATAAACAATTTAAAAGGAACTGAAGATGGCAACTCCTCACATTAACGCAGAAATGGGTGATTTCGCTGACGTCGTATTGATGCCGGGTGACCCGCTGCGCGCGAAGCACATTGCAGAAACTTTCCTCGAAGACGTGCGTGAAGTGAACAACGTTCGCGGCATGCTGGGCTTCACCGGGACTTACAAAGGTCGCAAAATCTCCGTTATGGGCCACGGTATGGGTATCCCATCCTGCTCCATCTACACCAAAGAGCTGATCACCGATTTCGGCGTGAAGAAAATCATCCGTGTGGGCTCCTGCGGGGCTGTGCGCATGGACGTTCAACTGCGTGATGTGGTGATTGGTATGGGTGCCTGCACCGATTCTAAAGTCAACCGCATGCGTTTCAAAGATCATGACTTTGCTGCAATTGCAGACTTTGGCATGGTGCGTAACGCCGTTGACGCAGCAAAAGCGCTGGGCGTTGACGCTCGCGTAGGTAACCTCTTCTCTGCTGACCTGTTCTATGCGCCAGACGGCGGCGAGATGTTCGATGTGATGGAAAAATACGGCATCCTGGGCGTGGAAATGGAAGCTGCGGGCATCTACGGTGTGGCAGCTGAGTTTGGGGCGAAAGCACTGACCATCTGCACCGTGTCTGACCACATCCGTACTCACGAGCAGACCACCGCTGCCGAACGTCAGACCACCTTCAACGACATGATCAAAATCGCGCTGGAATCCGTTCTGCTGGGCGATAAAGAGTAATTCTGTCTCTTCCCTCCCTCTCCCGTTGGGAGAGGGAGGGATGAGGGTACCAGACCGCATCTAGCGCACGGCCTGTGCTATCCACACCGATAATTCTCGCAACTCTTTCTCCTGCGCCGGGAAATCCCCGATCAACACCTCGCATTCCTGTTGCAGCATATCCGCCCGATACAAACAGCCCTGTAAACGTGCCGCAAGTGCTTCCAGCGGTGCCGGATTCAGGCTATCGGTAAACACCTGCGTGCGGGTGATATGGCCTTTCTCCACGTCAAAATGCAGCTCCACGCCGCCCCAGGTAAAACGCTCATCCAGCAGGTGAGAAAATGCAGGAGCCTGACCGAAGTTCCACTCCCAGCTGCTCTGACGGGCAAACGTCCCGGCAAAGTTGGGCAGGTCCGGGGTTTTGTCAGGGGAGATCACTTCTGCTTCTGCGCGCTCGCCATAATGTTCAAAGAAAGCGTCACGGATCGCATTACAAATCTGCTCGTGAGTAATCCCCGGCAGCAGGTCGACCAAATTCGCCACGCGGCCGCGCACGGAGGTAATCCCTTTGGCCTGTAGTTTTTTCTTGTCCGGGTTCAGGTAGTTCGCCAGGCGGCTGAGATCGGCATTCAGAAGAAGGGTGCCGTGGTGGAAGCCGCGATCCATCGTTTCGCGATAAGCTGAGCCCGAAACTTTCCGGTCGCCTTCAGCGGTTTTCACCACCAGATCGTTACGCCCGGAGGCCTCTGCCGTCACGCCGAGCGCATTCAGGGCGTTCAGGACGATGGATGTTGAGATGGTTTTGTCGTACTCCGGTTTGCCCGCCATAAAGGTAAAGCAGGTATTGCCCAGATCGTGAAACACCGCGCCGCCGCCGCTGCTTCTGCGCGCCAGGCGGACGTTGTCCTCTTCCATACGCCGCGTATTACACTCTTTCCACGGGTTTTGCGCGCGACCGATGACCACCGTATCCGCGTTGCGCCAGAGAAACAGTACGCGTTGGGTGGCGGGCATCTGGCGGAAGATGCACTCTTCTACCGCGAGATTAAACCAGGGATCGTAAGAGTCAGAGATAAGCAGGCGTAACGTCGTCATGGCAGAGTTCCTTTTCCGGGGCGTCCGCCTATTTTATCATTAATCTTTCTTCTCGCTCTCTTCCTCTTCGGGAATCGACTTGCTTGCGGTCAGCAGAAACGGCGACTGTTGCCAGCGGGTGCGCTTGCCCTGCAGCAACGTGCGTGCCAGCACGACGCCAATAGCCAGAGAGAGCAGCAGCATCAGGCGGAGAATATTGGTGGTGTTATCCACCTGTTTGGCTTCGGTTGGCAGGGTGTGGGTGTCGAGCGTCATACGCAGATACCCCAGTGGACCATTTTTGCCCTGGACTGGTTCGACAATCTGCTGGTTGAAATAGCCTCCGGCTTTTTTGCCGTCCAGTGCCAGCCTGTCGCGCACGTCGACATGTTCACCGGCGCGGGCAATCAGATCTCCCTGCTCGTCATAAACGCCCGCATCCAGAATACGACTGTTTTCAGTGAGCTGACGTAAGACCTGACCGATTCGTTTATCGTCCGGCGTCTCAGTACGCATATAGGGTGCGACGTTGAGTGTCACCTGACGCGCCAGCGTGCGGGCCAGCTCTTCAAACTGTGGGTTACGTTGCCGTTGATGATTCTGGCTAAACCACGACGCCCCCTGCATCAGCACCACGAGGAGTGCGAGACAGAAAAGGACAATCACGGCGCGATGAAGCCGGAATTTCAGTTTTGCGCGAGCCATATTCCACCTGCTGAAAATTTAGGGCTTAATGTTGCCAGAAGTGATGGTTACAAGGTAGCCTCATGCGTTATTTTCCCTCTGGAACCTTCCGGCGCGAACGAAATTACAGGAGCTTTAATGCCGAACATTACCTGGTGTGACCTGCCAACGGATGTCTCTTTATGGCCAGGATTGCCGCTCTCTCTTAGTGGCGATGAGGTGATGCCTCTGGATTACCACGCTGGCCGTAGCGGCTGGCTGCTGTACGGACGCGGCCTGGATAAGCAACGCCTTACCCAATATCAAACCAAACTGGGTGCCGCGATGGTCATTGTCGCCGCCTGGTGTGTCGAGGATTATCAGGTCATTCGTCTGGCAGGCTCCCTGACGCAACGTGCGACACGCCTGGCGCATGACGCCGGGCTGGACGTTGCCCCACTGGGTAAAATTCCGCACCTGAAAACGCCGGGCCTGCTGGTGATGGATATGGACTCCACCGCAATCCAGATCGAATGTATCGACGAGATTGCCAAACTGGCAGGCAGCGGCGATCTGGTGGCGGAAGTCACCGAGCGTGCGATGCGCGGAGAACTGGACTTCACCGCCAGCCTGAGACAGCGCGTGGCGACCCTGAAAGGGGCCGATGCCAACATTCTGCGTCAGGTACGCGACGTGCTGCCGCTGATGCCAGGGCTGACCCAACTGGTACTGAAGCTGCAGTCGTTAGGCTGGAAAGTCGCGATTGCCTCCGGTGGCTTTACTTTCTTCGCGGATTATTTGCGGGAAAAACTGCATCTGACCACCGTTGTGGCCAACGAGCTGGAGATCATGGATGGCAAGCTGACCGGCCAGGTGATCGGCGATATCGTGGATGCTCAGTACAAAGCCAACACCCTGACCCGTCTGGCGGAAAAATATGAAATTCCGCACGTCCAGACTGTCGCCATCGGCGATGGCGCGAACGATCTGCCGATGATCAAAGCCGCCGGGCTTGGCATTGCCTATCATGCTAAGCCGAAAGTGAACGAAAAGACGGAAGTGACTATCCGTCATGCTGACCTGATGGGAGTGTTCTGCATTCTCTCTGGCAGCCTTAATCAGAAATAACGAGGTAAACCGTGGCGAAAGCTCCAAAACGCGCATTTGTCTGTAATGAATGTGGTGCGGATTATCCGCGCTGGCAGGGGCAATGCAGCGCCTGTCATGCCTGGAACACCATCACCGAAGTGCGTGGTGTGGCGGCTTCGCCGAGCGTGGCGCGCAACGAGCGCCTGAGCGGTTACGCCGGTAACGCGGGCGTGGCGAAGGTGCAAAAGCTCTCGGATATCAGCCTCGAAGAGCTGCCGCGCTTCTCCACCGGGTTCAAAGAGTTTGACCGCGTGCTCGGCGGCGGCGTGGTGCCGGGCAGCGCCATCCTGATCGGCGGTAACCCGGGCGCGGGTAAATCCACCCTGCTGCTGCAAACGCTCTGTAAGCTCGCCGAGCAGATGAAAACCCTGTACGTCACGGGGGAAGAGTCCCTGCAGCAGGTAGCAATGCGCGCGCACCGCCTTGGCCTGCCAACCGGCAATCTGAATATGCTTTCGGAAACCAGCATTGAGCAGATCTGCATGATTGCCGAAGAAGAGCAGCCGAAGCTGATGGTGATCGACTCCATCCAGGTGATGCACATGGCGGATATTCAGTCCTCGCCTGGCAGCGTGGCGCAGGTGCGTGAAACTGCGGCCTATCTGACGCGCTTTGCTAAAACGCGCGGCGTGGCGATTGTGATGGTCGGCCACGTCACCAAAGATGGCTCGCTGGCGGGGCCGAAGGTGCTCGAACACTGTATCGACTGCTCCGTGATGCTCGACGGCGACGCAGATTCCCGCTTCCGTACCCTGCGTAGCCATAAAAACCGCTTCGGGGCGGTGAACGAACTGGGCGTATTTGCCATGACCGAGCAGGGGCTGCGCGAAGTCAGCAACCCGTCGGCCATCTTCCTGAGTCGCGGTGATGAAATCACCTCCGGCAGCTCGGTGATGGTGCTGTGGGAAGGGACGCGCCCGCTGCTCGTTGAAATTCAGGCGCTGGTTGACGTGTCGATGATGGGCAACCCACGGCGCGTGGCGGTCGGTCTGGAACAGAACCGCCTGGCGATCCTGCTGGCGGTGCTGCACCGTCACGGTGGGTTGCAGATGGCGGATCAGGACGTCTTCGTTAACGTGGTCGGCGGCGTTAAAGTCACTGAGACCAGTGCAGACCTGGCGCTGCTGCTGGCGATGGTCTCCAGCCTGCGAGACAGGCCGCTGCCGCAGGATCTGGTGGTGTTTGGCGAGGTTGGTCTGGCTGGAGAGATCCGTCCGGTACCAAGCGGCCAGGAGCGTATCTCCGAGGCGGCAAAACACGGCTTCCGCCGGGCGATTGTACCCGCCGCTAACGTGCCGAAAAAAATCCCGGAAGGGATGCAGGTTTTTGGCGTTAAGAAACTCGCAGATGCGTTAAATGTCTTTGACGACTTATAATTACGTATTCGATTTTGCAGGAGGCACCGTAATTGATGTCATCATTTGACTACATTAAGACCGCAATCCGCCAGAAGGGCTGCACGCTGCAGCAGGTGGCGGACGCCAGCGGTATGACCAAAGGCTACCTTAGCCAACTGCTGAACGCCAAAATCAAAAGTCCCAGCGCGCAAAAGCTGGAGGCGTTACATCGCTTTCTGGGGCTGGAATTCCCGCGTATGCAAAAGAACATCGGCGTGGTGTTCGGCAAGTTTTACCCGCTGCATACCGGGCACATCTATCTGATTCAGCGCGCCTGTAGCCAGGTTGACGAGCTGCACATCATCATGGGCTACGACGAAACCCGCGATCGCCAGCTGTTTGAAGACAGCGCCATGTCGCAGCAGCCGACCGTGCCGGACCGTCTGCGCTGGCTACTTCAGACCTTCAAATATCAGAAAAATATCCGCATCCATGCCTTTAATGAAGAGGGCATGGAACCGTATCCGCACGGCTGGGACGTGTGGAGCAACGGTGTCAAAGCGTTCATGGAAGAGAAGGGCATTACCCCGAACTGGATCTACACCTCTGAAGAGTCAGACGCGCCGCAGTTCCGCGAGCATCTGGGTATTGAAACGGTGCTGATTGATCCGAAACGGACATTTATGAACATCAGCGGGGCGCAAATCCGCGAAAACCCGTTCCGCTACTGGGATTACATCCCAACTGAAGTGAAACCGTTCTTTGTCCGCACCGTCGCCATTCTGGGCGGTGAGTCGAGCGGGAAATCAACGCTGGTTAACAAACTGGCGAATATCTTCAACACCACCAGCGCGTGGGAATACGGCCGCGATTACGTCTTCTCCCATCTGGGGGGAGACGAGATGGCGCTGCAGTATTCCGACTACGACAAAATCGCGCTCGGTCATGCCCAGTACATTGATTTCGCGGTGAAATACGCGAATAAAGTGGCATTCATTGATACTGATTTCGTCACCACTCAGGCGTTTTGTAAAAAATATGAAGGGCGTGAGCACCCGTTCGTGCAGGCGCTGATTGATGAATACCGCTTTGACCTGGTGATCCTGCTGGAAAACAACACCCCGTGGGTGGCTGACGGGATGCGCAGCCTCGGCAGCTCCGTGGACAGGCGGGAATTCCAGACCATGCTGGTGGATATGCTCAATGAGAACAACGTTGAGTTTGTGCATGTTGAAGAGTCAGATTACGACTCCCGTTTCCTGCGCTGCGTCGAGCTGGTGAAGGAGATGATGGGGGAGCAGGGGTAAGCGTTAACCGCCCTCTCCCGTTGGGAGAGGGCCAGGGTGAGGGAATCAGACCACTCAGAACTCAACCACCACTTTCCCGCGCATATGCCCGTCCAGCACTTTACGGTGCGCCTCGGTAATGCTTTCCACGCTCAGCCCGTGCAGTGTCTCACTCAGCGAACTCTCTACCACACCGTTATCTACCAGTTTCGCCACCTCATTGAGGATCTCCCCCTGACGTGCCATATCGGCTGTCTGGTACATGCTGCGGGTGTACATAAATTCCCAGTGCAGGGCGGCAGATTTTGATTTCAGCTTATCCTGGTTCAGCGGATGCGCATTCTCAACGATGGAGCAGATATGCCCCTGCGGTGCAATCAGCTCACTGACCGCATCCCAGTGGCCATCGGTGTCGTTGAGAATGAAAATGTAATCCACAAAGGTGATCCCCTGTTTTGCCAGTTCACCTTTCAGGTCGCGGTAGTTCACCACCGCATCAGCACCGCGATCGCGGCACCACTGGGCGGAATCCTCTCTTGATGCCGTCGCGATGATCTTCACCTTGCTGTTGTGCTTCGCAAACGGGATCGCCAGCGATCCTACGCCACCCGCACCGCCGATAATCAACAGCGTTTTATCCGCGTCGGCATTCTGAATGTTCAGCCGCTCGAATAATCCTTCCCAGGCTGTCAGGGCGGTCAGTGGCAATGCAGCTGCGGCGGCCCAATTGAGGCTTGCCGGTTTGTGCCCGACGATACGCGCATCGATCAACTGGTGGGTAGTGTTGCTGCCCGGACGGGTGATATCCCCTGCGTACCACACCTCATCACCCGGTTTAAATCCGCTAACGCCAGCCCCAACGGATTTAACGATACCGCTGGCATCCCAGCCGAGAATACGCGGCTCCTGCAGACCGTTTCTGGCAATACTGGCATGCACTTTGGTATCGACCGGGTTGATGGAAACGGCCTTCACCTCGACCAGCAGGTCGTGCTCGCCGGGTTGCGGCATCGGTTGAGCAATCTCAATAAAGGCTGAAGGGTTCGATGGGTCAACGGCAATGGCTTTAACTGACATGGTGTGCTCCTCAATGGAATGCGTTTTGTTGAGGCTAGTCTATTAAGTGGTCAGCTGCATGATAAGATGGACAATCGAGAACTCAGCGTTCGTACAGGGTGAACAATCATGTTTAAACAGCTGCAGGATATGGCGCTGTTTGCGCTGGTGGCAGAGATGGGAAGCTTTACCGCTGCGGCGCAGAAGGCCGAACTGCCGAAATCCAGCGTCAGTCAGCGTATCAGCCAGCTTGAGCAGCAGGTGGGGATCCGCTTGCTCAACCGTACCACGCGCAGGTTAAACCTGACGTATGCAGGGGAGCACTATCTGGTGCATTGCCGTGAGATGCTGGCGGCCAGCGAGCGTGCGGAGTACGCCATTCAACGGCTGCGCGAAAACCCGAGTGGGCGGCTAAGGATCACCTGCCCGGCAGGGATTGGCGCAACGCTGCTGGCGCATATGAACGCCGAATTCCAGTTGAGCTTTCCTGACGTGTCGCTGGATGTGTCGATCTCTGATGACGTGGTGGATCTGGTCGAGGCCGGATTTGACGTGGCGCTGCGTACCGGCAAGCCGCAGGACTCCTCCCTGATTGGCCGGATGATCGGGCACTGTCCGCGCTTTATGCTGGCCTCGCCCGAATATCTCGCGCGTCGGGAGCCGCTGACGCATCCCCGCCAGCTGGTGGAGCACCGCTGTATTACCCACAAAGCCTGGTCTGAATGGCTGCTGCGCAGCGAGAGTGAGGATTACCGCTATCTGCCGGATAACGCCCATATGACGGATAACCTGGTGTACGCGCGTGAGTGCGCGATTGCTGGCGCCGGCATTACGCTGCTGCCTGCTTTTCTGCTGGAAGATAAGGTGGAGAAGGGCGCGTTGGTAAAAGTGCTGCCTGAGTGGAATGTCGAGGGGAATGACCTGTGGCTGGCCTATCCGAGCCGCAAGCTGAATTCGCCTGCGCTGATGAGCTATATCGAGTTTGCGATGCAGTTCGATGAGGTGAAGCGGTATTACGTGGGCAAATAAACAAGCCGGGTAAGCGTGAGCGCCACCCGGCTTTTTAGACACTTACTTAGCAATACGCTTGTACTTAATACGCTTCGGCTCCAGCGCGTCTGCGCCCAGCGTGCGTTTCTTGTACTCTTCGTATTCGGTGAAGTTACCTTCGAAGAACTCCACCTTACCTTCGTCCTGGTAGTCCAGGATGTGGGTCGCGATACGGTCCAGGAACCAACGGTCGTGCGAGATCACCATCGCGCAGCCCGGGAACTCCAGCAGGGCGTTTTCCAGCGCGCGCAGGGTTTCGATGTCCAGGTCGTTGGTTGGTTCATCGAGCAGCAGAACGTTACCGCCCACCTGCAGCAGTTTCGCCAGGTGCAGACGACCGCGCTCACCACCGGACAGCTCGCCTACGCGTTTGCCCTGATCAGTGCCTTTGAAGTTAAAGCGGCCAACATAGGCGCGGCTTGGCATCTCGGTGTTGCCGATACGCATGATATCCAGACCGCCGGACACCTCTTCCCACACGGTTTTGCTGTTATCCATCGCGTCACGGAACTGGTCAACGGACGCCAGCTTCACGGTTTCACCCAGGGTGATAGAGCCGCTGTCAGGTTGTTCCTGACCGGACATCATGCGGAACAGGGTGGATTTACCCGCGCCGTTCGGACCGATGATCCCGACAATCGCGCCCTTCGGCACAGAGAAGCTCAGATCGTCGATCAGCAGGCGGTCGCCGTAAGACTTACGCAGATTGCTGACTTCAACCACTTTATCCCCCAGACGTGCTCCAGGTGGAATAAACAGTTCGTTGGTTTCGTTACGTTTCTGGTATTCGGTATTGTTCAGCTCTTCGAAGCGTGCCAGACGGGCTTTGCCCTTAGACTGACGGCCTTTCGCGCCCTGACGAACCCACTCCAGCTCTTTCTCAATAGACTTGCGACGCGCCGCTTCCTGAGAGGCTTCCTGCGCCAGACGCTGGTCTTTCTGCTCCAGCCAGGAGGAGTAGTTACCTTCCCATGGAATACCTTCACCACGGTCCAGCTCCAGGATCCAGCCTGCAACGTTGTCGAGGAAGTAACGGTCGTGGGTAATCGCCACAACGGTGCCTTCGAAGTCGTGCAGGAAGCGCTCCAGCCACGCCACGGATTCTGCATCCAGGTGGTTGGTTGGTTCGTCGAGCAGCAGCATGTCTGGTTTTTCCAGCAACAGGCGGCACAGCGCTACACGGCGGCGTTCACCACCGGACAGATTTGCGATTTTTGCATCCCAGTCCGGCAGACGCAGGGCGTCAGCGGCGCGCTCCAGCTGCACGTTCAGGTTGTGACCATCGTGTGCCTGGATAATTTCTTCAAATTTACCTTGCTGAGCAGCCAGTTTATCGAAGTCAGCATCCGGCTCAGCGTATTTAGCATACACTTCATCCAGACCTTTCAGGGCGTTAACCACTTCGGACACCGCTTCTTCAACGGATTCGCGGACGGTGTGTTCCGGGTTCAGCTGAGGTTCCTGCGGCAGGTAACCAATCTTGATGCCAGGCTGCGGACGGGCTTCACCTTCGATGTCTGTATCGATGCCGGCCATGATGCGCAGCAGGGTGGACTTACCGGCACCGTTGAGACCCAGAACACCGATTTTTGCGCCCGGGAAGAAGCTCAGCGAGATATTTTTAAGAATATGACGTTTCGGCGGGACCACTTTGCCGACACGATGCATGGTATAAACGAATTGAGCCACGTTGGACTTCGCCTCTTTTATCGTAATGAGAAGGAATTTCAGCCTCGAAGTGTAGCCTTTTTCACGACCTAATCCCAGCCAGGAACGTCGGGAGTGTTAAAACGCGCAAGAAAGGTAAAAAAGTGTCCATGACGTGGCGCGTTGCAGGATGCCTGGTTAGCATAAGTTGATTAGACTTTGACGTGGCAAGACGCTGCAATTGACGAAAAACAAAGAGGAAGAGCTTGTGGAAAAAGCCAAACAGGTGGTCTGGCGTCTGCTCGCTGCCAGCGTATGCGTAATGGCGGTAAGCCAGGCGGTGCATGCCGATTCACTGGATGAACAACGTAATCGCTACGCCCAGATCAAACAGGCGTGGGACAACAAGCAGATGGATACCGTGCAGGCGCTGATGCCGACACTGAAGGATTACCCTCTGTATCCGTATCTGGAGTATCGCCAGCTTACAGACGATCTCATGAATCAACCGACCGTCGCGGTGAATAATTTCATTCAGGCTAACCCAACCCTGCCTCCCGCGCGGACGTTACAGTCTCGTTTTGTGAATGAACTGGCTCGTCGTGAAGACTGGCGCGGGCTGTTGGCTTTCAGCCCTGAAAAACCGAACACCACAGAAGCCCAGTGTAACTATTACTACGCAAAATGGGCCACGGGGCAGCAGGAAGAGGCGTGGAACGGTGCCAAAGATCTGTGGTTGACCGGTAAAAACCAGCCCAATGCCTGCGACTCTCTCTTTGGTGCCTGGCGCGCCTCTGGCAAGCAAGATCCACTGGCGTATCTGGAGCGTATTCGCCTGGCGATGAAAGCCGGAAACACGCGTCTGGTCACCGCGCTGGCGGGGCAGATGCCATCGGATTATCAAACCATTTCCACTGCGGTGATTGGGCTGGCCAACGATCCTAACTCGGTGCTGACCTTTGCCCGTAGCACAGGCGCGACCGATTTTACCCGCCAGATGGCAGCGGTAGCCTTTGCCAGCGTGGCGCGTGACGATGTGGAAAACGCGCGGCTGATGATCCCGCAACTGGTGCAGGCGCAGCAACTTAACGAAGAGCAAACCCAGGAGTTGCGCGATATTGTGGCGTGGCGACTGATGGGCACGGATGTGACTGACGAACAGGCGCGCTGGCGAGACGATGCCATTATGCGTTCGAACTCCATGTCGCTGGTGGAACGTCGCGTGCGAATGGCGCTGGGTTCAGGCGATCGTCGTGGGCTCAATACCTGGCTTGCGCGCCTGCCGATGGAAGCGAAAGAGAAAGACGAATGGCGTTACTGGCAGGCCGATCTGCTGATGGAGCGAGGACGTGATGAGGAAGCGAAAGAGATCCTCCATACGCTGATGCAGCAGCGCGGGTTCTACCCGATGGCGGCCGCGCAACGCCTGGGTGAAGAGTACACCTTCCGTATTGATAAAGCGCCAGCCAATGCGAACCCTGCATTGACGCAGGGGCCTGAAATGGCGCGCGTTCGCGAGCTAATGTACTGGAATATGGATAACACCGCGCGCAGCGAGTGGGCGAATCTGGTCACCAGCCGTACTACTGACGAGAAAGCTCAGCTTGCCCGCTATGCGTTTGATAACCACTGGTGGGATCTGAGCGTGCAGGCCACGATCGCCGGTAAGCTGTGGGATCATCTCGAAGAGCGTTTCCCGCTGGCTTACAAAGATCTGTTCGAGCGCTATACCAGTGGTAAAGATATCCCGCAAAGCTATGCGATGGCGATTGCCCGTCAGGAGAGTGCCTGGAACCCGAAAGTTCGTTCTCCGGTGGGTGCCAGCGGTCTGATGCAGATTATGCCAGGCACGGCAACGCACACGGTGAAGATGTTTAATATCCCGGGGTACAGTAGCCCGTCACAGCTTCTCGATCCGGATACCAACATCAATATCGGTACCAGCTACCTGCAGTATGTTTATCAGCAGTTCGGTAACAACCGTATCTTCTCGTCTGCGGCGTATAACGCGGGCCCTGGTCGCGTGCGCACCTGGCTTGGCAACAGCGCCGGACGTATCGATGCCGTGGCGTTTGTCGAGAGTATTCCGTTCTCGGAAACGCGTGGCTATGTGAAGAACGTGCTGGCGTATGATGCCTACTATCGCTACTTCATGGGGCAGAAAGATACCCTGATGAGCGATGCCGAGTGGCAGAGACGTTACTGATCGGCGCGGGTTGTGTTATGCTGTACTCGCTAAAGAGTACAAGAGGCAGCATAACATGACCCAGCATTCCCCGTATTCCTCGGCAATGGCCGAACAACGTCATCAGGAGTGGCTTCGTTTTGTGGAGTTGCTCCGCCAGTCTTACGATCAGGATTTGCATTTGCCCCTTATGCAGCTGATGCTCACGCCAGATGAGCGTGAAGCGCTGGGCACGCGCGTGCGGATCATTGAAGAGCTGTTGCGCGGCGAAATGAGCCAGCGTGAACTCAAAAATGAGCTCGGCGCGGGTATCGCAACGATTACCCGCGGATCGAACAGCCTGAAATCGGCACCGGTTGAGCTGCGTCAGTGGCTGGAGTCTGTGCTGTTGGGCGATCAGCGATAAATCGCGTTATGGAACGGGCTTAAGGCCAGGATCACCGCCTGGTGGTAAACGCCTGAACGCGTCAGTGCGCCTGCAGTAAAGACGCCAATAGCCCCTTCTTTACGACCAATCTCATCAATGCCGGTGTACTGTGACATCACCGGTCCCAGCGCTTCACCCGCGCGGACTTTTTCCAGAATGATCTCTGGCAGAGGGAGGGTAGCCGAGCGCGCTTCACCACGCTGTACGCGGCTTTCAATCACCACCCAGCTAAAGGTTGCGCCTTCGTCGATACCCGCTTCAATCGCCACCCAGAAGTCAGCCTCAGGCGCCGCAACTTTGGCATTTGCGACGCGATTTCGTGCGCCAGCCCGCGTTTCCTCGCTGCCAAACGGCTGTTCAGGAACACCACTCTCGACGCCGATAGCATCAATATGGCAGGATCCTTCGCCGAAGATCTCTTCAAATGCCCTTAGAATTGCCTGAATTTTGGCAGGATTAGTGGTAGCAGAGACAACATGGTGCATAATTAAGCTCGATTCGAAAAAAAACTCATCGCAGTATAACGGAAAAAAAGCATGTTACAGGTATACCTTGTTCGCCACGGTGAAACGCAGTGGAACGCCGAGCGACGTATTCAAGGCCAGTCAGACAGTCCCCTCACTGAAAAGGGTGTGCAGCAAGCGTGGCAGGTGGCGGAACGCGCCCGGACGCTGGGCATCACCCACGTTATCACCAGCGATCTCGGTCGCACGCAGCAGACGGCAGGCATCATCGCGGACGCCTGCGGCTGTGACGTCATGCTTGAGCCGCGCCTGCGCGAGCTGGATATGGGCGTGCTGGAAAAACGCCATATTGATACGCTGACGGAGAAGGAGGAGGGCTGGCGTCGTACGCTGGTTAACGGTACCGAAGATGGCCGTATTCCTGAAGGCGAATCCATGCAAGAGCTGAGCGTTCGTATGCATGCCGCACTGGCGGAATGCCTGAAGCTTCCGGCGGGAAGCCGTCCGCTGCTGGTGAGTCACGGGATTGCTTTGGGTTGCCTGGTGAGCACCATTCTGGGGTTACCGGCTTACGCTGAACGCCGTTTGCGTCTGCGCAACTGCTCCATTTCCCGGATTGATTACCAGGAAAGCGCATGGCTGGCATCGGGCTGGGTGGTGGAAATGGCAGGGGACATTTCGCATCTCGATGCCCCTGCACTTGACGAACTGCAGCGTTAACGACGAATCGGAATTAAGAATTCCATACGCAGATTGATTGGGCCTTCTTCCGGTTTGGCATCCTGCGCCGGGTAGTAGCGCTCAATGTCCTGACCTTTACGGCGATTCAGATTCAGCATTGGCATGCAGGTTCCGTAAACGGTCAGGATAAACTCCTGAACGCCCGTTCCCAGCCCTTCATAGGCGAACATCACGTATTCGCCGCCTTCGAGCACGACAGGCTTCGAACCCTGAATATAGCCATTGGCCATCTCTGGGGTCAGCGCGGTGGTGTAGAACACCTCCTGCTCGTCGTCTTTTTCCTGGCTTGGATGCGTTTCGTTGAGGCCATACAGAATCGGCGGGATCGCCGGGGCGTGGCTCAGGAAGTCGCGCCAGAACTGAACGCGCATCTGATGACGGAACTCAGAAATCTGCTCCAGAGAACAGGAGTAGCTCTGCGTCGTACCGATCAGATGGGTTTCAGGCAACGTGACAATTTCGTATTTTGGCATCGCGAACTCGCCCAGACGCAGCGGTGGACGCATACCAAACGAGCTCCAGTCAGGCGAGCGACGATAAAGCGCTGGCGTTAACGAGAACTGTTTTTTAAAGGCTCGGGTAAAGGTTTGCTGCGAATCGAAACGATATTGCAGGGCAATATCCAGAATCGGCCGTGCCGTCAGGCGCAATGCCACAGCAGACTTAGACAGACGACGCGCGCGAATATAGGCCCCGATAGCATGACCGGTGACATCCTTGAACATCCTTTGCAGATGCCACTTGGAATAGCCTGCTTTAGCCGCCACATTATCCAGTGACAAAGGCTGGTCGAGATGACCTTCCAGCCAGGTGAGCAGGTCGCGAATAATTCCAGCCTGATCCATATACTATCCTCATCCTTAAAACAGCAGGTGCCTGATAACAGGTTAGCGGATAATAGCATTTTTTGATGTTTTAGCATTCAGTGTTTTTTTTGCGCATTCATGCTTTTTGGAGCACATTGTGGGCAAATATATTCTAATCCTGTGATCTTGCTACATTTTTGTCTAAAGTGTTGAATAATCGCCCAGTGTAATTTTAAAGAATGGTAACAATATGAAATACAAGACTTTGATCCTCACCGCGTTGATGCTGATGGTCGGGCGCGTGGCGCAGGCAGAACAGATTGGTTCCGTCGATACCGTGTTCAAAATGTTTGGCCCGGACCACAAAATTGTGGTCGAAGCGTTTGACGATCCGGACGTGAAGAACGTCACCTGCTATGTCAGCCGGGCGAAAACCGGCGGTATCAAAGGTGGCCTGGGACTGGCGGAAGATACCTCCGATGCGGCAATCTCTTGCCAGCAGGTGGGTCCGGTTGAGTTAAGCGATAAAATTAAGAACGGTAAAGCGCAGGGCGACGTGGTATTCCAGAAACGGACCTCGCTGGTGTTTAAAAAGTTACAGGTAGTACGTTTCTACGATGCGAAACGCAACACCCTGGCTTACCTGGCTTATTCCGACAAAGTGGTGGAAGGTTCACCGAAAAATGCAATTAGCGCGGTGCCAATCATGCCGTGGCGTTAATTCAGGGACGAACCATGCAACTACCTGTGGTCTGGCTGGTTGAAGACGAAATCAGCATCGCTGACACACTTATCTACATGCTCCAGCAGGAAGGATTCGCGGTGAAGGCGTTTGAACGCGGTCTGCCTGTGCTGGAAGAGGCGCGGCGGCAGGTGCCCGCGCTGGCAATTCTTGATGTCGGGTTGCCGGATATCAGCGGCTTTGAGCTGTGCCGTCAACTGCTGGCGCTGCATCCGGCGTTGCCGGTGCTGTTTCTGACGGCGCGAAGCGACGAGGTGGATAAACTGCTCGGTCTGGAGATGGGGGCTGATGACTACGTCGCTAAACCTTTCTCACCGCGCGAAGTGTGTGCCCGGGTGCGGACAATTTTACGGCGGATGCAAAAATCAGCCGCGCCTTCGGATGTTGTGCGTATCGGCCAGTTTGAACTGAACGAACCTGCGGTACGAATCAGCTGGTGCGGTGAAGTGTTACCCCTCACGCGCTACGAGTTTTTGTTACTTAAAACATTGTTACAGGCTCCCGGACGTGTGTACTCCCGCCAGCAGCTAATGGACAAGGTGTGGGGCGAAGACGGGGACAGTTTTGATCGTACCGTGGACACCCACATCAAAACCCTGCGCGCCAAGCTGCGGGCGGTGAACGATGAGCTTTCACCCATCAGCACCCATCGTGGTATGGGCTACAGCCTGGGGCTTTATTAATGCGCATTGGGATGCGGCTGCTGCTGGGGTACTTCCTGATCGTGGGTATCGCCGCGTGGTTTGTGCTGTCGATCTTTGTTCAGGAAGTGAAACCCGGTGTGCGCAGGGCAACTGAAGGGACGTTGATCGATACCGCGACCTTGCTCGCCGAAGTCGGGCGCGAGGATCTCCTTTCGGGCAATGCGCAGCAGGGCAAACTGGCGCAGGCCTTTTCACAACTTCATCAGCGGCCTTTCCGCGCCAATATCGGCGGCATTCATAAAGTGCGCAACGAATACCACGTCTACATGACCGATGCGCAGGGCAGAGTGGTGTTTGATTCCGCGGGTCTGGCTGTGGGGAAAGATTACTCCCGCTGGAACGATGTCTGGCTGACCCTGCGTGGCGAATACGGCGCGCGGAGCACCCAGAGCAATCCTGACGATCCAGAGAGCACGGTGATGTATGTTGCGGCTCCGGTTGTGGACAACGGTAAGATTATTGGCGTGCTGTCGGTCGGGAAACCCAACAGCGCGATGGCACCTGTTATCCATCGCAGTGAGCGACGGATCCTGTGGGCGGGTGGTGCATTGCTTGGCATTGCTTTGCTGATTGGCCTTGTTGTGGCGTGGTGGATCAATCGTTCTATCGGTACGTTGTCGCGCTACGCTGACGCGGTTACCACCGATTCCCCTCTGCCATTACCGAATCCCGGCAGCAGTGAACTGCGCAAGCTGGCGCAGGCGCTGGAGAATATGCGTATTCGCCTGGAAGGGAAAAATTACATTGAACACTATGTCCACTCGCTCACCCACGAGCTGAAAAGTCCGCTGGCCGCAATCCGGGGCGCGGCGGAAATTCTTGCTGAGCAGCCCTCACCGCAGGTCGCCAGGCGGTTTATCGACAACATCCTGGTGCAAAACGCGCGTATGCAATCGTTGGTCGAAAAGTTGCTTGCCCAGGCCCGGCTTGAAAATCGGGTGGAGATTGTCCCCAAAAGCGTCGATGTCGATGCGCTGTTTGCGCGGCTAGCTGACGCCCGCTCGACGCTACTGACCGCTAAAAATATCACCCTGACCTGTAAAAGCACCGCGCTGTGTGTGGAAGGTGATGCGGAGCTGCTTGAACAGGCATTGGGTAATTTACTGGATAATGCCATCGACTTCACGCCGGAGGGCGGGGCTGTTCAGCTTGCAGCCCATGAAGGGGACAAGCAGATACACTTTACCGTCACCGACAGCGGCAGCGGGATCCCGGATTATGCCCTGACGCGAATTTTCGAACGTTTTTACTCTCTTCCTCGTGACAACGGATTGAAAAGCAGCGGCCTTGGGCTGGCCTTTGTACAGGAGGTGGCGCGTCTGCACCAGGGGGAGATCACACTGCGAAATCGTGATGAAGGTGGTGTGATGGCCACGCTGATACTTCACCGTCCCTTCACATAACTTCAAACTGGCCCCACATAGCCCGGTTACGCTCTCCTCATCACAAAGGAGACGTAATGATGAAATCCCCCCTGTTCTGGAAAGTAAGCACTCTGCTGGGGTGCATCCTGCTGTTGTTAGTCCCGCTTTTTATGGTCAGTAACCTGATTTCAGAGCGTGAAAACTACCGTAATGATGTCGAAAACACGCTGCGCCAGAGCACCAGCGGACCACAAAAACTGGTCGGCCCGCTGATTGCTATTCCGATGACGGAGATTTTTTACAAGATAGAGAATGAGAAGAAGGTCGAATACAAGAAAAGCTATATGCATTTTATTCTGCCGGAATCCCTGGTGGTCACCGGAAATCAGCACGTTGAGTCCAGAAGCATTGGGATCTATGACGGGCAAATATGGAACACCGATCTGA
This sequence comes from Enterobacter sp. P82, assembly GCF_037053385.1. Lineage (NCBI taxonomy): Bacteria > Pseudomonadati > Pseudomonadota > Gammaproteobacteria > Enterobacterales > Enterobacteriaceae > Enterobacter > Enterobacter sp. P82. The sequence continues at coordinate 348,490 of NZ_JBALHX010000002.1, forward strand.
AGATAAAAGCGCAGTTTAATACCGAGGCGATGCAGCAGCTGAAGGGCGAAACGATAACGGCAGGTCAGCCGTTTATCGTGATGGGCGTTGGCGATGCGCGGGGTATTGGCACGGTCAGCATCTCCAGAATCAATGGTGAGACATTAAGCGTGGAACCGGGGGCCGGCGTCTACGGGGCACTTTCAGGTATCCATATCCCGCTCACCGACAAAGCGTTGGAAACAAAAACCTTTGCACTTGAGGTGTCGCTAAATCTGGCGGGTACCGGCAGTTTTGCGGTGGTGCCGGTGGGGCGTAATAGCGAAATGATGCTCAACAGTAACTGGCCGCATCCGGGCTTCATGGGCGACTACCTGCCGGTTAAGCATCAGATAGGTGAGTCGGGGTTCCAGGCGAACTGGCAGAGTAGCTGGTTTGCAAATAACATGGAAAGTTGGTTCAACGATAAGGAATCCCCGGAGTGGGAGGCGCTCCCGGCCTTTAGCGTGACGGTAGCGACGCCTGCCGACCAGTATCAATTGACTGAGCGCGCGATTAAGTACGCGATTCTGCTGATTGCGCTGACGTTTATGGCGTTCTTTGTTTTCGAAACCTTAACCGGATTACGCCTTCACCCGATGCAGTATCTGCTGGTTGGGCTGTCGCTGGTCTTGTTCTATCTGGTGTTGCTGGCGTTGTCTGAGCACGTTGGGTTTACCCCAGCCTGGATTATTGCAAGCCTTGTTGGCGCGGTGATGAATGGGATGTATCTGCAGGCGGTGCTGAAAAGCTGGAGGCGCAGCGGGATGTTTGTGCTCTCATTACTGGGTCTGGATGTGGTGATGTGGTTCCTGTTGCGGTCAGAGGATAGCGCATTATTGCTGGGGTCAGCGGTGCTCGCGCTGGCGCTGTTTGCGGTGATGTTCCTGACCCGTCATTTTGACTGGTACTCGCTTTCTCAACCGAAGCGTTCTGAACCTCCCGCAGCGCCTGATAACGATACACTGCGAATCTGGAAATAAAAAAAACGGCGCAAAGCGCCGTTTTTTTATGTGTTGCGTGCGGGATTACTCCTGCAGATCGCCGCAGAAACGGTACCCTTCGCCGTGGATCGTGGCGATGATTTCCGGGGTATCCGGCGTAGATTCGAAATGTTTACGAATACGACGGATCGTTACGTCTACGGTACGGTCGTGCGGTTTCAGCTCACGGCCGGTCATTTTCTTCAGCAATTCTGCACGGGACTGAATTTTGCCCGGGTTTTCGCAGAAGTGCAGCATGGCGCGGAATTCACTGCGCGGCAGTTTATACTGCTCACCGTTCGGGCTAATCAGTGAACGGCTATTGATATCAAGTTCCCAGCCGTTGAATTTGTAGCTATCGACGCTACGACGCTCTTCGCTGACCGTACCCAGGTTCATGGTTCGGGAAAGCAGGTTGCGTGCACGAATGGTTAACTCGCGAGGGTTGAACGGCTTGGTGATGTAGTCATCCGCACCGATTTCCAGGCCAAGAATTTTATCAACTTCGTTGTCACGGCCTGTCAGGAACATCAACGCGACGTTCGCCTGTTCACGCAGTTCGCGCGCCAGAAGAAGACCGTTTTTGCCCGGAAGGTTAATATCCATGATCACCAGGTTGATATCATTTTCAGAAAGGATCTGATGCATCTCTGCGCCATCGGTCGCTTCAAAGACATCGTAGCCTTCTGCTTCGAAAATGCTCTTTAACGTGTTGCGTGTTACCAACTCGTCTTCAACGATAAGAATGTGCGGGGTCTGCATGTTTGCTACCTAAATTGCCAACTAAATCGAAACAGGAAGTACAAAAGTCCCTGACCTGCCTGATACATGTCGCAAATTAACATGACCGGCCTAACGTGACTAAAGTACGTAATTGCGTTCTTGATGCACTTTCCATCAACGTCAACAACATCATTAGCTTGGTCTTGGGTACTTTCCCTTTGGACCCGACAGTGTCAAAAACGGCTGTCATCCTAACCATTTTAACAGCAACATAACAGGCTAAGTGACACCAGACACCCAATAAAACTACGCTTCGTTGACATATATCAAGTTCAATTGTAGCACGTTAACAGTTTGATGAAATCATCGTAGCTGAATGCTAGCCTTTATCACAATTTTTCAATAAACCAACTAGTTGCGGACCTTGATTTATAAACGAAGTGAATCCAATCAGAATAGGGTATTCATGTCGCCATTATCATTATAAAACATAAGGATAATAGTCTTCTGTTAACATTCTAACTGATTGTTCAGACACAAAATAGTTTAGCGTTTTTAATTTGTTATGAAACGCTATTTCGGTGATTTGTGTTGCAATTTTGTAAATTCGCGCTGCGTAATATGTTGATGTGCATCACATTTTTACCCGCTAACTGATTAAAAAGAGAGCATAAATGCATCTGTCGATTGTACTGGTTGCCCCAGCCAGAGCCGAAAATATAGGCGCAGCGGCGCGTGCCATGAAGACCATGGGTTTTACCGATTTGCGTATCGTGGACAGTACGGCACACCTGGAGCCTGCTGCTCGTTGGGTGGCGCATGGTTCAGGCGATATTCTCGATAATATAACCACTTACGACACGCTCTCCGCCGCGTTGCACGACATCTCCTTTACCGTTGCCACCACGGCGCGCAGCAGGGCGAAGTTCCACTACTACGCCACCCCTGCTGAACTGGTGCCCATGCTGAAAGAGAAAAGCCAGTGGCTGGAGAAAGCCGCGCTGGTGTTTGGTCGTGAAGATTCCGGGTTAACAAACGAAGAGCTGGAACTCGCCGACGTGCTGACGGGGGCACCTATGGTGGCTGATTACCCGTCCCTGAATTTAGGCCAGGCGGTCATGGTCTACTGCTATCAATTAGCTTCACTAATGCAAATTCCTCAGCCTCAGTCTGAAGGGGCAAATGAAAACCAGCTGGCCGCACTGCGTGTTCGCGTTGAGCAATTGTTATCTCAACTGGGAGTTGCTGACGATCAAAAAATGGCTGACTGGCTGCAGCAGCGTTTGGGTCGTCTTGAACAACGGGACACCGCAATGTTGCATCGTTTGCTGCACGATATTGAAAAAAAATTGGCCGAGTAAAATACCGCCATAAGTTTTTACTATGGCGAATAAGTCTGTCTGGATGGGTTGCACTTGGGGGAATCGGATGAAAATAAATCTGCACGCAGCGGGACGTGAGAGTCTCCCGAAATGTGATCAAATTAAAAATCCATTGACTTAAGGTGCCCGATCCTTTAACCCTAAAAGAATACAGCACAGACAGATAATAATGACAGAGTACACAACATCCATGAAACGCATCAGCATCACCACCATTACCACAACCATCATCATTACCACAGGTAACGATGCGGGCTGACGCGTACAGGAAAAACAAAAAAAAGCCCGCACCTGAACAGTGCGGGCTTTTTTTTCGGCTAAAGGAAACGAGGTAGAACCATGCGAGTGTTGAAGTTCGGCGGTACATCAGTGGCAAATGCAGAACGTTTTCTGCGCGTTGCCGATATCCTGGAAAGCAACGCCAGGCAGGGGCAGGTTGCGACCGTGCTCTCTGCCCCGGCAAAAATCACGAACCATCTGGTGGCAATGATTGAAAAAACCATCGGTGGTCAGGATGCACTCCCGAACATCAGCGACGCCGAGCGTATCTTCGCTGACTTACTACAGGGGCTGGCAGAGGCACAGCCAGGCTTTCCGCACGCTCAACTGAAGTCCTTCGTTGAGCAGGAATTCGCGCAAATTAAACATGTTCTGCACGGCATCAGTCTTCTCGGCCAGTGCCCGGACAGCATCAACGCGGCGCTGATCTGCCGCGGCGAAAAACTCTCTATCGCCATCATGGCGGGCGTGCTGGAAGCGCGTGGTCATCACGTGACTGTGATCGATCCGGTTGAAAAACTGCTGGCGGTGGGCCACTACCTCGAATCCACTGTTGATATTGCCGAATCAACCCGCCGCATCGCCGCAAGCAAAATTCCGTCTGACCACATGATCCTGATGGCAGGCTTCACCGCCGGTAACGAGAAGGGTGAGCTGGTGGTGCTGGGCCGTAACGGCTCCGACTACTCCGCCGCCGTGCTGGCCGCCTGTTTACGCGCAGACTGCTGTGAGATCTGGACTGACGTCGACGGTGTTTATACCTGCGACCCGCGCCAGGTACCGGACGCCAGGCTGTTGAAGTCGATGTCGTATCAGGAAGCGATGGAGCTTTCCTACTTCGGCGCTAAAGTCCTTCACCCGCGTACCATCTCTCCGATTGCCCAGTTCCAGATCCCTTGCCTGATTAAAAACACCGGTAACCCGCAGGCACCCGGTACGTTGATTGGTGCGAGTACCGATGAAGACGGCCTGCCTGTGAAAGGCATCTCCAACCTGAACAACATGGCGATGTTCAGCGTCTCTGGTCCGGGAATGAAAGGGATGGTCGGTATGGCGGCGCGCGTGTTTGCAGCCATGTCCCGCAACGGCATCTCCGTGGTGTTGATCACCCAGTCTTCTTCGGAATACAGCATCAGCTTCTGCGTGCCACAGGCCGACTGCCTGCGCGCCCGCCGCGCGCTGGAGGAAGAGTTCTATCTTGAGTTGAAAGAAGAACTGCTGGAGCCGCTGTACATTCAGGAGCGTCTGGCGATCATCTCGGTGGTGGGCGATGGCATGCGCACGCTACGCGGTATCTCCGCCAAGTTCTTCGCTGCGCTGGCACGCGCCAATATCAATATCGTGGCGATTGCCCAGGGCTCGTCAGAGCGTTCAATCTCTGTTGTTGTGGACAACGATGACGCCACCACCGGCGTTCGCGTGGTTCACCAGATGCTGTTCAACACCGATCAGGTCATCGAACTGTTCCTGATTGGCGTGGGCGGCGTTGGCGGCGCGCTGCTGGAGCAGGTGAAGCGCCAGCAGGCGTGGCTGAAGAAGAAACATATTGATCTGCGCGTCTGCGGGATAGCCAACTCAAAAGCGTTGTTGACCAACGTGCATGGCCTGAATTTGGAAAACTGGCAGGCGGAAATGAACGAGGCGAAAGAGCCGTTTAATCTGGGCCGCCTGATCCGTCTGGTAAAAGAGTATCACCTGCTCAACCCAGTGATTGTCGACTGTACGTCGAACCAGGCGGTTGCCGATCAGTACGCTGACTTCCTGCGTGAAGGCTTCCACGTGGTGACGCCGAACAAAAAGGCCAACACCTCGTCGATGAACTACTATCACCAGTTGCGCCTGGCGGCGAGTAAATCGCGTCGCAAATTCCTGTATGACACCAACGTGGGTGCTGGTCTGCCGGTTATCGAGAACCTGCAAAACCTGCTGAATGCGGGTGATGAACTGCAGCGTTTCTCCGGTATCCTCTCCGGATCGCTGTCGTTTATTTTCGGCAAACTGGATGAAGGCATGAGCCTTTCAGAAGCGACCCGCGCTGCGCGTGAACTGGGTTATACCGAGCCGGATCCGCGTGACGATCTCTCCGGGATGGATGTGGCGCGTAAGCTGCTGATCCTGGCGCGTGAAACAGGTCGTGAGCTGGAGCTGTCCGATATTGTGATTGAACCGGTCCTGCCCGCAGAGTTTGATAGCACCGGTGATGTCGCTGCCTTTATGGCTAATTTGCCGCAGCTTGACGATGCGTTTGCCGCACGCGTTGCGAAAGCCCGTGATGAAGGTAAGGTATTGCGCTATGTTGGCAATATTGAAGAAGATGGTGTGTGCCGGGTGAAGATTGCCGAAGTGGATGGCAACGATCCGCTGTACAAAGTCAAAAACGGCGAAAACGCCCTTGCGTTTTACAGCCACTATTATCAGCCATTGCCGCTGGTGCTTCGCGGTTATGGCGCAGGGAACGATGTTACAGCGGCGGGTGTGTTTGCCGATCTGCTGCGTACCCTGTCATGGAAGTTAGGAGTTTAACATGGTCAAAGTTTATGCCCCGGCTTCCAGCGCCAATATGAGCGTCGGATTTGATGTGCTGGGTGCGGCGGTAACGCCGGTTGATGGTTCTCTACTGGGTGATACGGTCACGGTTGAAGCGGCAAATAGCTTCAGCCTGAATAACGTGGGCCGCTTTGCCAGCAAACTGCCGTCCGACCCGCGCGAGAATATCGTATATCAGTGCTGGGAGCGCTTCTGTCAGGAGATTGGCAAAAATGTGCCGGTCACCATGACGCTGGAAAAAAGTATGCCGATTGGCTCAGGGCTGGGCTCCAGCGCCTGCTCGGTGGTCGCTGCGCTGGTGGCCATGAATGAACACTGCGGCAAACCGCTGAACAATAACCGCCTGCTGGGGTTAATGGGCGAGCTGGAAGGGCGGATCTCTGGCAGCATTCACTATGACAACGTCGCGCCGTGCTTCCTTGGCGGCATGCAGCTGATGATCGAAGAAAATGGCATCATCAGCCAGCAGGTGCCAGGGTTTGATGAGTGGTTGTGGGTGCTGGCCTATCCGGGCATTAAGGTGTCCACCGCTGAAGCGCGTGCGATCCTGCCTGCGCAGTATCGTCGCCAGGACTGTATCGCGCACGGACGTCATCTGGCAGGCTTTATTCATGCCTGCTACACCCGTCAGCCGCAGCTGGCGGCGAAATTGATGAAAGATGTCATTGCCGAGCCATACCGCACAAAACTGCTGCCTGGTTTTAACGAGGCACGACAGGCATCTTTGGATATTGGCGCGCAGGCATGCGGCATCTCCGGCTCCGGCCCGACGCTGTTCGCCTTATGCGATAAACCAGACACTGCGCAACGCGTGGCGGACTGGCTCTCTAAACACTACCTGCAAAATCAGGAAGGCTTTGTTCATATTTGCCGTCTGGACACGGCAGGCGCACGAGTACTGGGATAACGAATGAAACTCTACAATCTTAAAGATCATAACGAGCAGGTCAGCTTCGCGCAGGCGGTGACTCAGGGACTGGGCAAAAATCAGGGGTTATTCTTCCCGCATGACCTGCCGGAATTTCAGCTGACCGAGATTGATGAACTGCTGAAGCTGGATTTTGTCACCCGCAGTGCCAAAATTCTGTCTGCGTTTATCGGCGACGAAATCCCGCAGGAACTGCTGGAAGAGCGCGTGCGGTCGGCGTTCGCTTTCCCGGCTCCGGTTCAGCAGGTGGAGCCTGACGTTGGCTGTCTGGAACTGTTCCACGGCCCGACTCTGGCGTTCAAAGATTTCGGTGGCCGCTTTATGGCTCAGATGCTGACCCACATCAGCGGCGACAAACCGGTAACCATCCTGACGGCTACCTCCGGTGATACCGGTGCGGCGGTTGCACATGCGTTCTACGGCCTGAAAAACGTTCGTGTGGTGATCCTCTACCCGAAAGGCAAAATCAGCCCGCTGCAGGAAAAACTGTTCTGTACCCTCGGCGGCAATATTGAAACCGTGGCGATCGACGGTGATTTCGACGCCTGCCAGGCACTGGTCAAACAGGCCTTTGATGATGAAGAACTGAAAGTGGCGCTGGGTCTGAACTCGGCGAACTCCATCAACATCAGCCGTCTGCTGGCACAGATTTGCTACTACTTCGAAGCGGTTGCACAGCTCCCGCAGGAAGCGCGTAATCAGCTTGTTGTCTCTGTCCCAAGCGGTAACTTTGGTGACCTGACGGCTGGCCTGCTGGCAAAATCCCTGGGTCTGCCGGTGAAACGCTTTATCGCTGCTACCAACGCTAACGACACCGTGCCGCGTTTCCTGAAAGATGGCAAATGGGCACCGAACGCGACGCAGGCAACGCTCTCCAATGCGATGGATGTGTCGCAGCCGAATAACTGGCCGCGAGTGGAAGAACTGTTCCGCCGCAAAATCTGGCGTCTGGGCGATCTGGGTTACGCAGCGGTGACGGATGAAACCACCAAAGAGACCATGCGTGAGCTGAAAGCGGTGGGGTACACCTCCGAACCGCACGCCGCAATTGCTTACCGTGCTTTGCGCGATCAGCTTAATCCAGGTGAATATGGCCTGTTCCTGGGGACGGCGCATCCGGCAAAATTCAAAGAGAGCGTGGAAGATATTCTGGGTGAAACGCTGCCGCTGCCGAAAGAGCTGGCCGAACGTGCCGACCTGCCGCTGCTGTCTCATGAACTACCTGCAGATTTTGCCGCGCTGCGTAAGTTGATGATGAGCCGCGCGTGATTTTGTTGCCCGGTGGCGGTTACGCCTTACCGGGCCTACAACAGCGCTGAGCGAAGGCCGGGTAAGGCAAAGCCACCACCCGGCTTTCTGTTTTACTGCTCGTGGCGCTTAAACACCAGTTCACCTTTCCCTGACGACGCTTCGTCAAAGAAATACCCTTCGCTGTTAAATCCGGTCAACTGCTCCGGCTTCGTCAGTCGGTTCTGAATGATGTAGCGGCTCATCAGACCACGCGCTTTTTTGGCGTAGAAACTGATCACTTTGAACTTACCGTTTTTCTCATCAAGGAAGACTGGCTTGATGATTTCCGCATCCAGTTTCTTCGGCTTCACGGACTTGTAGTATTCGTCAGAGGCCAGATTAATCACCACGTTATCGCCCTGCGCATGTAGCGCTGTGTTTAGCTTGTCGGTGATGATGTCACCCCAGAAATGGTACAGATCTTTGCCTTTTGCATTCTCTAAACGGATACCCATCTCCAGGCGATACGGCTGCATCAAATCCAGCGGACGCAATACGCCGTACAGGCCTGAGAGCATGCGCAGGTGCTTCTGGGCAAAATCGAAATCGGCTTCGCTGAACTCTTCCGCCTGCAGGCCAGTATACACATCACCTTTAAACGCCAGCAGCGCCTGGCGAGCGTTGGCTGGCGTGAAATCCGGGTGCCACTCGTGGAAGCGGGTGGCGTTAAGATCTGCGAGCTTATCGCTGATGCTCATCAGCGAGGCGATTTGTGGTGCAGAGAGTTTACGCGCTTCGCGGATCAGCTGTTGCGAATAGTCCAGCAGTTCAGGTTGCGTATAGCGCTCGGTGGCGAGTGGGCTCTGATAGTCGAGCGTTTTTGCAGGTGAAATAAGAATCAGCATATCCAGTCCTTGCAGGAAATTTAGAGCGACTTTAGCAAAAAATCGCCCTGAATTGATCGATAGCTGTTATCGCCGGGGCAAATCATCCCAGGTGCCGGGAGCCAGTTGCGCTTCAACTTCGGGATAGCGTGTGGGATCAAATACCGGTGGAATCCCCAGCTTACGCTGACGAAGATAGTCCCGGGCAATAAGACTCACAATAGGCGAGAGCAGCAGGATCGCCGTGAGGTTGGTGATGGCCATCAGCGCCATGATGACGTCAGCCAGTTGCCAGACCAGCGGCATGCTGAGCAGGGAGCCTGCTATGATCATCAGGATCACTCCCAGACGCAACGCACTGATTGCGGCGCGGGAGTCGAGCTTCAGGAAGATAAGGTTATTTTCAGCGTAGAGGTAATTCACCACAATCGAGCTGAAGGCGAACAATATCAGTATGAGCGCGACATATCCGGCCCCCCAACTGCCAGTAAGGTTCACCAGAGCCTGCTGAAGAAGCTGTATCCCGGCGGTTCCCGACGAATGCGGTACGGGGCCTGCCAGCAGTAAGATCATAGCGCTGGCAGAACAGATAATAATGGTATCGGTAAAGACGCCAATCATTTGCACAATGCCTTGTGCGGCAGGGTGTGGCGGCCAGGAAGAGGCGGCTGCCGCCGCGTTGGGGGTTGACCCCATACCGGCTTCATTGGAAAACATTCCTCGCTGAAAGCCTGCCATCAGCGCCTGGCTGAAGGTGTACCCCAACGCGCCAGATGCCATCTCACGCCAGCCAAAGGCGCTTTTGAAGATGGTGGCAATGATTCCCGGAACCTGGTCGATATGCCGTGCGGCGACAAACAGGCTCGCGCCAACCCAGAGCAGCGCCATCATGGGAACCATCCACTGCATCAGGCGGGCGATACCTTTGAGACCAGCAGAAATGGTGAACAGAATGAAGAGGGATAAAACGATGCCTGTGATCCATTCCGGACAAGCGAAGGCATAGCGCAGGGCATTGGCGACCGAATTAGCCTGAACCGTATTAAAAATAAGACCATAAGCGAGCAGTAAAAAAAGCGAGAACAGAACGCCCATCCAGCGCATCCCTAAGCCACGCGCCATATACCAGGCCGGACCGCCGCGAAACTGACCGTGTTTGTCCTTCTCTTTGTACAGCTGTGCGAGAGAGCATTCGGCAAAGGAGGTGGCCATGCCAATGATCGCGGTGACCCACATCCAGAAGACGGCGCCAGAGCCACCGGCGCTGATGGCCAGCGCCACCCCCGCCAGGTTACCGCTACCGACACGTGCGGCGAGACTGGTACAAAGCGCCTGAAACGAGGTGAGTCCGCCTGGCTGCGGCGTAATGCTGTTTTTCAGACTTCTGCCAAACTTGCGTATATACCTAAACTGGATAAAACCACTGCGCAGTGTGAACCATATACCTGCTCCTAATAGCAGATATATCATTATCGAACCCCAGAGGATTTCGTTGATAAAGAAAAGGAAATCAGGCATTAACGTCCCTCTTGTTGATGCCAATATGAATATGTAAGCGCTACCACTGATTGAGCATGCTGTTACTTAGCAGCCTGTTAATATTCTGAGTTTATCATACTCTGTCTAAGCGCACTGTCTGCGGTTGCGCTACCTCTCACTCGTGTTATCATCTGGGCAGACCGGTTACATCCCCCTAACAAGTAAACCTGTCATTTTTCCGCTGCAGGCATGCTGTCGGTAGCGTGAATTATCCAGGGCACGTTAAAAGAGAAACACTATCATGACGGATAAATTGACCTCCCTTCGTCAGTTCACCACTGTCGTAGCTGACACCGGAGATATCGCGGCAATGAAGTTGTACCAGCCGCAGGATGCCACAACTAACCCTTCTCTGATCCTGAACGCTGCACAGATCCCTGAGTATCGCAAACTGATTGACGACGCTGTGACCTGGGCGAAAGCGCAGAGCAATGACCGCGCGCAGCAAATTGTTGATGCCACTGACAAACTGGCAGTGAACATCGGTCTGGAAATCCTGAAACTGGTTCCTGGCCGTATCTCTACCGAAGTGGATGCACGCCTCTCCTACGACACCGAAGCGTCAATCGCCAAAGCAAAACGTCTGATCAAAATGTACAACGATGCGGGTATCAGCAACGACCGTATTCTGATCAAACTGGCCTCTACCTGGCAGGGCATTCGCGCGGCTGAGCAGCTGGAAAAAGACGGTATCAACTGTAACCTGACTCTGCTGTTCTCCTTCGCGCAGGCACGTGCTTGTGCTGAAGCCGGTGTATACCTGATTTCTCCGTTCGTAGGCCGTATTCTGGACTGGTACAAAGCCAACACCGATAAGAAAGAGTACGCACCAGCTGAAGATCCAGGCGTGGTTTCCGTTACTGAAATCTACGAATACTACAAACAGCACGGCTATGAGACTGTTGTTATGGGCGCAAGCTTCCGTAACGTTGGTGAAATCATCGAGCTGGCTGGCTGTGACCGCCTGACCATCGCCCCTGCACTGCTGAAAGAGCTGGCAGAAAGCGAAGGCGCGATTGAGCGTAAACTGTCTTACACCGGTGAAGTGAAAGCGCGTCCAGAACGCATCACTGAATCCGAGTTCCTGTGGCAGCACAACCAGGATCCAATGGCAGTAGACAAACTGGCGGACGGTATCCGTAAGTTTGCTGTTGACCAGGGTAAACTGGAAAAAATGATCGGCGACCTGCTGTAATCATTTCTGCGTGACCGGGTTCCCGGTCACGCGACTTCTTTCGTACCCTGTCTGAATTTCCTCTCTGCGTGTATCATTCCCTTTAATCAGTATTTTTTAAATGGAATGGCTATGAATACCTTACGCATCGGCTTAGTGTCGATTTCTGACCGCGCCTCCAGCGGTGTTTACCAGGATAAAGGCATCCCGGCTCTGGAAGAGTGGCTGGGCAGCGCGCTGACTACCCCTTTTGAAATCCAGACCCGCTTGATCCCTGACGAACAGCCGATCATTGAGCAGACGTTGTGCGAGCTGGTGGATGAGATGAGCTGTCATCTGGTGTTGACCACGGGCGGAACCGGTCCTGCACGTCGCGATGTCACGCCAGATGCGACGCTGGCAGTCGCCGACCGTGAAATGCCGGGTTTCGGTGAGCAAATGCGTCAGATCAGCCTACACTTTGTTCCAACCGCCATCCTCTCTCGCCAGGTGGGTGTGATCCGCAAACAGGCGTTGATCCTGAATCTGCCGGGCCAACCGAAATCGATCAAAGAGACGCTGGAAGGGCTTAAAGCCGACGATGGCAGCGTAATTGTGCACGGGATCTTCGCAAGTGTACCGTATTGTATACAGCTGCTGGACGGTCCGTATGTGGAAACTGATGAGAAAGTCGTAGCAGCTTTTCGCCCTAAAAGTGCACGCCGCGAGACAATATCCTGAAAATAATGATTATGTGACATTAGCTGAAGCAGCGATGGCGTGCTAAAGGTTTTACGGTATAGTAATTTTTTCTTTACGATTGCTGTAAAAATAAATCCACAATACACGCATAATGGTTCGCTATGTCTCATAACACCCGACCTCTGAATCGACAGGACTACAAAACACTCACGCTCGCTGCTCTGGGTGGCGCGCTGGAGTTCTACGACTTCATCATTTTCGTTTTCTTTGCCGCCGTCGTGGGGGAGCTTTTCTTCCCGGCGGATATCCCGGAATGGTTGCGGCAGGTACAAACCTTCGGCATTTTTGCCGCCGGGTATCTGGCTCGTCCGTTGGGTGGCATTGTTATGGCGCACTTTGGCGATCTGGTCGGGCGTAAGAAGATGTTTACCCTCAGTATTTTGCTGATGGCTGTGCCGACGCTGGCGATTGGTTTGCTGCCAACCTATGCCTCGATGGGCCTTGTTGCCCCGCTATTGCTGTTGCTGATGCGCGTTCTTCAGGGGGCCGCGATTGGCGGTGAAGTGCCTGGCGCGTGGGTGTTTGTCGCGGAGCATGTTCCGGTGCGCCGCATTGGTATCGCCTGTGGAACCTTAACGGCGGGCCTGACCATCGGCATCCTGTTGGGCTCGGTCGTTGCAACTCTCGTGAATACCCATATGACGCAACAGGCCGTGCACGACTGGGGCTGGCGTCTTCCGTTCCTGCTGGGCGGGGCCTTTGGTCTGGTGGCGATGTACCTGCGCCGCTGGTTGCAGGAGACGCCGATCTTCCTTGAGATGCAGCAGCGTAAGGCACTGGCGCAGGAGTTACCGGTGAAAGCGGTGGTGGTCCGTCACAGAAGTGCGGTGGTGGTGTCGATGCTGCTGACCTGGCTGCTGTCAGCGGGTATTGTCGTCGTGATCCTGATGTCGCCGGTCTGGCTGCAAAAACAGTACGGTTTCGCCCCAGCGGTCACCCTGCAGGCAAACAGTATTGCGACCATTATGCTCTGTTTTGGTTGTCTGGCGGCTGGCCTTGCTGTTGACCGTTTTGGCGCGAGCCGGACCTTTATCGTCGGCAGTCTGCTGCTGGCTGCATCAAGCTGGGCGTTCTACCATCTGGCGGGTAGCCACCCGGAGCAACTGTTCCTGCTGTACGGGGTAGTCGGGCTGTGCGTCGGTGTTGTGGGGGCGGTGCCGTATGTGATGGTGCGTGCGTTCCCGCCAGAGGTTCGTTTCACCGGTATCTCTTTCTCTTACAACGTGTCGTATGCCATTTTTGGTGGTCTGACACCGATTGCCGTCACCATGTTGATGGGGATATCGCCGATGGCTCCAGCCTGGTACGTTCTCGCGCTCTCGCTGATGGGCCTGGTGTTAGGGTGCTGGCTTCGCAAAGGGTGGGAATGTCGTGCCCGCGAGGCAGGCACGACAGAGGGATCAGTGTTTTTCACCAATCGGTAGAATGGTGCGGTCAAACTGCTCGTTCAGCACTTCGCCCATTGCCAGGTAGATTGCGCTCGCGCCACATACCAGGCCAATCCAGCCGGCAACGTGAACGATGCCTTCGTTATCCACCAGGTGACCGATCGCCAGCAGAGCGAACAGTACGGTCAGGCTCAGGAAGACGAACTGCAGTGCGCGGTTACCTTTCAGGGTGCAGAAGAACATGAACAGGGTGAAGATGCCCCACAGACCCAGGTAAACGCCCAGGAAGTGGGCGTTTGCCGCGTCTGCCAGACCCATTTTAGGCATCAGCAGAATGGCAACCAGGGTCAGCCAGAAAGAGCCGTAAGAGGTGAAGGCGGTTAAGCCGAAGGTATTACCTTTCTTATATTCCAGCAGGCCCGCGAAAATTTGCGCGATGCCGCCGTAAAAAATGCCCATCGCCAGGATGATGCCATCCATCGGGAACATCCCGATATTGTGCAGGTTCAGCAGAATAGTGGTCATGCCAAAACCCATCAGGCCCAGCGGAGCCGGATTAGCCAACTTAGTGTTGCCCATAAGTCCTCAAAAAAATCATCATTAATATGGTGAAATGGTGAATCCCGCGTCAATACTCCCTGACGGGGCGCGGCATCATAATGGGCGCAATCGATGGCGTCTATGATCTCATCAGGGTGAAATTAAAATTTTTTTTATCCTTCCCCCTTGATGGATGCTGTGGCGACCCCATCTTGTAGTCAACCGCAGTGTGTGGACCTGAAAAAAATCAAATCTGGGCAGTTGAAAAAGCACGTTCTGCCCTTATTACAGGTACACAACCACATGTTGACTGAATTTTTAGTGGAGACGTTTAGATGGGTAAAATTATTGGTATCGACCTGGGTACTACCAACTCTTGTGTAGCGATTATGGATGGCACTACTGCACGTGTGCTGGAGAACGCCGAGGGCGATCGCACCACGCCTTCTATCATTGCTTATACCCAGGATGGTGAAACTCTGGTTGGTCAGCCGGCTAAACGTCAGGCAGTGACAAACCCGCAAAACACCCTGTTTGCGATTAAACGCCTGATTGGCCGCCGCTTCCAGGACGAAGAAGTTCAGCGTGACGTTTCTATCATGCCTTACAAAATCATCGCGGCAGATAACGGCGATGCATGGCTTGATGTGAAAGGCACCAAAACTGCACCACCGCAGATCTCTGCTGAAGTGCTGAAAAAAATGAAGAAAACCGCGGAAGATTACCTGGGTGAGCCGGTAACTGAAGCTGTTATCACCGTTCCTGCATACTTCAACGATGCTCAGCGTCAGGCAACCAAAGATGCTGGCCGTATCGCAGGTCTGGAAGTAAAACGTATCATCAACGAACCAACCGCGGCTGCACTGGCTTACGGTCTGGATAAAGAAGTTGGCAACCGTACTATCGCGGTTTACGACCTGGGTGGTGGTACCTTCGATATCTCTATTATCGAAATCGACGAAGTAGACGGCGAAAAAACCTTCGAAGTTCTGGCAACCAACGGTGATACCCACCTGGGTGGTGAAGACTTCGATACCCGTCTGATCAACTACCTCGTTGACGAGTTCAAGAAAGATCAGGGCATTGACCTGCGTAACGACCCGCTGGCCATGCAGCGCCTGAAAGAAGCCGCTGAGAAAGCGAAGATTGAACTGTCTTCCGCTCAGCAGACCGACGTGAACCTGCCGTACATCACTGCAGACGCGACCGGTCCTAAACACATGAACATCAAAGTGACCCGTGCGAAACTGGAAAGCCTGGTAGAAGACCTGGTGAACCGTTCCATCGAGCCACTGAAAGTTGCTCTGCAGGACGCTGGCCTGTCCGTATCTGACATCCAGGACGTTATCCTGGTGGGTGGTCAGACGCGTATGCCAATGGTTCAGAAGAAAGTGGCTGAGTTCTTTGGTAAAGAGCCACGTAAAGACGTGAACCCGGACGAAGCTGTTGCTATCGGTGCAGCGGTTCAGGGCGGTGTACTGACTGGTGAAGTGAAAGACGTACTGCTGCTGGACGTTACCCCGCTGTCTCTGGGTATCGAAACCATGGGCGGTGTGATGACTGCACTCATCAACAAAAACACCACTATCCCAACGAAACACAGCCAGGTGTTCTCTACCGCTGAAGACAACCAGTCTGCGGTAACCATCCATGTGATTCAGGGTGAGCGTAAACGTGCGGCAGATAACAAGTCTCTGGGTCAGTTCAACCTGGACGGTATCAACCCGGCACCACGCGGCATGCCGCAGATCGAAGTCACCTTCGATATTGATGCTGACGGTATCCTGCACGTTTCTGCGAAAGACAAAAACAGCGGTAAAGAGCAGAAGATCACCATCAAGGCATCTTCTGGCCTGAACGAAGCTGAAATCGAGAAAATGGTTCGTGATGCAGAAGCTAACGCTGAGTCCGACCGTAAGTTCGAAGAGCTGGTTCAGACCCGTAACCAGGGTGACCATCTGCTGCACAGCACCCGTAAGCAGGTTGAAGAAGCAGGCGATAAACTGCCAGCGGAAGACAAAACTGCTATCGAAGCTGCACTGAGTGCGCTGGAAACTTCACTGAAAGGTGAAGATAAAGCGGACATCGAAGCGAAGATGCAGGAACTGGCACAGGCTTCCCAGAAGCTGATGGAAATCGCTCAGCAGCAGCATGCTCAACAGCAGGCAGGCGCTGACGCTTCCCAGAACAACGCGAAAGACGACGATGTTGTTGACGCTGAGTTCGAAGAAGTTAAAGACAAAAAATAATCGCCCTGATGCAGGGTAATTAATCGGCACGGGCGTAGGAGAACTCTCCACGCCCGTGCTCGCATGTTAAGGGGCTTAAAAAAACCAATGGCAAAGCAAGACTATTACGAGATTTTAGGCGTTCCGAAAACTGCGGAAGAGCGTGAAATCAAAAAGGCGTATAAGCGCCTGGCCATGAAATTCCACCCGGACCGTAACCAGGGTGACAAAGAGGCTGAAGCCAAATTTAAAGAGATCAAAGAAGCCTACGAAGTCCTGACCGATGCACAAAAACGTGCAGCCTATGACCAGTATGGTCACGCAGCCTTTGAACAGGGCGGCATGGGCGGCGGTGGATTCGGTGGCGGCGGCTTTGGCGGCGGTGCTGACTTCAGCGATATCTTTGGTGATGTATTCGGCGATATCTTCGGCGGTGGCCGTGGTCGTCAGCGCGCAACGCGCGGCGCGGACCTGCGCTACAACATGGAACTGACGCTGGAAGAGGCTGTTCGCGGTGTCACCAAAGAGATCCGTATTCCGACGCTGGAAGAGTGTGACGTTTGCCACGGCAGCGGCGCGAAAGCGGGAACCCAGCCGCAGACCTGCCCAACCTGTCACGGTTCAGGCCAGGTACAGATGCGTCAGGGCTTCTTCGCGGTACAGCAGGCCTGTCCTCACTGTCACGGTCGCGGTACGCTGATTAAAGATCCGTGCACCAAATGCCACGGCCACGGTCGCGTCGAGAAAACCAAGACCCTGTCCGTTAAAATTCCGGCTGGCGTCGATACGGGCGACCGCATCCGTCTGGCGGGTGAAGGTGAAGCTGGGGAACACGGCGCACCGGCAGGCGATCTGTACGTTCAGGTGCAGGTTAAACAGCACACCATTTTCGAGCGTGAAGGTAACAACCTGTATTGCGAAGTGCCGATCAACTTCGCGATGGCGGCACTCGGTGGTGAAATCGAAGTCCCGACGCTGGATGGTCGCGTTAATCTGAAGATCCCAGGTGAAACCCAGACCGGTAAGCTGTTCCGCATGCGCGGGAAAGGCGTTAAATCCGTGCGTGGTGGTGCTCAGGGCGACCTGCTGTGCCGTGTCGTCGTGGAAACGCCGGTTGGCCTGAACGACAAGCAGAAACAACTGCTGAAAGAGCTTCAGGAGAGCTTTGGCGGCCCGACGGGTGAGAAGAACAGCCCGCGTTCCAAAAGCTTCTTCGATGGCGTCAAAAAATTCTTCGATGATTTGACCCGCTAATTCGTTAGCTGGCCTTCATCTGCAAAAGCCTGGAAGCAATTCCGGGCTTTTTCTTTTTGTAATGATAGCTCGGTAAAACTGAATCTATACTCAATATTAATCTGTTTTTGCCGAGCTATGTGGCTTGGTATTATGGTTTTATCGAGGTATTGTTGTAAAAGAGAGAGTTAAAGTGAAATTACTACACCGTTTCTTTAGCAGTGAAGCGTCCGGTGGCGTGATCCTGATTATTGCCGCTGCGGCTGCGATGGTGCTGGCTAACCTGGGGGTTACCCGCGATCTATACCACGCATTTCTGGAAACGCCCGTCGAGCTGAAGGTCGGGGCGCTGGAAATTAACAAGAACATGTTGCTGTGGATCAACGATGCACTGATGGCTGTGTTCTTCCTCCTGGTGGGGCTTGAAGTTAAACGCGAGCTTGTGCTGGGTTCACTTGCCAGCCGCCAGCGCGCGGCGTTTCCAGTGATTGCCGCCATCGGTGGGATGGTCGTTCCGGCGCTGCTCTTCCTGGCATTTACCTGGCAGGACCCCCTTGCGCGTCATGGCTGGGCGATCCCGGCGGCAACGGATATCGCGTTTGCGCTCGGGGTGCTGGCCTTGCTGGGAAGTCGTGTGCCGGTGGCATTGAAGATATTCCTGATGGCGCTGGCAATTATTGATGATTTGGGCGCTATTGTGATTATCGCGCTGTTCTATACCAGCGAGCTGTCGATCCTGTCACTGAGTGTAGCTGCTGGGGCGATTGCAGTGCTGGCACTGCTGAACATTTTCAATGTTCGTCGCATCGGCATCTACATCCTCGTGGGGATGGTGCTGTGGACGGCGGTGCTGAAATCGGGCGTGCATGCCACGCTGGCAGGTGTGATCGTCGGCTTCTTCGTGCCGCTTAAGCCGCAGGACGGCAAGTCGCCTGCCAAACAGCTGGAACATGTGCTGCACCCGTGGGTAGCCTTTATGATCCTGCCACTGTTCGCATTTGCCAACGCGGGTGTTTCCCTGAGCGGTGTGACGCTTGACGGGCTGACGTCCGTGCTGCCTCTGGGCATTATTGCCGGGCTGTTTATCGGTAAGCCGCTGGGGATTAGCCTCTTCTGCTGGCTGGCGCTGAAGCTGAAGATGGCATCATTGCCGCACGGCACAACCTTTGGACAGATTATGGCCGTTGGCGTGCTGTGTGGAATCGGCTTTACGATGTCGATCTTTATCTCGACGCTGGCATTTGGTACGCATGCACCGGAGCTTATCGTCTGGGCTAAACTGGGCATTCTTATCGGGTCATTGCTGGCTGCAGTGATCGGTTATACCTTGTTGAAGGTGAAGTTGTCCGGACAGGCATAACGGAAACCGGGAGGAGGGGAGCCTTCTCCCGATAGACTATCAGGGAGCGAAGACGCAATGTCTCATTTGAATTACAACCATCTTTACTACTTCTGGCACGTCTACAAACAGGGCTCGGTCGTGGGCGCCGCAGAGGCGCTCTACCTGACACCACAAACCATCACCGGGCAAATCAAGGCGCTGGAAGAACGACTGCAGGGCAAGCTGTTCAAGCGTAAGGGCCGTGGGATTGAGCCCAGCGAGCTGGGCGAGCTGGTGTTCCGTTACGCAGACAAAATGTTTACCCTGAGCCAGGAGATGCTGGATATCGTCAACTACCGCAAAGAGTCTAACCTGCTCTTTGATGTCGGTGTGGCCGATGCGCTGTCAAAACGGCTGGTGAGTGGCGTGCTGGATGCGGCAGTGGTTGAAGACGAGCAAATCCATTTGCGCTGCTTTGAATCTACTCACGAGATGCTGCTGGAGCAGTTAAGCCAGCATAAGCTGGACATGATTATCTCGGATTGCCCAATCGACTCCACGCAGCAGGAGGGCTTGTTCTCGGTGAAGATTGGTGAGTGTGGCGTCAGCTTCTGGTGCATTAACCCGCCGCCGGAAAAACCGTTCCCCGCGTGCCTTGAAGAGCGCCGCCTGCTGGTGCCGGGAAGGCGTTCCATGCTCGGACGCAAGCTGCTGAACTGGTTTAATTCGCAGGGGTTGAACGTGGAAATCCTCGGCGAGTTCGATGATGCGGCTCTGATGAAAGCCTTTGGCGAAGCCCACAATGCGATCTTCGTTGCACCAACGCTGTACGCGCACGATCTCTATTCGGATGACAAGATTACGGAGATAGGCAGGGTGGATAACGTGATGGAGGAGTATCACGCTATATTTGCTGAAAGGATGATTCAGCACCCGGCGGTACAGCGAATCTGTAACCGCGACTACTCTGCGCTGTTTACATCACCGGCAATCTGAAGGCATAAAAAAACCCGCGTTAAGCGGGTTCTTTAAACAAGCAACAACAAATAGCGATTAAGCCAGTTTGTTGATCTGCGCGGTCAGGTTTGCTTTATGACGCGCTGCTTTGTTTTTGTGGATCAGACCTTTAGCAGCCTGACGATCCACGATTGGTTGCATTTCGTTAAATGCGTTCTGCGCTGCAGCTTTGTCGCCAGCTTCGATTGCTGCGTATACTTTCTTGATGAAAGTACGCATCATAGAGCGACGGCTTGCGTTGTGCTTACGAGCCTTTTCAGACTGAACGGCACGTTTCTTAGCTGATTTGATATTAGCCAAGTCCAACTCCCAAATATGATCTATGTGGACAATTCAAAGGCCGAGGAATATGCCCTCTTTGCCTTCTTTTGTCAATGGATTTGTGCAAATAAGCGCCGTTAATTAGCGACGCTACGTTACGTAGTGATGGCGCAGGATTCTACCAGCTTGTGTTCCCTGAATACAGCCTTTCGGCATAAAAATCGCAGTTCACGAGCAGATTTTTTCGCTGCGAAAGGTCAGCCTGATGAAATCATTACGGCTTTCTGTTTTGCGCGAACAATCGCCGGTTAACCTTAACCGCCGTACAAGGTATACTTTGGCGATTTTCACTGTTTTGAGCCAGACATGAAGCTGATACGCGGCATACATAATCTCAGCAGAGCACCGCACGGGTGCGTGCTGACCATTGGTAATTTCGACGGCGTGCATCGTGGTCATCAGGCGCTGTTGCAGGGATTGCGTAAAGAAGGGGAGGCCCGTGGCCTACCTGTCGTAGTGATGATTTTCGAACCGCAGCCGCTGGAGCTGTTTGCGGGCGATAAATCTCCCGCCCGTCTCACTCGCCTGCGCGAGAAGTTGCGCTACCTGGCAGAGTCCGGTGTGGACTACGTATTGTGTGTACGTTTCGATCGTCGCTTTGCCGCACTGACAGCACAAAGTTTCGTCAGTGACCTGCTGGTTGAGCGTCTTGGCGTGCAGTTTCTTGCTGTGGGGGATGATTTCCGCTTTGGCGCTGGTCGTCAGGGCGATTTCTTGCTATTACAGAAGGCTGGTCTGGAGTACGGTTTTGACGTCACGAGCGCGATGACCTTCTGTGAAGGTGGCATTCGCGTCAGCAGCACGGCGGTACGCCAGGCGCTGGCAGATGATGAACTGGATACGGCAGAAACCCTGCTGGGGCATCCGTTCACCATCTCAGGTCGCGTCGTTCATGGCGATGCGCTCGGCCGCACTATTGGTTTCCCGACGGCGAATATACCGCTGCGTCGTCAGGTTTCCCCGGTTAAAGGGGTCTATGCGGTGGAAGTGGCTGGACTGGGCGATAAGCCGTTTTACGGCGTCGCTAACATTGGCACGCGTCCAACTGTCGCGGGTGTGCGTCAACAGTTAGAAGTGCACCTGCTGGATGTTGTAATGGACCTTTATGGTCGCCATATAGATGTGATACTGCGTAAAAAAATACGCAACGAGCAGCGATTTGCTTCGCTGGATGAACTAAAAGCGCAGATTGCGCGAGATGAATTGACGGCCCGCGAGTTTTTTGGGCTTTGAACCCGGCTTAAATGCCTACGTGATAAATACGGAACCGAGAATCTGATGAGTGACTATAAATCAACCCTGAATTTGCCGGAAACAGGGTTCCCGATGCGCGGCGATCTCGCCAAGCGTGAACCGGGAATGCTGGCGCGTTGGACTGATGATGACCTGTACGGCATCATTCGTGCAGCCAAAAAAGGCAAAAAAACCTTCATTCTGCATGATGGCCCTCCATATGCGAATGGCAGCATTCATATTGGTCACTCTGTAAACAAGATTCTGAAAGACATTATCGTGAAGTCCAAAGGACTCGCGGGATATGACTCGCCTTACGTTCCGGGCTGGGACTGCCACGGTCTGCCAATCGAGCTGAAAGTTGAGCAAGAGTTTGGCAAGCCAGGTGAGAAGTTCACCGCCGCAGAGTTCCGCGCGAAATGCCGCGAATATGCTGCCACTCAGGTTGATGGTCAGCGTGCTGATTTCATCCGTCTGGGCGTGCTGGGTGACTGGTCACACCCATACCTGACCATGGACTTCAAAACTGAAGCCAACATCATCCGTGCGCTGGGTAAAATCATCGGTAACGGCCACCTGCACAAAGGCGCGAAGCCGGTACACTGGTGTGTGGACTGCCGTTCTGCGCTGGCAGAAGCGGAAGTTGAGTATTACGACAAAACCTCCCCGTCTATCGACGTGGCGTTCCACGCGGTAGATCAGGATGCGGTGAAAGCTAAATTTGGCGTGTCGTCCGTTAACGGTCCGATCTCTCTGGTTATCTGGACCACCACGCCGTGGACGCTGCCTGCCAACCGCGCGATCTCCCTGTCTGGTGAGTTCGAATACGCGCTGGTGCAGGTTGACGGTCAGGCAGTCATCCTGGCGAAAGATCTGGTTGAAAGCGTGCTGAAACGCGCGAATATCGCCAACTACACCGTGCTGGGCACCGTGAAAGGTGACGCGCTGGAGCTGATGCGCTTCAAACACCCGTTCCTGGACTTCGACGTTCCGGCGATCCTGGGCGACCACGTCACGCTGGACGCGGGTACCGGTGCAGTACATACCGCTGGTGGCCACGGTCCTGACGACTACAACATCAGCCTGAAATACGGTCTGGAAATCGCCAACCCGGTTGGCCCGGACGGTTCATACCTGCCTGGCACCTACCCGGCACTGGACGGTATCAACGTCTTTAAAGCAAACGACATCATCGTCGATATGCTGCGCACCAGCGGCGCACTGCTACACGTTGAGAAAATGCAGCACAGCTACCCATGCTGCTGGCGTCACAAGACGCCGATCATCTTCCGTGCGACCCCGCAGTGGTTCGTCAGCATGGACCAGAAAGGCCTGCGTGAGCAGTCTCTGAAAGAGATCAAAGGCGTGCAGTGGATCCCGGACTGGGGCCAGGCGCGTATCGAATCCATGGTGGCTAACCGTCCTGACTGGTGTATCTCCCGTCAGCGTACCTGGGGCGTGCCAATGTCTCTGTTCGTGCATAAAGAGACGCAGGAACTGCACCCGAACACCCTGGAACTGATGGAAGAAGTGGCGAAGCGCGTCGAAGTTGACGGCATTCAGGCGTGGTGGGATCTCGACTCTCGCGACATCCTGGGCGCAGACGCTGATAGCTACGAAAAAGTACCAGATACTCTGGACGTGTGGTTCGACTCCGGTTCTACCCACTCTTCAGTCGTTGACGTGCGTCCGGAATTTGCCGGTCACGCCGCCGACATGTATCTGGAAGGTTCTGACCAACACCGCGGCTGGTTCATGTCATCTCTGATGATCTCCACCGCCATGAAGGGTAAAGCGCCTTACCGTCAGGTACTGACTCACGGTTTCACTGTGGATGGTCAGGGCCGTAAGATGTCCAAGTCTATCGGTAACACCGTTTCTCCGCAGGATGTAATGAACAAGCTGGGCGCCGACATTCTGCGTCTGTGGGTGGCTTCGACCGACTACACCGGCGAAATGGCGGTGTCTGATGAGATCCTGAAACGTGCTGCCGACAGCTATCGTCGTATCCGTAACACCGCGCGCTTCCTGCTGGCGAACCTGAACGGGTTTGATCCGGCAAAAGACATGGTGAAACCGGAAGAGATGGTGGTACTGGACCGCTGGGCGGTAGGCTGTGCGAAAGCGGCGCAGGAAGATATCCTGAAAGCCTATGAGTCTTACGACTTCCACGAAGTGGTGCAGCGCCTGATGCGTTTCTGCTCCATCGAGATGGGCTCGTTCTACCTCGACATCATCAAAGACCGCCAGTACACCGCGAAAGCGGACAGCGTGGCGCGTCGTAGCTGCCAGACCGCGCTGTTCCACATCGCAGAAGCGCTGGTGCGCTGGATGGCACCGATCATGTCCTTCACCGCAGATGAAATCTGGGGCTACCTGCCAGGCGACCGCGAGAAGTATGTCTTCACCGGCGAGTGGTACGAAGGTCTGTTCGATCTCTCCAGCACCGAAGCAATGAACGATGCTTTCTGGGACGAACTGCTGAAAGTGCGTGGTGAAGTGAACAAGGTTATCGAGCAGGCGCGTGCGGATAAGAAAGTTGGTGGCTCTCTGGAAGCGACAGTGACTCTGTATGCAGAACCTGAACTGGCAGCGAAACTGACGGCACTGGGCGATGAATTACGATTTGTCCTGTTGACCTCAGGCGCGAAAGTTGCGGATTATGCCGAAGCTTCTGCTGATGCTCAGCAGAGCGAGCTGCTCAAAGGACTGAAAGTCGCGCTGAGCAAAGCCGAAGGTGATAAATGCCCGCGTTGCTGGCATTACACCACTGATGTCGGCAAGGTGGCGGAACACGCAGATATCTGCGGACGCTGTGTAAGCAACGTCGCCGGAGACGGCGAAAAACGTAAGTTTGCCTGATGAGTAAAACTCTCTGTTCAACAGGACTGCGCTGGCTGTGGCTGGTTGTGGTGGTGCTGATTATTGATCTGGGCAGCAAATTCCTGATCCTCCAGAATTTTGCTCTGGGGGAGACGGTTTCACTGTTCCCGTCGCTTAACCTGCACTATGCACGCAACTACGGTGCGGCGTTTAGTTTCCTTGCTGACAGCGGTGGCTGGCAGCGCTGGTTCTTTGCAGGTATCGCGATCGGTATCTGCGTGGTGCTGGCGGTGCTGATGTACCGTTCGAAGGCAACGCAAAAGCTGAATAACATTGCCTACGCACTGATCATTGGCGGTGCACTGGGCAACCTGTTTGACCGCCTGTGGCACGGCTTTGTGGTCGATATGATCGACTTCTACGTCGGCGACTGGCACTTCGCGACCTTTAACCTCGCTGATAGCGCAATTTGCATCGGTGCGGCGTTAATCGTGCTGGAAGGCTTCTTGCCTAACTCGGCCGCGAAAGAGCAGGCGTAACACACTCGCCCGGTGGTGTAGTGCCACCGGGCAAAACAAGCGAGCAATTTGCATGTCTAAATCCGTACAGAGCAACAGCGCGGTTCTCGTTCACTTCACGCTGAAACTGGATGATGGCTCTACCGCTGAATCCACCCGCAATAACGGCAAACCAACCCTGTTTCGTCTTGGCGATACCTCCCTGTCTGAAGGTCTTGAACAACAGCTTCTCGGTTTGAAAGAGGGGGAGAAAAAGGCGTTTTCACTGGAGCCAGATGCCGCGTTTGGCGTGCCAAGCCCGGATCTGATCCAGTATTTCTCGCGCCGTGAGTTTATGGATGCGGGTGAGCCGGAAATCGGGGCGATTATGCTCTTTACCGCTATGGATGGCAGCGAAATGCCTGGCGTGATCCGCGAAATCAACGGCGACTCCATCACCGTTGACTTCAACCATCCGCTTGCCG
This sequence comes from Enterobacter sp. P82, assembly GCF_037053385.1. NCBI lineage: Bacteria > Pseudomonadati > Pseudomonadota > Gammaproteobacteria > Enterobacterales > Enterobacteriaceae > Enterobacter > Enterobacter sp. P82. The sequence continues at coordinate 374,004 of NZ_JBALHX010000002.1, forward strand.
GGCGCACCGTCCATTTTGATATTGAAGTGCTGGAGATTGACCCAGTACTGGAGGCCTGAAATGCAGATCCTGTTGGCTAACCCGCGCGGCTTCTGCGCCGGTGTAGACCGCGCTATCAGCATTGTTGAAAACGCGCTGGAGATCTACGGCGCGCCGATTTATGTGCGTCACGAAGTGGTGCATAACCGCTATGTGGTCGACAGCCTGCGCGAGCGCGGTGCCATCTTTATCGAGCAGATTAGCGAAGTGCCGGATGGTGCGATCCTGATTTTCTCCGCGCATGGCGTTTCTCAGGCAGTGCGTAACGAAGCGAAAAACCGCGATTTGACGGTGTTTGACGCGACCTGTCCGTTAGTGACGAAAGTGCATATGGAAGTGGCGCGCGCCAGCCGTCGTGGTGAAGAGTCGATTCTGATTGGCCACGCGGGTCATCCGGAAGTTGAAGGCACCATGGGCCAGTACAGCAACCCGGAAGGGGGCATGTATCTGGTTGAGTCACCGGAAGATGTCCTGACGCTGAATGTGAAAAACGAAGCCCGTCTGTCGTTTATGACCCAGACGACGCTCTCCGTGGACGATACCTCTGACGTGATTGACGCCCTGCGCCAGCGTTTCCCGAAAATTGTCGGGCCGCGTAAAGATGACATCTGCTACGCGACCACTAATCGTCAGGAAGCGGTGCGTGCACTGGCTGAACAGGCGGATGTGGTGCTGGTTGTTGGTTCGAAGAACTCCTCTAACTCCAACCGCCTGGCCGAGCTTGCGCAGCGTATGGGGAAAGCGGCATTCCTGATTGACGATGCAACGGACATTCAGGAAGCGTGGGTGAAAAATGCGGCCTGCGTCGGCGTTACCGCAGGCGCTTCTGCACCAGATATCCTGGTTCAGAACGTGATTGCCCGCTTGCAGGAGTTGGGCGGTGGCGAAGCGGTTCCGCTGGAAGGACGCGAAGAGAACATCGTTTTCGAAGTCCCTAAAGAACTGCGTATCGACGCCCGCGAAGTGGAATAGTTTACTCTCTGTCTGGAAAATGCCGGTGGCGAAAGCTACCGGCATTTTTGTTTCTGGTTAACTGTGATTCACCATCAACATTGGTGCCTTCATCGGCAGGTTAATCGTTTAATCTGATAGGCTGATGTTGCTGTTCTCCTTGGGCCGGAGATGACTATGGAACCAGAAATTATTCTGCCACCTCAGGTGGCATGGGCGACTGGCGCGCTAGCCAGAGGCCCGCTTATTCGCAAGACAACCCGCCTTGCCGATCTTCCCTGCATCTTCGCTAACCGCGAGGAGTGGAGGTGTCGCGACCCCCAACAAAGCGTATACGACGTTGAGGTACTGGAATCCCCCATGGCTGAGGGGGCGCTCTACGTTGGTGTCACTCACCTTTATGCAGGTAAAGTTGATGATGAGTTCTTTATGACGCGTGGTCATTTTCATGAGCGCCGTGAACAGGGTGAAGTCTATTTTGGCTTGCGTGGCAGCGGCTTACTGGTGTTGCAAACGGAGGCGGGCGATGCACGTGTTGAGCAGGTAGCGGCAGGGTCGGTACACATCATTCCTCCTTTTACGGCGCACCGTTTGATCAACACCGGTAATGAGACGCTCTCCTCGCTGGCCGTCTGGCCAAGCGTCGCGGGGCACGACTACGCGGCGCTGGCAGAGGGTTTCGCTCTGCGAGTCTTTGCCGCCGGGCAAGGTTTCGAGGTGCGTCATGTCTGATTATGGCCTTGATATGACCATTACCCATCAGCCGCTGGGTTTTAGCTATGGTGATGATGTCACCGGGCCGATGCCGGAAATCCGTACTCTGGATCAGATCCGCCCGTCACTACGCGATCCAGATTGTCAGGGGCCGGAACAGGTGTACGCCATCGCCATGGATGTCGCGCGACTGATGGACAGGCCGGAGCTGGAAAAACGGATGTTGCTCTTTGGTGTGGTTACCTACGCCGCAGGTACGCTCGGCGATGAGCCAATTCGCAGCCAGGGGCATGTCCACCGCATCAGCCAGCATAGCGGGTGGTCACCGCCGGAGCTTTATGAGATCTGGCAAGGTAAAGCGATTATTTACATGCAGGAGTATGTCGAGGACGATCCCGGACGCTGTTTTGCCGTTTTAGCGGGGCCAGGAGAAAAGGTGCTGGTGCCACCGGGCTGGGGTCATGCGACCATTTCGGCCTCGCCTGATACTCCGCTGACTTTTGGTGCCTGGTGCGATCGTGAGTATGGATTTGAATATGACGCGGTTCGCGCGCGCAAGGGGCTGGCCTGGTATCCGCTGGTTCAGGGAAAAAACATTATATGGCAGCATAATAGCCACTATATGGCAGGGCGGTTACAGATGATCACACCGCGTCGTTACAGTGAGTTTGGTATTACGGATGCGCCTATTTATCAGCAGTTTATTGACGATCCGGCTCGGTTCCAGTTTATCTCGCGCCCTGACAGAACGGCAGAGTTGTGGCACCATTTCCATCCATAAAAAAAGCCGGGGCAGAGCCCCGGCTTTTTTATCCTGCAAACACCCCGGTTGCCACGCCAAGCGCGGCGAGTACCAGCAGTAGAACCATGGCTTTGACTGGCGACACGCCGCGTTTTGCCATCAGGTACCAGGTACCCAGCACCACCACCAGCGGAAGCAGTTGCGGGAAAATGCCGTCCAGCATCTGCTGCACGTGAATGTTAACGCCGTCGCGGGTGATGAACTCCAGCCCGGTACCGAGCTTCACATAGCTGGCCGCCACGCCGCCCATGACGAATACGCCCAGCAGGGAGAGCGCTTCTCGTAAGCGGGTGGATTTGCTGCTGACCAGCATCTCCACAGAGCCTGATCCCATCTGGTAGCCTTTAAGAAACAGGAACCATGAGCCCGGGATAATAATGGCCAGCCAGGCAACGGTATAAAACAGCGGGCCAAGTATGTTCCCCCCTGCCGCCAGCGCCATCCCGATGCTGAGGAGGATGGGGATTAGCATTCCGGGGATCATCGAATCGCCGATCCCTGCTATCGGCCCCATCAGGCCCACCTTCAGGGTGTTGATGGTTTCACCATCAATCGGCTCGCCGTTGGCTTTCTTCTCTTCCAGACCCAGCGCCATACCGTTAACAATCGCGCCAATTTGCGGCTCTGTGTTGTAGAACGACGCGTGACGGCGCAGCATCTCGGTGCGTTGTGCTGCATCGGGATAGAGTTTTTTTGCCACCGGCAGCATGCTCAGGCAAAAGCCGAAGGATTCCAGTCGTTCAAAGCTCATTGAAGAGAGGTTGTGCATCATCCACGCCCGCCAGCAGCGGCGCAGATCTTTGCGGGTCAGTTTACGTTCTTCCATCAGAATTCATCCTCGTCATCAGGGACAGGTGCTGAAGCCACGGCCTGCGGCGTCTCAGGCTTGTAGTTGTAATGAATCAGCGCCAGCAGGGCGCCCACGATCACCAGCGCAACCATATTGAGTTTCAGGAAAACGATGCAGACGAAGCCCACCAGGAAATAGATGAGCATGGTGTAGCTTTTGATGATTTGCTTAAGCAGGATGGCAATACCGACGGCGGGCAAAATACCGCCCAGCACGTTCATGGTCGAGAGTACGATCTGCGGCAGGCTGTCCATAAAGCCGCTAATGTATTGCGCGCCAAAAAAGACGGCGATAAACGTGGGGACAAAGCGCAGCACAAAATTCATCACCTGAGGCCATATGGCGCTGTTGAGGTAGATTCCTCGCTCATCGCCATTTTCCAGCGCGACATCCGCCCGATGATTCCAGAATGAATTAAGCACCATCATCGCATTGAAGAGAATGGTTCCGGCGATACCGATAGTCGCTGCCAGTGCGACGGCAACCTCAGGTCCTTTGCCGGAAAGGATCCCCAGCGCAATGGCCGGATAAGCCACAAAGTTTAAATCTGCGGGCATCGAGCCGCCAGGGGTCACCATCGCGATATACACTGCCTGCACCGCTACGCCAATCATAATCCCGGTTTTGATATCGCCCAGGATCAGGCCAACCAGCATCCCGGAAATAAGCGGTCGGGAGATGAGATACCAACCGCCAGTCAACCCTAAAAGCCACGGACTGCTGAGTGCACCCAGATAACACAGCAGGCCAATTAAAGACGCTTCGATAAACATGATCCGCTCCTTATTTCAGCTTTTGTCTGGCGTCCTGCCAGGTATAAAAACTGGCATCGGGAACCAGGCGGAATTCAATCGCGTGTCCCTGGACGGTGAGCCACTCGAACGCCGCCGCTTCATCTTTCGTGACCGATTGATTCGGGCCGATGGTGATTGTGTTAGCGCGAGCGCTCATCGGCCCCACGTTGATTTTCCCGTTGCTGTTTTTCAGGCTAATGCCTGCCTGTTCAATGCACTGCAGCGTAAGCGGCGATTTGCCTATCACAAAATACCGCTTCTCGCTGGCAATCACTTTGGGCAGTTTTTCAATCGCCGTTGCGGTATCGAACAGCCACACTTTGGTGTCAGAGACGGCGCCTTTCATGACCGACGACAGCAGCGGATCGGCCGCAACGGCATCATCAATGGCAACGATGCCGTCACAGGGCAGCTCTTTGGCCCAGCGTGTGATGAGCTGCCCATGGATCACGCGATCGTCGATGCGAACAAAAGAAATACTCATATGCAGCTCCTTAAAAATCGTCTGTCGGTTCAGAATCTATCTTTTTCGCCTGTACCAGCGTCGGCAGAGTGAGTTGGATTATTTGCGCGGCAGCATGATGAACATCGCGCGCCATCATCACCTCGTCGGTTTGCAGCAGCATCGGGAAGTTGACCCCCGCGACCACGGCGACAGGTGGATGTGTATGCTGGTTAAACGCGACCTCGCAAGCCACATTCCAGGGCGTGCCGCTTTGCATATCACACAGCACCAGCACGCCATCAGCATTTATGCTTGCTGCTTCCAGCGTGGCGCAAAAGTCACGGCGGAAGCCCTCTATCCCTGCCTGTTCGGTCAGACAAACGGTGTGCACGCCGGGCAGATCGCCATAAACCATCCGGCCGCTCTCCAGCAGAGCGCTGGCAAGCGGGCCGTGGGTGGCGACAATAAAATGAATCATCGTTAACTCCTTACCCAGGCTTTGATAGTCGCCAGTGGTTGGCTGGAGGAATTGGCGGGCGGTGAAATGCGATATTCACCGACGCTTGCCGGAATGATGAAGGTTTCGGCGTAATGGACGGTAAAAGGTGCAAACGCACCGGTTGGGCTATCGACAATGGCTTCGTCTCCCTCCACCAGATTCAGCACATTCACACCGCCACCGGTGTGATGCAACACGGGTTCGCTAAACCAGTGACGACGGGTTTCGATAAATTCTCGCTCGTGCAGCCCCGTTCGTTCTTCGCGCCAGTAATTTCCTTCTGCGATAGGTTCAAACTGATTCACCAGATGCTGATGTACCCACTGCGTGTCGCGCTGCCAGTCGATCACCTTTTCACCATGATCCAGGTGTACCGGGCGCGGCAGACCGTCCAGCCCAAGGCGGCCCCAGTCCCATAGTTTGAAGGTGAAGATATACGGCGTAGCGCTGATCTCCAGTACCATGGTCCCCGCGCCGGAGCAGTGCACTGTGCCTGCAGGGATCAGGAAATGGTCGTGTTTTTTGGCCGGGATTTGATTAACGAAACGGGCATCATCAAACGGTTTTTCACCGCGCCCCGCACGCCTGAGATCGTCCATCATGTCCTTAGGATCTATACCGGTTTTGGTGCCCAGATAAACAACGGCATCTGGCCTGGCGTCCAGGATGTAATAGCTCTCATCCTGGGTGTAATGCATCCCGAACTGTTGCTGGATGTACTCGGTAACGGGGTGGACCTGGAAGCTTAGGTTTTGGCCGCCAATGGTATCAAGAAAGTCAAAGCGAATCGGGAACTCCGCGCCGAAACGTGCGTGAACTTTCTCGCCCAGCAGAGCGCGAGGCTCAAGCAGAACCAGATCCTGAGAGGGGATCTCGATCCGCACTGCGCCAAAACGCAGTAACAGGCTGTTTTCCTCGGGCACACAGTCAAAACACCATGCGTAATTGGGTGCAGAGGGATCGAGATCGAATTGTTGTTTCATCCACTGGCCGCCCCAGATTCCGGGGTCGAAAAAGGGGACTACGCGGAAAGGCTGCGAGGTCGTTTGTTCAAGCCCGGCACGCAGGGCCTCGCCGCTGACCATCGCGGGCTGGTTTGCCCGGGTTGTATCCAGTAAAAAATCGACGCGTTTGAGAAGCGGCGTTTTGTGGCGATCGAAGACTCGCCATTCGATAAAAAAGGCGCGTTTGTAGCGACGAAGGATATCTTCATGCTGATTCTCTACGCCCCAGTTCCCCATCTCACCGCTGCGCATACGCTGCTGGATCTCCCATCGCGGAAGATCGGCATATACCAGCACATCACCCGGATGGACGAGCGCCGCACCGGGGCCATAAATCACAATCAGCCCTTCAGAGCACTGGCTCACCTGAGCCTGCAATGTTTCCAGACGAGTGGGATCGAAAAACTCAGCGAGCTGGTGGCAGGAGAGTACGCCAAAGACGCGATCGTCCGTGAGATTGCGTGCCAGCATTTCATGAATGGTGCGCTCATCCTGTCGCGCTTGTTCGACATTGATTGTGAGTGTCGGACGCAATTGCGGCAGCAAAGCGTTCTCAAGTTCGGTCATGCGCACGCCGGGATAGCAATCAATCACCAGTACGGTGCGGCTGCACTGTCGGGTTTTTGCATCAAGGCTGCTGATAATCGCCTCCCAACCTTGCCAGGCGCTGTCGTCATAACCCTGAATCGTCACCGTGGGGAATTTGTCGTAAGTTGTCATCTTATCCTCCGTAATCGTTATTTAAGGTTATTCGATTAACCGCGTTTGAGAAGAGTGGTTAACGCGATTAACCCGCCATAAATACGAATGGAATCCTGATAGGTAGCCGTAATGTGAAGAGACTCACAAGGAAAAATGCAAAAAATAGGTTATTCGATTAATCTGTAGTGAAGACTAAGGAGTCAACATGACAGGAATCACGCTTGCAGATGTTGCGAAGTGCGCAGGGGTATCTACGGCAACGGTATCAATGGTGTTGTGCAATAAAGGGCGTATTTCGCAAAGCACACGCGAAAGGGTGCTGAAGGCGCTGGATGAATCGGGCTATGTCTATAACCAGACGGCGGCAAACCTGCGAAACCGCAGCAGTAATCAGGTGGGGCTGCTGTTGCATGACATCACCAACCCTTTCTACGGCGAGATGACCGCCGGCTTAAGCCATGAGATGGAGCGCCATGAGCTGATGCTGTTTCTGGCAAATAGCGAAGAATCCGCCGAGCGACAGCAAAAGTTTGTTGATTCGCTGATGCGTAACAACGTGGGTGGCATGGTGCTCTGTGCCGCCCGCGAAACGCCACAATCTTTTTTTGATAGCCTGAAGCGACGCAATATTCCGGCGATTATGGTTGTACGACCGCTTAGCGATCCGGGGTTCGATTTTGTTGGAACAGATAACTTTCTTGGCACCCAAATGGCGACCGAACATCTTTTAAAGATGGGACATCGGCGGATCGCTTTTATCGGTGGTAGCCAGAATTCGGGGTCACGGGCGCAGCGTATTGGCGGATTTACCAGTAAACTTCTGGAATACGGTATTACGCCGAATCCGGCCTGGATTGTGACTTCACAGGCCAGCCAAAGCGATGGTGCGCGGGTGGCAGAGAGTTTGCTGACCGATAATCCGGAAATCACCGCCGCGATTTGTTATCAGGATATTGTGGCCCTCGGGGTTATGCAGTGTTTACGCAAATTGAACCGGGAACCCGGGCGTGATTTTGCCCTGGTGGGATTCGATGACATCACCGAAGCGGCACTGGTTCAGCCTGCACTAACGACGGTATCTGTCGCCGCGAAAGAGATTGGGCGCAAGGCAGGAGAGTTACTGTATAGCCGCATGCAAGGAAATGATGAACCGGCAAAACGGATTATCCTTCCCCCCGCCCTCGTGGTGCGGGAATCCTGCGGTTTTAGCTGATCGTTATGCTTTTTACTGATATCTCTTCCTGTTTATCATTAAATTCTAATTATTGGTGTTTTCAGTTGGCAGCCTCCGTGAAGGCTGGTTAATCTGAAAACGGTTTACATCATTTTAACGTAAGAGAATAACTATGCATGATGCACAGATCCGTGTCGCGATTGCGGGCGCGGGTGGACGTATGGGCCGCCAACTGATTCAGGCGGCACTACAGATGGATGGCGTGGCGCTGGGTGCGGCCCTGGAACGTGAAGGCTCCTCACTTCTTGGTGCCGACGCAGGTGAGCTGGCGGGTGCAGGAAAGACGGGCGTTACCGTTCAGAGTAGCCTTGACGCGGTGAAAGATGACTTCGATGTATTCATCGACTTTACCCGCCCGGAAGGAACGCTGACGCATCTGGCGTTTTGCCGTCAGCACGGCAAAGGAATGGTCATCGGTACTACCGGTTTTGACGACGCAGGTAAGCAGGCTATTCAGGATGCATCAAAAGAAATTGCGATTGTCTTTGCTGCGAACTTTAGTGTGGGCGTAAACGTCATGCTCAAGCTGCTGGAGAAAGCGGCGAAGGTGATGGGTAACTATACCGACATTGAGATTGTTGAAGCGCACCACCGTTACAAAGTTGATGCGCCATCAGGTACGGCGCTGGCAATGGGCGAAGCGATTGCTCATGCACTTGATAAAGATTTAAAAGACTGCGCGGTTTATACCCGCGAAGGTTACACCGGCGAACGCGTGCCGGGCACCATTGGCTTCGCAACCGTGCGAGCGGGTGACATCGTCGGCGAACATACCGCAATGTTCGCCGATATTGGCGAGCGTGTTGAAATTACACATAAGGCCTCCAGCCGTATGACATTTGCAAACGGTGCCGTACGTTCTGCTTTGTGGTTAAAAGACAAAGAAAATGGTCTTTTTGATATGCGAGACGTGCTGGATCTTAACAATTTGTAAGATTTATTACCCATCGTGATGTGGTTATTGCAGTCGTAATTACTTGATTGCATAGGGCAATAATTTATTGCCCTTTTATTTTTCTTGTTTCGAGCTTTATTTGCGATATTGCCTTCAAAAGTAAGCCTGTCATCCTATTTTTTCGTTGCTAAAATGTAAATTTTGACCACCTGGTCTACTTTTTATTACTCCCTTGCCAGATTTCTCATTAAACTTATCGCGCAAGCGTTTTCCGTGGTGATTTACCTGATCTTTTTGTCGGTTAAGCCGTCTTCTGCATACCAGGCTTGCAAAAGAACAAACAAAATATCCGTTTTAAGTTGACTTTTACCCACCAAATCTCCAGAATGCCGCCGTTTGCCAAAAATCCGCTGGCAACACATTTGCATTGATTCATGACATGGTTATGAATTAATATGCAAATAAAGTGAGTGAATATTCTCTGGAGGGTGTTTTGATTAAGTCAGCGCTATTGGTTCTGGAAGACGGAACCCAGTTTATCGGTCGGGCCATAGGGGCAACAGGTTCGGCGGTTGGGGAAGTCGTTTTCAATACTTCAATGACCGGTTATCAAGAAATCCTCACTGATCCTTCCTATTCTCGCCAAATCGTTACTCTTACTTATCCTCATATTGGCAATGTCGGCACCAATGCGGCTGACGAAGAATCCTCTCAGGTACATGCGCAAGGTCTGGTCATTCGCGACCTGCCGCTGATTGCCAGCAACTTCCGCAACACCGAAGACCTCTCTTCTTACCTGAAGCGCCATAACATTGTGGCGATTGCCGATATTGATACGCGTAAGTTAACGCGTCTGCTGCGCGAGAAAGGTGCACAAAACGGCTGCATCATTGCAGGTGATAACCTGGATGCGGCCTTGGCGCTGGAAAAAGCGAAAGCCTTCCCGGGCCTGAACGGCATGGACCTGGCGAAAGAGGTGACTACCGCTGAAGCCTACAGCTGGACGCAGGGCAGCTGGACGCTGGAAGGCGACCTGCCAGAAGCGAAAAAAGAGAGCGAGCTGCCATTCCACGTGGTGGCCTACGATTTCGGTGCCAAGCGCAATATCCTGCGCATGCTGGTTGACCGCGGTTGCCGTCTGACCGTTGTGCCTGCACAAACCTCTGCGGAAGAAGTCCTGAAGATGAACCCGGACGGTATCTTCCTCTCTAACGGCCCGGGTGACCCGGCACCGTGCGATTACGCTATCAACGCCATTAAATCTTTCCTGGAAACCGATATCCCGGTCTTCGGCATCTGTCTCGGCCATCAGTTGCTGGCCCTGGCGAGCGGTGCGAACACCGTTAAGATGAAATTCGGTCACCACGGTGGTAACCACCCGGTGAAAGATATCGACAACAACACGGTGATGATCACCGCGCAGAACCACGGTTTTGCTGTCGATGAAGCCTCAATGCCGGCTAACCTGCGCGTGACGCATAAATCACTGTTCGATGGTACCCTGCAGGGTATCCACCGTACCGACAAGCCAGCGTTCAGCTTCCAGGGGCACCCTGAAGCCAGCCCGGGCCCGCACGATGCCGCACCGCTGTTCGATCACTTCATCGAACTTATCGAGCAATACCGTAAGACCGCTAAATAATCAGGAGCTGAGAAGACAATGCCAAAACGTACAGACATAAAAAGCATCCTGATCCTTGGCGCTGGCCCGATTGTTATCGGCCAGGCCTGTGAATTTGACTACTCCGGTGCGCAGGCGTGTAAAGCCCTGCGTGAAGAGGGTTACCGCGTAATCCTGGTAAACTCTAACCCGGCAACCATCATGACCGACCCGGAAATGGCTGATGCGACCTACATCGAGCCGATTCACTGGGAAGTGGTGCGTAAAATCATCGAGAAAGAGCGTCCGGATGCGGTGCTGCCAACCATGGGCGGCCAGACGGCGCTGAACTGTGCGCTGGAACTGGAGCGTCAGGGCGTGCTTGCCGAATTCGGCGTAACCATGATTGGTGCGACCGCCGACGCGATTGATAAAGCAGAAGACCGTCGTCGCTTCGACGTGGCGATGAAAAAAATCGGCCTCGACACCGCGCGTTCCGGTATTGCACACAACATGGAAGAAGCGCTGGCCGTCGCGGCCGACGTGGGTTATCCGTGTATTATTCGTCCTTCCTTCACTATGGGCGGCACCGGCGGCGGTATCGCGTACAACCGTGAAGAGTTCGAAGAGATTTGCGAACGCGGTCTGGACCTCTCCCCAACCAAAGAGTTGCTGATTGATGAATCGCTGATTGGCTGGAAAGAGTACGAGATGGAAGTGGTGCGTGATAAAAACGACAACTGCATCATCGTCTGTTCCATCGAAAACTTCGATGCGATGGGGATCCACACCGGTGACTCCATCACCGTTGCGCCAGCCCAGACCCTGACCGACAAAGAGTATCAAATCATGCGTAACGCCTCGATGGCGGTACTGCGTGAAATCGGCGTGGAAACCGGCGGTTCTAACGTGCAGTTCTCGGTGAACCCGAAAACCGGCCGCCTGATTGTTATCGAAATGAACCCGCGTGTATCCCGTTCCTCGGCACTGGCCTCTAAAGCCACCGGCTTCCCGATTGCCAAAGTAGCGGCGAAACTGGCGGTGGGTTACACCCTCGACGAGCTGATGAACGACATCACCGGCGGCCGCACCCCTGCGTCCTTCGAACCGTCTATCGACTACGTTGTGACGAAAATTCCTCGCTTCAACTTCGAGAAATTCGCCGGCGCAAACGACCGTTTGACCACTCAGATGAAGTCGGTCGGTGAAGTGATGGCGATTGGCCGCACCCAGCAGGAATCCTTGCAGAAAGCCCTGCGTGGCCTGGAAGTGGGCGCGACCGGCTTTGACCCGAAAGTGAGCCTGGATGACCCGGAAGCACTGACCAAAATTCGCCGCGAGCTGAAAGACGCGGGCGCAGAGCGTATCTGGTATATCGCCGATGCCTTCCGTGCAGGCCTGTCTGTGGACGGCGTCTTCAACCTGACCAACATTGACCGCTGGTTCCTGGTGCAGATTGAAGAGCTGGTGCGTCTGGAAGAGAAAGTGGCGGATCTGGGCATCAACGGTCTGGACGCTGACTTCCTGCGCGTGCTGAAGCGTAAAGGCTTCGCCGATGCGCGTCTGGCCAAGCTGGCGGGCGTGCGCGAAGCGGAAATCCGTAAGCTGCGTGACCAGTTCAACCTGCACCCGGTTTACAAGCGTGTCGACACCTGTGCGGCAGAATTCTCTACCGATACCGCGTACATGTACTCCACGTATGAAGATGAGTGCGAAGCGAACCCGTCAGTCGATCGCGACAAAATTATGGTGCTGGGCGGTGGCCCAAACCGTATCGGCCAGGGCATCGAGTTCGATTACTGCTGCGTTCACGCCTCTCTGGCGCTGCGTGAAGACGGTTACGAAACCATTATGGTTAACTGTAACCCGGAAACCGTATCGACTGACTACGACACCTCTGACCGCCTCTACTTTGAGCCGGTAACACTGGAAGACGTGCTGGAAATCGTGCGTATCGAGAAGCCAAAAGGCGTTATCGTGCAGTACGGCGGCCAGACCCCGCTGAAGCTGGCGCGCGCGCTGGAAGCAGCAGGTGTACCGGTTATCGGTACCAGCCCGGATGCGATTGACCGTGCCGAAGACCGTGAACGTTTCCAGCAGGCGGTTGACCGTCTGAAACTGAAACAGCCGGCAAACGCCACTGTAACTGCGATTGAACAGGCCGTTGAGAAGGCGAAAGAGATTGGCTACCCACTGGTGGTGCGTCCTTCCTACGTACTGGGCGGCCGCGCGATGGAAATCGTTTATGACGAAGCTGACCTGCGTCGCTACTTCCAGACCGCGGTAAGCGTCTCTAACGATGCGCCAGTGCTGCTCGACCGCTTCCTGGACGATGCAGTAGAAGTGGACGTTGACGCTATCTGCGACGGCGAAATGGTGCTGATTGGCGGCATCATGGAGCACATCGAGCAGGCTGGCGTTCACTCCGGTGACTCTGCCTGTTCTCTGCCAGCGTACACCCTGAGCCAGGAGATTCAGGATGTAATGCGCCAGCAGGTACAGAAGCTGGCCTTCGAGCTGCAGGTTCGTGGTCTGATGAACGTCCAGTTCGCCGTTAAAGACAACGAAGTGTACCTGATTGAAGTGAACCCGCGTGCGGCACGTACCGTACCGTTCGTCTCCAAAGCGACCGGTGTTCCACTGGCGAAAGTGGCGGCGCGCGTGATGGCAGGCCAGACGCTGGCTCAGCAGGGCGTAACCAAAGAGATCATCCCACCTTACTACTCGGTGAAAGAAGTGGTACTGCCGTTCAACAAATTCCCGGGCGTTGACCCACTGTTAGGGCCAGAAATGCGCTCCACCGGGGAAGTGATGGGCGTAGGCCGCACCTTCGCAGAAGCCTTTGCGAAGGCGCAGCTGGGCAGCAGCTCCACCATGAGAAAATCAGGCCGTGCGCTGCTCTCTGTTCGCGAAGGCGATAAAGAGCGCGTGGTTGACCTGGCTGCCAAGCTGCTGAAACAGGGCTTCGAGCTGGATGCGACCCACGGTACGGCGATTGTGCTGGGTGAAGCGGGTATCAATCCACGACTGGTGAACAAGGTGCATGAAGGTCGTCCTCACATTCAGGACCGTATCAAGAATGGCGAATACACCTACATCATCAACACCACGGCGGGCCGTCAGGCGATTGAAGACTCCAAGCTGATTCGCCGCAGCGCGCTGCAGTACAAAGTGCACTACGACACCACCCTGAACGGCGGTTTCGCAACAGCCATGGCGCTGAACGCGGATGCCACCGAGAAGGTGATTTCGGTGCAGGAAATGCACGCGCAGATTAACAAGTAAGTAAAAATGCCCGGCAGCACTCTGTTGCCGGGCATTATCCCCCACCTTCAGAACCTTCTGGTTTTCCATCCACATTCAGTCAGTTAGCCTAAAATAGTTAGGTCGATAATGAAATCCAACTGAATGCAGGGGAAAACACCATGCAAAATAAATTACTTATCACTTCTGTCTTTGCTGCCGCAGCGCTATTCACCGTAGCGGGCTGTTCATCTAATCAGGCAGTAAAAACCACCGATGGTCGTACTATTGTGACGGATGGTAAACCGCAGGTGGATGACGATACGGGCCTCGTTTCCTACAAAAATGCTGAGACCGGTAAAACGGAGCAGATCAACCGTGACCAGGTGAAATCCATGGGCGAACTGGATAACTAATTCAGAATTCTGCCGTTAGCCCGTCAATAATATTCACTATTAGCCTGCTGAATTACTGACTACACTCTTTTGTTAAAAGAAAGCAGTAACAACAGGCTAATCAATGATTCTGATAATTTATGCACATCCCTATCCGCAGCACTCGCATGCCAATAAGCGGATGCTTGAGCAGGTAAGGACGCTTGATAACGTAGAAATACGTTCCCTCTATCAACTTTATCCCGATTTTAATATCGACATCGCCGCTGAGCAGGAAGCGGTTTCTCGCGCTGATCTGATTATCTGGCAGCACCCTATGCAGTGGTACAGCACCCCTCCGCTCCTGAAACTGTGGATTGATAAAGTCTTCTCCCATGGCTGGGCATATGGTCATAACGGCCATGCACTGAAGGGCAAAAACCTGATGTGGGCGGTCACGACTGGCGGTGGGGAAAGCCACTTTGATATTGGTTCCTTCCCGGGTTTTGACGTACTGGCACAGCCGCTGCAGGCCACCGCGCTCTATTGCGGAATGAACTGGCTTCCGCCTTTTGCGATGCACTGTACATTTGTATGCGACGATGAAACGTTGCAGGCGCAGGCTCGTCATTATAAACAACGCTTACTTGAGTGGCAGGAGGCGCACCATGGATAGCCATACGCTGATACAGGCGCTGATTTACCTCGGCGCGGCGGCGCTGATTGTGCCCGTGGCAGTACGTTTGGGGCTGGGGTCTGTCCTCGGCTACCTGATTGCGGGTTGCGTCATTGGGCCGTGGGGCTTTCGTCTGGTCACGGATGCAGAGGCGATTCTCCATTTCGCTGAAATTGGCGTCGTGCTGATGTTATTTGTGATTGGCCTGGAGCTCGACCCGCAGCGTTTGTGGAAACTTCGTGCCTCGGTATTTGGCGGTGGCGCGCTGCAAATGGTGGCCTGCGGCCTGCTGCTGGCTGGGTTCTGCATTCTGTTGGGAATGGACTGGAAAGTGGCTGAGCTTATCGGTATGACGCTGGCGCTCTCATCGACGGCCATTGCTATGCAGGCCATGAACGAGCGAAATCTGACGGTCTCTCAGATGGGGCGCAGTGCGTTTTCGGTGCTGTTGTTTCAGGATATTGCTGCTATTCCGCTGGTGGCAATGATCCCGCTGCTGGCGGCAAGTGGTTCCGCTACGACGCTTGGCGCTTTCGCGCTGTCGGCATTGAAGGTGGTAGGGGCGCTGGCGCTGGTGGTCCTGCTTGGCCGCTACGTAACCCGTCCGCTGTTGCGGTTTGTTGCCCGCTCAGGACTGCGTGAAGTCTTCAGTGCGGTGGCACTGTTCCTGGTGTTCGGTTTTGGCCTGCTGCTTGAAGAGGCCGGTCTGTCGATGGCGATGGGAGCGTTCCTCGCGGGCGTACTGCTGGCGAGTTCTGAATATCGTCACGCGCTGGAAAGTGATATTGAGCCGTTCAAAGGGCTACTGCTGGGACTGTTTTTCATCGGTGTGGGGATGTCAGTCGACTTCGGCACGCTGGTGACACATCCGCTGCGGATCATCATCCTGCTGGTCGGTTTTCTGGTCATTAAAATGGCGATGCTGTGGTTGATTGCCCGTCCGCTGAAGGTGCCAGGCAAACAGCGTCGCTGGTTTGCCGTGCTGCTGGGGCAGGGAAGCGAATTTGCGTTCGTGGTCTTTGGGGCGGCGCAGATGGCAAACGTGCTTGAGCCTGAGTGGGCGAAAGCGCTGACGCTTGCCGTGGCGCTGTCGATGGCGGCGACGCCTGTTCTGCTGGTGGTGCTGACGCGTCTGGAAAAATCGGGCAGCGAGCAGGAGCGGGAGGCTGATGAAATTGACGAAGAACAGCCGCGGGTGATCATCGCCGGATTCGGGCGCTACGGTCAGATTGTAGGTCGTTTACTGCTGTCGAGTGGGGTTAAAATGGTCATCCTCGATCACGATCCTGACCATGTCGATACCCTGCGTAAATTTGATATGAAAGTCTTTTACGGGGATGCGACCCGTGTTGATCTGCTGGAGTCTGCCGGGGCGGCAAAAGCCGAGGTGCTGATTAACGCCATCGACGATCCAGAGACCAGCATGCAGATGGTGGAACTGGTAAAAGAACATTTCCCGGAGCTGACCATTATCTCCCGTGCACGGGATGTGGATCATTATATCCGCTTGCGGCAGGCGGGCGTCGACGCACCTGAGCGTGAGACGTTTGAAGGTGCGCTGAAATCTGGTCGTATGGCGCTGGAAAATCTGGGGCTTGGCGCGTATGAAGCGCGAGAGCGTGCAGACCTGTTCCGCCGCTTCAATACCGATATGGTAGAAGAGATGGCAGCGATGGCGGGTAGTACAGCCACTGAGCGTGCAGCAGTGTTTAAACGTACCAGTGCGATGCTGACAGAGATCATCAATGAAGACCGTAATCATCTGTCGCTGATCCAGCGTCATGGTTGGCAGGGCACGGAAGAGGGCAAGCACACAGGTAACCCGGAAGACGAACCAGAGAGTAAACCTTCTGTGTGAAGTGGTGTTGCCAGCAATAATAAAAAATTTCTGTTTCTTTACCCTGCCGCCAGTCGACGAAAGATTAAGCTTTCCGTATAGTGGCGGCAATTTTTTGCATCCGGGAAATTTTCAATGATCAGTCTGATTGCAGCGCTGGCGGTGGACCGTGTTATCGGTATGGAAAATGCCATGCCGTGGAACCTGCCTGCCGATCTCGCATGGTTTAAACGTACGACGTTAAACAAGCCGGTAGTGATGGGCCGCCTGACCTGGGAGTCGATTGGTCGTCCATTGCCGGGCCGTAAGAATATCGTTATCAGTAGCCAGCCTGGCACTGACGATCGCGTTGAATGGGTGAAATCCGTGGACGAGGCGATTGCCGCATGCGGTAACGCCGAAGAGATCATGGTGATTGGTGGCGGGCGCGTGTACGAGCAGTTCCTGCCAAAAGCGCAGAAGCTTTATCTGACGCACATTGATGCAGAAGTGGAAGGGGATACCCATTTCCCGGATTACGATCCGGATGAGTGGGAGTCTGTCTTCAGTGAGTTTCACGATGCGGATGCACAGAACTCCCACAGCTACTGCTTCGAGATTCTGGAACGTCGTTAAGTGATTTTCCCTCTCCCAACGGGAGAGGGAATAAACCTCAGGAGGCAACGGCCTCGTCTTCACCTAAGTCCAGCTGTCGGTTGGATGGCTGGACAAAGTAAGCTTTATCTTCCCAGCGCAAGCAGGTTAACTCTCCACCCCAGCAGCATCCGGTATCAAGACCGTAGATCCCTTCAGGCGTGCCTTTACCTTCCAGCGCAGCCCAGTGACCGAACACCACGCTGTATTCGTTTGTCACAGGCCCCGGAATGGCAAACCACGGTTTGAGCGGGGCGGGCGCACTTTCCGGTGTCTCTTTTGAATACATGTCCAGCTGCCCGTTCGGGAAACAAAAACGCATTCGGGTAAAAGCGTTGGTGATAAAGCGCAGGCGGGCCAGACCGCTGAGATCTTCGCTCCAGTGGTTCGGCATATCGCCGTACATGGCATCGAGGAAGAAAGGATATGAGTCGCTTGCCAGAACCGCTTCAACATCACGCGCGCAGGTTTTCGCCGTTTCAAGATCCCATTGCGGCGTGATCCCAGCATGGGCCATGACCAGCTTTTTCTCTTCGTCGACCTGCAGCAAGGGCTGCCGGCGTAGCCAGTTGATCAGATCGTCCGCGTCAGGCGCATCCAGTAATGGCGTGAGCCGGTCTTTGGGTTTGTTGCGACTGATCCCGGCGAAGACAGCCAGTAAATGCAGATCGTGATTGCCCAGCACCATGCGCACGTTGTCTCCCAGCGATTTGACGAAACGTAAAACATCAAGAGAGCCGGGGCCACGCGCAACTAAATCTCCCGTCAGCCAGAGTGTGTCCTGTCCGGGCGTAAAGTCGACCTGTTTTAATAATGCGATCAGTTCATCGTAGCAACCGTGAACGTCGCCAATCAGATATGTAGACATTAGATTAATGAATGAGTGTTGTAACGGCGAGACGGAACACAGGAATAGCAACGCGGAACACATTGCCATCAACGTCGACCATTTCGTAATGGCCTTGCATGGTACCCAGCGGCGTTTCAATCACCGCGCCGCTGGTGTACTGATACTCTTCGCCAGGGTCGATATGGGGCTGTTCACCGACCACACCTTCACCCTGAACTTCGATTTCACGGCCATTACCGTTGGTGATAAGCCAGTAGCGCCCGCGCAGTTGCACAGGCATCCGCCCCAGATTGCGAATGGTCACGGTGTAAGCGAAGACATAGCGTTCTTCATCCGGTGAGGATTGAGATTCAACATAGACGCTTTGTACATGGACACAGACGCGGGGCGAATCAATCATGGCTTAACTCTCCTTCGGAGGCGCATTTTCACTGATGTAATTAGCCAGCTTGCAGTACTGCTCTACGGAGATGTTCTCTGCACGCATTGCCGGGTCGATACCCAACTCAGCCAGCACGTCAACCGTAAACAGATTACCCAGGCTGTTACGGATCGTTTTACGGCGCTGGTTAAAGGCTTCCGTAGTGATACGGCTCAGTACGCGCAGATCTTTGACCGGGTACGGCATCGTTTTATGCGGCACCAGGCGCACAACCGCAGAGTCTACTTTCGGTGGCGGCGTAAAGGCAGATGGCGGAACTTCGAGGACCGGGATCACGTTGCAGAAATATTGCGCCATCACGCTTAAACGACCATACGCTTTACTGTTCGGCCCTGCAACCAGTCGGTTAACAACCTCTTTTTGCAACATGAAGTGCATGTCAGCAATGGCATCAGTATAGCTAAAGAGATGGAACATTAGCGGCGTGGAGATGTTATACGGCAGGTTGCCGAATACGCGCAGAGGCTGTCCCATTTTTTCTGACAGTTCGCCAAAGTTCATGGTCATGGCATCCTGCTGATAGATGGTCAGCTTTGGCCCCAGGAACGGGTGCGTTTGCAGGCGTGCGGCCAGATCGCGGTCCAGTTCGATAACGGTCAGTTCGTCGAGGCGTTCACCTACTGGCTCGGTCAGCGCGGCAAGACCCGGGCCGATTTCAACCATAGCCTGACCTTTCTGCGGATTAATGGCAGAGACGATGCTGTCGATCACGAACTGATCGTTGAGGAAGTTTTGCCCGAAGCGTTTTCGGGCTAAGTGGCCCTGATGGACTCGATTAGTCATTGAGTATTAACAATCATTTTGATGGCGAGATTAAGCGCCGTAATAAAACTGCCGACATCCGCTTTCCCCTGGCCTGCCAGATCCAGCGCAGTACCGTGGTCAACGGACGTTCGAATAAAAGGTAAACCGAGGGTGATATTCACCCCGCGGCCAAAGCCCTGGTATTTTAGCACGGGCAGGCCCTGATCGTGGTACATCGCAAGTACGGCGTCGGCATTATCCAGGTATTTCGGCTGGAAAAGGGTATCAGCAGGCAGTGGCCCGCTTAAATTCATCCCTTTTGCACGCATTTCTTCAAGTACCGGAATAATGGTATCGATCTCTTCGGTACCCATGTGCCCGCCTTCACCGGCGTGCGGATTCAGTCCGCAGACCAGAACGTGTGGCTGTTTGATGCCGAATTTGGTTTGCAGGTCATGATGCAGGATCCCGATGATCTCCCGCAGCAGTTCCGGAGTGATAGCATCAGGGATGGCCTTAATGGGAAGGTGGGTTGTCACCAGAGCAACGCGCATCTCTTCCGTCGCCAGCATCATCACCACTTTCGGACTGTGCGAGCGTTCTTCAAAGAACTCGGTATGCCCTGTAAACGGAATACCCGCTTCGTTGATGACACCTTTGTGCACGGGGCCGGTGATAAGCGCGGCAAATTCACCTTTCAGACAACCGTCGCAGGCGCGCGCAAGGGTTTCAACGACATAGTGGCCGTTTTCCGTGCTGAGCTGGCCTGGGACAACAGGCGTACGAAGGGGAACAGAAAGCAGCGTGAGCGTACCGGCTTGTTGCGGTGCTGGCTGTTGACCTTCAACGTAAGGGATAAGCGTTAAAGGTAGACCGAGCAGTGTTGCCCGGTCTTGTAACAGTGTTGCATCTGCGCAGACAACCAGTTCTACCGGCCAGCTGCGCTGGGCAAGCTGGACAACGAGGTCAGGCCCAATCCCGGCGGGTTCGCCGGGAGTGATAACAACACGATGCAGTTTCATTAGTTACTCAGAATTTTCACGTAAGCACTGGCGCGTTGTTCCTGCATCCAGGTTGCCGCTTCTTCAGAGAACTTACGGTTAAACAGCATACGGTAGGCTCTGTCTTTCTGTGCCGCGTCCGTTTTATCAACGTTACGGGTGTCCATCAGCTCAATCAGATGCCAGCCAAACGAAGAGTGAACCGGAGCACTGATCTGGCCTTTATTCAGCTTCATCAGTGCATCGCGGAACGCAGGATCATAAATATCCGCAGCTGCCCAGCCCAGATCGCCGCCCTGGTTAGCAGAGCCTGGATCCTGAGAGAACTCTTTTGCAGCATTTGCGAAGGATGTTTTACCGCTCTTAATATCAGCAGCAATTTGTTCCAGCTTCGCACGTGCCTGATCATCATTCATGATCGGAGAAACTTTCAGCAGGATATGACGAGCATGGACTTCCGTAACGGAAATATTCTGGCTCTGTCCACGGAGATCGTTCACTTTCAGAATGTGGAAACCCACACCTGAACGGATTGGTCCGACGATATCGCCTTTCTTCGCCGTGCTCAGTGCCTGGGCAAAGATGGACGGCAGCTCCTGAATACGTCCCCAACCCATCTGGCCGCCTTTCAGCGCCTGTTGGTCTGCGGAGTAGGTGATCGCCAGCTTGCCAAAGTCACCGCCATTACGCGCTTGTTCGACAATAGAACGTGCCTGGCTTTCTGCTTCCGCAGCCTGATCGGAGGTTGGATTCTCTGGCAGTGGGATCAGAATGTGGCTCAGATTCAGCTCAGTGCTGGCATCATTCTGGTTACCGACCTGTTTTGCCAGCGCGTCCACTTCCTGAGGCAGGATCGTGACACGGCGACGCACTTCATTGTTACGCACTTCCGAAATCAGCATCTCTTTACGGATCTGGTTGCGGTAGGTGGCGTAGCTGATACCGTCGTAGGCCAGACGGCTGCGCATCTGATCCAGGGACATGTTGTTCTGCTTCGCGATGTTAGCGATCGCCTGATCAAGCTGCTCGTCAGTGACCTTCACACCCATTTTTTGACCCATTTGCAGAACGATCTGATCCATGATCAGACGCTCCAGGATCTGGTGGCGCAACGTTGCATCATCCGGAAGTTGCTGGCCTGCTTCGCCCGAATTGAGCTTCACAGATTTCATCAGACCGTCAACGTCACTTTCAAGCACGACGCCGTTGTTAACCACAGCAGCGACCTTATCAACAACCTGGGGGGCCGCGAAGCTGGTATTCGCAACCATAGCGACACCGAGCAGCAGCGTTTTCCAGTTCTTCATACTTTTTCCATTTCAATTAACCGCAAAGCGGATTACGTTGCAAATCAAGCACATTACAAGGAGCTACGGTACGGCAGAATGTTCGAGCGAAGCATTTTCTGCGTACCCAGACCGTAATTGGAACTCAAACCGCGTAACTCGAAGTTAAAGCCAATCACGTTATCGTATTCGCTTTGATTGTTTTTAGTATCCCAGCCGTTAAGTTTGCGTTCGTAACCGACGCGCAGTGCATAACAGCAGGAGTTGTATTGCAGACCCACCATTTGGTCAGCTGGCTTATTGGCGTTGGTGTCAAAGTAGTAAGCACCTACAATTGACCAGCGATCGGCAATTGGCCAACTCGCTGCACCACCCACCTGAGAAATACCTTCTTTATACTGTTCGCTGTTGGCATAGTTTGGCAACGTTGCCTGAATATATTCCGGGCTGGCGTAACGATACGTCAACTGCATCATGCGGTCTTCATCACGACGGTACTCAATTGCCGCACTGCTTGTGGCAATATTGTCGAGACGCGTATCGTACTGCAGGCCACCGCGTAAACCCCAGCGATCGGTCATGCGCCAGTAGGTATCACCCGCCCACACCAGGGAACCTGTTTTGTTATCTTTCTCCCAGTTGATATCGTCATCACCGGTACGAGACTCGGTGAAATAGTAGATTTGACCAACAGAAACGTTAAAACGTTCAACGGCTGACTCATCATAAACGCGCGTTGTGACACCGGTCGTTAACTGGTTCGCGGAGGCAATACGGTCGAGACCACCGTAGGTACGGTCACGGAACAGGCCACTGTAGTCAGACTGCAGGAAAGAGGAGTCGTAGTTCTGGATTTTGCTCTGATCGCGATAAGGCACGTATAAATACTGCATACGCGGCTCCAGCGTCTGGGTATAACCATCCGCCAGCAGACCCATATCACGTTCGAAGATCAGTTTGCCGTCCATTTTGAATTGTGGAAGGACGCGGTTCACGGATTCTTCAAGATCGGTGCCATAACGGTTGTTGTACCAGTCCACATTTTTCTGCTGATAGTGGGTAGCCATCAGCTTGGCTTCGGTATTCAGGCTCGACCAGTTGTTTGACACCGGTAGATTGATCGTCGGTTCTAAATGAACACGCGTTGCTTCCGGCATGTTTGAGTTGGTATTGACGAAATGCACCGCCTGACCGTAAACGCGGGTGTCGAAAGGACCAACATCGTTCTGATACCAGTTAACATCCAACTGCGGTTCTGCACCGTAAGTACTTTGCGTCTGGGTATTAAAGACCTGGAACTGTTTAGTCGACACCGTGGCGTTGAAGTTCTGAATGGCATAACCAACGCTGAATTTCTGCGTGGCGTAGCCATCGGTACTGGAACCGTACTTGGAATCGAAGTCGTTGAAATAGTGCGGATCGCTGACTTTGGTGTAGTCGACGTTAAAACGCCAGACCTGATCCATTACGCCAGCGTGACGCCAGTAGTACATCCAACGGTGTTTATCACCTTCTGTTGGATACTCATCCTGGAAGACTTTATCCGATGGCAAATAATCCAGTTCCATCAAACCGGTACCCGCCTGGGTCAGATAACGGAACTCGTTTTCCCACATGATGTTGCCGCGCTTATGGATATAGTGCGGCGTGATCGTGGCGTCCATGTTGGGCGCAATGTTCCAGTAATACGGCAGGTAGAACTCAAAGTAGTTCGTGGTGCTGTATTTGGCATTAGGGATCAAGAAGCCGGAGCGACGTTTGTCACCCACAGGAAGTTGCAGGTAAGGGCTGTAGAACACCGGTACCGGACCCAGCTTGAAGCGCGCGTTCCAGATCTCGGCAACTTGCTCTTCACGGTCATGGATGACTTCGCTTCCTACCACGCTCCAGGTATTCGAACCTGGCAGACAGGAGGTAAACGTACCATTTTCCAGAATGGTATAGCGGTTTTCACCGCGCTGTTTCATCAGGTCAGCGTCACCGCGCCCCTGGCGACCCACCATCTGGTAATCACCTTTCCAGACGTTAGTATCTTTAGTATTCAGGTTTGACCAGGCTTTCGGACCTTTCAGGATGACCTGATTGTCGTCATAGTGCACATTACCCAGCGCATCCACCGTTCGTACCGGCTCGGCCGCACCTTCCGGCTGCTTCTGGTGCAACTGCACTTCATCTGCCTGCAGGCGGCTGTTACCCTGGTTAATATCCACATTGCCCGTAAACGTGGCGTTGTCTGGATAGGTACCTTTGGAACTGTCGGCAGTAATGGTTACCGGTAGGTTATTTGTATCGCCACTCACCAGTGGGCGATTATAACTTGGGACGCCAAGCATACATTGCGAGGCGAGATCGGCCGCCAGCCCCTGTTGACTGTACAGGGCTGTGCCAATCATTGTGGCCAGGAGGGTGGGGATACGTTTTTTCATACGTTGTATTTTATTGTTCCGTCATCAGTGGCTACGGCTTACAAACGCTCAGAGACTATCTTACTCATCAGCGCAGTACCAGCGTTAATCCTGCCGTTTGCGTGCCAGAGTGTTAGGCTCGCTATCGAATGACGAGTATGATAAAGCAAATTATAGGCGATGTCCTTCAATTGACCGTGGCTTGAACACTGTGATGATGGCGTTGCGTCGTCCAGGAATATGACTATCCGGGGAGTATATGCAGTATTGGGGTAAAATAATCGGCGTTGCGTTCGCCATCATCATGGGTGCCGGGTTCTGGGGAATTGTGCTTGGGCTTATTATCGGCCATATGTTTGATAAGGCGCGCAGCCGCAAAATGGCCTGGTTTGCCAACCAGCGCGAGCGCCAGTCCCTCTTTTTCTCAACCACCTTTGAGGTCATGGGGCACTTAACCAAATCCAAAGGACGCGTGACAGAAGCCGATATTCAGATTGCCAGCGTCTTTATGGATCGTATGAATCTGCATGGTGACTCCCGTCTGGAGGCGCAAAATGCGTTCCGCATCGGTAAATCCGATAACTATCCATTGCGCGAAAAAATGCGTCAGTTCCGCAGCATCTGCTTCGGTCGTTTCGATTTAATTCGGATGTTTCTGGAGATTCAAATTCAGGCGGCATTCGCCGACGGCTCGCTTCATCCTAATGAACGTGATGTTTTATACGTCATTGCGGAGGAACTGGGGATTTCCCGTATGCAGTTCGACCAGTTCCTGCGGATGATGCAGGGCGGTGCGCAATTTGGCGGCGGCTATCACCAGCAGTCATCTGGCGGTGCCTGGCAGCAGGCGCAGCGTGGCCCGACGCTGGAGGACGCCTGCAATGTGCTTGGTGTGAAGCCCTCTGACGATCAGACCACGATTAAACGTGCCTATCGTAAGCTCATGAGCGAGCATCATCCGGACAAACTGGTCGCGAAAGGCCTGCCGCCAGAAATGATGGAGATGGCGAAGCAAAAAGCGCAGGAAATCCAGAAGGCGTACGAGCTCATTAAAGAGAAGAAAGGTTTCAAATAAGAAAAAGCCCGACGGTGTCGGGCTTTTTTTTAGAAGTCCACCGGGGCTTTAAACGTCATCGCGTTACCGAAGGCCGGGTGGGTAATGGTTAGCGTCTGGGCATGGAGCTGCAGACGTGGAGCCATCGCCAGCGCTTCAGGCGGCGCGTAGAAGCGGTCGCCCAGAATCGGATGCCCAATAGCGAGCATATGCACGCGTAGCTGGTGAGAGCGTCCGGTAATCGGCTTTAACAATACGCGCGCGGTGTTATCCGGCGCGTACTCCAGCACTTCATACTCGGTTTGCGCCGCCTTGCCGGTTTCATAACACACTTTCTGCTTTGGCCGGTTCGGCCAGTCGCAAATCAGCGGTAAATCCACCAGCCCTTCCTCCTGCGCCGGGTGACCCCATACGCGCGCCACGTACTGTTTTTTCGGCTCGCGCTCGCGGAACTGGCGTTTAAGCTCCCGCTCCGCCGCTTTATTCAGAGCCACTACAATCACGCCGCTGGTTGCCATGTCCAGACGATGGACGGACTCGGCCTGCGGATAATCGCGCTGAATGCGCGTCATCACGCTGTCTTTGTGCTCATCCAGACGCCCTGGCACGGACAACAAGCCGCTTGGCTTGTTGACGACAATAATGTGCTCATCCTGATAAAGAATGACCAGCCAGGGATCCGTCGGTGGATTGTAGGGCTCCATTACCATTTCGCGCTCCGTTTACTGATGCGTCACAACGATGAGACGCAGGGCATCCAGACGCCAGCTAGCCTGGTTCAGGCTTTCCAGCACCTGCTGGCGGTTGCTTTCAATCGCCGTCAGCTCGTCGTCACGGATATTCGGGTTCACCGCTTTCAGCGCTTCCAGACGGGAAAGTTCAGCAGACAACTTCTCGTCCGCTTCACTGCGCGCAGCATCAATCAGCGCCCTGGCCGCTTTTTCAACCTGGGTTTCACCCAGTTGCAGAATGGTATGCACGTCCTGCTGAACCGCGTTGACCAGCTTGCTGCCCGTATGACGGTTTACCGCACTTAACTGACGGTTGAAGCTCTCGAACTCGACCTGTGCGGCCAGGTTCGTGCCGTTTTTGTCCAGCAGCAGACGCACTGGTGTCGGCGGCAGGAAGCGGGTGAGCTGCAGCTGTTTCGGCGCCTGTGCTTCCACAACGTAGATCAGCTCGACCAGCAGGGTACCGACCGGCAGCGCCTTGTTTTTCAACAGGGAGATGGTGCTGCTGCCGGTATCACCGGAGAGGATCAGATCCAGACCGTTGCGGATCAGCGGGTGCTCCCAGGTAATAAATTGGGCATCTTCGCGAGAGAGGGCCACATCGCGCTCGAAGGTGATGGTGCAGCCATCTTCCGGCAGGCCCGGAAAATCAGGGACCAGCATGTGATCGGACGGGGTCAGGACGATCATATTCTCACCGCGATCGTCCTGATTGATCCCGACGATGTCGAACAGGTTCATGGAGAAGCTGATCAGGCTGGTGTCGTCATCCTGCTCTTCAATGCTTTCAGCCAGCGCTTGTGCCTTTTCGCCACCGTTGGAGTGGATCTCCAGCAGGCGGTCGCGCCCCTGTTCCAGCTGTGCTTTCAGCGCGTCATGCTTCTCACGGCAGGATTTGATCAGCTCATCAAAACCGTCGGTTGTTTCTGGCGCTGCCAGGTAACCGATCAAGTCGCTATGAACCTGATCATAAATGGTGCGGCCGGTTGGGCAGGTATGTTCAAACGCATCCAGACCTTCGTGGAACCAGCGCACCAGAACGGACTGAGCGGTTTTTTCCAGATATGGAACATGGATCTGAATATCGTGCGCCTGACCGATACGATCCAGACGACCGATACGCTGCTCCAGCAGATCCGGGTTAAACGGCAGATCGAACATCACGAGATTGCTGGCGAACTGGAAGTTACGACCTTCAGAGCCGATCTCAGAACACAGCAGAACTTGTGCGCCGCTGTCTTCTTCACCAAACCAGGCTGCCGCACGGTCACGTTCAACAATAGACATGCCTTCGTGGAACACGGCGGCACGAATACCTTCACGTTCACGCAGAACCTGCTCCAGCTGCAGTGCAGTGGCGGCTTTGGCGCAGATCACCAGCACTTTCTGAGAACGGTGTGCGGTCAGGTAGCCCATCAGCCACTCAACGCGTGGGTCAAAGTTCCACCAGGTGCCGGTATCACCTTCGAATTCCTGGTAAATTTGTTCCGGGTAGAGCATGTCACGCGCACGTTCTTCGGCGGTTTTACGCGCCCCCATAATTCCGGATACTTTAATCGCCGTCTGGTACTGCGTTGGCAGTGGCAGTTTGATGGTGTGCAGTTCGCGTTTCGGGAAACCTTTCACGCCGTTACGGGTGTTACGGAACAGAACACGGCTGGTGCCGTGACGGTCCATCAGCATATCGATCAGTTCTTTACGTGCTGATTCCGCGTTGTCACCTTCGCTGTTGGCTGCCTGCAGCAGTGGTTCAATATCCTGCTCGCCAATCAGATCGCTCAGGGTATTGAGTTCGTCATTGGACAGACGTTTGCCCGCCAGTAAAAGGGCGACAGCGTCGGCAACCGGGCGGTAGTTTTTCTGCTCTTCAACAAACTGCTCAAAATCATGGAAACGGTTTGGATCGAGCAGGCGAAGACGTGCAAAGTGGCTTTCCAGCCCCAGCTGTTCCGGCGTTGCGGTCAGCAGCAGGACGCCAGGTACACGTTCGGCAAGCTGTTCGATTGCCATATATTCGCGGCTCGGCGCATCTTCGCTCCAGACCAGATGATGCGCTTCATCGACGACCATCAGATCCCATTCGGCATCGCACAGGTGTTCAAGACGCTGCTTGCTGCGGCGCACGAAGTCCAGCGAGCAAATCACCAGCTGTTCGGTTTCAAACGGGTTGTCCGCATCGTGCTGGGCTTCTGCGTAGCGTTCGTCGTCAAACAGCGAGAAACGCAGGTTAAAGCGGCGCAGCATTTCGACCAGCCACTGATGCTGCAGGGTTTCAGGAACCACAATCAGCACGCGCTCGGCTGCGCCAGAAAGCAGCTGTTGATGCAGGATCATACCGGCTTCAATAGTCTTACCCAGACCCACTTCGTCTGCCAGCAGTACGCGAGGTGCATGACGACGGCCGACGTCATGGGCGATATTCAACTGGTGAGGGATCAGGCTGGTGCGTTGACCACGCAGGCCGCTCCACGGCATACGGTACTGTTCACTCTGGAACTTACGGGCGCGATAGCGCAGAGAGAAACGATCCATGCGGTCGATTTGCCCGGCAAACAGGCGGTCCTGCGGCTTACTGAAAACCAGTTTGCTGTCGAGCAGCACTTCACGCAGGATGACATTGGTCTCGTCAGTGTCCAGGCGAGTGCCAATGTAGGCGAGCAGTCCATTCTCTTCTTTTACGTCTTCAACCTTGAGCTGCCAGCCGTCATGGCTGGTCACGGTGTCACCCGGATTAAACATCACGCGGGTCACAGGGGAGTCATTGCGAGCGTACAGGCGGTTTTCACCAGTGGCAGGGAAGAGGAGGGTAACCATGCGCGCATCGACGGCAACGACAGTTCCTAATCCGAGTTCGCTTTCTGTATCGCTGATCCAGCGTTGACCAAGTGTAAAAGGCATAGTTGTTCGGCTCTAATCTTTAATTGCAGGCAATAGTTCGACCCCGTCAAAAAAGACGGTCATCGAAAAATGGGTCCGGGAATGGAAAGGGCGCTATGGTACTGGATGGCAGCCATTTCGTCACGCGTCAAAATAGGCCAAGTTGCCCTGTCACTAGTGTAGCAAAATCATCGTCGATGAAGGGTAAAATTCCCTCTGCAACGGGCTGGAGCTGGCGCGTCAGGTAGTGATCGTAATCGAGTGGTGACTGTTGATAATCAACAGGTTCCGGGCCGCTGGTGGTCCAGACATATTTGATTGTCCCCCGGTTTTGATACTGCGGCGAGCGACCCCGTCGCACATTCTCTTCATCCGCCAGACGGGCGGCGCGCACGTGTGGCGGTACGTTGCGCTGGTATTCAGCCAGCGGGCGGCGCAGGCGTTTTCGATATACCAGTTGATCGTCCAGCTCACCGGCCATCAGGCTGGCAATGGTTTCGCGCACGTAATCCTGATAAGGCTCATTGCGAAAGACCCGCAGATAGAGCGTTTGCTGGAACTGTTGCGCCAGAGGAGTCCAGTCGGTGCGTACCGTTTCCAGCCCTTTAAAGACCATCCTCTGCGCGTCGCCTTCCTGAATCAGCCCGGCGTAGCGCTTCTTGCTGCCCTGATCGGTACCGCGAATGGTGGGCATTAAAAAGCGGGCAAAATGGGTTTCATATTCCAGTTCTAACGCGCTGGTTAACCGCTCTTTTTGCAAATGCACCCGCCACCAGTCGTTTACGTAGGCAACCAGCGCTTTGCCGATTTGCGCGGCATCGTCTTCCGAATGTGCACCCTTAAGCCACACAAAGGTGGAGTCCGTGTCGCCGTAGATGACGTCATAGCCCCTGGATTCAATCAGCGCTTTGGTCTGTCGCATGATCTCGTGACCGCGCATGGTGATCGAGGAGGCCAGCCGTGGGTCGAAGAAACGGCAGGCGCTGGTACCCAGCACGCCATAAAAGGCATTCATGATGATTTTTAGCGCCTGTGAGAGCGGCTTATTGCCGTGGCGCTTGGCTTCGTCGCGACCGTGCCAGATGCTTCCGACGATCTCCGGCAGACAGTGTTTTTCGCGTGAGAAGCGAGCCCCGAGAAAGCCTTCGGTGCTGTGCTCATCATCCGGTTGGGCCATGCCCTCAACCAGCCCGACGGGATCGATCAGGAAGGTGCGGATTATCGACGGGTAGAGGCTTTTGTAGTCCAGCACCAGCACGGAGTCATACAACCCTGGCCGGGAATCCATGACATAACCGCCAGGGCTGGCCTGCGGTGGTACCTCTCCGAGATTCGGGGCGACATACCCCGCACGGTGCATGCGGGGGAAGTAGAGATGACTAAAGGCCGCCACGGAGCCGCCGTGTCGATCGGCTGCGAGGCCGTTTACCGTCGCGCGCTCCAGCAGGAACGGCATAATCTCGGTTTTGTGGAAAATCTGCGTGACCAGCTCGCAGTCTTTCAGGTTATAGGTGGCAAGCGCCGGTTTATCTTCGTTAAAGCGGCGGTCTATTTCATCCATTCTGTCCCAGGGGTTGTCGATAGATTTACCCTCGCCGAGCAGCTCCTGCGCGACGGTTTCCAGAGAGAACGAAGAGAAGTTCCAGAAGGCGGATTTCAGTGCTTCAATGCCGTCGATAATCAGGCGGCCGTTTGCCTGGGCGAAGAATACGCCGTTTTTAAATCCATGTTCGCGCCATTCTATTTCCGTGTTGCCACGCCCCAGCATCAGCGGAATTCGGTACCGCTCGGCGTGTTTTTGCAACACCCGCAGGTCAAACTGCACCACGTTCCAGCCGATCAGCACATCGGGGTCGTACTCAGCGAACCACTGATTCAGTTTTTCCAGTAACTGAGGACGGCTATTGACATACTCAAGCCGGAAATCCAGTGCGGAGGCATCACCATTGGATGGCCCGAGCATATAGACAACCCGATCGCCGCAGCCTTCCAGACCAATGCAGTACAGTTCCCCGTGGCGGGTGGTTTCGATATCCAGCGACACCCATTTCAGCGGCGGGCGATAGTGCGGGTTGGGCTTCAGGCGAGCATCGACAATTCGGCCGTTTTGCTCGGTGCCATCGACCCAAACCGGTGCGGTAATAAACCGCTCCATCAGAAAACGCTCCGGTGGACGGATATCCGCTTCATAAAGCGTGACACCCGCTTCACGCAGCAGTTTTTCATAGCGCATTAATTGCCGGTGGGCGCGACAGTAAAGTCCGTAAACCGGTTGCCGGTGAAAATCCTTCAGTTCAAGCGGCGTGATGCGCCAGTTATTTTCGCCGCGCAGCAACTGCTGCGCTTTTTCGACGTGTGCTTCAGGAATAAAGGCCACGGATTCCTGTGGCGGCAGCGTAACATTCAGCGGGCCGTTGTCCGTTGCCAGCCAGAATGCAACCTCAGTACCCTGAGGGGTATCCCGCCAGTGTCGGGTCAGTAAAAAGCCTTCTTGCGCCTGCGCCACGCCGTTATCCCATAAAACAAAACCAGGCATGATTATAGCCTGGTTGAATAGTTTATGCTGGGTATATATACAGTTTATTGCCCGTAATAGGCTTTCGCACCGTGCTTGCGCAGATAATGTTTATCCAGCAGGGTTTGCTGCATATCCGGTAACTGCGGCGCCAGCTGGCGACAGAAGATCCCCATATAGGCAATTTCTTCGAGCACTATCGCGTTATGCACTGCATCTTCCGCGTTTTTCCCCCAGGCAAACGGGCCGTGGGAGTGCACCAGAACCCCCGGCATCTGAGCCGCGTCGATTCCCTGCTTTTCAAAGGTTTCGACAATCACGTTGCCGGTTTCCCACTCATATTCACCGTTGATCTCTGCATCGGTCATTAAACGGGTGCAGGGAATGGTGCCGTAAAAGTAGTCCGCATGCGTGGTGCCAGTGGCCGGGATGGACTGTCCCGCCTGCGCCCAGATGGTCGCATGGCGTGAATGGGTATGGACAATGCCGCCGATCGTCGGGAATGACTGGTACAGCAGACGGTGAGTTGGCGTGTCGGAGGAGGGCTTTTTCGTTCCTTCCACCACTTCGCCCGTGGCGATACTGACCACGACCATATCTTCCGCCGTCATTACGCTGTAATCGACGCCGGAAGGCTTGATCACAAACACGCCTTTTTCCCGATCAACGGCGCTAACGTTACCCCATGTCAGGGTGACGAGATTGTGTTTCGGCAGCGCCAGGTTGGCTTCGAGCACCTGACGTTTGAGATCTTCTAGCATGCAATCCTCCAGGAAAAGAGGCCCGCCCTGCGGCAGGCCAAAGATTCCCCTGTTAACGTTTTGAACCGTAATAGACTTCGTTCCAGCGCAGCGCGTCTTTGAAGGCTGGCAGGCGGGTATCGTTATCAATCACAGTCAGCTCAATATCGTGCAGTTCGGCGAACTGACGCATGTCGTTGAGATCCAGTGCGTGGCTGAAGACCGTGTGGTGCGCACCACCGGCCAGGATCCAAGCCTCTGACGCGGTTGGCAGGTCAGGCTGCGCTTTCCACAACGCGTTGGCGACCGGCAGTTTTGGCAAGGAGTGTGGTGTTTCAACCGCGTCGACGCAGTTGACCAGCAGGCGGAAACGATCGCCCAGATCGATCAGGCTGGCGTTGATAGCCGGGCCAGTACGCGTGTTGAAGATCAGACGCGCCGGATCGGCTTTGCCACCAATACCGAGGTATTGCACATCGAGGATCGGTTTCTCTTCGACGGCGATAGAAGGACACACTTCCAGCATGTGCGAGCCGAGCACCAGATCGTTGCCGTTCTCGAAGTGGTAGGTGTAATCCTCCATAAAGGAGGTGCCGCCCTGCAGACCGGTCGACATCACTTTCATGATGCGAAGCAGAGCGGCAGTTTTCCAGTCGCCTTCGCCCGCAAAGCCGTAGCCCTGCTGCATCAGACGTTGTACTGCCAGGCCTGGCAGCTGTTTCAGACCGTGGAGATCTTCAAACGTGGTGGTGAAAGCGTGGAAGCCGCCCTGTTCCAGGAAACGCTTCATGCCCAGCTCAATGCGCGCAGCATCCAGCACGTTCTGACGTTTGTCGCCGTGGATCTGCGCAGCGGCGGTCAGCCGGTAGCTGCTTTCGTACTCATCCACCAGCGCGCTCACGTCACCATCGCTGATTTCATTCACCACCTGTACCAGGTCGCCCACGGCCCAGGTATTCACGGAGAAACCGAACTTGATCTGCGCGGCCACTTTGTCGCCGTCGGTCACAGCGACTTCACGCATGTTGTCGCCAAAACGCACCACTTTCAGGTGGCGGGTATCCTGTTTCGATACCGCCTGACGCATCCATGAGCCGATACGTTTTTGCGCGTGCTGATCCTGCCAGTGGCCAGTCACGACGGCGTGCTGCTGACGCATACGCGCGCCGATGAAGCCAAACTCACGGCCGCCGTGCGCGGTCTGGTTCAGGTTCATAAAGTCCATGTCGATGCTGTCCCACGGCAGGGAGGCGTTAAACTGGGTATGGAACTGCAGCAGTGGTTTATTGAGGATCGTCAGGCCATTGATCCACATTTTGGCGGGCGAGAAGGTATGCAGCCACACCACCATCCCGGCGCATTTATCGTCGTAGTTGGCGTCGCGGCAGATGTGAGTGATTTCATCCGGCGTGGTACCCAGCGGTTTCAGCACCAGTTTGCACGGCAGTTTAGCTTCTGCATTCAGCGCGTTAACGACGTGCTCCGCGTGTTTCGTCACCTGTTTCAGTGCTTCCGGCCCGTACAGATGCTGGCTGCCAATCACAAACCACACTTCATAATTATTAAAAATGGTCATCGTCGTGTCCTTAATGTGTCAGGGTTGCCGTAGTGTCCGCGGTACTTTTGGCCGGGGCAGCGACAGGGAGATAGTGGAGTTCGGCGCTTTTTGCCCATTGCTGGTAGCGCTGATAAAGTTGTTCAAAGCGCTGTGCCTGCGAAGCGCGCGGCTGAAGCGTGTTTTCGACGGCGCTCGCCATATGCTGCTGTGCAGCCGGAATATCCGCGTGAACACCCGCGGCGACGGCGGCGAAAATTGCCGCGCCCAGCGCGCAGCACTGATCGGAGGCCACAATCTGCAACGGACGGTTCAGCACATCGCAGCAGGCCTGCATGATCACCGGGTTTTTACGGGCGATACCGCCCAGCGCCATCACGTTGTTCACGTCGATGCCCTGTTCGGTGAAGCACTCCATAATGGCGCGTGCGCCAAACGCGGTGGCGGCAATCAAACCGCCAAACAACGCAGGTGCGTCGGTTGCCAGGTTGAGATCGGTAATCACCCCTTTCAGGCGCTGGTTAGCAAACGGCGTACGGCGGCCGTTGAACCAGTCCAGCACCACCGGGAGATGATCGAGAGACGGATTTTTTGCCCAGGCGTCAGTGAGCTGTGGCAGGAGCTGTTTTTTGCTCTCGGCTATCTGGGTTTTCAGTTCAGGATGTGCCGCAGCCAGCTGATCCAGCGGCCAGCCCAGCACGCGGCCAAACCAGGCGTAGATATCACCAAACGCAGACTGACCGGCTTCAAGGCCGATAAAGTCTGGCACCACGCTACCGTCAACCTGGCCGCAGATACCTTTTACCGCGCGGTTGCCAACGGTGGATTTATCGGCCGTCAGAATGTCGCAGGTCGAGGTGCCGATCACTTTCACCAGCGTATTGGGTTGTGCACCTGCGCCGACTGCGCCCATATGGCAGTCAAACGCGCCGCCGGAGATGGCCACATTCTGCGGAAGCCCGAGACGCTTCGCCCACTCTTCGCAGAGCGTCCCGACAGGGATATCAGCGGTGAAGGTGTCGGTAAACAGCGGATATGTCAGGCTCTTGTTGATGATCGGGTCGAGTTCATCGAAGAACGCAGCCGGAGGCAGGCCGCCCCAGCTTTCGTGCCACAGAGATTTATGCCCGGCGCTGCAGCGACCACGACGGATATCCTGCGGGCGGGTGGTGCCGGAGAGCAGAGCGGGAACCCAGTCGCACAGTTCAATCCAGGAGACGGCCGCCTGGGCAACCGATGCATCTGCGCGGGTAACATGCAGGATCTTGGCCCAGAACCATTCGCTGGAGTAAATGCCGCCGATGTAGCGCGAGTAATCTGTTTTACCCGCTTGATGGCACAAGCGGGTGATCGCTTCGGCCTCTTCCACGGCGGTATGGTCTTTCCACAGCACGAACATGGCGTTCGGGTTGTCCGTAAACTCAGGGCGCAGCGCCAGCACGCGGCCTTCCGCATCCACAGGGGCTGGCGTGGAGCCGGTGCTGTCGACGCCAATCCCGACAATCTCTGCCCGCTGAGCGTCAGTCAGTTCAGCGAGAACGGTTTTGATTGCCGCTTCCATTGACTCGATGTAGTCACGCGGGTGGTGACGGAACTGGTTATTTGGCGCATCGCAGTAGCGCCCCTCTTGCCAGCGCGGGTACCACTCAACGCTGGTTGCTATCTCCTGGCCGGACGTACAGTCCACTGCCAGCGCGCGAACCGAGTCGCTGCCAAAATCGAGGCCAATCGCAATTGCCATGGTGTTGCTCCATCAAAAAAACAGGTATGGAAGAACATTAGAGACTGGAGGCGAAAATCGTCAGGCAGGATCCGCTAATCTTATGGACTAAATTGCTGTTACAACGGAAAGTGTGACGCCGTGCAAATATTCAATGTGGACATTTCTGCCGCACTTATAGACACTTTTGTTACTGGTTATCTGCCTGCTCTGGCGGAGAAATCAGGGGAAAAGGCTGAAACATGGCGGACGTAAAAGCGGCGTGATGCTTTTTGGATCTTTTCGCGGGCCATTTTTAACCTGCTTTTTACGATATGGACAATTGGTTTCCTTCAGGACCCTTGGGAGAACTGAATCTATGGCCGAAACGCAAAACGATCCTTTGCTGCCGGGATACTCGTTTAACGCGCACCTTGTGGCGGGACTGACCCCTATCGAGGCTGAGGGATACCTCGACTTTTACGTCGACCGCCCGCTTGGGATGAAAGGGTATATCCTCAACCTGACCGTGCGTGGGGAAGGGATCATCAAGAACGGTGACCAGCAGTTTGTCTGCCGCCCCGGCGATATTCTGTTGTTCCCGCCGGGGGAGATCCACCACTACGGACGTCATCCGGATGCAAAAGAGTGGTATCACCAGTGGGTCTACTTCCGTCCGCGCGCCTACTGGCAGGAGTGGCTTTCGTGGCCTGCGATTTTTGCGCATACCGGTTTTTATCGACCGGATGATGTCCATCTGGCTCAGTTTCGCGAGCTTTTTGCCCAGATCATTGAAGCGGGGCAGGCAGGAGGACGTTATGCCGAACTGCTGGCGATTAACCTGCTTGAACAACTGCTGCTGCGGCGTATGGAGGCCATTAACGAATCGCTTAACCCTCCGCTGGATAACCGCGTGCGCGATGCCTGCCAGTACATCAGCGACCATCTGGCAGATAGTCAGTTTGATATCGCCAGCGTTGCTCAGCACGTCTGTCTGTCTCCGTCGCGGCTGTCGCATCTTTTTCGTCAGCAGCTTGGCGTCAGCGTGCTGAGCTGGCGTGAGGACCAGCGTATCAGTCAGGCGAAGCTGTTACTCAGCACCACCCGGATGCCGATTGCCACCGTGGGGCGTAACGTGGGCTTTGAAGATCAACTTTATTTCTCTCGTGTGTTCAAAAAATGCACGGGTGCCAGCCCCAGTGAATTCCGCGCGGGTTGTGAATGAACGGTAAAAAAAGATAAACAAACAGGTGAACTGTGGAAGCAACCTGTAAACTATTCAGACAATTGATGCCTTGACGCGGTGCGGGGCGCTAAGCAGAATCGCTGATTCGTTTTCTGACCGGAATAGTTATGCAGGCTTTGCTGGAACACTTTATTACCCAGTCCGTTATGTACTCGCTCATCGCCGTGGCGCTGGTAGCGTTTCTGGAATCACTGGCGCTGGTCGGGTTAATTCTGCCCGGCACCGTGATGATGGCTGGGCTTGGCGCGCTGATTGGCAGCGGTGAGGTCAACTTCTTGCAGGCGTGGCTGGCCGGGATTATCGGCTGCCTGCTGGGCGACTGGATCTCCTTCTGGCTGGGCTGGCGCTTTAAGAAGCCGCTGCACCGCTGGTCGTTCATGAAAAAGAACAAAGCCTTGCTGGATAAAACCGAACATGCGCTGCATCAGCACAGCATGTTTACCATCCTGGTGGGACGCTTTGTCGGGCCGACGCGTCCGCTGGTGCCAATGGTCGCCGGGATGCTGGATCTTCCAGTCACAAAATTTGTTGTGCCGAATATTATCGGCTGTGTCTTCTGGCCGCCGTTTTACTTCCTGCCGGGGATCCTCGCGGGGGCGGCTATTGATATTCCTGACGGTATGCAAAGCGGTGAGTTTAAGTGGCTATTGCTGGCGACTGCTCTGCTGCTGTGGATCGCCGCATGGCTGTGCTGGCGACTGTGGCGCAGCGCAAAAGCGAATATTGATCGTCTGACGCGCTACCTGCCTCGCTCACGCCTTTTGTGGCTTGCGCCGTTGACGCTCGGTATAGCCGTAGTGGCGCTGGTGGCGTTGATCCGCCACCCGCTGATGCCGGTGTATGGCGAGATTTTATTGAAGGTCGTCAGCCGTTAACTAATACCCAGAAGCTGTGATGCGCTCGCTTTACCACTTACCAGTGCTTCCGTTTCGCCATCCCATAAAATGCGACCCTCCGCGATCACCACCGATCGCGGAGCAATCCTCGCGGCATCCTCAATGCTGTGCGATACCATCAACATGGTGAGCTTCTGACGCTGGCAGACCTCCTGTACCAGAGCCAGCATCTCCTGGCGCAGCGCCGGGTCGAGTGCAGAGAAGGGCTCGTCCAGCAACAGAACAGGCTGCTCGCGTACCAGACAACGCGCCAGCGCGACACGCTGGCGTTGACCGCCGGAAAGCTCCCCTGGCAGACGGTCGATAAACCCGGTGATCCCCATCTGCCCGGCAATGAGCTCCAGCTTCTGGCGTTGGGTATCGTTCAGTTTTAAACCCGGATCCATCCCCAGGGCGATGTTCTGCCGTACGGTAAGATGGGTGAAAAGATTATTTTCCTGAAACAGCATCGACACCGGACGCCGGGCGGGTGGCGTGCGGGTATGATCGTGGTTTTCAATCATTATTGACCCGCTTGCCGGTTGCAGAAACCCGGCTATCAGATTGAGCAACGTGCTTTTCCCTGCTCCACTTGGGCCCAGAACCGCAATCATCTCTCCCTGGTGGGCAGAAAGCGTGAAGCGCATTGGCAGGTGCTGGTATAGCCAGGTTACATCAATCAGTTTTAACATCACGCCCCGGAAGTTTTTCGATAACAGTAAATAAGGCAAAGCAGAGTAGCAGCAGTAAGAGTGCCGTGACGGCGCCGTCCTGGCTACGGTAAGAGCCGATCTGCTGGTACAGCCAGTATGGCAGTGTGCGGAAATCTTCATTGCCGAAGAGCGCGACTACGCCAAAATCACCGATTGAGAGCACGCAGGCGAAAGCCAGCGCCTGTGCCAGCGGGCGTTTTAGTGCCCGCAATTCGACCACTCTCAGCCGTTGCCAGCCCTGAATGCCAAGTGACTGACACAGCAGAGCGTAGCGGCTATTAACGTCGCGCATCGGGTTTTCCAGTACCTTCAGAGCATAAGGGATCGCCATCAGGGCATTGGTAAATATCACAATGCCGTCGGCATTTTCCGGCAGACCTACGGTACTGTTGAAAAGTAAAAAGAATCCTGTCGCCAGTACAATGCCTGGCATGGCCAGGATCAGCATACCCGTTAGCTCCAGCGCCTGTCCGGCTTTACGGGCATGGCAGGCATAAAGCTCGCGACTACTCCACAGCAGCATCATGGTCAGTATGACGCACAGCAACCCGGCAGCCAGCGCAATGCGCAGTGAAGTCCAGGTTGCTTGCCAGAGCACGGACTGCTGCAACACGGACAGAAGATTGAGGTTCAGGCCATCGACGATAACGGCCATCAGCGGCGGCAGCAACAGCAGCAGTGCCAGCGTAATAAGCAAAACATCGGTGATACGGCTACGCAGGCTGTCCTGGGGATCGCGCCAGCCTGCTATCTGGTTACTGCCCGGCGGAATGGCTTTACTCAGACGCTGGCTCAGCAGCACCAGTACCAGACAGCACACCATCTGAACTATCGCCAGCAGCGCGGCCCGACCAGGATCGTAGTCGTAACTCAGCGCCTGATAGATTGCCAGCTCAATGGTTGTTGCCTGCGGTCCACCACCCAGTGAAAGCACGGTAGCAAAGCTGGCAAAGCAGAGCATGAAGATCAGCGCGGCAACTGGCGGGATTTGGCGGCGCAGCCACGGCCATTCAACAAAGCGGAAGAAAGACCAGCCGCGCATGCCCAGCTGGGCCGCAAGCTGGCGCTGCTCGCCGGGGATATTTTCCAGCGCCTGTAAAAAGAGCCGTGTCGCCATCGGCATATTGAAAAAGACGTGCGCCAGCAGGATGCCCTGAAGCCCGTATGGCGAGAAATGCCACTCCAGACCGAGCAGGCCGAACAGTGAAGCCAGCCAGCCCTGACGACCATAAACGCTCAGAATGCCAAACACGGCTACCAGCACGGGCAGGATCAGCGTCATGGCGCACAGGCGCAGCAGCGCCTGCCTGCCGGGGAAACGCCTGCGATAAAGCGCACGAGCAAGGAAAATGGCGGGGATCACCGACAGCAGGGCAGAGAGAAACGCCTGCCAGAAAGAAAAGCGGATAACGTGCCAGAGATAGCTGTCGTGCCAGAGGGAGAGCAGGTCACTCTCTGGCGCGTTCAACCACAATGCAAGAAAAGCGCCCAGGCTGACCGCCACCATCAGCATGGCGGCGAGCAGCCCAGGAATTAACCAGCCGGGAATTAGCGGCTGACGGCGCGTTGCCATTCACTTACCCATGCTGCACGCTGCGAAGCGACCTGTTGCGGCGTAAACTCCAGAGAAGTTTGCGGTTTGGTCAGCTGCTCGAAACCTGCTGGCAGCGCTACGTTGGTCACGGGATACATCCAGTTACCCGCCGGAATGGCATTCTGGAATGCCGGTGAAACCATAAATTTCAGGAACTTCTCGGCAAGTTCTGGCTGTTTGCTGGCCGCGGTACGCGCAGCCACTTCCACCTGCAGGTAATGACCTTCAGCGAAATTGGCCGCGGCATAGTTGTCTTTCTTCTCGGCGATAATGTGGTAGGCCGGGGAGGTGGTGTAACTCAGTACCAGGTCGCTTTCCCCTTTCAGGAACAGACCGTAGGCTTCACTCCAGCCTTTAGTCACGGTGACGGTTTTGGCGGCCAGTTTCTGCCACGCTTCCGGTGCTTTATCACCGTAGACTTTCTGCATCCACAGCAGCAGACCCAGACCCGGAGTGCTGGTGCGAGGGTCTTCATAAATGACGCGCCATTTCTGATCGCCTTCCACCAGCTCTTTCAGGCTTTTCGGCGGGTTCTTCAGCTTGTTTTTGTCGTAAACAAAGGCAAAGTAGCCATAGTCGAACGGAACGAAAGTGTCATTTTTCCAGCCGCCCGGAACGTTGACTGCATCTGCAGCTACGCCACTTTTGGCAAACAGTTTGGTCTGCGAGGCGGCCTCCAGCAGGTTGTTATCCAGCCCGAGCACCACATCAGCTTTACTGTTTTTCCCTTCCATACGCAGGCGGTTGAGCAGTGAGACGCCATCTTCCAGCGCCACGAATTTCAATTCACAGTTACAGTCAGCTTCAAAGGCTTTTTTCACCACCGGGCCTGGGCCCCAGTCAGCAGAGAAGGAATCGTAGGTGTAGACCGTCAGAACGGGCTTCGCAATAGCAGGCAGCGCGAACAGCGCCAGCAGGGGAAGAACTTTTTTTAACACTTTGCACCTCAGGGTTGAGTGGCAAAGGATTTTGAGCAACAGCCTCAAATCCCTTCGCCGGCGTTATCCGGATCAGGTTCGACGGGTATTATCTCAGCGCACATCAGTGATGCAGCACCCCGTTGAGAACGGCGCTATTGTAATGATTTGGTGAATATTGCGAAAGCGTTATGGCTCCGGCGGGGCAAACCAGGCGGATTTAAAATCAAACCAGCCTAGGGTGTTCATCCGCAGGCCGCGCATACTGCGCTGACCCTGAATCATCAGCCAGTGGTGGATCAGCGGTACAATCGCCTGCTGCGCGAGCAGTTGCTGACACCACGAGGCCAGGTTCATCTCACCTGCTCGCCACCGGGCGGCATCCTGCTGCCAGTCGCGTTCGATGCAGTGCTGGATCAGCGGCACCTCATACAGGTGAGAGAACAGCGAGAAATCGAGCGGTAGGGTGAAGTTGGCGCTGTTCAGCCAGATATCACTGACGATATCTCCGCGGTGCCATTCATCATAATCGACTTCCTGAATGTCGAGATGAACGCCTTCAGCCGCCAGCAGTTTGCTCATGATCCGGGCGATAAAGCGGTGCTCCACATGGTCACGGTAATAGGTCAACGTGATCGACTCCAGCCCGGCAGGTTTTTCGCCGTGAACCGGTCGGGCGTGGTGCCAGCGCGGGAGCAGGCCGTAGGCCGGGAACCAGTATGTCTGGTATTGCTCTTCCGCCTGATAAATAAGGTTAGCCGGAGAGAGAACGTGGCTAACCCACCTGCGTACCTCGCGACTGGCACCGCGATGGCTGCGAGCGTCAAACAGCAGGTAATAGCAGCCTTCTTCAAGACGGCTTTCAACCGCTTTTTCCCCCTCGGTTGGCCCTTCCAGCGTTAAGCCGCAGCTCAACTCTTCGCTGATGTCAGGCAGAACCCAGACGTTGACTTCGTCGATCAGCGCACGATAGCCAAAGTAGTCGTCAAAGGCGCGAATTTTAAGCTGGTTGCTGGTATTGCGCGTCACTGCGTAAGGACCCGTCCCTACGGGCTGGCTGGCAAAATGGGGCAGAGATGCCCATTCGCGTGGCAGGATCATCGACGGAACATAACCCATTAGCCACGGTAGCCACTGGTCTGGCTCGGACAGTTCGATGTCAACGGTCCATGCTGTCGGGGAGTGGATCCGCGAGACATGGGCATACAGAGGAAGTGTGCGCGCGCGCTGAAGAGAGTCAATGACGTCGCTCATCTCCAGCTCGCGACCGTGGTGAAAGTGGATGCCGGGCCGTAAAAAAAAGCGCCAGTGAAGTGGGGAAAGTTGCTGCCAGTGGTGCGCAATATCTGCTTCCAGTTCCCCATTTTCCTCATTTATGCGCGTCAGGCCGCTGAATATTTGTCGGGCCATATGGGTTTCAGAGCGACGCAACGCCGTGCCGGGTAACAGATTTTTCATTGGTCGATAGTAGAGCACCCGCAGGATGTGTCGGCCCTGACGAAAACTGCGTCCCAGGTGTGAAACCAGCATCTGGCGTACGGCTGCTTTGTCGCCGACCAGCTGCACCAGCTGATCGATGCGATCCTGCTCCAGCAAATCTTCTGCACGCTGCTGCTGTAGCGCCAACCCGGTATAGAGAAAGGTCAGACGCGAGCGTTTGCCGCGACCCGCCTCTGCTTCCCAGCTCAACCAGCCCTGCTGTTGCATGGTGTTAAGCAGGGTACGCATATGGCGGCGAGAACAGCTGAGCAGGTCAGCTAGCTCGTTCAGCGTGGTCTCCTTCGATTGCCCCTCACAGCACTGCCAGAGGCGGATAAATTGTTGTTGCAGTCGACCGGAAGGCATAAAAGAGGAACTCCTGACAAATAATCAGCAATTTATTAATCCCTATATTAAGCCAATAATAGTTCCCGATGAAGTGAGGAGGTAAATTATGAAGAGGTCTACCGCACGTCAGTTTTATCAGCACTATTTTTCAGCGACAAAAGGAACGTCCTGGCTGGCCCGCCAGTGTGCAGAGCAACGGCTGAAAATTCTGGAAGACCTGATGCAGTGGGACGTTACGAAAGCGGCCTCTTCTCGCTGACTCGCCTCGATCATGTGTGACTGAGTATTGGTGCTTATCACCCGCCAGCAAAATGTTTTTGCTGGCTTTTTTCGTTTATTCTTTCACCCGATTTTGATTCGCTTTCACAAGGATTTGCGCATGCTCTGGTTGATGACAATGGGGCGACGCCTGAATGGCGTCTACGCCGCTTTTATGCTGGTGTCCTTTATGATGGGCGTTGCGGGGGCGTTACAGGCGCCGACGCTGAGTCTGTTTCTCAGCCGGGAGGTAGGGGCGCAGCCGTTCTGGGTTGGCTTGTTTTATACCGTCAACGCCATTGCCGGGATTTTGGTCAGCCTGGGACTGGCGAAACGATCGGACAGCCAGGGCGATCGACGTAAACTGATCCTCTTTTGCTGCGCGATGGCCGTTGGCAACGCATTACTCTTTGCCTTTAATCGTCATTATTTGACGCTCATCACCTGCGGCGTACTGCTGGCGTCGCTGGCTAATACCGCCATGCCGCAGCTGTTCGCACTGGCGCGTGAATATGCCGACAATTCCGCGCGGGAAGTGGTGATGTTCAGTTCGGTGATGCGTGCTCAGCTTTCCCTGGCGTGGGTTATTGGCCCGCCTCTGGCCTTCATGCTGGCATTGAATTACGGCTTTACCGCCATGTTCTCCATTGCGGCAGGCATTTTTGCGATAAGCCTGGTGTTGATTGCTTTCGCGCTGCCGTCTGTGGCGCGCGTCGAGCAGACAACGGACAAACCCATTACTCAGGTGAGCGGCTGGCAGGACAAAAATGTCCGCATGCTGTTTATCGCCTCCACGCTGATGTGGACCTGCAACACGATGTATATCATCGACATGCCGCTGTGGATCAGCAGCTCCCTGGGGCTGCCGGATAAGCTCGCGGGGATCTTAATGGGAACCGCGGCCGGGTTGGAAATTCCGGCGATGATTCTGGCCGGGTATTACGTGAAGCGTTTTGGTAAACGCAGGATGATGGTCATTGCGGTGGCTGCCGGGGTGGTGTTCTACATGGGGCTGATCTTCTTCCACTCGCGGGAAGCGCTGCTGGCGCTACAGCTATTTAACGCTGTGTTTATTGGGATTGTTGCCGGAATAGGCATGCTCTGGTTCCAGGATTTAATGCCTGGCCGTGCGGGCTCGGCGACCACGCTTTTTACCAACAGTATTTCCACCGGGGTGATTCTGGCGGGGGTGATTCAGGGGGCGCTGTCGCAAAGCTATGGACATGCGTCGGTCTACTGGATGATTGCGGCGATTTCGTTGGTTACGCTTGGGCTGACCTGTCGCGTAAAAGATGTGTGATCGGATGAATGAGCGGAGCCCGGGTCTCCGGGCTCAGCAAACCTTTCTATTCCGAATACTGATATTTACGTTGTGCGCGTAAAGTCAGGTACATATGCACGAGACCCATAAATCCGTGTGCCCAGAAGTAGGTCTCAATAAAGACCGTCAGGAATTTATGCAAATCTAAAACGGATTCCGTGACGGATGAAACCGGTCCGAGCGTGGCGTTCAGCACGAACCAGACAGCGCCGCAGAGTGCGACGCCCAGCAGTGCCAGAACCCCTAAACCTTGCACTGTTGCTGCCATACCGCCAGCGTGAGCATCAGGAAGCTGACGTTGCATGAGAGTGCGAATATCATCAACGATTCCGCTGAAGTCCAGTGCCAGCCACGCGAAGTAATACTTAAATCCGCGCTGGGTTAACATCCATGCCATCATGGCAATACCGCAAAAAATTAAACCAAAGCCTGAAATAACATGAATCCAGGTGACAATCGCGTTCAGACCCGATTCACCAAGAGCTTCGCTTTCAGTAAAGTTGGAATTGATAATCTGGGCCAGCACCAGTACTGCAACAAGAATGTGTAGTATGCGAAGAAAAGGGGTTTCTTTATGGGGAAGCGTATCGCGTATTGTTGGATTCATCGCTTTTTACCTCAATGATGAGAGAGCTGATGCGATGTAGTGTGACGCAGTTTAATTAACGAAACCTTAACGATAAATAAAGCGCATCACACCGTATTCATCCACACAGTTTTAGTGTGCGGGATCAATATGCGTCATAACATTAAGCACATTAAATTTTTG
Organism: Enterobacter sp. P82; assembly: GCF_037053385.1. Classification (NCBI taxonomy): domain Bacteria; kingdom Pseudomonadati; phylum Pseudomonadota; class Gammaproteobacteria; order Enterobacterales; family Enterobacteriaceae; genus Enterobacter; species Enterobacter sp. P82. Next base: position 418,715 of record NZ_JBALHX010000002.1, read on the forward strand.
CATCACGTTGTTTCTGGCCTTCACGGCAATTTCATGTCCTTCTTTTACGCTTAATTCTCCGTCGACTTCAAGATGAACATCGACAAGGGCTAAGTCACCCATCTTGCGGGTTTTTAAGTCATGGATCCCGGCGACACCTTCGGTTTCGAGCAAACACGTTTTGATGTCGCGCTCAAGGTCAGGTTCAAGTGAACGATCCATCAGGTCGTGCAGGGCGTCAGCAGAGAATTTGTATCCCATATGAGCGATGAACATCCCGACAATCAGGGCTGCAACCAGGTCCATAGAGTGAAAGCCCATTAAATTCCCTGCTATACCAATGGCGACAACCACGGATGAAGCCGCGTCAGAACGGGCATGCCAGGCATTAGCTATCAGTAGTGAGGACTGGATGCGTTTTCCCGTTGCAAGCATGTATCTGAACAGACCTTCCTTAACCACTAAAGCCAGTATCGCTACCCATAGCGCGGCTCCTTTCACTATCTGATGCGTCTCAGGGTTGAACAGTTTATTGCCCGCCGACCAGAGCATTCCGATGCCCACAAGCAGCAAAATAGCACCAATAATAAGTTTTGCTCCGTTTTCGAAGCGAAGGTGACCGTAATGATGATCGATATCTGAGGCTTTCTGGCTTTTCTTGTTCGCAATCAGAACGACAAAATCAGAAGATAAATCGGAAAGAGAATGAATCCCATCAGCAATTAACCCTTTCGAGCCGGAAAATAGTCCTGCAACGATTTGAAAACCAGTGAGTAATATATTTATTATCACGCTAACCAATGTGCATTTATGTATTTCTTGAGAACGGAGGTGAGACTCATTGCTATTTTGCTTTTCCATTTAGATTTCCGCTGTAAGCCAACTTTTAGATTATCTTGCGCAGGCATTATTAAATTGACATTAAATATAATGTCATTAGCGGATATTTTTTCGAAAACGGCGTGTCAGGAGTGGTGGGTAAAGGAATAAAGCGTGGCCTGCAGAATAAACTGCAGGCCAGAGGTTTACTTCATAAACGCAGGCTGTTTGTGTTCGTAAGTTGCAATTGCCGCTTCGTGCTGAAGTGTTAAACCAATGCTGTCCAGACCGTTCAGCATGCAGTGACGACGGAACGCATCAATGCTGAAGCTGTAGGTCTTATCCCCGGCTTTCACGACTTCTGCTTCCAGATCCACCTCAAACGAAATACCAGGATTTGCCTGAACCAGAGCGAATAACTCGTCGACCTGCTCGTCCTTCAGTGTGACCGGCAAAAGCTGGTTGTTGAAACTGTTGCCGTAAAAGATATCCGCGAAACTTGGGGCGATAACCACTTTAAAACCGTAGTCGGTCAGGGCCCACGGAGCGTGCTCACGTGATGAGCCACAGCCAAAGTTTTCCCGCGCCAGCAGGATTGACGCGCCTTTATATTCCGGGAAGTTCAGAACGAATTCCGGGTTAGGGACTTCGCCTTTGTCATCCAGGAAACGCCAGTCGTTAAACAGGTGAGCACCAAAACCTGTGCGGGTGACCTTCTGCAAAAACTGCTTAGGAATGATCGCATCGGTATCGACGTTAGCGGCGTCCAGAGGGACAACCAGGCCCGTATGTTGGGTAAATTTCTCTGCCATGATTGTCTCCTTATTTCAGGCTGCGAATGTCGGCGAAATGGCCGGTGACTGCCGCAGCGGCGGCCATTGCCGGGCTGACCAGATGGGTACGCCCACCGCGGCCCTGACGGCCTTCAAAGTTACGGTTGCTGGTGGAGGCACAGCGCTCGCCTGGATTCAGGCGGTCATTGTTCATGGCCAGACACATGGAGCAACCCGGCAGGCGCCACTCGAAACCTGCTTCGATAAAGATCTTATCCAGACCTTCGGCTTCGGCCTGGGCTTTTACCGGGCCTGAACCCGGAACCACCAGTGCCTGTACGCCAGGTGCCACTTTACGACCTTTGGCAATCTCGGCGGCAGCGCGCAAGTCTTCGATACGGGAGTTGGTGCAGGAGCCAATAAATACTTTATCAATGGTTACGTCGGTCAACGGAACGCCAGGTTTCAGCCCCATGTAAGCCAGCGCTTTTTCCGCACTGGCGCGCTCGACCGGGTCAGCGAAAGAGGCCGGATCGGGAATGTTGTCGTTGACAGAAATCACCTGGCCCGGGTTGGTTCCCCAGGTCACCTGAGGCGCAATCTCCTCTGCCTGCAGCGTGACAACCGTATCAAAGGTTGCCCCGTCGTCAGTTTTCAGGGTTTTCCAGTACGCGACGGCTTCGTCAAAATCATTTCCTTTCGGGGCATGCAGACGACCTTTGACATAGTTGAAGGTGGTTTCGTCTGGCGCAACCAGACCGGCTTTGGCACCCATCTCAATGGCCATGTTGCACAGGGTCATACGGCCTTCCATGCTCAGCGCCTGAATGGCCTCGCCGCAGAATTCCACTACGTGACCGGTGCCGCCTGCACTGCCGGTTTTGCCAATAATCGCCAGCACGATGTCTTTTGCCGTGATACCCGGAGCGGCTTTACCCTTCACTTCAATCTTCATGGTTTTGGCACGACCCTGTTTCAGGGTCTGTGTGGCCAGTACGTGTTCAACTTCAGATGTACCAATACCGAAGGCCAGTGCGCCGAACGCGCCGTGGGTCGCGGTATGGGAGTCACCGCAGACGATAGTCATCCCCGGCAGGGTAATCCCTTGCTCCGGCCCCATTACGTGGACGATGCCCTGGTACGGGTGGTTCAGATCGTACAGTTCAACGCCAAACTCGTTGCAGTTCTTAATCAATTCCTGCATCTGGATACGTGCCATCTCACCTGACGCGTTGATGTCTTTGGTCTGGGTGGAGACGTTGTGATCCATAGTCGCGAAGGTCTTACCCGGCTGACGCACCGGACGCTTGTGCGCGCGCAGTCCGTCGAATGCCTGAGGAGAGGTCACTTCGTGCACCAGATGACGGTCGATGTACAGCAGCGGGGTTTCGTTTGGTGCTTCGTAAACAACGTGCGCATCAAACAACTTTTCATATAAGGTCTTCGCCATGATTACACCCCTTCAGCGACATAGCGGGCAATGATGTCGCCCATTTCATCGGTACTGACTGCCGCCGTGCCGCGTGCTAAATCACCGGTACGGACGCCTTCTTCTAACGCCCGGTTAATGGCGTTTTCAATTGCGGTTGCTGCATCGCCTGCATCCAGGCTGTAGCGCAGCAGCAGAGCCAGGGAGAGGATCTGCGCAATCGGGTTAGCAATGTTTTTGCCTGCAATATCCGGTGCGGAACCGCCCGCCGGTTCGTACAGACCAAAACCTTCTTCGTTCAGGCTTGCGGATGGCAGCATGCCCATGGAGCCGGTGATCATTGCGCACTCGTCAGAAAGAATGTCGCCGAACAGGTTGGAGCACAGCAGCACGTCAAACTGGGACGGATCTTTAATCAGCTGCATGGTCGCGTTGTCGATGTACATATGCGACAGCGCGACGTCAGGATACTGCTTAGCGACTTCACCGACGATCTCACGCCACAGAATGGATGACTGCAGCACGTTCGCTTTATCAATGGAGGTCACTTTATGGCGGCGTTTGCGCGCAGACTCAAAAGCGATGTGGGCGATACGTTCGATTTCAAAACGGTGATACACCTCGGTATCAAACGCTTTTTCATGCTGGCCACTGCCTTCGCGGCCTTTTGGCTGACCAAAATAGATGCCGCCGGTCAGCTCACGCACGCAAAGAATGTCGAAACCGTTAGCTGCGATATCGGCACGAAGCGGGCAGAACTCTTCCAGACCCTGATACAGCTTCGCCGGACGCAGGTTGCTGAACAGCTTGAAATGCTTACGCAGCGGCAGCAGTGCGCCACGTTCTGGCTGCTCTGCCGGTGGCAGGTGTTCCCATTTTGGACCACCGACTGAACCAAACAGCACGGCATCGGCATTTTCGCAGCCTTCGACGGTCGCTTTTGGCAACGGCGTCCCGTGATTATCAATCGCAATGCCGCCTACATCGTAGTGGCTGGTGGTGATTTTCATCGCAAAACGCGAACGAACGGCTTCCAGTACTTTCAGCGCCTGTGCCATCACTTCCGGGCCAATACCGTCACCCGGCAACACAGCAATATGGTAATTCTTCGACATTACACGGTTTCCTTTTTGTTCTCTTTATTCTGAGCTTTGCGTTGCAACTCTTTTTCAACTTCAGCGGCGCGCCAGATGTTGTTCAGAACATGCACCATCGCTTTCGCGGAGGATTCAACAATATCGGTTGCCAGACCTACACCATGGAAACGGCGGCCATTGTGAGTGACAACAATGTCGACCTGGCCCAGCGCATCTTTGCCATGACCTTTTGCTGTCAGGTCATATTTCACCAGCTCAACGTCGTATTCGGTAACGCGATTGATCGCCTGATAGATGGCATCGACAGGACCATTGCCGTTCGCGGCTTCCGCTTTAATTTCATCACCACAGGCCAGTTTGACTGAGGCGGTTGCGATATCGCTGGAGCCTGACTGCACGTTGAAGTAATCCAGACGGAAGTGCTCTGGTTCTTCCTGCTGCTTGTTAATAAAGGCCAGCGCTTCCAGGTCATAGTCGAACACCTGACCTTTTTTGTCGGCCAGTTTCAGGAACGCGTCATACAACTGATCCATGTTGTAATCGCTGTCCTGATAACCCATCTCTTCCATACGGTGTTTTACTGCGGCACGACCGGAACGCGAAGTCAGGTTCAACTGCACCTGGTTCAGACCGATCGATTCCGGAGTCATGATTTCGTAGTTTTCACGGTTCTTCAGCACGCCATCCTGGTGTATACCGGAGGAGTGTGCGAAGGCGCCAGTGCCGACGATCGCTTTGTTGGCCGGAATAGGCATGTTGCAAATCTGGCTGACGGTCTGGCTGGTGCGCCAGATTTCGTTGTGATTGATGCGGGTGTGCACGTCCATAATGTCTTTGCGCACTTTAATCGCCATAATCACTTCTTCCAGCGAACAGTTGCCCGCACGTTCACCGATACCGTTCATCGCGCCTTCAACCTGACGTGCGCCAGCGTGTACCGCGGCTATAGCGTTGCCAACGGCCAGACCCAAATCATCATGGGTATGAACAGATATAATGGCTTTATCAATATTCGGTACGCGCTCATACAGGCCAGTGATGATGTTGGAGAACTCAAAAGGCATGGTGTAACCGACGGTGTCCGGGATGTTGATGGTTTTGGCACCGGCGTTGATTGCGGCTTCAACCACACGCGCCAGGTCTTCAATCGGCGTACGGCCTGCATCCTCACAGGAGAATTCAACGTCATCGGTGTAGTTGCGTGCGCGCTTCACCATGTACACAGCGCGTTCAATCACTTCATCCAGGGTGCTGCGCAATTTGGTTGCGATATGCATCGGTGAAGTAGCAATAAAGGTATGAATACGGAAGGCTTCGGCAACTTTCAGTGACTCAGCCGCGACGTCGATATCTTTCTCTACGCAGCGTGCCAGACCACATACGCGGCTGTTTTTAATGGTACGCGCAATGGTCTGGACGGATTCGAAATCACCCGGAGACGAGACTGGGAAACCTACCTCCATCACGTCGACGCCCATACGTTCGAGAGCCAACGCGATCTGCAGTTTCTCTTTTACACTCAGGCTTGCCTGCAACGCCTGTTCACCGTCACGTAATGTGGTATCGAAAATAATGACTTGCTGGCTCATGGGTTAGGTCCTTGTCAGTCTTAGGGCGCCTTGCTACGAGCATAAAAAAACCCGCGCAGTGGCGCGGGTTTTTAGTCTTACTGGTGACGATTCAACGCTGAATTTCGCCCGCCAGTCTACCGCGCACAGTGGATGCGTTTAGTAGTAGTAGACCGGTGAAACGAATGGTGCGAATCATGAATCGTGCTCCGTTAAATTTAATATGCTTTTAGTGGTACTGGATACGGCCTTTCATGTCAACCCCTGACGATAAAAACGGACCTGAAGGGCGTAACAAGCAGGGGGGCTGCATTAGCTAATTGTGCTGGTTTTTACTTTTATCACCCGACTAATTGTCTAAATTTGGACTTGAAAAAAATACTACAGAAACAAATAAATATAATTGGTATAAATTGAAAAAACACATTGCAGTGAATGCGCTATGCTTAAATTATTTTAATATCATTAAGTTATGGGTTTGGTGAATGTTTTTGATGCCGTTGAAGTACAAATGGAGATAACAGGTTGTTAACCAACTGTAGATAGATGGCGTTAACAGTTTAATAATACTTAAGTCATCATTAACTTTATGGTGATTGAATATTGGTTTGGTTTATGGTTTCATTCCTGGCATAAAGTTAAGTGTATCACTTTTGCGATCTTTTGTTTTTTTTAATCTTTGCATCATCTTTATATATTCCGAATTTTAAATAATTCTCTTTTGCTAATCGTATTTGCATGATAAATCATATTTTCCGGGATTATTATCGTACCTTGGCAAAGGGAGTGTAGCGTGACAGTGGAGTCTGAAGTGCCAGAAAATAATATTAAACAACCTCAAACTTCTGATGGGATTAAACCGCAATTACGCACGGTTGACCTTAATCTTCTGACGGTGTTTGATGCTGTCATGCAGGAACAGAATATCACCCGCGCGGCACAAGCGCTGGGGATGTCACAACCTGCCGTGAGTAATGCTGTTGCCAGACTTAAAATCATGTTTAACGACGAATTATTTGTTCGTTATGGGCGAGGTATCCAACCCACGGCACGTGCATTCCAGTTATTCGGTTCTATCCGACAGGCACTACAGCTGGTTCAAAATGAGCTGCCGGGGTCCGGCTTTGAGCCCTTAAGCAGTGAGCGAGTATTCCATCTTTGTGTCTGTAGCCCATTAGATAATTATTTGACGTCGATTATTTATAATAAAGTTGAAGAAATTGCGCCCAATATCAATCTTGTTTTTAAATCATCCTTAAATCAAAACACAGAACATCAGTTACGCTATCAGGAGACGGAGTTCGTTCTGGGATATGAAGAATTTCGCCGGCCTGAATTCTCCTGCGTGCCACTCTTTAAGGATGAAATGGTTTTAGTCGCCAGTAAAAAACACCCGCGGCTGAATTCTCCGCTACGAGAAAACGACGTCTATAGTGAGCAGCACGCCGTTGTGGCACTCGACAGATATGCTTCCTTTAGTCTGCCGTGGTATGACACCGTGGACAAACAGGCCTGCGTGGCTTATCAGGGGATGGCAATGGTTAGCGTATTAAACGTTGTCTCCCAGACACAGCTGGTCGCTATTGCGCCGCGTTGGCTGGCAGAAGAGTTTTCCGAACAGTTAAATCTGCAAATTTTGCCACTACCGCTCAAGCTGAATAGCCGTACCTGTTATCTTTCCTGGCATGAAGCTGCGGGGCGTGACAAAGGACATCAGTGGATGGAAGAGTTGCTCATTAGCATTTGCCGCCGGTAAACGCATCAGGGTAAATTGCATCGTTATATGTGATTTATCCTGACTTTATTTTGATTATTGATATTTTATCCTGTCGTGATTTTTTTTGGCTGCTGTCAGGCTCGCAAAAATAGATGAATTACTGAATCATCGCACTTTTTAGCGATGATTTATCATCGCATCCTCTAATGCCAGATGAATTGACCACATCACCTCCCAATGTCTGTTTTTTCTGCTTTAAGTATCTCTTCGCTCTGCCGGTTTGCTAATTGCCTGCCTCATAACGAGCGGTTAAGGTAAGGATCACTCTGCAAAATATAAGATTGGTTTATCCCAATCGTAAGACGGTGTGGAAATGAATTCGGCAGTCCGTCTATAACAAAATGCCTGGAGGCAAAGCATGGAGATGTTGTCTGGCGCGGAAATGGTCGTGCGATCGCTTATCGATCAGGGCGTGAAGCAAGTATTCGGCTACCCTGGCGGCGCAGTCCTTGATATCTATGATGCGCTTCATACGGTTGGTGGCATTGACCATATTCTGGTACGCCACGAGCAGGCGGCAGTACACATGGCTGATGGCCTGGCACGTGCAACGGGTGAAGTGGGCGTGGTCTTAGTCACGTCAGGCCCTGGTGCAACTAACGCCATCACCGGTATTGCAACGGCGTATATGGACTCTATCCCTCTGGTGATCCTCTCCGGGCAGGTGGCGACCTCACTGATTGGCTACGATGCTTTCCAGGAGTGCGACATGGTGGGGATTTCGCGTCCCGTTGTGAAGCACAGCTTCCTGGTAAAGCAAACCGAAGACATTCCTGGTGTCCTGAAAAAGGCCTTCTGGCTGGCGGCAAGCGGGCGTCCGGGACCGGTGGTGGTCGATCTGCCTAAAGATATTCTGAACCCGGCAAACAAGCTGCCTTATGTCTGGCCGGAATCAGTGAGCATGCGCTCTTACAACCCAACAACGCAGGGCCATAAAGGTCAGATCAAGCGGGCTTTACAAACGCTTCTGACGGCCAAAAAACCGGTGGTTTATGTCGGTGGTGGGGCGATCAATTCTGCATGTGAAGTGCAGCTCCGTGAACTGATTGAGAAGCTTAATCTTCCTGTTGCGTCGTCGCTGATGGGGCTCGGGGCGTTTCCGGCCACTCACCCTCAGGCACTGGGTATGCTCGGTATGCACGGTACCTATGAAGCCAACATGGCGATGCATCATTCTGATGTGATCTTTGCCGTCGGTGTGCGCTTTGACGATCGTACAACCAACAATCTGGCGAAGTATTGTCCGAACGCTACTGTGCTGCATATCGATATCGATCCAACATCAATTTCAAAAACGGTGTCGGCGGATGTGCCGATCGTCGGTGATGCTCGTCAGGTTCTGGAGCAAATGCTGGAACTGCTGGCACAGGAGAGTGCTACCCAGCCGCTGGATGAGATCCGTGACTGGTGGCAGCAGATTGATCAGTGGCGTGCACGCCAGTGTCTGAAATATGACACGCAAAGCGAAAACATTAAGCCGCAGGCGGTTATCGAAGCGGTGTGGCGACTGACGAAAGGTGAGGCTTACGTGACCTCAGACGTGGGGCAGCACCAGATGTTTGCTGCACTTTATTACCCGTTCGACAAACCGCGACACTGGATCAACTCGGGTGGCTTAGGGACGATGGGCTTTGGTCTGCCTGCGGCACTGGGCGTGAAGCTGGCACTGCCGAATGAAACTGTCGTCTGCGTAACCGGGGACGGCAGTATCCAGATGAACATTCAGGAGTTGTCTACCGCGCTGCAATATGAACTGCCGGTTCTCGTGCTGAACCTGAATAACGGCTACCTCGGTATGGTCAAACAATGGCAGGATATGATCTATTCAGGTCGCCATTCACAGTCATATATGAAATCGCTGCCGGATTTTGTTCGTCTTGCTGAAGCTTACGGTCACGTTGGCATGCGGGTGACAGATCCTGCTGAGCTGGAAACGAAGCTCGCTGAAGCGCTTGAACACGTTAAAAACAACCGCCTCGTCTTTATGGATGTGATTGTTGATGGGACCGAGCACGTTTATCCGATGCATATCCGTGGTGGTGGTATGGATGAAATGTGGTTAAGCAAAACGGAGAGAACCTGATATGCGCCGGATATTATCTGTTTTACTGGAAAACGAGTCTGGCGCACTGTCGCGCGTCATTGGGCTATTTGCGCAGCGCGGCTATAACATTGAAAGCCTGACCGTTGCACCGACGGACGATCCGACGCTGTCGCGGATGACCATTCAAACCGTCGGCGATGCCAAAGTGCTTGAGCAAATTGAAAAGCAACTGCATAAGCTGGTTGATGTACTGCGCGTGAGCGAGCTGGGGCAGGGGGCCTATGTTGAGCGTGAGGTCATGCTGGTGAAAATCCAGGCCACCGGCTACGGACGTGAGGAGGTCAAACGCAGTGCGGATATCTTCCGTGGGCAGATTATCGACGTCACGCCTTCCCTCTATACGGTTCAACTGGTCGGTACAAGTGACAAGCTGGATGCTTTCCTGGCGTCCGTGCGGGATGTAGCAAAAATTGTTGAGGTCGCGAGATCGGGCGTGGTTGGCCTGTCACGCGGCGAAAAAATCATGCGTTAGTTATCAAAAAGGTTCGCCTCTTTCTGCCCGGTCACCAAAGCCGGGCTTTTTTTTGCGTAATCAGCCGACAACGCAGATAAAAGCGGTTGCCGCGAAGGCTTTTCTGCGTTTAGATGTTAAAAGATTTAACCATAACCTTGACAGGGCCATGGACTCTTTTCTTTTTTTAAGGGGCAATTGTGAAACTGGATGAAATCGCCCGGCTAGCCGGCGTGTCACGAACAACGGCCAGCTATGTGATTAACGGTAAAGCAAAGCAGTACCGTGTCAGCGATAAGACCGTTGAAAAAGTTATGGCGGTGGTTCGTGAACATAACTACCATCCGAATGCTGTCGCAGCCGGTTTGCGTGCCGGGCGCACCCGCTCTATTGGTCTGGTGATCCCGGATCTGGAAAATACCAGCTACACCCGTATCGCTAACTATCTTGAACGTCAGGCTCGCCAGCGTGGCTATCAATTGCTGATCGCCTGCTCGGAAGACCAGCCCGATAACGAGATGCGCTGCATTGAGCACCTGCTCCAGCGTCAGGTGGATGCCATCATCGTTTCGACCTCTTTGCCACCAGAGCATCCGTTTTATCAGCGCTGGGCTAACGATTCGTTCCCGATTGTTGCGCTGGATCGTGCCCTGGACCGCGAACATTTCACCAGTGTTGTGGGAGCCGATCAGGATGATGCGGAAATGCTGGCTGCAGAGCTAAGAACCTTTCCGGCTGAAACCGTGCTTTATCTTGGCGCGCTGCCGGAGCTGTCTGTGAGCTTCCTCCGTGAACAGGGATTCAGGACCGCCTGGAAAGACGATCCGCGTGAAGTTCACTATCTCTATGCTAACAGCTATGAACGTGAAGCTGCTGCGCAGCTGTTCGAGAAATGGCTGGAGACGCACCCAATGCCTCAGGCACTGTTCACCACCTCGTTTGCTCTTCTGCAAGGTGTAATGGATGTGACCTTACGTCGGGAAGGTAAGCTGCCATCAGACCTGGCCATTGCCACTTTCGGTGACAACGAGCTGCTCGATTTCCTCCAGTGCCCGGTGCTGGCGGTGGCGCAACGTCACCGTGATGTGGCTGAACGTGTCCTGGAGATTGTGCTGGCGAGCCTGGATGAGCCACGGAAACCGAAGCCGGGCCTGACACGTATCAAACGTAATCTCTACCGTCGCGGAATTTTAAACCGCCAAAAATGAAATGACTGGGGCGGCGAAATCTGCCCCATTTTGTTGCGATAATTCGCAGAGATAATTCCCTGACAGAAATTAGGATAATTCCTTAGGGATCATAATTGGTTATTTCTCTTAATTCATTTTGACTTTTAAATTGATCATCAAAGAACGTTTAAGCGGGTTTAGGCGTCTATTTTTGTATTGTTTTGTTACAAACCCTATTCGACCGATGAATATTCAGACGTTTTTCCTTCTCCTGTGCCAGCTTAGATGGCAACCGCCTTGCTTATTGGGCACGGTGGTGAATCTGGCGCTGTTATCCCCTGAGAATCTGTCATAAAATGCTGCCCGCGTCGCAAACTGACACTTTATATTTATCTGCGATGATATTGAGTGAGTCTTAACGCTCGTGTGCATATTCGGTTTTTTTCTTACAAATATTCATAACGTTAATTTTGCCTCGCCAGTTGTGCAGTTATTAACCAGGACTGTTTAACTCTGTAAATAGAGGGCATTTGAGTCCTTACAGGGAGAGTCCTGGCTTGACAAGCTTTTCCCTCGCTCCGTAAACTCCTTTAGGTGGGAATTTGTGGGTTAAAGTGGTGAGAAGGGGTGAGACTGGCATGTTCCGTGGAGCTACGTTAGTCAATCTCGACAGCAAAGGGCGTTTATCGGTACCAACCCGATACCGCGACCAGCTGATTGAGAACGCTGCGGGTCAAATGGTTTGCACCATTGACATTAACTCCCCCTGCCTGCTGCTTTACCCCTTGCCTGAATGGGAAATTATTGAGCAAAAGCTGTCGCGACTCTCGAGCATGAACCCGCAGGAACGCCGCGTGCAGCGGTTGTTATTGGGACATGCGAGTGAGTGTCAGATGGATAACGCAGGGCGATTACTGATTGCACCTGTGTTGCGGCAACATGCCGGTCTGACCAAAGAAGTGATGCTGGTCGGGCAGTTCAACAAGTTTGAACTGTGGGACGAAACGACCTGGTATCAACAGGTCAAGGAAGATATCGACGCTGAGCAGTCTGATTCTGCAACATTATCGGAACGGCTGCAGGACTTGTCTCTATAAATATGATGGAAAATTATAAACATACAACGGTGTTACTGGACGAGGCCGTTAACGGCCTGAATATTCGTCCGGATGGCATCTACATTGATGGTACTTTTGGTCGCGGTGGTCACTCGCGTTTGATCCTCTCCCAACTTGGAGCGGAAGGACGTCTGCTGGCAATCGATCGCGATCCGCAGGCGATTGCCGTGGCGCAAACCATCAATGACCCACGCTTTTCCATCGTGCATGGACCTTTCTCTGCGCTCGCGGAATATGTTGCTGAGCGCGGTCTGACGGGCAAGATCGACGGGATTCTTCTCGATCTTGGCGTCTCTTCACCACAGCTTGATGATGCTGAACGTGGCTTCTCCTTTATGCGTGATGGTCCGCTGGACATGCGTATGGACCCGACTCGCGGCCAGTCTGCCGCTGAGTGGTTACAGACTGCTGACGAAGCCGATATTGCATGGGTAATCAAAACCTTCGGCGAGGAGCGCTTTGGCAAACGTATTGCGCGCGCCATTGTTGAGCGCAACCGCATTGAGCCAATGACCCGCACGAAAGAGCTGGCTGAGGTGATCGCGGCGGCGACACCGGTGAAGGATAAACACAAACATCCCGCGACCCGTACCTTCCAGGCGGTTCGCATCTGGGTAAACAGTGAACTGGAGGAAATAGAGCTGGCGCTAAAAAGCTCGCTCGACGTGCTGGCCCCGGGTGGGCGGTTATCCATCATCAGCTTCCATTCGCTGGAAGACCGTATTGTGAAACGCTTCATGCGTGAACAAAGCCGCGGTCCACAAGTCCCAGCAGGGCTGCCGATGACGGAAGAACAACTCAGGAAGCTGGGTGGCCGTCAGTTGCGAGCATTAGGCAAGTTGATGCCGGGCGAAGAAGAGGTGGCAGAGAATCCACGTGCCCGTAGTTCAGTGCTGCGTGTTGCAGAGAGGACGAACGCATGATCAGCAGAGTGACAGAGACCCTAAGCAAAGTTAAGGATTCGTTAGGAAGCAACGAGCGCCATGCCTTGCCTGGCGTGATCGGCGACGATCTTTTGCGGTTTGGGAAGCTGCCACTCTGCTTGTTCATTTGCATCATTGTGACGGCAGTAACGGTGGTCACCACAGCCCACCACACTCGTTTATTAACTGCGCAGCGCGAGCAGATGGTACTGGAACGCGATGCGCTGGATATTGAATGGCGAAATCTGATCCTTGAAGAAAACGCGCTCGGCGATCACAGCCGGGTTGAACGGATCGCAACGGAAAAGCTGCAACTGCAGCATGTTGATCCTTCGCAGGAAAATATCGTAGTACAAAAATAAGGGATAACGCGACGCATGAAAGCAGCGGCAAAAACGCTAAAACCAAAACGTCAGGAAGAACAGGCCAACTTTGTCAGTTGGCGTTTTGCGTTGCTTTGCGGCTGCATTTTACTGGCACTGGGTTTCCTGCTGGGACGCGTGGCATGGTTACAAATCGTCGCGCCTGACATGCTGGTACGTCAGGGCGATATGCGCTCTCTGCGCGTCCAGGAGGTTTCCACTTCCCGCGGGATGATCACGGACCGCTCTGGCCGCCCGTTGGCGGTGAGTGTGCCGGTCAAAGCGATCTGGGCTGATCCGAAAGAGCTGCACGATGCCGGGGGGATTACCCTCGATAACCGCTGGAAAGCGCTCTCCGATGCTCTGAAAATGCCGCTGGACCAGCTTGCCTCCCGCGTCAACGCTAACCCGAAAGGACGTTTTATCTATCTGGCGCGTCAGGTCAACCCTGACATGGCTGACTACATTCGCAAACTGAAGTTGCCGGGTATTCATCTTCGTGAGGAATCCCGTCGTTATTATCCTTCCGGCGAAGTAACTGCTCACCTCATTGGCTTCACTAACGTCGATAGCCAGGGGATTGAGGGCGTCGAAAAAAGCTTCGATAAGTGGCTCACAGGCCAACCGGGCGAGCGAATTGTGCGTAAAGACCGCTACGGTCGCGTGATCGAAGATATCTCGTCCACGGACAGCCAGGCGGCACACAACCTGGCGCTGAGTATTGATGAGCGCTTGCAGGCGCTGGTCTACCGCGAGCTGAACAATGCCGTTGCTTTCAACAAAGCGGAGTCAGGTAGCGCCGTGCTGGTTGATGTCAGCACGGGCGAAGTGCTGGCGATGGCCAACAGTCCATCCTACAACCCGAACAACTTTACCGGCACCGCTAAAGACGCGATGCGTAACCGGGCGATCACCGACGTGTTTGAGCCTGGCTCAACGGTGAAACCGATGGTGGTGATGACGGCGCTGCAGCGCGGCATCGTCAATGAAAACACGGTTCTGAACACGATCCCTTACCGTATTAACGGCCACGAAATTAAAGACGTGGCGCGCTACAGCGAATTGACCCTGACCGGGGTTTTACAGAAGTCGAGTAACGTCGGTGTTTCAAAGCTGGCGTTAGCGATGCCGTCCTCAGCGTTAGTAGAGACTTACTCACGTTTTGGACTAGGAAAGGCGACCAATTTGGGGTTGGTCGGAGAACGCAGTGGCTTATATCCTCAAAAACAACGGTGGTCTGACATAGAGAGGGCCACCTTCTCTTTCGGCTACGGGCTAATGGTAACCCCGTTACAGTTAGCGCGAGTCTACGCAACGATTGGCAGCTACGGCGTTTATCGTCCGCTGTCGATTACTAAAGTTGATCCACCGGTACCGGGAGAGCGTATCTTCCCGGAATCTATCGTTCGTACCGTTGTGCATATGATGGAAAGCGTGGCACTGCCTGGTGGCGGTGGCGTGAAAGCGGCGATCAAAGGCTACCGCATCGCCATTAAAACCGGTACAGCGAAAAAAGTGGGGCCAGACGGCCGCTATATCAACAAATACATTGCCTACACCGCAGGTGTTGCGCCTGCAAGCAATCCGCGTTTTGCGCTGGTGGTCGTCATTAACGATCCACAGGCGGGTAAATACTACGGCGGCGCCGTCTCCGCGCCTGTGTTCGGGGCTATTATGGGCGGCGTATTGCGCACCATGAACATCGAACCGGATGCGCTGGCGACGGGCGAAAAAAGTGAATTTGTAATTAATCAAGGCGAGGGTACAGGTGGCAGATCGTAATTTGCGCGACCTTCTCGCTCCGTGGGTGCCAAATGCACCGGAGCGAGCACTGCGAGAGATGGTACTGGACAGCCGCGTGGCTGCATCTGGCGATCTTTTTGTGGCGGTGGTCGGTCATCAGGCGGACGGGCGTCGTTATATCCCGCAGGCGATTGCGCAAGGTGTTGCTGCCATTATTGCTGAGGCCAAAGATGAGGCAACCGACGGTGAGATCCGTGAGATGCACGGGGTGCCGGTTATCTATCTCAGCCAGTTAAATGAGCGTCTTTCCGCGCTGGCGGGGCGTTTCTACCACGAACCTTCCGACCAATTACGTCTGGTTGGCGTGACGGGAACAAACGGAAAAACCACCACCACACAACTCATGGCGCAATGGGCGCAACTGCTGGGTGAAACCGGTGCGGTGATGGGTACCGTAGGTAACGGCCTGCTGGGTAAAGTGAGTCCGACGGAAAATACCACCGGATCAGCGGTTGACGTACAGCATGTTCTTGCTGGTCTGGCAGGGCAGGGGGCAACCTTTGCTGCAATGGAAGTTTCTTCGCATGGACTGGTACAGCACCGTGTGGCGGCGTTGAAATTTGCAGCCTCTGTGTTCACTAACCTGAGCCGCGATCACCTCGACTATCACGGGGATATGGAGCATTACGAAGCTGCAAAATGGCTGCTCTACTCCACGCATCATTGTGGTCAAGCCATCATCAACGCCGACGACGAAGTAGGTCGTCGCTGGCTGGCGAAGCTGCCGGATGCGGTTGCGGTGTCGATGGAAGACCATATTAATCCGAACTGCCATGGTCGCTGGTTGAAGGCCGTTAAGGTGAACTACCACGATAGCGGTGCCACCATCCGCTTTACCTCTTCCTGGGGGGAAGGGGAAATTGAAAGCCGTCTGATGGGGGCGTTTAACGTCAGCAACCTGCTGCTGGCCCTGGCAACATTACTGGCGCTGGGCTATCCGATGGCGGAATTACTGAAAACTGCTGAACGTCTGCAACCGGTTTGTGGACGCATGGAAGTATTCAGCGCGCCAGGAAAACCGACCGTGGTTGTTGATTATGCCCACACACCGGATGCGCTGGAAAAAGCGCTGGAAGCGGCACGTCTGCACTGTGCCGGTAAACTCTGGTGTGTGTTTGGCTGCGGCGGCGATCGCGATAAAGGCAAACGTCCGTTGATGGGTGCCATTGCTGAGCAATTCGCGGATATTCCTGTCGTAACTGATGACAACCCGCGTACCGAAGAGCCTCGCGCCATTATCAACGATATTCTGGCAGGTATGCTGGACGCAGGTCGTGCGCGTGTTGTTGAAGGCCGTGCCGAAGCGGTAACGAACACCATCATGCAGGCGCAGGAAAATGATGTGGTGCTGCTGGCCGGTAAAGGCCATGAAGATTATCAGATTGTCGGCAATCGTCGTCTGGACTACTCGGACCGCGTAACAGCAGCACGTCTGCTGGGAGTGGTGGCATGATTAGCATCACGTTAAGTCAGGCTGCCGTGGTACTGCACGGCGAATTGCTGGGTCAGGATCTGACCATTGACGCGGTGACGACGGACACCCGCAAAGTGACTGCGGGTTGTCTGTTTGTGGCGCTAAAAGGTGAGCGTTTTGACGCGCATGATTTTGCACTGCAGGCCAAAGAAAATGGCGCTGGTGCGCTGCTGGTTAGCCGCAAACTGGCGGTCGATCTGCCGCAGATTGTGGTGAAGGATACGCGTCTTGCTTTTGGCGAGCTGGCGGCATGGGTTCGTCAGCAAGTCCCCACTCGCGTCGTGGCCCTGACCGGTTCCTCTGGCAAAACGTCCGTGAAAGAAATGACCGCTGCCATTCTGAGTCAGTGTGGAAATACGCTTTATACCGCAGGCAACCTCAATAATGACATCGGCGTGCCGATGACATTACTTCGCCTGACCAAAGAGCACGAATTTGCCGTTATCGAGTTGGGGGCAAACCACCAGGGTGAAATTGCCTGGACTGTGAGTTTGACTCGCCCGGAAGCGGCGCTGGTGAATAACCTGGCGGCTGCGCATCTGGAAGGATTTGGCTCGCTGGAAGGTGTGGCGAAAGCGAAAGGTGAGATCTATACCGGTCTGCCTGTCGACGGCATTGCCATTATGAATGCTGACAACAATGACTGGCTGAACTGGCAGAGCATTATTGGCTCGCGTAAAACCTGGCGCTTCTCGCCGAATGCGGCCAACAGTGATTTTACCGCAACCAATATTCATGTGACGTCGCACGGCACGGAGTTCACCCTCACCACCCCAACGGGTGGCGTCGATGTACTGCTGCCACTGCCGGGGCGCCATAACATCGCCAATGCGCTTGCGGCGGCGGCATTGTCGACAGCGGTAGGTGCATCGCATGAAGCGATTAAAACCGGGCTGGCACATTTAAAAGCTGTGCCGGGACGCTTGTTCCCGATCCAGCTTGCTGAAAACAAACTGTTGCTGGATGACTCCTACAACGCGAACGTCGGTTCGATGACGGCGGCGGTGCAGGTACTGTCTGAGATGCCGGGTTACCGCATCATGGTGGTTGGTGATATGGCTGAGCTGGGCGACGAAAGCGAAGCCTGCCACACCCAGGTCGGTGAAGCGGCGAAAGCGGCGGGACTGGACTGCGTATTGAGCACAGGAAAACTGAGCCAGGCCATTAGCCACGCCAGCGGTGTTGGCGAACATTTTGCCGATAAAGCTGCGTTGATTAAACGCCTCAACGCGTTGATTACAGAAAAACAAATTGTGACTGTGCTAGTGAAAGGTTCACGTAGTGCCGCCATGGAAGAGGTTGTGCACGCATTACAGGAGAACGGGACATGTTAGTTTGGCTGGCTGAACATTTGGTCAAATATTATTCAGGCTTTAACGTCTTTTCCTATCTGACGTTTCGCGCCATCGTCAGCCTGCTGACTGCGCTGTTCATCTCGTTGTGGATGGGCCCGCGCATGATTGCCCGTCTGCAAAAACTCTCTTTTGGCCAGGTCGTGCGTAACGATGGTCCGGAGTCGCACTTCAGCAAACGTGGTACCCCAACCATGGGGGGGATCATGATCCTGACTGCCATTGTGGTATCAGTATTGCTGTGGGCGTACCCCTCCAACCCGTACGTCTGGTGTGTGCTGACCGTCCTGATTGGTTACGGCATTATCGGCTTTGTTGATGATTACCGCAAAGTGGTGCGTAAAGACACCAAGGGCCTGATCGCCCGCTGGAAGTACTTCTGGATGTCGGTGATTGCGCTGGGCGTAGCCTTTGCGCTGTACCTGGCTGGAAAAGACACTCCGGCCACTGAACTGGTGGTGCCGTTCTTTAAAGACGTGATGCCGCAACTGGGTCTGTTCTACATCCTGCTGGCGTATTTCGTCATTGTTGGTACCGGTAATGCCGTCAACCTGACTGATGGACTGGATGGCCTGGCGATTATGCCAACCGTCTTTGTGGCTGCGGGTTTTGCGCTGGTAGCGTGGGCAACCGGTAACATGAACTTTGCCAACTATTTGCACATTCCTTATCTGCGACACGCAGGTGAGCTGGTAATCGTCTGTACGGCGATTGTCGGTGCGGGACTGGGCTTCCTGTGGTTCAACACTTACCCGGCGCAGGTCTTTATGGGTGATGTTGGTTCCCTGGCTTTGGGCGGTGCGCTCGGCATTATTGCCGTTCTGCTGCGTCAGGAGTTCCTGCTGGTGATCATGGGTGGTGTGTTTGTGGTCGAAACCTTGTCCGTGATTTTGCAGGTCGGTTCCTTCAAGTTGCGCGGCCAGCGCATCTTCCGTATGGCACCGATCCACCACCACTATGAACTGAAAGGCTGGCCAGAGCCGCGCGTCATTGTGCGCTTCTGGATTATTTCGCTGATGCTGGTGCTGATTGGCCTGGCAACGCTGAAGGTACGTTAATCATGGCAGATTACCAGGGCAAAAAAGTCGTTATCATCGGGTTGGGCCTTACCGGCCTTTCCTGCGTGGACTTTTTCCTCGCGCGTGGCGTGACACCACGGGTGATGGATACGCGTGTCTCACCGCCGGGTCTGGACAAGCTGCCGGAACAGGTTGAACGCCACCTTGGTGGTCTGAATGATGACTGGTTGCTGGCAGCCGATCTGATTGTCGCAAGCCCCGGTATTGCACTTGCGCATCCGTCACTGAGCGCTGCTGCTGATGCGGGTGTTGAGATCGTCGGCGATATCGAGCTGTTCTGCCGCGAAGTACAGGCACCTGTAGTTGCAATTACAGGTTCTAACGGTAAAAGCACCGTGACCACGCTGGTAGGTGAGATGGCGAAAGCCGCGGGCATGAACGCAGGAGTAGGTGGCAATATTGGCCTGCCCGCGCTGATGCTGCTGGATAAAGGCTGTGAACTGTACATCCTCGAGCTTTCCAGCTTCCAGCTGGAAACGACCTCCAGCCTGCATGCCGCCGCTGCGACGATCCTTAACGTGACCGAAGATCATATGGACAGATATCCATTTGGTCTGCAGCAGTACCGTGCTGCCAAGCTGCGCGTGTATGAAAATGCCAAAGTCTGTGTGGTCAATGCAGATGACGCTCTGACCATGCCGGTGCGTGGTGCTGACGAGCGCTGCATCAGCTTCGGTATTACCATGGGTGATTACCACCTGAATCGTCAGCAAGGTGAAACCTGGCTGCGGGTAAAAGGTGAGAAAGTGCTGAACGTCAAAGAGATGAAACTCTCTGGTCAGCATAACTACACCAATGCTCTGGCGGCGCTTGCACTGGCGGATGCTGTAGGTTTACCACGCTCTTCCAGCCTGAAAGCGTTGACCACGTTTTCCGGTCTGGCGCATCGTTTCCAGCTGGCGCTGGAGCATAATGGCGTTCGCTGGATTAACGATTCCAAAGCCACCAATGTGGGAAGCACTGAGGCTGCGCTGAACGGCTTGCACGTTGACGGCACGCTTCATCTGCTGTTGGGTGGCGACGGTAAATCGGCTGATTTCTCCTCCCTCAAACAGTATCTTTCTGGCGATAACATCCGTCTCTACTGCTTTGGTCGTGACGGCAGTGAACTGGCTGAACTGCGCCCTGAGGTCGCCGAGCAAACCGAAACCATGGAACAGGCAATGCGCCTGATTGCTCCACGAGTGAAGCCTGGCGATATGGTACTGCTCTCTCCGGCGTGCGCCAGCCTCGATCAATTCAAGAATTTTGAACAGCGTGGTGATGTCTTTACTCGCCTGGCGAAGGAGTTAGGCTGATGCGTTTATCTCTCCCTCGCCTGAGAATGCCGCGCCTGCCAGGATTTGGGATCCTGGTGTGGTTGTTTGCGGCACTGAAAGGCTGGGTGATGGGCTCTCGTCAAAAAGATAACGACAGCCTGATCATGTACGATCGCACGCTCTTCTGGCTCACACTGGGGCTGGCGGCGGTCGGTTTTATTATGGTGACATCGGCCTCAATGCCTGTTGGACAGCGTCTGGCGAACGATCCTTTCCTGTTTGCCAAGCGTGATGGTCTGTACATCATCCTGGCATTCTGCCTGGCGCTGGTAACTTTACGTCTGCCAATGGAGTTCTGGCAGCGGCACAGTACGGCAATGTTGATTGCTTCAATCATCATGCTGCTGATCGTTCTGGTGGTGGGGAGTTCCGTAAACGGGGCATCGCGTTGGATTGCCTTTGGCCCGCTGCGTATTCAGCCCGCTGAATTTACCAAACTGTCCCTGTTCTGCTACCTGGCTAACTACCTGGTGCGTAAAGTGGATGAAGTGCGTAACAACCTGCGCGGCTTCTTAAAACCGATGGGCGTGATTCTGGTGCTGGCAGTGTTACTGCTGGCGCAGCCTGACCTGGGTACCGTAGTTGTTCTGTTTGTTACCACCCTCGCCATGCTGTTCCTGGCGGGTGCGAAGCTGTGGCAGTTCATCGCCATCATCGGAATGGGTATCTCAGCGGTCGTGCTGCTGATCCTCGCCGAGCCTTACCGTATCCGCCGTGTGACATCCTTCTGGAACCCGTGGGAAGACCCATTCGGCAGCGGTTATCAGCTGACGCAGTCGTTGATGGCCTTTGGACGTGGTGAGCTCTGGGGGCAGGGCCTGGGTAATTCCGTTCAAAAGCTGGAGTATTTACCGGAAGCGCATACTGACTTCATCTTCTCCATTATTGCGGAAGAACTGGGTTATATCGGTGTGGTATTAGCGTTATTAATGGTATTCTTCGTCGCTTTCCGCGCCATGTCTATTGGCCGGAAAGCGCTGGAAATCGATCACCGTTTCTCAGGTTTCTTAGCCTGCTCAATTGGTATCTGGTTTAGTTTCCAGGCTTTGGTTAACGTCGGGGCCGCAGCAGGTATGCTGCCGACCAAAGGCCTGACGTTGCCGTTGATCAGTTATGGTGGCTCGAGTCTGTTGATCATGTCGACAGCCATCATGTTTTTGTTACGCATAGATTATGAGACGCGTCTGGAGAAAGCCCAGGCGTTTACACGAGGTTCACGATGAATCAACCGAAGCGGTTAATGGTGATGGCAGGCGGTACCGGAGGACATGTGTTCCCGGGGCTGGCGGTTGCGCACCATTTAATGGATCAGGGCTGGCAGGTTCGCTGGCTTGGAACCGCAGACCGCATGGAAGCCGATCTGGTGCCGAAGCACGGGATCGAGATCGACTTTATTCGTATTTCCGGCCTGCGTGGCAAAGGTATCAAGGCGCTGCTCCTGGCGCCGGTGCGGATTTTTAACGCCTGGCGTCAGGCGCGCACCATCATGAAGCGCTTTAAGCCGGATGTTGTACTCGGCATGGGGGGTTATGTGTCTGGCCCGGGTGGGCTGGCTGCATGGTCGTTAGGCATCCCTGTCGTATTGCATGAGCAGAACGGTATTGCCGGTCTGACCAACAAATGGCTGGCGAAAATCGCCACCAAAGTCATGCAGGCGTTTCCTGGCGCATTCCCGAAAGCGGACGTCGTGGGTAACCCGGTTCGTGTGGATGTGCTGGCACTGCCGCTGCCGGATGCTCGCCTGACGGGCCGTGAAGGGCCGGTTCGTGTGCTGGTCGTCGGCGGCTCTCAGGGCGCACGCATCTTAAACCAGACGATGCCGCAGGTTGCTGCAAAGCTGGGGAATGCCGTTACCATCTGGCACCAGAGCGGCAAAGGTGCTCAGCAAACCGTTGAGCAGGCTTATGCCGAGGCGGGGCAGCCGCAGCATAACGTTACAGAGTTTATTGATGACATGGCAGCAGCATACGCCTGGGCCGATGTCGTCGTTTGTCGCTCAGGCGCGCTGACGGTGAGCGAGATCGCCGCCGCTGGTTTACCCGCGCTGTTTGTGCCGTTCCAGCACAAAGACAGACAGCAGTACTGGAATGCGTTGCCGCTCGAGAAAGCGGGGGCCGCGAAAATATTTGAGCAGCCACAATTTACCGCCGATGCGGTCGCCACCACCCTGGCGGGCTGGAACAGAGACGTATTGCTGGAGATGGCAGAACGCGCGCGCGCGACCGCCATCCCTGATGCGACGGAACGGGTGGCAAAAGAAGTGAGCCTGGCAGCCCAGGCTTAACCCTCGCAGCGCGTGTTGCGCTGCACGAATTTTAAGTAGTCGATGGCGTTTAGAGAATGAATACACAACAACTGGCAAAACTGCGTTCAATCGTGCCCGAGATGCGTCGCGTCCGGCACATTCACTTTGTTGGCATCGGTGGTGCTGGCATGGGCGGTATTGCCGAAGTGTTAGCTAACGAAGGTTATCAGATCAGCGGGTCTGACCTCGCGCCAAACCCTGTTACGCAGCAACTGGCGTCGCTTGGGGCGACTATCTATTTCAACCATCGCCCGGAAAACGTGCGCGATGCGAGCGTGGTGGTGGTATCGAGCGCCATCTCCTCTGACAACCCGGAAATTGTTGCCGCCCATGAAGCGCGCATTCCGGTGATCCGCCGTGCAGAAATGCTGGCGGAACTGATGCGTTTCCGCCACGGTATCGCGATTGCCGGTACCCACGGTAAAACCACGACCACGGCGATGGTCTCCAGTATTTATGCGGAAGCGGGTCTCGACCCAACCTTCGTCAATGGCGGTCTGGTCAAAGCCGCAGGCGTACATGCGCGTCTGGGACACAGTCGTTATTTGATTGCGGAAGCAGATGAGAGCGACGCGTCGTTCCTGCACCTGCAGCCGATGGTGGCGATTGTCACTAACATCGAAGCTGACCATATGGATACCTACCAGGGTGACTTCGAGAACTTAAAACAGACTTTCATCAACTTCCTGCATAACCTGCCGTTCTATGGACGCGCGGTGATGTGCGTAGACGATCCGGTGATCCGCGAACTGCTGCCGCGTGTCGGGCGTCAAATCACCACCTATGGTTTCAGCGAAGATGCTGATGTCCGTGTGGAAGAGTACAAACAGATTGGTGCGCAGGGGCATTTCACCCTCGCGCGTCAGGACAAAGAACTGCTGCACGTGACGCTGAATGCGCCAGGACGTCATAACGCCCTGAATGCGGCAGCGGCAGTTGCTGTTGCAACGGAAGAGGGCATTGATGACGATGCGATCCTGCGGGCGCTGGAGAGCTTCCAGGGGACTGGCCGTCGTTTCGACTTCCTCGGTGAATTCCCGCTGGACGCCGTGAACGGTAAATCCGGCACCGCGATGCTGGTGGACGACTACGGTCATCATCCAACTGAAGTGGACGCGACCATCAAAGCTGCGCGCGCTGGCTGGCCTGACAAGAATTTGGTCATGATCTTCCAGCCGCACCGCTTCACGCGTACCCGCGATCTGTATGATGACTTCGCCAGCGTGCTGTCACAGGTAGATACCCTGCTCATGCTGGATGTTTACTCTGCAGGCGAAACCGCGATTCCAGGTGCAGACAGCCGTTCATTATGCCGCACCATTCGTGGCCGCGGTAAAGTTGACCCTATTCTGGTTTCTGACCCGGTACAGGTGGCAGAAATTCTGGCACCTGTACTGACAGGTAACGATTTGATTCTGATTCAGGGTGCGGGAAATATCGGCAAAATCGCCCGTACCTTAGCCGAAATCAAACTGAAGCCGCAAACCCAGGAGGATGAGCATCATGGCTGATAAGATTGCTGTCCTGTCTGGTGGTACCTCCGCAGAGCGTGAGGTTTCCCTGAATTCCGGCGCGGCTGTACTGGTGGGCCTGCGTGAAGGTGGTGTCAATGCCCATCCGGTCGATCCGAAAGAGACGGATGTAACACAGTTGAAAGCGATGGGCTTCGATAAGGTCTTTATCGCGCTGCACGGTCGTGGTGGCGAAGACGGCACCCTGCAGGGGCTGCTGGATTTAATCGGCATGCCGTACACCGGCAGCGGCGTGATGGCTTCCGCGATCTCTATGGATAAACTGCGCAGCAAACTGCTGTGGCAGGGGGCAGGCTTACCTGTCGCGCCATGGGTTGCACTGACGCGTCGCGAATTTGAATTGGGCCTGTCGGATAGCGTTAATACACGCATTGCTGAACTGGGCTTACCGGTTATTGTTAAGCCGAGTCGGGAAGGTTCAAGTGTTGGGATGTCCAAAGTTGATAAAGCTGAAGATTTGTCAGCCGCTTTAGAACTGGCATTTCAACATGATGAAGAAGTTCTGATTGAAAAATGGCTCAGCGGACCGGAATTTACCGTTGCGATGCTTGGCGAAGAAATTTTACCGTCAATTCGTATCCAACCCGCTGGAGTCTTCTATGATTATGAGGCGAAGTATCTCTCTGATGAGACGCAATATTTCTGCCCAAGTGGTCTTGAAGCAGAACGTGAAGCAGATTTACAGTCCCTGGTGCTTAAAGCCTGGAATGTTCTTGGATGCCGGGGCTGGGGACGCATTGATGTCATGCTCGACAGTGATGGCCAATTTTACTTGCTGGAAGCCAATACTTCGCCAGGCATGACCAGCCACAGCCTTGTGCCGATGGCTGCACGTCAGGCGGGAATGAGTTTCTCGCAGTTAGTCGTACGTATTCTGGACCAGGCGGGCTGATATGTCTCAGGCTGCATTGAACACACGCAACCGCGATGACGAAGAAGAATACACTTCTTCACGCCGGAGTAATGGAACGCGTCTTGCAGGGATTATTTTCCTGCTCGGGGTGCTGTGCACCGTGTTTATCAGCGGCTGGATGGTCCTGGGCTGGATGGAAGACGCACAACGGTTACCGCTTTCTAAGCTGGTGGTAACGGGTGAACGTCACTACACGCGAAACGATGATATTCGCCAGTCAATTCTGGCGCTGGGATCGCCTGGCACCTTTATGACTCAGGACGTCAATATTATCCAGAGCCAGATTGAACGTCTGCCGTGGATAAAACAGGCGAGTGTAAGAAAGCAATGGCCTGATGAATTGAAGATTCATCTGGTTGAATATGTGCCCATTGCGCGTTGGAATGATCAGCACATGGTTGACGTAGACGGAAATTCCTTCAGCGTTCCGACCGATCGTGTCAACAAGCAAAATCTACCGATGTTGTATGGCCCTGAAGGTAGCGAAAATGAAGTGTTACAGGGTTTTCGCGAAATGGGACAGGTGCTGGCAAAAGACAGGTTCACGTTAAAAGATGCTGCCATGACGGCACGCCGCTCCTGGCAGTTGACGTTAACGAACGGCATAAAGCTTAACCTGGGGCGCGGCGACACAATGAAGCGTCTGGCGCGTTTTGTAGAACTTTACCCGGTTTTACAGCAGCAGGCACAGACTGACGGCAAACGGATAAGCTACGTTGATTTGCGCTATGACTCAGGCGCAGCAGTCGGTTGGGTACCGGCTCCGGTCGAGGAACCTAATCAGCAACAGAATCAGGCACAGGTACAGGCAGAACAACAATGATCAAGGCGACGGACAGAAAACTGGTAGTTGGACTGGAGATTGGCACCGCGAAGGTTGCCGCTTTAGTAGGGGAAGTTCTGCCCGACGGTATGGTCAATATCATTGGCGTGGGCAGTTGCCCGTCCCGTGGTATGGATAAAGGTGGGGTAAACGATCTTGAATCGGTGGTGAAATGCGTACAGCGCGCCATCGATCAGGCTGAATTGATGGCAGATTGCCAGATTTCTTCTGTCTATCTGGCCCTTTCTGGTAAGCATATTAGCTGCCAGAACGAAATCGGTATGGTACCGATTTCTGAAGAAGAAGTAACACAGGAAGACGTTGAAAACGTTGTGCATACGGCGAAATCCGTGCGTGTCCGCGATGAGCATCGCGTGCTGCATGTGATCCCGCAGGAATATGCCATCGACTACCAGGAAGGGATCAAGAACCCGGTAGGCCTTTCTGGCGTGCGTATGCAGGCAAAAGTGCACCTGATCACATGTCACAACGATATGGCGAAGAACATTGTAAAAGCTGTTGAACGTTGTGGCCTGAAAGTTGACCAACTTATTTTCGCAGGTCTGGCGGCAAGTTATTCCGTGCTGACCGAAGATGAACGTGAACTGGGCGTCTGTGTGGTCGATATTGGTGGTGGTACAATGGACATGGCCGTATATACCGGCGGTGCTCTGCGCCACACCAAAGTGATCCCTTACGCAGGGAATGTTGTGACCAGCGATATTGCTTACGCTTTTGGTACGCCACCGAGCGATGCAGAAGCGATTAAAGTGCGCCATGGTTGTGCGCTGGGGTCTATCGTTGGGAAAGATGAGAGCGTTGAAGTGCCAAGCGTAGGTGGTCGTCCACCGCGCAGTCTGCAACGCCAGACGCTGGCAGAGGTGATTGAGCCGCGCTATACCGAGCTGCTCAATCTTGTCAACGAAGAGATTTTACAGTTACAGGAACAGCTTCGTCAGCAGGGTGTTAAACATCATCTCGCGGCGGGGATTGTATTAACCGGCGGTGCAGCGCAAATTGAAGGTCTTGCGGCCTGTGCTCAGCGCGTGTTCCATACGCAGGTGCGTATTGGTGCGCCACTGAATATCACCGGTT
Source organism: Enterobacter sp. P82 (assembly GCF_037053385.1). Lineage (NCBI taxonomy): Bacteria > Pseudomonadati > Pseudomonadota > Gammaproteobacteria > Enterobacterales > Enterobacteriaceae > Enterobacter > Enterobacter sp. P82. The sequence goes on from NZ_JBALHX010000002.1 coordinate 445,979, forward strand.
TAACGGATTATGCTCAGGAGCCGTATTATTCAACGGCTGTGGGCCTGCTCCACTACGGGAAGGAATCTCATCTCAGTGGTGAAGCAGAAGTGGAAAAACGCGTCTCAGTGGGGTCGTGGGTCAAACGACTGAACAACTGGTTGCGAAAAGAGTTTTAATTTTTTTAAGAGACCGGAGAGAATTAGCGGTCTCGGGCGACAGGCACAACGGAGAGAGAAATTATGTTTGAACCTATGGAACTGACCAACGACGCGGTGATTAAAGTCATCGGCGTCGGTGGCGGCGGCGGTAACGCCGTAGAGCATATGGTGCGTGAACGCATTGAAGGTGTTGAATTCTTCGCAGTTAACACCGATGCCCAGGCACTGCGTAAAACGGCTGTTGGCCAGACAATCCAGATCGGCGGTGGTATCACCAAAGGGCTGGGCGCTGGGGCTAACCCGGAAGTCGGTCGCAATGCGGCTGAAGAAGATCGTGAAGCCCTGCGTGCTGCACTGGAAGGTGCGGACATGGTCTTCATTGCAGCAGGCATGGGTGGCGGTACCGGTACTGGTGCAGCACCTGTTGTGGCTGAAGTAGCTAAAGATTTAGGTATCCTGACCGTTGCTGTTGTGACCAAGCCTTTCAATTTTGAAGGCAAGAAGCGCATGGCCTTTGCGGAGCAGGGTATCACCGAGCTGTCCAAACATGTGGACTCTCTGATCACCATCCCGAACGACAAACTGTTGAAAGTTCTGGGTCGCGGTATCTCCCTGCTGGACGCTTTTGGCGCAGCAAACGACGTGCTGAAAGGCGCGGTTCAGGGTATCGCCGAACTGATTACCCGTCCTGGCCTGATGAACGTTGACTTTGCAGACGTTCGCACCGTGATGTCCGAAATGGGCTACGCGATGATGGGCTCTGGCGTGGCGAGCGGTGAAGACCGTGCAGAAGAAGCGGCTGAAATGGCTATCTCTTCTCCACTGCTGGAAGATATCGATCTGTCTGGTGCGCGCGGCGTGCTGGTCAACATTACCGCTGGCTTTGACCTGCGTCTGGATGAGTTCGAAACCGTGGGTAACACCATCCGTGCGTTCGCCTCTGATAACGCGACCGTGGTAATCGGTACATCCCTTGACCCGGAAATGAACGACGAACTGCGCGTGACTGTGGTTGCCACCGGTATCGGTATGGACAAGCGTCCTGAAATCACGCTGGTGACTAACAAACAGACTCAGCAACCGGTAATGGACCGTTACCAGCAACACGGTATGTCTCCTTTGACTCAGGAGCAAAAACCGGCCGCGAAAGTGGTTAATGACCCAACACCGCAAACTGCGAAAGAGCCAGATTATCTGGATATCCCGGCGTTCCTGCGTAAGCAAGCTGACTAAGAATTGGCTGGAATTTGGGGATTTGCGCTCTTTGTGCTAAACTGGCCCACCGTTAGTGATATACACTCTCGGTTGGATAGTTAATTTGGCGAGATTATACGATGATCAAACAAAGGACACTTAAACGTATCGTTCAGGCGACTGGCGTCGGTTTACATACCGGCAAAAAAGTCACACTGACGTTACGCCCTGCGCCGGCCAATACCGGGGTCATCTATCGTCGCACCGACTTGAATCCACCGGTAGATTTTCCGGCCGATGCCAAATCTGTGCGTGATACTATGCTCTGTACTTGTCTGGTGAACGAGCATGACGTGCGGATTTCTACCGTAGAGCACCTGAACGCCGCCCTGGCGGGTCTGGGTATCGACAACATTATTGTTGAAGTCGATGCGCCAGAAATCCCGATTATGGATGGTAGTGCTGCTCCGTTCGTTTATCTGTTGCTGGATGCTGGCATCGAAGAACTGAACTGCGCGAAGAAATTTGTTCGCATCAAAGAGACCGTTCGTGTCGAAGATGGCGACAAGTGGGCTGAATTCAAACCGTACAATGGTTTCTCGTTGGACTTTACCATCGACTTTAACCATCCGGCGATTGATTCCAGCACCCAACGCTATGCGATGAACTTCTCTGCTGATGCGTTTATGCGCCAGATCAGCCGTGCCCGTACATTTGGCTTCATGCGTGATATCGAATATCTGCAGTCCCGCGGCCTGTGCCTGGGCGGCAGCTTCGATTGTGCCATCGTTGTTGACGATTATCGCGTACTGAACGAAGACGGCCTGCGTTTCGAAGATGAATTCGTTCGTCACAAAATGCTGGACGCTATTGGCGACTTGTTCATGTGTGGTCATAACATCATTGGTGCATTTACCGCGTTCAAATCCGGTCATGCACTGAACAACAAACTGTTGCAGGCCGTCCTGGCAAAACAGGAAGCCTGGGAGTATGTGACCTTCGAAGACGAAGCAGAGCTGCCTCTGGCGTTCAAAGCACCAAGCACGGTTCTGGCGTAACGGTTCAAGCCGTTTCGTAAAAAATCGACTGGTTAACCTGGTACTCTCTCCGACCAGGGGAACCAGTCGTTTTTATTTATACCTATCTTCATTTTTGCCCTCAGTCCCTCAATCCGTTGCCATACGTTGAAAATCTGTGCGTTAGCTGCATTCTTGACCGTTTTTCCCCGCAGTAGTATGTCATTCCTGCTGCTGTGTATTGGCTTTAGTGGTAATATCTGGGCGCTTAAAAGAATAACTGACTTCAGCTTGTAAAGGCTGACTTATGTGGTGGAGCAAGTGAACGGAATACTGACGCGCTGGCGACAATTTGGCAGACGTTACTTCTGGCCGCATCTCTTATTAGGGATGGTCGCGGCGAGTCTCGGCTTGCCTGCGCTCAGTAACAGTGCTGAAGCGGCAACACCGCCGAAAACCTCCACAACCAAACACGATCTCAATACGCGGGTTAACTTTACTAACCTCGCGTGGCTTGAAGCCAGCCGCCGCCCTAATTTTTCAGTAGATTACTGGCACCAGCACGCCATTCGCACGGTTATCCGCCATTTGTCATTTGCGATGGCACCGCAGGCAATGCCTGTTGTTGAAACGGCGCGGCCAGAGCAGGCTCAGCATCTTGCCCTGCTCGATACGCTCAACGCGCTGCTCACTCAGGATAGCCAGCCACCGGTCATGGTGCGTCAAACGGCGCGATTCGCGTTCGTTTCTCCTGCCTCATTCTCCGTTTCAACATGGATTAGCCAGGTTCACGGCATTCGCGCCGGGCCGCAACGCCTCAGCTAAATTAACTTTTTCAATACCTTAATTTATCTGCCCACGATGGGGCGTTTGAGAATTTATTATGCTAATCAAATTATTAACAAAAGTTTTTGGTAGTCGTAACGATCGTACCCTGCGCCGTATGCGCAAAGCTGTCGCTGTCATCAATGGCATGGAACCAGCGATGGAGAAGCTCACTGATGACGAGCTGAAAGCCAAAACGGCGGAATTCCGTGCGCGTCTGGAAAAAGGTGAAACCTTAGAAAGCCTGATCCCGGAAGCTTTCGCCGTGGTCCGTGAAGCGAGTAAGCGTGTGTTCGGCATGCGTCACTTCGATGTTCAGCTGCTGGGTGGTATGGTGCTCAACGAACGCTGCATCGCGGAAATGCGTACCGGTGAAGGTAAAACCCTGACCGCAACGCTGCCGGCATACCTGAACGCGCTGACCGGTAAAGGCGTTCACGTCGTCACCGTCAACGACTATCTGGCACAGCGTGACGCCGAAAACAACCGTCCACTGTTCGAATTCCTCGGTATGACTGTCGGCATCAACATGTCTGGCCTGCCTGCGCCAGCCAAGCGTGAAGCGTATAACGCGGATATTACCTACGGTACCAACAACGAATACGGCTTCGACTACCTGCGTGACAACATGGCGTTCAGCCCGGAAGAGCGCGTACAGCGTAAGCTGCACTATGCGCTGGTGGATGAGGTGGATTCCATCCTGATCGATGAAGCGCGTACTCCGCTGATTATCTCCGGCCCGGCTGAAGACAGCTCTGAGATGTACCGTAAAGTCGACAAAATCATTCCACACCTGCTGCGTCAGGAGAAAGAAGACTCCGATACCTTCCAGGGTGAAGGCCACTTCTCCGTTGATGAAAAAGCGCGCCAGGTGAACCTGACCGAGCGTGGTCTGGTGAAAATTGAAGAGCTGCTGGTCGCTGAAGGTATCATGGAAGAGGGCGAGTCTCTGTACTCTCCGGGCAACATCATGCTGATGCACCACGTGACCGCCGCCCTGCGTGCCCACGCGCTGTTCACCCGCGATGTCGACTACATCGTAAAAGACGGCGAAGTGATCATCGTCGATGAACACACCGGCCGTACCATGCAGGGCCGTCGCTGGTCTGATGGTCTGCACCAGGCTGTGGAAGCCAAAGAAGGTGTGGATATTCAGAATGAAAACCAGACGCTAGCGTCTATCACCTTCCAGAACTACTTCCGTCTGTACGAGAAGCTGGCGGGCATGACCGGTACTGCCGATACCGAAGCGTTTGAATTCAGCTCCATCTATAAGCTGGATACCGTAGTCGTTCCAACCAACCGTCCAATGATCCGTAAGGATATGCCGGACCTGGTGTACATGACCGAAGCGGAAAAAATTCAGGCGATCATCGAAGATATTCGCGATCGTACAGCGAATGGTCAGCCGGTTCTGGTAGGGACCATCTCCATCGAAAAATCCGAAGTGGTTTCTCACGAGCTGACTAAAGCGGGTATCAAACACAACGTTCTGAACGCCAAATTCCACGCCAAAGAAGCAGATATCGTTGCGCAGGCAGGTTATCCTGCTGCCGTGACCATTGCTACCAACATGGCGGGCCGTGGTACCGATATTATGCTGGGCGGTAGCTGGCAGGCTGAAGTGGCGGAGCTGGAAAACCCAACGCCTGAACAGATTGCACAGATCAAAGCCGACTGGCAGGTACGTCATGACGCGGTTCTGGCGTCCGGTGGTCTGCATATTATTGGTACCGAGCGTCACGAATCTCGTCGTATTGATAACCAGCTGCGCGGTCGTGCGGGTCGTCAGGGTGACGCCGGTTCTTCCCGCTTCTACCTGTCCATGGAAGATGCGCTGATGCGTATTTTCGCCTCTGACCGTGTATCCGGCATGATGCGTAAGCTGGGCATGAAACCAGGCGAAGCCATTGAGCACCCGTGGGTCACTAAAGCGATTGCTAACGCACAGCGTAAAGTGGAAAGCCGCAACTTCGATATTCGTAAGCAACTGCTGGAATATGACGATGTCGCTAACGATCAGCGTCGTGCGATCTACACCCAGCGTAACGAACTGCTGGATGTGTCTGACGTGAGCGAAACCATTAACAGCATTCGCGAAGACGTATTCAAAGCGACTATCGACGCGCATATTCCACCGCAGTCTCTGGAAGAGATGTGGGATATCGAAGGTCTCCAGGAACGCCTGAAAAACGACTTTGACCTCGATCTGCCAATCAAAGAGTGGCTGGACAAAGAGCCTGAGCTGCATGAAGAGACGCTGCGCGAACGTATCTACGAAACTGCGCTGGATGTCTACAAGCGTAAGGAAGAAGTCGTTGGCGCTGAGATGATGCGTCACTTCGAAAAAGGTGTGATGCTGCAGACCCTGGATTCACTGTGGAAAGAGCACCTGGCGGCGATGGACTACCTGCGTCAGGGTATCCACCTGCGTGGCTATGCGCAGAAAGATCCGAAGCAGGAATATAAGCGTGAATCCTTCTCAATGTTTGCGTCGATGCTGGAGTCACTGAAATATGAAGTGATCAGCACCCTGAGCAAGGTTCAGGTGCGTATGCCGGAAGAAGTGGAAGCGATGGAGCAGCAGCGTCGCGAAGAAGCTGAGCGTCTGGCACAGATGCAACAGCTGAGCCACCAGACTGATGACAGTGAAGCCGCAGCGGCGATCGCAGCGCAGACAGGCGATCGTAAAGTGGGCCGTAACGATCCGTGCCCATGTGGTTCCGGTAAAAAATACAAGGCGTGCCACGGCCGTCTGAACTAAGTTCATACAAAAGCAAAAAGGCGCAGACATCTGCGCCTTTTTTATGGAAGTGACAATATGAAAATACTGCAAATTGCCGTCGGGATTATTCGCAACCCGCAAAACCAAATCTTCATTACCCAGCGTGCGGCTGACGCCCATATGGCGAACAAATGGGAGTTTCCGGGGGGGAAAATTGAATCAGGTGAAACGCCGGAAGAGGCGCTGGTTCGCGAACTGCAGGAAGAGGTGGGGATTACTCCACTTGGCGCAACGCTGTTTGATAAGCTCGAATACCAGTTTCCGGACAGGCACATCACGCTGTGGTTCTGGCTGGTAGAAAGCTGGGAAGGTGAACCCTGGGGTAAAGAGGGACAACCGGGTAATTGGGTTGAACTTCAGGTAAGTGATGCTGAAAAATTCCCACCGGCTAATGAGCCTGTAATCCGCCGATTAGTGGCAAACAGGTAGGCCTGCTAAGCGAAGCGCCAGCAGGCTTTATACGTTACTGCTGGTTCTCGCTCCAGTCATCGCTATCCGAGAGATCGCCTTCACTTGGAATGCGTTTCTCCTCCGCTGCCCATTCTCCCAGATCAATCAACTGACAGCGTTTACAGCAGAATGGGCGGAATGGGCTCATTTCGCCCCAGACAACGGTTTTGCCACAGGTTGGGCAGTTTACGGTGGTTACGTCAGACATAGGCACTCCTCAACAACAGGCCAGTTCAAAATCGAGACGTTCTGGCACGATGCCATTTTCACTGTCCAGTGGCATAAAGCGAATGGCAAAACGACTTTTATGTCCGGAAATTTGTGGGTAAAGCTGTTCGCCAAGCGACAAGTTCAGGCGCAGAAGATCGGCATCATCACCGTTATCCTGATAGAAACCGTTCAGGCTGGTTTGCTTACGGAATGGGGCTGAGTTACGGATCAGATCGAGGATAAGCGACAGCGTCTGATGCATCGGCTCCAGACTCGCCAGCCAGCTATTCACCTGCGCGTCACGTTGAGCTTGCGGCATATGCAGCCACATATGAAGCGTCGGGAGATCGAAACTACAGCAACCGCCAGGGATACTCAGACGCTGGCGGACCAGGCCAATCAGGCGGTCTTCACGCAAAAATTGTCCAACACGTGGCGCGGCCATCAGAATGGTGCTGCTGGCTTTCAACTGCTGGCGGAGATCGTCGATACGGCTTTGATCGACACCGGGGACCTCAGTCCAGGCCTGCAATTTACGTTGCTGGCGCTCCAGCTCTTTGAGCAATTCTGTGCGGACATCTCCGCGTTCAATCACATCCAGTAGATCGCCCACGTTACGGAAGAAGTGTAACGCCGTGGCATGATCGTTGACAGGTAGATGTTGTGAAAGCTGTTGAATGAGAAATTCGATGCGTAACCAGGTACGCATTTTTTCGTTGAGCGGATGCTCAAAAAGGATGTGAGTCGACATTATGGTTTTTCCTGTGCAACGGTCTGCGCGGCAAACGTCAGATACTGCGCGTGCAGACGGGCAACATCCGATGCAATGGCATCTGGTGCGCCGTTATTATCAATAACATCATCCGCCACGGCAAGGCGCTGAGCGCGCGTGGCCTGAGCGGCAAGAATTTGTTCAGCATGTTCACGCGAGACGTGGTCGCGCATCATGGTGCGCTGGATTTGCGTTTCGGGAGAGACATCAATCACCAGCACCCGGTCGGCTTTTTTCTGCAACTGATTTTCAACCAGTAACGGAACTACCCACAATACATAGGGTGAGCTGGCTGCGGCAATCTGACGCTGGGTTTCCTGGTGGATAATGGGATGGAGCAAGGCATTAAGCCAGACTTTTTCCGCAGAATCAGAAAAAATGCATTCGCGAAGCTGACGACGATTCAGAGTGCCATCGGCATTGATGATTGCCTGACCAAAATGTTCTGCGATGGCCTTTAGCGCGGGTGTATTAGGCTCTACCACCTGGCGGGCAATGATATCGGCATCAATAATTGTGATACCCAGACGAGCGAAAGCGTCCGCAACGGTACTTTTGCCACTACCGATGCCGCCGGTTAATGCAACGATATACCCCATTAAATCAAATCCTGGGAATTATTCATTATTAAAATCAGTTGATTAAAACTCTTAGGTGCCCCAGCAACTGTTTAGCCCCGTTTACCGGCTTTTTACCAGGTAAATTTATAGGATTGTAGCGTAAAAAAAGAGAATTTCGCAGTCTTGCGGAGCAGGTATTAGTGCGTATGATAACGTCACTGGAGTTGTGCTTTTAATATATTTGCCTCTAACCCCAGGAATCCGCACATGCGTATCGAAGAAGATCTGAAGTTAGGTTTCAAAGACGTTCTTATCCGCCCTAAACGCTCTACACTGAAAAGTCGCTCAGACGTTGAACTCGAACGTCAATTCACCTTTAAACATTCTGGTCAGACCTGGTCTGGTGTGCCAATTATTGCTGCCAACATGGATACAGTGGGCACATTCGAAATGGCAACGGCGCTGGCAAAATTTGATGTTCTCACCGCTGTGCATAAGCATTACAGCCCTGAAGAGTGGAATGCATTTGTTGCGTCAGCTTCTGACGATGTCGTTAAGCATGTCATGGTTTCTACCGGCACATCCGATGCGGATTTTGAGAAGACCAAACAGATCCTGAATGCGAATCCGGCACTAAACTTCGTCTGTATTGATGTGGCGAACGGTTATTCCGAGCACTTCGTGCAGTTTGTCAGCAAGGCTCGCGAAGCCTGGCCGACCAAAACCATCATCGCGGGTAACGTGGTGACTGGCGAAATGTGTGAAGAGCTGATCCTTTCCGGTGCCGATATTGTGAAAGTAGGCATTGGCCCGGGTTCCGTATGCACCACGCGCGTTAAAACCGGTGTCGGTTATCCGCAGCTTTCCGCCGTGATTGAGTGCGCTGATGCTGCTCATGGTCTGGGCGGTCAGATCATCAGCGACGGTGGTTGCACTATGCCGGGTGATGTTGCGAAGGCCTTTGGCGGCGGCGCAGACTTCGTGATGCTCGGCGGTATGCTGGCAGGCCACGAAGAGAGTGGTGGCACCGTTGTTGAAGAGAATGGCGAGAAATTTATGCTGTTCTACGGGATGAGCTCTGAATCTGCGATGACCCGTCACGTCGGTGGCGTAGCAAAATACCGCGCGGCTGAAGGCAAAACCGTGAAGCTGCCACTGCGTGGCCCGGTCGAAAACACTGCACGCGATATCCTTGGCGGCTTACGCTCAGCCTGCACCTATGTTGGGGCATCCCGTCTGAAAGAGCTGACGAAACGTACTACGTTTATCCGCGTTCAGGAGCAGGAAAACCGCGTGTTCAACAGTCTGTAATAGCTTCAGCTGGCGCATGCCCGTGCGCCAGCATTATCCTGCACTCATCGCATCCCCCAGATGGAAAATAGGCAGGTACATTGCCACCACCAGTGTGCCGATAATGACTCCCGTCACAATCAGAAGCAAAGGCTCCAGAAGTGTCGCCAGGTTATCTGCCTGCTGGAAGGTTTGCTCCGTGTGATGGTGGGCAAGGTTCTTCAGCATGACGTCCAACGCCCCTGACATTTCACCGGTTCGTAAAAGCTGAATACACAGCGGGGTAAAGATTGCCGTCTTCTGGAAGGATGACCAGATGGGGAGACCTTTTTCAATGTCCTCCCGCACATTGCGGAGAACTCCTTGCCAGTACTGATTTTCAACGGTTTCCTCCGCGCTCTCCAGCCCCTGTAAAAAGGGAATGCCCGCCTGTTGTGTGAGCGACAGCACGGTAAAGATCTGTCCCAGTTTTTGGCCCTTTGCCAGTGCGCCCATGACGGGAGTATGCAGCAAAATACGTTGCCAGCGAGGGGCATTTCGCAGAATCCAGGCGGCAGCCACAGGTACAAGCAGTACAGCGAACAGTACGAGGGAATATGACTGCATAAAAGCGGCCATCCCCATGACAATCTGTGTCAGTAGCGGGAGCGGAGTATTAAATGTCCTGTAGATAGCGGCAAATTCGGGCAAGACCAGAGTGACCATCGCCAGCACGACAAGTACGGCCAGCATCAGGATTATCATCGGATAGCGCAGTGCCTTTTTCACTTTTGCACTGAGCTGCTGCTGCGACTTTTGTTGCTGTGCCAGCTGGCGGCAACACTCCTCCAGTTTTCCTGTTAGCTCACCGGTTTTCACCATCGAGACATGCAATGGGCTAAAGACTGCAGGCCATCGCTTTAGTGCCTCTGAAAAAGGGCATCCTTCACTAAGTTCATCGGCAATACTTTGCAGGAGTGCCTGCCAGGGCTTTAATGGATGCTGGTCCGCCAGCATTTGCAGACTATGGGACAATGTCAGCCCAGCCTGCAGAAGAGTCGCGAGCTGGCGAAACATCTCGTAGCAGTGATGTGGCCGCCAGCGGTATCGCTGTGAGCATCGGGTCACTGTCAGCGGGTGCAACTCGTTACGCATCAGTCTGGTGAAAGCCGCATTATGGTCTGTCGCCCAGAGTGTTCCACTCCGGGGCTCTCCTTCAATGGAAAGCGCTCGCCAGCGCCAGAGTTGATTAGCAACCATCGGGCATTCCCAGGACGCGCAACAACTCTTCGAGTGTAGTCAGTCCCTGTTCAACCGCGATACAGCCGTGTTCGAACAGGGAAAGCATTCCTGCCTGTCGGGCACTTGCTTCTATCACTTCGGTTCCTGCCCCGCCGGCAATAGCCTGACGCAGGAAATTATCGATCACAAGAACTTCAAAAATAGCCACGCGGCCATAGAAACCGTGATAGCAGCGATCGCAACCTGTGGGTTGCCAGCGTGGAAGCGGTCTGCACCAGACTGAGCGAGGTAATTCAGCGTGCTCGCTGGCTTCCCGGCGACAATGTGGGCACAGACGGCGAACCAGACGCTGAGCAATCACCATCGAGAGTGCGGAAGATATCATCCAGCGCGCCACGCCCATCTGCTCCAGGCGAGTCAGGGCTTCTGTTGTTGAGTTAGTGTGCAGCGTCGATAACACCAGATGCCCGGTCTGGGCGGCATTAATGGCAATCTCAGCCGTTTCACCATCACGAATTTCGCCGACCATAATGATGTCTGGATCCTGACGTAGCAGCGCTCTCAGCACGCTCTGAAATGTTAAGCCCGCGCGGGGATTAATCTGCGTCTGGTTTAATCCCGCAAGGGGGATCTCAATGGGATCCTCCACGCTACAGATGTTAACATCCGGCGTGTTACGGGCCTGCAACGCACTGTAAAGCGTCACCGTTTTGCCGCTACCTGTGGGACCCGTGACCAGAATCAGCCCCTGTGGCTGATGAAGAGCGTCGGTAAAGCAGGTCAGTTGTTCAGTACTCATACCGAGTGCTTTCGGCTCAAGAGCCTGCTGAACCTGATGCAACAAGCGCAGAACAATCTTTTCGCCACCGCTGCAGGGAAGTGTGGCGATTCGAAATGAGACTGGCTCATTTGCCAGCTCAATCGTAAACTGACCGTCCTGCGGTAAACGGCGCTCGGCAATATCCAGGTTACTTAACACTTTTAAACGCGCGCTGAACTGGGTTGCCAGTGCTGCAGAAATCGGAGGTTGCGGGCACAGTACGCCGTCAATACGTAAGCGAATCTGGCATGCGTGCTCCATCGGTTCGATATGAATGTCGGATGCGCGTTGATTTATCGCCTGTTGCAGCGTGTGGTTGAGGATATCCACTGCTGAATGTGATGGAGAAACGACAGGCAGATGCGATTGTGACGTTAACTGCCGGTGTTTTTCCATACGCTCAGTGCTCCAGCATTCGATATCAATCCGTTTCTGGGTCGCGAAACGCAGCGCTTCCATTAACTCACTGCCTGGGTTTCCCACGACGGCGATGCTAATCATGTCGCTATCGCTGGTTAGCAGCAGAGCGTGATGGCGCAGACAGAGTGCCACGAGTTGATCCGTATTCATTCTCTGCTCCTCAGTTAGTGTCGAAGCGGAAAACATCTTCGCAAGCCTGTTTAAGGGCACTGTCAGCACTGATGTTGCAGTCACGTATCCAGCCCGTCATACCGTTGCCGTCGTTCCACTGTGGCGTCATGACCACCTCCAGCCCATTGAGACTCTCCTGGCCTGTTAAGGTCACGATCCCTTTCGCCACGCTCATTCCTGAGACGTAACGCGTCGTGGTGGGGGAAGGAATGCCGTTACTGCCCGCGTCACAGCGTTCCACACCACCATGATCCAGTGCGCAAAGCTCAATGGCGGTACGGTAGGGAATGAAGGTTTGTAGCATATCGGTCAGTGCCGCTTTTCGCAGGTAATTCTGGTAGGCGGGTACGCCGATGGCGCTCAGAATTGCAATAATGCCAATGACTACCATCAGCTCAATGAGTGTGAACCCCTGTTGTCTGTCCATGTCTGCTCCTTATGTTGAATGGCGCTACTCTGGCAGCGCAAAAGGGCAGGGACGAGGGACAAAAAAGGGAACGGGAAGGGGTCTTCAGAGAATTCATTCGGTGTTGCAGGGAAGGACAACGGATTTGCGAGCGGGGCTGAAATTCCCCTCTCCGGGCGGAGAGGGGAGAAGACACTATTTAAAGCGCATCGAGAGGTCGAGGGCACGCACGTGTTTGGTCAGCGCCCCGACGGAGATGTAATCAACCCCGGTCTCGGCGAATTCACGGATAGTATCGTACGTCACATTACCGGATACCTCAAGCTGAGCCTGGCCGTTAGTCAGTTTTACTGCTTCGCGCATCTGCTCTGTTTCGAAGTTATCGAGCATAATGATATCGGCCCCGGCCTTTATCGCCTGCACCAGTTCTTCCAGGTTTTCGACTTCCACTTCAACAGGGACATCCGGGTGTAGCCAGAAGGCTTTTTCAACCGCCTGACGTACCGAACCCGAGGCAATAATATGGTTCTCTTTAATCAGGAATGCGTCTGATAACCCCAGCCGGTGGTTTGCGCCACCACCACAGAGCACCGCGTATTTCAGCGCCGTACGCAGGCCCGGCAGTGTTTTACGGGTATCCAGTAACTGTGTACGGGTGCCGACAAGCAGATCAACGTAGCGGCGTACTTCACTTGCCACCCCGGATAAGGTCTGGACGAAGTTAAGCGCGGTTCGTTCACCGGTGAGCAAAACGCGTGAAGGACCATTCAGCTCAAACAGCGGCTGGTTTGCCGTAATCGCATCGCCGTCTTCAACATGCCAGGTGATCTGCACATCATCACCTGCCAATTGGGTAAAGACCTCTTCAACCCAGCGCTTACCGCAAAAAACGCCATCTTCACGAGTGATAATGACCGCGTGCGAACGTGCTTCTTTTGGCAATAATTGGGCAGTAATATCCTTTTCGGCATTGATGTCACCGCCCAGATCTTCTTTCAAAGCATGGGCAACGCTTGCCGGAATATCCATATTAATACGTTCCAGAAGCGCTTCACGTCGGTGGTCGGGGTTGTAGCGGCGAGGCGGCATGATAAAACTCCAAATTGGTAACGAATCATAATATTGAAACATGCTACTCTGAACCGAGTAACAGCACCATACATAAGGAGTTCCAGCATGTTGTTAGAAAACGGATGGCTGGTGGATGCGCGGCATGTGCCCTCGCCGCACCACGACTGCCGCCCGGAGGATGAAAAGCCCACACTGCTGGTTGTTCATAATATTAGTCTCCCGCCGGGTGAGTTTGGCGGCCCGTGGATCGATGCGTTATTCACAGGAACGATAGATCCTGATGCACATCCTTTCTTTGCTGAGATTGCACATCTGCGCGTGTCGGCTCATTGTCTGATTCGTCGCGATGGTGAAGTCGTTCAGTATGTTCCCTTTGATAAACGCGCCTGGCATGCCGGGGTGTCGATGTACCAGGGGCGCGAACGATGCAACGATTTTTCTATAGGAATCGAACTGGAAGGCACTGATACCGTGCCCTATACCGATTCACAGTATCAACAGCTCGTGGCTGTAACCAAAACGCTTATTGGACTCTACCCGGCCATCGCCGAAAATATCACGGGACACAGTGATATCGCTCCGGCGAGAAAAACCGATCCCGGCCAGGCCTTTGACTGGTCCCGGTTTCGCGCCATGCTTACTGCGCCGTCAGAATAAGGAGATAACATGACGTTGTTTACCATGCTGCTGGTCATCATCGCCGAACGCCTGTTCAAACTCGGCGAGCACTGGCATCTGGATCACCGGCTGGAGGTGCTTTTCCGCCGGATTAAGCACTTTTCCATGCTGCGCACGCTGCTGATGCTGGCAGGGGTAATGGTGATTACGTTTCTGCTGCTGCGCTCGCTGCACGGACTCTTTTTCAACGTGCCGCTACTTGTTGTGTGGATCCTGCTGGGTGTGTTGTGCATTGGCGCGGGGAAGGTGCGTTTGCATTATCACGCTTATCTTAAAGCGGCATCTCGTGATGATGCCCATGCACGTAGTGCGATGGCGAGCGAACTGACCATGATCCATGGGGTGCCACCGGATTGCGATGAACGTGAGTTTTTACGTGAGCTGCAAAACGCGCTTCTGTGGATTAACTTTCGTTACTACCTGGCACCGCTGTTCTGGTTTGTGGTGGGGGGCCCGTGGGGACCGGTATTGCTGATGGGTTATGCTTTTCTTCGTGCCTGGCAGACCTGGCTTGCCCGCTATCTGACGCCGCATGAGCGCTTGCAGTCCGGGATTGATGCTATTTTGCATGTGCTTGACTGGCTCCCGGTGCGGTTCGTGGGTGTGGTGTATGCGTTGATTGGTCACGGTGAAAAAGCGCTGCCTGCGTGGTTCGCTTCTCTTGCCGATCGCCATACGTCGCAGTACCAGGTGTTAACGCGTCTGGCGCAGTTCTCTCTGGCGCTCGAGCCGCATACCGATAAGATTGAAACGCCAAAAGCCGCTGTGTCGATGGCGAAGAAAACGTCATTTGTGGTGGTGGTGGTCGTGGCGCTGCTGACCATTTACGGCACGCTGGTGTAGGCCAGCGCGCCATAAACACTAAAGCGTATCCGCAGGCGGGATGCCGAAATCAGGCATCCCGTTTTCTTTCCAGCGGACAAGCTTCAGGCGGGTATGACGGTTCGGATCGTAAAGCGGATCGCCTTCAATTTCGGTGTAGTTACGTGCGTGATACACCAGCACATCTTCCCCATCCGGCGTCTGCGTAAAGCTGTTGTGCCCTGGTCCATACTGGCGATTTTCATCGCTGGTGGTGAATACCGGGCGCGGAGATTTCTGCCAGTTCGCCGGGTTTTGCGGATCGGCGATCATATCGATCCACAATAGACCCATGCAGTAGTTCTCATCGGTCGCGCTGGCGGAATAGCTGATGAAGAGTTTGTCGCCGTGAAACAGTACTGCCGGGCCTTCGTTAACCCAAAATCCACGGCACTCCCAGTCATACTCCGGCTTGCTGAGCATCACCGGCTCGCCTTTTAGCGTCCACGGATTTTCCATTTCACACAGATAGAGGTTGGAGTTACCGGAGATATCCGAGGCTTTTTGCGCCCACAGATACCAGCGTTTCCCCTGGTGCATAAAAGTGGTGGCATCCAGCGCAAAGGTGTCAAATGGCGTGATGACCTGACCTTTCTCCTCCCACGTGCCCGCGAGCGGATCGCGGTCAGTACATTCCAGCACAAACATGCGGTGCTGGAACATGCCGAGCCTGTCGAGCGCCTGAGTGTGTGCCGCTGCAAAGTAGATGTACCACTTACCGTCAATATGATGCAGCTCCGGCGCCCATATTAACTCGCTCATAGGGCCAGTATCGGGTTTACGCCACACCACCACTTCGTCGGCGCTGCGCAGCCCTTCCAGCGAATCTGCGCGGCGGATCGCCAGCCTGTCATACTGCGGCACGGAGGCAATAAAATAGTATTGCCCCGCGTGGTACAAAATATACGGATCGGCGCGTTGCTCAATAAACGGGTTTGGCCAGGTTTGCATTCGGCGTTCCTTATTTTGTCTCAGTGGCTTTGAGTTCCGGATAATCGTTCAGCTCGCGATAGTTGTTACGACGCTTTTGCAGATCGGACTGGATCTGCTTCATGGTTTCACGGTCCACTTTCAGCAGACGCACCACTCCCGCGGTAATCAGATATCCAACGCCCGGAATCACCGTGAACAGCAGCACAATACCGTTGATGGCGTCCGCGCTCTGCGCTTTCGCACCGGCATCGTAACCGTACCAGGAGAGCAGGAAGCCCACCATTGCACCGGCAACCGCCAGCCCCAGTTTGAGGAAGAAGATGTTGCCGGAGAAACTGATACCCGTGATGCGTTTTCCGGTTTTCCACTCGCCGTAATCGTCCACATCGGCCATCAGCGACCAGTGCAACGGAGACGGGATTTGGTGCAGGATATTTAACAGGAAATAGAGCACGACGATGGTGACGGTGGCTTTCGGGTCGAAGAAATAGAATGCGCAGGAGAAAATTGCCAGCGCGATGTTGGTCCAGAAAAACACCTTCAGCTTACACCAGCGGTCAGTTAATACTTTCGCCAGCATACTGCCGAGCATCATGCCGACCACCCCGAGGCTGATAAACAGCGTGGCGAAGTGGGTGCTCTGGCCCATCACCCAGGTGACGTAATACATGGTCGCCGCCATGCGGATAAAACCCGGGCAGACGTTGCACAGGGTTAACAGCAGAATGCGCACCCATTGATCGTTCTTCCACACGTCTTTCAGGTCGTTTTTCAATTCGTCATGCGTCTGTACCGCCGGGCGCACACGCTCGCGAACGGTGGCGAAGCAGAACAGGAACATACAGGTACCAATCAGCGCCAGTACGGTCATCGCCATCTGGTAACCTTTCGCTTTGTTATCACCACCAAACCAGTCGGCCATCGGCAGCAAAGTGAGTGACAGCAGCAGTGTCGCGATACCGACCATCACGAAGCGATAAGACTGACAGGCGACGCGCTCTTTAGGGTCGTTAGTAATCACGCCACCCAGCGAGCAGTACGGAATGTTGATGGCGGTGTAGGTCAGCGACAGCATGAAATAGGTGACAAAGGCATAGATAACTTTGCTGTTATAGCTCCACTCTGGCGTGGTGAACATCAGGATACTGAACAGTGCATAGGGGACGGCGATCCACAGCAGCCATGGACGAAACCGCCCATATTTACTGCGGGTACGGTCAGCGATAGCACCCATAATAGGATCTGTTACGGCATCAATGACACGAACAGACAACAGCAATACACCGACCAGCGCAGGTGCAAGACCAAAAATATCCGTATAGAAATAGTTAACAAACAACATGATGGCGCCGAAGATGATGTTGCATCCCGCGTCTCCCATCCCATAGCCGATCTTTTCTTTTACTGACAGTTTGCTGTTATCCATTAACTGCTCTCCAGATTGCGGTATGGAGAGAATTATTTGCTGGCAAAGGAATTTTTGCGTTGCAGTATCGCGTCGGTGATATGGATAAAATTGCTGTTGGCGGGAATTTGTGAGGAAGGTAACAACACTCTGCACACCGGAAAAGGCGTGCAGAGTGGAAGGGCAGATTAGTGTGCTTTCACCGCGTTGCCGTTTTTCTGTTTAACCAGATAACCCACGCCGAGGATCGCAATCCAGACCGGGATCAGGTACACAGAAATCGCCATCCCCGGGGTGATCAGCATGATGACCAGCACAGCGGCCATGAACAGCAGACACACCCAGTTACCCAACGGATAAAGCAGAGCCGGGAAACGCGTAGTCACACCTTGCTGCTGTTTGGCGCGGCGGAACTTGATGTGCGCCAGGCTGATCATCGCCCAGTTGATAACCAGAGCCGAAACCACCAGTGCCATCAGCAGTCCGAAGGCAGATTCCGGGGCCAGATAGTTAATCAGTACGCACAGCGCCGTCACAATGGCCGATACGATAATGGTGTTTACCGGCACACCACGTTTGTCGACGTTGAGCAGGGCTTTCGGGGCGTTACCTTGCTGAGCCAGACCAAACAGCATACGGCTGTTGCAGTATACGCAACTGTTGTAAACGGACAGCGCTGCAGTCAGCACCACGATGTTCAGGGCGTTTGCCACGAAGGTATCGCCCAGCTCGTGGAAGATCAGCACAAACGGGCTGGTATCCGCGGTCACGCGCGTCCATGGCAGCAGAGAGAGCAGTACGGCCAGTGAACCCACATAGAAGATCAGAATACGGTAGATAACCTGGTTAGTGGCTTTCGGGATGCTCTGCTCCGGGTTGTCGGCTTCAGCGGCGGTAATACCCACCAGCTCCAGCCCCCCAAAGGAGAACATGATGATAGCCATCATCATCACCAGCCCGCTCATGCCGTGCGGCAGGAATCCGCCCTGTTCCCACAGGTTACGTACCGTTGCCTGCGGGCCACCGTTACCGCTGAACAGCAGCCAGCCACCGAAGATGATCATGGCCACAACGGCGATGACTTTGATGATGGCGAACCAGAACTCCATCTCTCCGAACACTTTTACGTTGGTCAGGTTAATGGCGTTAATGAGGACGAAGAAGGCTGCAGCAGAGGCCCAGGTTGGGATCTCCGGGTACCAGAACTGGATGTACTTACCGACAGCGGTAAGTTCAGCCATGGCAACCAGTACGTACAGCACCCAGTAGTTCCAGCCAGAGGCGAAACCCGCGAAGCTCCCCCAGTACTTATAGGCAAAGTGACTGAAAGAACCGGCAACGGGTTCTTCAACAACCATTTCACCTAACTGACGCATAATCAGAAAAGCAATAAAACCTGCGATAGCGTAACCCAAAATAATGCCAGGACCGGCTGACTGGATAACGGATGCGCTTCCCAGGAACAGGCCAGTGCCGATAGCACCACCCAATGCGATGAGCTGAATATGGCGGTTTTTCAGGCCGCGCTTTAGCTGATCGCCGTGCTGTTGAGCTTCCATTTGAAACCTCGTGTGTGGTTGTTATGTTCACGCTGGGCGTGTGTAATTATGAATGTCCGTTTTCTGTATTTATTTCTTTACGGTTAATGATACCGAAAAAATCGCAGATGACTTCCGTAAGCGCCAGAATAGTGGTAAGTGCCTGCGAATGCACCTGCTTTATGAAGGGCTGATGACGAGTTGAATAAAAAGAAAGCATTTGTAAATCACTCCGCGAACCTTTCTTACCCCAACCTATAGAATAGAAATGCGCCATAAGTGGGCTAATTTTCATTATTTGCTTTGTTGAATCGCTTCAGATTGCAAAAACCCTCGTTTCAATATGGTTAAAACTCCCTCTTTGTGAGTAATCAACTCATTTGTGCAAAGTTACATTTCTGAAACGTTATTTCTGTAAGGTTGTTAAAATGTGCAGCGTTTACTGATTTCAATCAAAACCAATATGGACAGAAGGTGAATACTTTGTTACTTTAGCGATACGAAATAGAAATTGGTAAGACCAATTGACTCCGGGCAAAAAGGCGTAAGACAGGGAATATGGCCTACAGCAAAATTCGCCAACCAAAACTATCTGATGTGATTGAGCAGCAGCTGGAGTTTTTAATCCTCGAAGGGACTCTGCGCCCGGGTGAGAAACTTCCGCCAGAACGCGAGCTGGCAAAACAGTTCGACGTTTCACGTCCCTCTCTGCGTGAGGCGATTCAACGTCTCGAAGCAAAGGGCTTGCTGCTTCGTCGCCAGGGCGGCGGAACCTTTGTGCAAAACAGCCTGTGGCAGAGCTTCAGCGATCCGCTGGTAGAACTTCTCTCTGACCACCCAGAATCCCAGTTTGACCTGCTTGAGACCCGTCACGCTCTTGAAGGTATTGCGGCCTATTACGCCGCTCTTCGCAGCACTGATGAAGATCGCGTGCGTATCCGCGAACTGCATCAGGCCATTGAACGGGCACAGCAGTCCGGCGATTTAGACGCCGAGTCCAGCGCCGTCGTCCAGTATCAAATTGCCGTCACCGAAGCGGCCCACAATGTGGTGCTCCTCCATCTGCTACGCTGCATGGAGCCCATGCTGGCCCAGAACGTTCGTCAGAATTTTGAATTGTTGTATGCCCGTCGGGACATGCTCCCACTGGTAAGCAACCATCGCACCCGAGTATTCGAGGCGATAATGGCCGGGGAACCGGAGCAGGCGCGCGAAGCGTCGCACCGACATCTGGCTTTCATTGAGGAAATCTTGCTGGACCGCAGCCGTGAACAATCGCGTCGCGAGCGTTCATTACGCCGCATACAGCAACGAAAGGATTAAGCGCCAGGTACTTTTAGAGCGCGGCAACTAAACGCAGAACCTGTCTTATTGTGTTCTTGCCCAAGAGCACAATGGGACAGGTTCCAGACAAATCAACGTATTAGATAGATAAGGAATACCCCCATGTCAGAACGTCTCCAAAATGACGTGGATCCGATCGAAACTCGCGACTGGCTACAGGCGATCGAATCGGTCATCCGTGAAGAAGGTGTTGAGCGCGCTCAGTATCTGATTGATCAGCTGCTTTCTGAAGCCCGCAAAGGCGGTGTGAAGGTTGCTTCAGGTGCAGGGGCTAGCAACTACGTAAACACGATTGCCGTCGAAGACGAACCGGAATACCCGGGCAATCTGGATCTGGAACGTCGTATCCGTTCTGCAATTCGCTGGAACGCCATCATGACCGTTCTGCGCGCATCCAAGAAAGACCTGGAACTGGGTGGCCACATGGCGTCCTTCCAGTCTTCTGCAACTGTTTACGAAGTGTGCTTCAACCACTTCTTCCGTGCAGCGAACGAGAAAGACGGCGGCGATCTGGTGTACTTCCAGGGCCACATCTCTCCGGGCATCTATGCACGTGCATTCCTGGAAGGTCGTCTGACTGAAGAGCAGATGAACAACTTCCGTCAGGAAGTTCACGGTAAAGGTCTGTCTTCTTATCCGCACCCTAAACTGATGCCAACCTTCTGGCAGTTCCCGACCGTTTCTATGGGTCTGGGCCCAATCGGTGCGATCTACCAGGCTAAGTTCCTGAAATATCTGGAACACCGTGGTCTGAAAGACACCTCTGAGCAGACCGTATATGCCTTCCTGGGCGACGGTGAAATGGATGAGCCAGAATCTAAAGGTGCGATCACCATCGCGACCCGTGAGAAGCTGGACAACCTGTGCTTCATCATCAACTGTAACCTGCAGCGTCTGGATGGTCCGGTCACCGGTAACGGTAAGATCATCAACGAACTGGAAGGCATCTTCGCCGGTGCTGGCTGGAACGTGATTAAAGTCATGTGGGGCGGTCGTTGGGATGAGCTGCTGCGTAAAGACACCAGCGGTAAACTGATCCAGCTGATGAACGAAACCGTTGACGGTGACTACCAGACCTTCAAATCCAAAGACGGTGCCTACGTTCGTGAGCACTTCTTCGGTAAATATCCTGAAACCGCAGCACTGGTTGCAGACTGGACTGATGAGCAGATCTGGGCCCTGAACCGTGGTGGTCACGATCCGAAGAAAGTCTACGCTGCACTGAAAAAAGCGCAGGAAACCAAAGGTAAAGCGACTGTAATCCTGGCCCACACCATCAAAGGTTACGGCATGGGTGATACCGCAGAAGGTAAAAACATCGCTCACCAGGTTAAGAAAATGAACATGGACGGCGTGCGTTATATCCGCGACCGTTTCAACGTTCCAGTGACTGACGAGCAGGTAGAAAACCTGTCTTACATCACCTTCCCGGAAGGTTCTGAAGAGCACAAGTACCTGCACGAACGTCGTCAGGCGCTGAAAGGCTACCTGCCAGCTCGTCAGCCTAACTTCACCGAGAAACTGGAACTGCCAGCGCTGGAAGACTTCTCTCAGCTGCTGGAAGAGCAGAACAAAGAAATCTCTACCACCATCGCTTTCGTTCGTGCCCTGAACGTGATGCTGAAGAACAAGTCGATCAAAGATCGTCTGGTTCCAATCATCGCCGACGAAGCGCGTACTTTCGGTATGGAAGGTCTGTTCCGTCAGATCGGTATCTACAGCCCGAACGGCCAGCAGTACACCCCGCAGGACCGTGAGCAGGTTGCATACTACAAAGAAGACGAGAAAGGTCAGATCCTGCAGGAAGGTATCAACGAACTGGGTGCTGGCGCATCCTGGCTGGCTGCTGCGACCTCTTACAGCACCAACAACCTGCCAATGATCCCGTTCTACATCTACTACTCCATGTTCGGGTTCCAGCGTATCGGTGACCTGTGCTGGCAGGCTGGCGACCAACAGGCTCGCGGCTTCCTGGTAGGCGGTACTTCCGGTCGTACGACCCTGAACGGTGAAGGTCTGCAGCACGAAGATGGTCACAGCCACATTCAGTCTCTGACCATCCCTAACTGTATCTCTTACGACCCGTCTTACGCGTACGAAGTGGCAGTCATCATGCATGACGGTCTGCAGCGCATGTACGGTGAAGCACAAGAGAACGTTTACTACTACATCACCACCCTGAACGAAAACTACCACATGCCGGCAATGCCAGCAGGTGCCGAGGAAGGTATCCGTAAAGGTATCTACAAACTCGAAACCCTCGAAGGTAGCAAAGGTAAAGTTCAGCTGCTGGGCTCCGGTTCTATCCTGCGTCACGTACGTGAAGCAGCACAGATCCTGGCGAAGGACTACGGCGTAGGTTCCGATGTGTACTCTGTGACTTCCTTCACTGAACTGGCGCGTGATGGCCAGGATTGTGAGCGCTGGAACATGCTGCACCCAATGGAAACCCCACGCGTTCCGTACATCGCTCAGGTGATGAACGATGCACCAGCGGTGGCGTCTACTGACTATATGAAACTGTTCGCTGAGCAGGTTCGTACTTACGTACCAGCTGATGATTATCGCGTACTGGGTACTGACGGCTTCGGTCGTTCTGACAGCCGCGAAAACCTGCGTCACCACTTCGAAGTTGATGCTTCTTACGTGGTTGTAGCAGCACTGGGCGAACTGGCTAAACGTGGCGAAATCGATAAGAAAGTGGTTGCGGAAGCAATTACCAAATTCAACATCGATGCAGAAAAAGTTAACCCGCGTCTGGCGTAAGAGGTAAAAGAATAATGGCTATCGAAATCAATGTACCGGACATCGGGGCTGATGAAGTTGAAATCACCGAGATCCTGGTCAAAGTAGGCGACAAAGTTGAAGCTGAACAGTCGCTGATCACCGTAGAAGGCGACAAAGCCTCTATGGAAGTCCCGTCTCCTCAGGCTGGCATCGTTAAAGAGATCAAAGTCTCTGTTGGCGATAAAACCGAGACTGGCAAACTGATCATGATTTTCGATTCCGCCGACGGTGCAGCAGCTGCTGCACCTGCGCAGGAAGAGAAGAAAGCCGCTCCGGCCGCCGCTGCTCCAGCAGCTGCCGCGAGCGCGAAAGAAGTTAACGTGCCTGACATCGGCGGTGACGAAGTTGAAGTCACTGAAATCCTGGTGAAAGTGGGCGACACCGTTGCGGCTGAGCAGTCACTGATCACCGTAGAAGGCGACAAAGCCTCTATGGAAGTGCCAGCTCCGTTCGCGGGTACCGTTAAAGAGATCAAAATCAACACCGGTGACAAAGTGTCTACTGGCTCTCTGA
Organism: Enterobacter sp. P82; assembly: GCF_037053385.1. Classification (NCBI taxonomy): domain Bacteria; kingdom Pseudomonadati; phylum Pseudomonadota; class Gammaproteobacteria; order Enterobacterales; family Enterobacteriaceae; genus Enterobacter; species Enterobacter sp. P82. The sequence continues at coordinate 469,389 of NZ_JBALHX010000002.1, forward strand.
TCATGATCTTCGAAGTGGCGGGTGCTGCACCTGCTGCTGCGCCTGCTCAGGCAGCTGCTCCGGCGGCCGCGGCTCCTGCGGTTGCTGGTGGCGCGAAAGACGTTAACGTACCAGACATCGGCGGTGACGAAGTTGAAGTGACCGAAGTGATGGTGAAAGTGGGTGACAAAGTTGCCGCTGAACAGTCACTGATCACCGTAGAAGGCGACAAGGCTTCCATGGAAGTCCCTGCGCCATTCGCGGGTACCGTTAAAGAGATCAAAATCAGCACTGGCGACAAAGTGTCTACCGGCTCTCTGATCATGGTCTTCGAAGTAGAAGGCGCTGCGCCTGCTGCTGCTCCGGCGGCTGCGGCTGCTCCAGCACCAACTGCTGCACCTGCTCAGGCTGCTAAACCAGCTGCTGCCCCTGCTGCAAAAGCGGAAGGCAAATCTGAGTTCGCTGAAAACGACGCTTACGTCCACGCGACTCCGCTGATTCGTCGCCTGGCGCGCGAATTCGGTGTTAACCTGGCGAAAGTGAAAGGGACTGGCCGTAAAGGTCGTATCCTGCGCGAAGACGTTCAGACTTACGTGAAAGACGCGGTGAAACGCGCTGAAGCTGCACCAGCTGCAGCGGCAGGCGGCGGTATCCCGGGCATGCTGCCATGGCCGAAAGTGGACTTCAGCAAGTTCGGTGAAATCGAAGAAGTGGAACTGGGTCGTATCCAGAAAATCTCTGGTGCTAACCTGAGCCGTAACTGGGTGATGATCCCGCACGTTACGCACTTCGACAAAACCGATATCACCGATCTGGAAGCGTTCCGTAAACAGCAGAATGCCGAAGCTGAGAAGCGTAAACTGGACGTGAAATTCACCCCAGTGGTCTTCATCATGAAAGCCGTTGCCGCTGCTCTGGAACAGATGCCACGCTTCAACAGCTCCCTGTCCGAAGATGGCCAGAAGCTGACGCTGAAGAAATACATCAACATCGGTGTCGCGGTTGATACGCCAAATGGTCTGGTTGTTCCGGTCTTCAAAGACGTGAACAAGAAGAGCATCACTGAGCTGTCCCGTGAACTGACCGTGATCTCCAAAAAAGCGCGTGATGGTAAGCTGACTGCTGGCGAAATGCAGGGCGGTTGCTTCACTATCTCCAGCATCGGTGGCCTGGGTACAACCCACTTCGCACCGATTGTGAACGCGCCTGAAGTTGCGATCCTTGGTGTGTCCAAGTCCGCGATGGAGCCGGTGTGGAATGGCAAAGAGTTCGTACCGCGTCTGATGATGCCAATCTCTCTGTCCTTCGACCACCGCGTGATCGACGGTGCTGATGGTGCGCGTTTCATCACCATCATCAACAACACCTTGAGCGACATTCGCCGCCTGGTGATGTAATCGAAAAGCCGGCCTGACGGCCGGCTTTTTTCTGGTAATCTCATAAGGTTTGTGAGGTTATTGGCGAAAGCGACAATTCGTGAGCCGTTTGTTGTTTCAAAATTGTTAACAATTTTGTAAACTGCGGGCGGATAGAACGACCCGGTGGACGACGGGTATAAATTAAGAGGTCATGATGAGCACAGAAATCAAAACTCAGGTCGTAGTACTTGGGGCAGGCCCGGCAGGTTACTCCGCAGCATTCCGCGCCGCGGATTTAGGTCTGGAAACCGTCATCGTAGAACGTTACAGCACCCTCGGTGGTGTTTGTCTGAACGTCGGCTGTATCCCTTCTAAAGCGCTGCTGCACGTAGCCAAAGTTATCGAAGAAGCCAAAGCGCTGGCTGAACACGGTATCGTCTTCGGCGAGCCGAAAACCGATATCGACAAAATTCGTACCTGGAAAGAGAAAGTTATCACTCAGCTGACCGGCGGTCTGGCAGGTATGGCCAAAGGCCGTAAAGTGAAAGTGGTAAACGGTCTGGGTAAATTCACCGGTGCAAACACCCTGGAAGTTGAAGGCGAAAACGGTAAAACCGTGATTAACTTCGACAACGCGATCATCGCGGCAGGCTCTCGCCCAATCGAACTGCCATTCATTCCACACGAAGATCCACGTGTTTGGGATTCCACCGATGCGCTGGAACTGAAAACCGTTCCAAAACGCCTGCTGGTTATGGGTGGCGGTATCATCGGTCTGGAAATGGGTACCGTGTACCATGCGCTGGGTTCAGATATTGACGTGGTTGAAATGTTCGACCAGGTTATCCCGGCTGCTGACAAAGACATTGTTAAAGTCTTCACCAAACGCATCAGCAAGAAATTCAACCTGATGCTGGAAACCAAAGTCACTGCCGTTGAAGCGAAAGAAGACGGTATTTACGTTTCCATGGAAGGCAAAAAAGCCCCATCCGAACCACAGCGTTACGACGCCGTGCTGGTGGCTATCGGCCGTGTGCCGAACGGTAAAAACCTCGACGCGGGCAAAGCTGGCGTGGAAGTGGACGATCGTGGCTTCATCCGTGTTGACAAACAGCTGCGCACCAACGTGCCGCACATCTTTGCTATCGGCGATATCGTCGGTCAGCCAATGCTGGCACACAAAGGTGTTCACGAAGGTCACGTTGCCGCTGAAGTTATCGCCGGCATGAAACACTACTTCGATCCGAAAGTGATCCCATCCATCGCGTACACCGAGCCAGAAGTTGCATGGGTTGGTCTGACTGAGAAAGAAGCGAAAGAGAAAGGCATCAGCTACGAAACCGCCACCTTCCCGTGGGCTGCTTCTGGCCGTGCTATCGCTTCCGACTGCGCTGACGGTATGACCAAACTGATCTTCGACAAAGAGACTCACCGTGTGATCGGTGGTGCGATTGTCGGTACCAACGGCGGCGAGCTGCTGGGTGAAATCGGTCTGGCTATCGAAATGGGTTGTGACGCTGAAGACATCGCACTGACCATCCACGCTCACCCAACTCTGCATGAGTCTGTGGGCCTGGCGGCAGAAGTGTTTGAAGGTAGCATCACCGACCTGCCAAACGCGAAAGCGAAGAAGAAATAAGTTTCTTCATGATCGCTAAACGCCTCTTCGGAGGCGTTTTTTTTGTCTAAAACCTACCCGTTATGGTAGGTATCTTATTGATATTTCCGCTAAAAACTTTCTCTCATCTGCCGATACCTTTTTCACCATTGTGTAGCTACTGGCCGCACGGTTTAGGGGTTCTGGACTTTTGATTACACGAAAAAAGGAAATAACATGTCTTTGAAGAAAGTTGCGGTGATTGGCTTAGTGGCAGCAGCGATGACGCTGACCGGGTGTGGTGCGATGACCACTGCGGTGAAAAAACGTAATCTGGAAGTGAAAACTCAGATGAGCGAAACCATCTGGCTGGAGCCATCTAACGAAAAAACAGTCTACATTCAGGTTAAAAACACCTCTGATAAAGACATGAGCAACCTACAAACCCTGCTGGCTAACGACCTTGTTGCGAAAGGTTATAAGGTGACCAGTTCTCCTGACGGGGCTTACTACTGGGTGCAGGCTAACGTTCTGAAAGCAGACAAAATGGACCTGCGGGAATCTCAGGGTTATCTGAAAACCGGCTATGAAGGTGCCGCTGTTGGTGCTGCGCTGGGTGCCGGTATTACGGCCTATAACAGCAACTCTTCTGGTGCGGCGTTGGGTGTGGGTCTGGCGGCGGGTCTGATCGGTATGGCGGCGGATGCGATGGTAGAAGATGTGAACTATACCATGGTGACCGACCTGCAGATCTCTGAGCGTAGCAAAGCAAAAGTCACCACCGATAACATCGCGGCACTGCGTCAGGGCACATCGGGCGTGAAACTGCAGACCAGCTCCGAGCAGGGCGATCGCGCTAAGTATCAGACACGTGTCGTGTCTAATGCTAACAAAGTGAACCTGAAATTCGAAGAAGCGAAACCGGTTCTGGAAGCGCAACTGGCAAAATCGGTCGCAAATATTCTGTAAGTTAAAAAGCCGGGCGGCGACTTCGCCTTACCCGGCCTATAAAACCTCATACCGTAAGCCAGTGCAAGCGAAGCGCCGTAGGGTATTCAGGGGACAACGGGCACCCATGATTTATCCGGGTTGTATGCTGGTAATGCCTGGGCTTTATGCTGCGAATCCTTTCCCAGATCCCTCTGGTAAACGGTATCATCCTGGTTTATCACAAAACTCATTACGCCTGTCTGACCGTAGCTGACCGGCCAGGCAACCATTGCGAAACCATTGTTATCCGGCAAAATTCTGAAGCGATAGCCGTGATAGCCAGTCCCCGGTTCTTTTGGACTGAATGCCGGGCCGAGCGGGCTGGGTGCTTCACCGGGTGATGCAGGCCAGTACAAACCGTCTTTTTTCCCTGTGGTGCTGACGATCTTCTGGGCATACTTCTGGTTCATCGCATAATAGCTCTGCTGTGCATCCACGTAAGCATGTAAGGCTTCAATCGCTGCGAGCTCGTTACGCCCAATTTCGCGGGTCAGGATCTCCTCAGCACCTTCTTTGATGTCAAATTGCCAGCCAGAAGTGGTCTTGATGACCGGGATAGGAAGTTGCCAGTCGGTCTCTCCGACAACAAGATGTGCCGTGTCACCTTCAACAACGGTGTTATGACGGACTTTCCAGTCGCGCAGGAAGCGATCGACGGCATCAGGGTCGACGCCTTCAGGGGGCAGGAAATCGCGCCAGTTCTCTCCAAGCAGGTTGTTCATTGCACTTTCATTCTGCTCACGAATGGCATTTGCCAGTGCATCGGTCGCCTGGTCAGGCGTGCTAAAGGATTGCTGCGCCATCGCCGAGGCCGAAAGCATGAACAACACCATTCCACTGAGTAGTTTACTTTTCATGTCGGCTCCCTTAACGATGTCGAATTTCACGGCGTTCAGCGCGTCCGCCAGTTGCCTGGCGCGGTTGTTGTTGGCGAGCCGCGAGCTGTCGGCTTTGTGCCCCTCTCTGCTGCTGTGCCTGCCAGTTGGCGGAGCGGCTGTCGTTGCCACTCAGAGCATTGGCCCGGGGCTGACTGATTCGCTGCTGGCTCGTGCGTTGCTGCGCAGTTTGCGAAACCCGTTTTTCAGTTCTTTGCGCTGTCTGGCGATTATCTCGCTGCTGCGTGGTCGTCCGCTTTGTCGTCTGCGGTTTTGTGTCATAGCCACGGTAGTTATTGCGCTGGGAAATCTGCTTCAGCTGTTCATTTGAGGCCTTGCGCTGGGCATCTCTGGTTCCCGTGCGAGCCGTTTGAGGGAAGGTTTTGCCCGTTGATTTCTCCATCTGGCTGAGGGCGGCCTGACGCTGGCTATCGCGATTAACCGGTTTTTGCTGCGTTGAGCTTAACCCTGTGGCCGTGTTGGTGGAGTGGAAGCGGTTGTTGAGCTGGTTCGTCGGATAGGGCACGCCTTCGCGATAAGCCGGGTTGTGCTGCCAGGTGCGGTTGGCATCCGTCAGGCGCTGCCCGCTGATTTTATTGAAGTTCTCAACGTTGATATTGATGTTGTTATCACCGTTGCGGTTATAGCCGCCGTGATTATCCCAGTCGTCATGGTGATGATCCCAGTCATCGTCATCATCCCAGTCGATGCTGCTGAAGATGGCATAGGTTGTCGCGACGCCCAGGCTGAAGCCTAAACCGTTAACGAAGCTGTTGCCAAACTGCTCGCCGGGTGATGGCGGGAGATAGGTGGGGGGATAGGCGGTGTTTGGCCAGGTTCCGTAAACCGTATTAGGGTTGTAGGTGGGAACGTACACGACTTGTGGATCGGCAGATTCAATTTTGATCACCGTTGGAGCCGGTGCGGACGTTGTTGTTGTCGTGGTTGACTCGCTGGTGCTCGTTTTAGACGGCGCCGCTTTTGTCACCGTGGTGACCGTTTGTTGAGGTGTCGACTGTAACGCTCCGGTCTTCTGCGCCAGCACGCGCAGGCGTTGAACGGAATCCATCACATCTTTGGGTTGTGCGAGAAACGCATCGCCCAGATTTTGTACCCACGGTGGGTTCTCTCCCATCAGTGACATCAACTGAGGAAAGGCGACCAGCGATTTTACGCTGGGATCCCAGGGTTGGCTGGCAACGGCCTGAATAGCGGCGTCACCTTCCATTTTAGGGTTGTCTTTCGACCACTGAGCAGCCTGGATAACGTTGGCCGGGTAGGTTGATGCCATCAAAATTTGCGACAGCAATGCATCCGGGTAGAGCGCGATAGGGGCAACCCACTGATCGATTTGCGCGGCAGAGTACGTAGGTGTCGCGGCAGGAGCAGGGGCTGGTTGGGCTACCGGTGCAACGGGTTGCTGTACGACGGGAGCCGGGCCTACAGGCTCCGTTGCACGGCTTTTGACGAACATGACGCCAGAGGCAGCAAGCAGCCCGGTACTGCAAAGAAGAACAAGCAGATGTGGCTTAAAAGACAACTTCATAAAATGACTCCAACGAGACAAGCGCTGTGCCGTGAGGCGTTACGGTTGGCGTGAGTATTATTCACCCGTCTTTTACTGTTTTGACTTTTCTTGGGAAACCATCCGGGGTATCCGGATAAAGAGTGTGAGCATTTATTACACAATTATATGTGATGCTGGAAAAATCGCTGGAATTTCAGAAGGCCGCTCTTGCGAGCGGCCAGCAGCTAATTGCCGAGGTTGACGACAAACAGCACCGTGATGTCGGATATGTTCCAGCCACCGTGCAGCGCGGTAAGCAGTAAACCAATCACAACGATCAGCGCAGTGATTCGCATCTCCATTGCGTGCGTTCCTGTAAAGGCTACGCGGGTTCATTCTCCACCGGGAAAGGCAGAACCAGGCAAGTTGGTGTTGCCGCGTAGGTTACGGAACTGCTCCCGGGCCCGGTGACTGGTTGCTACACCAGCGAAGCAGGCCGAGAAGAAGCGTAATCTACTCAGTCGTCATTCTGAAGGTGAAAAATGAAGCGAAACGAATTTTCATTCGAAACAGGAAGGCGTTTCGCAAAATTGACATAATGGCTTGCAAGCCAGCGGGGCGTGATGCAAAATTCATTGCGTTGGGGTTGCCGCAAATCTGCCCGCCCGGTGTGCTACCACCGCAAGGCAACAAATTAACCGCTGTGAGGCGGTTTTTTTGTACCTTCAAATCATCTCCTCTCCCCGCTACACCATGCTTAACGATTCAGCAAATTTTTTAATGTTGCTTTTTTGTAAACGGATTAACACTGTGCAGAAATCCTGCTATGCTGCCCGACGCGGTATCGGGCATTTACCCTACAAACTGCTGTCTCACAGGAGCGTGAAGAGAACGCCCGCCGCATATGACAATGAGAGCGAGGAGAACCGTCGTGCTAGAAGAATACCGTAAGCACGTAGCAGAACGTGCCGCCGAGGGAATTGTACCCAAACCTTTAGATGCAACCCAAATGGCCGCGCTCGTCGAGCTGCTGAAGAACCCGCCTAAGGGCGAAGAAGAATTCCTGTTAGATCTGTTGATCAACCGCGTACCGCCTGGCGTAGATGAAGCTGCCTACGTAAAAGCCGGATTCCTTGCTGCTATCGCCAAAGGCGATGCCACCTCCCCACTGGTTACTCCTGAAAAAGCCATTGAACTGCTCGGCACCATGCAGGGTGGTTACAACATTCATCCGCTGATTGACGCGCTGGATAACGACAAGCTGGCTCCGATTGCCGCTAAAGCGCTCTCCTCAACGCTGCTGATGTTCGATAACTTCTACGATGTGGAAGAAAAAGCGAAAGCGGGCAATGTCTATGCGAAGCAGGTGATGCAATCCTGGGCTGATGCCGAATGGTTCCTGAACCGTCCTGCTCTGGCTGAAAAAATTACCGTTACCGTCTTTAAAGTGACCGGCGAAACCAACACCGATGACCTCTCTCCGGCGCCGGATGCGTGGTCTCGTCCTGATATTCCTCTGCATGCCCTGGCGATGCTGAAAAACGCCCGCGAAGGCATTGAGCCGGATCAGCCGGGTAGCGTCGGGCCGATCAAACAGATCGAAGCTCTGCAGAAAAAAGGTTTCCCGCTGGCCTACGTGGGTGACGTTGTGGGTACCGGTTCTTCCCGTAAGTCTGCAACCAACTCTGTGCTGTGGTTCATGGGCGACGACATTCCACACGTGCCGAATAAGCGCGGTGGTGGTCTGTGCCTTGGCGGAAAAATTGCTCCAATCTTCTTCAACACCATGGAAGATGCGGGCGCACTGCCGATCGAAGTGGATGTTTCTAACCTGAACATGGGCGACGTGATTGACGTTTACCCGTTCAAAGGTGAAGTACGTAACCACGAAACCAACGAACTGCTGGCAAGCTTCGAGCTGAAAACCGACGTGCTGATCGACGAAGTGCGTGCAGGTGGCCGTATTCCTCTGATTATTGGCCGTGGCCTGACAACCAAAGCGCGTGAAGCGCTGGGTCTGCCACACAGCGATGTATTCCGTCATGCGAAAGACGTTGCGGAAAGCAATCGTGGTTACTCACTGGCGCAGAAAATGGTGGGTCGTGCATGCGGCGTCGCCGGTATCCGTCCTGGTGCGTACTGCGAACCGAAGATGACCTCCGTGGGATCTCAGGATACCACTGGCCCAATGACCCGTGATGAACTGAAAGACCTGGCGTGCCTGGGCTTCTCTTCTGACCTGGTGATGCAGTCCTTCTGCCACACTGCGGCGTATCCGAAGCCGGTTGATGTGACCACACACCACACGCTGCCTGACTTCATCATGAACCGTGGCGGGGTTTCCCTGCGTCCGGGTGACGGTGTTATCCACTCCTGGCTGAACCGTATGCTGCTGCCAGATACCGTGGGTACCGGTGGTGACTCTCATACCCGTTTCCCGATTGGTATCTCCTTCCCGGCGGGCTCTGGTCTGGTGGCGTTTGCTGCGGCAACTGGCGTGATGCCGCTGGATATGCCGGAATCCGTTCTGGTGCGCTTCAAAGGCAAAATGCAGCCGGGTATCACCCTGCGTGACCTGGTTCACGCGATCCCGCTGTATGCGATTAAACAGGGCCTGCTGACCGTTGAGAAGAAAGGGAAGAAAAACATCTTCTCTGGCCGTATCCTGGAAATTGAAGGTCTGCCAGATCTGAAAGTTGAGCAGGCATTTGAACTGACGGATGCTTCCGCTGAACGTTCTGCTGCGGGCTGTACCATCAAGCTGAACAAAGAGCCGATTATTGAGTATCTGAACTCTAACATCGTGCTGCTGAAGTGGATGATTGCAGAAGGCTACGGCGACCGTCGTACGCTGGAGCGTCGTATCCAGGGCATGGAAAAATGGCTGGCCGATCCGCAGCTGCTGGAAGCTGATGCTGATGCAGAATACGCGGCAGTGATCGACATCGATCTGGCTGATATCAAAGAGCCAATTCTGTGTGCACCGAACGATCCGGACGATGCGCGTCTGCTCTCTGATGTTCAGGGCGAGAAGATCGACGAAGTGTTCATCGGTTCTTGTATGACCAACATCGGTCACTTCCGCGCGGCAGGTAAACTGCTGGATACCCATAAAGGCCAGTTGCCAACCCGTCTGTGGGTGGCACCACCAACCCGTATGGACGCGGCTCAGCTGACCGAAGAGGGCTACTACAGCGTATTTGGTAAGAGCGGGGCGCGTATTGAAATCCCTGGCTGTTCCCTGTGTATGGGTAACCAGGCGCGCGTAGCTGACGGTGCGACGGTAGTGTCTACCTCTACCCGTAACTTCCCTAACCGTTTAGGTACTGGTGCGAACGTGTATCTGGCCTCTGCGGAACTGGCGGCAGTTGCGGCGTTGATCGGTAAACTGCCTACGCCAGTAGAGTACCAGACCTTTGTCGCTCAGGTTGATAAGACGGCGGTGGATACCTACCGCTATCTGAACTTCGATCAGCTGTCCCAGTACACTGAGAAAGCTGACGGCGTTATCTTCCAGACGGCAGTGTAATAAATGTTACCCTCTCCTGTGCGAGAGGGGCTGGAGGTGAGGGCATCAGGCTGCAAGGCCTCGCTCTCACCTTTTTATTTTCATTCCTCCCACCTCCCACGCTTTTTTTCTTCCTCTCTGCTGCGATAATTAACGTAATGGCTTTGCAGAGGAAAACACTATGGATTACGAATTTCTGCGCGACATCACCGGAGTGGTGAAAGTGCGTATGTCGATGGGCCACGAAGCCGTTGGACACTGGTTTAACGAAGAGGTGAAAGAGAATCTCGCACTTCTTGATGAAGTTGAACAGGCGGCGAATACGGTGAAAGGCAGTGAACGCTCCTGGCAACGAGCCGGACACGAATACACGCTGTGGATGGATGGCGAAGAGGTGATGGTACGAGCCAACCAGCTTGAATTCTCGGGTGACGAGATGGAAGAGGGGATGAGCTACTACGACGAAGAAAGTCTGTCGCTGTGTGGCGTTGAAGACTTCCTGAAGGTGGTGAATGCATACCGCGAGTTTATGAAACAGAGATAATTTCCCGAAGCATCCTTGCTCCGGGCAACACTTACACGGCCGGAATATTGCGGCCGTAGTAGATTTCGCGCATCTCTTTCCAGAGCAGGTCAGTGATGGCCTTACGCTCTTCTTCGCTCAGATCTTCCGGCTTCGTGTGGAACATGTAGTGCTTAAGGTCGAATTCCTTCAGTAACATCTTGGTATGGAAGATGTTCTCCTGATACACGTTCACGTCCATCATGTCGTACAGCGCCTTCATATCCTCAGACATAAAGTTCTGAATCGAGTTGATCTCGTGATCAATAAAGTGCTTCATGCCGTTGATATCCCGCGTGAAACCACGCACGCGGTAATCAATGGTAACGATGTCGGATTCCAGCTGGTGGATTAAATAGTTCAGCGCGTTCAGCGGGGAGATCACGCCGCAGGTCGACACTTCTATATCGGCGCGGAACGTACACAGCCCACCTTCCGGATGGCTCTCCGGGTAGGTATGAACGCAGATATGGCTTTTATCGAGATGTGCGACGACCACTTCCGGCAGCGGGCCAGGATGTTCCGTTTTGTCGATAAGTTTAGGATCGACCGGCTCTTCACTGACCAGTATGGTTACGCTGGCACCCTGAGGCTCATAATCCTGTCGGGCGATATTCAGGATGTTTGCCCCGATAATCGAGCAGGTTTCTGACAGGATCTCGGTCAGACGGTTGGCGTTGTAGAGTTCATCGATATAGGCGATGTAACCATCGCGTTCTTCCGCTGTTTTGGCATAGCAGATATCGTAAATACAAAAACTCAGGCTTTTGGTCAGGTTGTTAAAGCCATGTAGTTTAAGCTTTTTCAATTAGCTCACCCCCTTAGTGGATAAGGCGTCCTGCAGGTACTGTGGTAGCGCAAAGGCTGCGGTATGAATGGCCGGATTGTAGTATCGGCACTGAAGACCCGCCTGATGGAAACGGGCCTGGATAATTTCGGTGGAGAGATGGCGCAGCACGTCGTTATCCGTCGCCCAGGCAAAGGTCATGATCCCGCCGTAGTAGGTCGGAATGGCGGCCTGGTAGAAGCTGACGTCGCCAAAGTAGGTGCTCAGTTTGCGATGGCTATCGAGAGCTTCATCTTGCTGCAGGAAGCAGACGCCGTTTTGCGCGACGAAGATCCCACCCGGATTCAGGCTACGCTTGCAGCCTTCGTAGAAGGAGGAAGTAAACAGCGACGCGCCTGGGCCGATGGGGTCGGTACAGTCAGAGATAATGACATCAAAGGTCTGCGTGGTCTGATTAACGAAGTTAACCCCGTCGTCAATCACCAGGTTAAAACGCGGATCGTCATAGCTACCAGCATTGTGATTGGGCAGGTACTGACGGCAGAAAGAGACCACGCCCGCATCGATCTCCACCATGGTGATGGTTTTAATAGAGCGATGGCGGGAAACTTCACGCAGCATAGCCCCGTCGCCACCGCCGATAATCAGGACATGCTTCGCATGCCCGTGCGCCAGCAGCGGGACGTGGGTCATCATTTCATGATAGATAAACTCATCTCGCTCGGTCGTTTGCACGACGCCGTCCAGTGCCATGACACGGCCAAAGGCGGCATTCTCGAAGATAATCAGATCCTGGTGATCGGTTTTCTCATGATAGAGCACGTTATCAACGGCAAAGTACTGACCAAACTGGTCATGCAGTGTTTCATGCCACAACGTGTGGTCGGCCATACGCAGACTCCTCCTTTGTTAACATCCGTTACATTCACAAAAAGTGAGCGAAACATGATAGCTAACTCTCACCGTGGTTGCACGGCTACAGGCTCAACAAGGGGCGTCGGGAAGCTTATTTCACGTAGGCGAGCAGACTGAGTGAATCGCGAGCCAGCGCTTTGCATTTTTTGGCAGTAGGGATACCAATACCGCTCAGGTCACGGTAGCTGTCTTCACCAAGAGATTTCATGTCGAAGCTGTCGTAATTGCTGAGGTCCCATTGGTTCTGCTGAGCAAAAAAGACCAGCGCGCGGCGAATTTGCCCGTTGGGTAAATTCTGGTAGCCACAATCATTTTTCAGGAATACAAAAACCGCCGTCAGATCGGCCATATCTTCCGCTTCATTTTCACTTAGCGCATAGCTGTTCGCACACATTGCCATCAGGCTGGTGAACAAAATTGTCCTGAAAAACGTCTTCATTGCTTCTACCACTGCTTCACGGAAAAATAACGTTAGCATACTTGGTGCCAGTGCGACGATCTTTATTATTGCCGCTTTACTTGACCTTCCGGTAAGGGGAGGGTTTATGCTCAAAAGATCGCCAGCTGGAAATAAGGAAATGAACATGCAACGTCGTGATTTTTTAAAATATTCCGTTGCGCTGGGGGTTGCCAGCGCATTACCACTGTGGAGCCGCACGGTTTTCGCGGCTGACAGACCTGCCTTACCCATCCCTGACTTACTGACTGCTGACGCCCGTAGTCGTATCCAGCTTGTTGTTCAGTCCGGTAAAACGGCCTTCGGTGGGCACAACGCTACAACGTGGGGGTATAACGGGAATCTGCTTGGTCCGGCGCTTCAGCTGCGCAGAGGGAAAGCCGTCACCGTTGATATTCACAACACGCTGGCAGAAGAGACGACGCTGCACTGGCACGGGCTGGAAGTGCCGGGCGAAGTCGATGGAGGTCCGCAAGGGATTATTAAAGCGGGCGGGAAGCGCACCGTAACCTTTACTCCCGATCAGCGGGCGGCGACCTGCTGGTTCCATCCGCATCAGCACGGCAAAACGGGCCATCAGGTGGCAATGGGGCTGGCAGGCCTGGTGCTGATTGAAGATGACGAAAGCCGCTTGCTACGTCTGCCCAAACAGTGGGGAATCGACGATGTGCCGGTGATTGTGCAGGACAAAAAATTCACCGCAGACGGTCAGATTGATTATCAGTTGGATGTGATGACCGCGGCGGTAGGCTGGTTCGGCGACACGCTGCTCACCAATGGCGCGATCTACCCCCAGCACGCCGCGCCAAAAGGCTGGCTGCGGTTACGTCTGCTCAACGGATGTAATGCGCGCTCGCTGAATTTCGCCACCAGCGATAAACGTCCTCTTTACGTGGTGGCAAGCGACGGTGGACTGCTGCCTGAGCCGGTCAAAGTTAATGAACTCCCTATGCTAATGGGTGAGCGCTTTGAGGTGCTGGTGGATATCAGCGACGGTAAACCGTTTGACCTGGTGACGCTCCCGGTCAGCCAGATGGGCATGGCCGTTGCGCCCTTTGACAAGCCGCACCCGGTGCTGCGGATCCAGCCACTGCAGATTACTGCGTCGGGCACGCTGCAGGATACGCTGACGTCGCTCCCGGCGTTACCTTCCCTTGAAGGTTTAACCCAACGTAAGCTGCAACTTTCCATGAACCCGATGCTCGATATGATGGGTATGCAGGCGCTGATGGCGAAATATGGCGATCAGGCGATGGCGGGGATGCGCCACGGGCAGATGATGGGGCATATGAATATGGACCACGGCAAAATGGGCGGCATGGGGAACATGAATCATGCTGACCATGGTTTTGACTTCCACAACGCCAACATGATCAACGGCCAGGCGTTCGACATGAACACGCCAATGTTTGCTGCCACAAAAGGGCAGTTTGAGCGTTGGGTGATTTCTGGCGAAGGCGACATGATGCTGCATCCGTTCCATATTCATGGCACCCAGTTCCGCATTCTTTCAGAGAACGGTAAAGCGCCGGATGCGCACCGCGCGGGCTGGAAAGATACCGTCAGGGTTGAAGGAGGGGTCAGCGAGGTGCTGGTGAAATTTGACCATGCCGCGCCGAAAGAGTTTGCCTATATGGCGCACTGTCATCTGCTGGAGCATGAAGATACGGGGATGATGTTGGGGTTCACCGTTTAGATTAGTGCGGCCTGATGCCCTCACCCTGACCCTCTCCCACAGGGAGAGGGAATAAACACAAAAACGGCAACCGAAGTTGCCGTTTTGCATATTACCGTAGGCCGGGTAAGGCGTAGCCGCCACCGGGCTTTTCAGTTACTTACTGTCGTCCGGTAGTGCATACGCGACAATATAGTCGCCCATCTTCGTGCCAAACGAACCGTGACCACCCGCAGAGATGACAACGTACTGCTTGCCATTCACTTCATAGGTCATCGGCGTTGCCTGCCCACCGGCTGGCAGACGGCCTTGCCACAGTTTCTCACCGTTGGTCATGTTGTACGCGCGCAGGTAGTTATCTGCGGTCGCCGCGATGAACAGGACGTTACCGGCGGTGGAGATTGGGCCACCCAGCATCGGCATACCCATATTGAACGGCACCGGAACTGGCATCGGGAACGGCATGCTGTCCTGTGGCGTACCAATACGTTTTTTCCACACAATCTGGTTAGTTTTCAGGTCCAGACCGGAGATATAACCCCAGGCAGGCTGTTTACACGGCAGACCAAACGGAGACAGGAACGGGTTCAGCGTCACGCCAAACGGCACGCCATACTGCGGCTGAATGCCGGATTCGGTCCCTGTGCCTTTCGCGTCTTTCGGTGGCTCCATTGGGTTACCTGGGCCACGTGGGATCAGACGGGAAACGAACGGCAGCGCCATCGGGTTGGCAATGGCCACCTGACGGTTCGGATCAACGGAGATCCCGCCCCATTCGAACATCCCCAGGTTACCCGGGAAGACCAGCGTGCCCTGCTCAGAAGGCGGGGTGAAGATACCTTCGTAGCGCAACTGGTGGAACATCACGCGGCACACCAGTTGGTCAAACATGGTGGCACCCCACATGTCTGCACCGCTCAGATCTTTCTTCGGACGGAAGCTCAGGTCAGAGAATGGCTGCGTCTTGCTGACGTAATCGCCTTTTGCTGCGCCCTGTGGAACCGGTTTTTCCGGCGCAGGCACAACCAGTTTACCGTTGCTGCGATCCAGTACGAAGATGTTCCCGGTTTTTGCCGGGGCGTAAATCACCGGAACGGTTTTGCCGTTAACGGTAATGTCCGCCAACGTCGGCTGGGATGGCATGTCCATATCCCACAGATCGTGATGAACGGTCTGGTAGCTCCATGCCAGTTTACCGGTGGTCGCATTCAGCGCCACGATAGCGCTCGCGTAACGTTCCTGCTCCGGCGTACGGTTACCGCCCCAGATATCCGGCGTGGTCACACCCATTGGCAGGTAGACCAGGTCCAGCTTCGCGTCATACGCCGCTGGTGCCCAGGAGTTTGGCGAGTTAAAGGTAAAGGTGTGTTCATCTGACGGGATCGCATTGGGATCTTTCGCGCCCGGGTCGAAGGCCCACAGCAGTTTACCGGTGTTCACGTCGAAACCACGGATGACGCCGGAGGTTTCACGCGTGGAGAAGTTATCCGTTACCGAACCGGCAATCACGATAGTTTTATCGGTGATGATCGGTGGAGAGGTTGGCTCATACAGACCCGGCGTGGTATCCGGCATGTTGGTCTGCAGGTTCAGAATACCTTTGTTGGCAAAGGTTTCGCACAGCTTGCCCGTTTCGGCGTTGATGGCGAACAGACGACCATCGTTCACCGGCAGCATAATGCGACGAGGGCAGTCGGCAATGACTTCCGGGCTGGCATTATCGGCACGTGCTTCGTGGTAAGAGACGCCACGGCAGGTGACATGCTGGAACGACGGGTTGGAATTGAGTTGTGGATCGAAGTGCCATTTCTCTTTACCCGTGGCCGCATCAAGCGCGAACAGACGCTGGTGCGCCGTACACAGATAAAGCATATCGCCCACTTTAATTGGCGTTACTTCGTTGGTCAGTTCACCTGGATCGTTCGGCATCTTTAGATCACCAGTACGGAATACCCAGGCTTCTTTCAGGTTTTTAACGTTATCCGCGTTGATCTGCTTCAGCGGGGAGTAGCGTTGACCTTCCTGGTTACGGCCATAGGCCGGCCAGTCACTATCCGCAACCTGAGAGATAGCCGCCGCAGGTGTGGATTCCGTGTTCAGCGTGCCTTTGATCTCCTGCGGGTCGTTAAAACCAGCCCAGGTCAGGATGCCACCGCTGATTAACAGGGCTACCACCAGTGCTGCAACGGCACCACTGGAAGGTACAATCAGGCGACGCCAGACAAACGGCAGAATCAACCAGATACCAAAGAAGACCAGAATGTCACTGCGCGGCGTCAGTGCCCAGAAGTCGAAGCCGACTTCCCAGACGCCCCAGATCATGGTGGCGAGGAGTAATGCAGCATACAGCCACAGTGCGGATTGTTTTCTACGCCAGAGCAGGACAGTTACGCCAAGCATAACCAGGCCCGCAATCGGGTAGTACCAGGAACCGCCAATCGCGACCAGCCAGGCGCCACCGATTAACAGGTACAGGCCGCAGAAGGCGGCGAATAGCGCTGTTAGTGTCACCAGTAGACGCGGCTGTTGAGTTTTTGTTTCAGCCATAGAAAAGTACTCGTCAGTTTTGTTAATTATTTGCTAGCAATTAATTATAGGCATTAACAAATGTGATCGGAATCACAATATTTGCTTTTTACAACTCATACGCCAGGGTTATCCATTTGCTGATATAATGGCTGGCTTGCGTATCGATGCCGGAGATTAATTCATCCGCATTGAGAGATTTTCATTAAAATCATATGGTTAGTAATATGAAACATACTGTTGAAGTGATGATCCCGGAAGCCGAGATCAAAGCGCGTATCGCCGAACTGGGTCGTCAAATCACCGAACATTACAAGGACAGCGGCAGCGAAATGGTGCTGGTCGGTCTGTTGCGTGGCTCTTTCATGTTCATGGCAGACCTGTGCCGTGAAGTGCATGTGCCACATGAGGTCGATTTTATGACCGCCTCCAGCTACGGCAGCGGCATGTCCACAACCCGTGATGTGAAAATCCTGAAAGATCTGGATGAAGATATTCGTGGCAAAGATGTGTTGATCGTTGAGGACATCATCGACTCCGGCAACACGCTGTCTAAAGTGCGCGAGATCCTGAGCCTGCGTGAACCAAAATCACTGGCGATTTGCACGCTGCTGGATAAACCTGACCGCCGTGAAGTGCAGGTGCCAGTGGAGTTCGTCGGTTTCTCTATTCCTGATGAATTCGTCGTCGGTTACGGCATTGACTACGCGCAGCGCTATCGTCATCTGCCGTATGTTGGGAAAGTGGTATTGCTGGACGAGTAATTGCAGGCTGATGCCCTCACCCCGGCCCTCTCCCACAGGGAGAGGGAGAAAATTCCCGGCTTTATTTATGGTTTACGTGCTTAAGCTGAAGGTTCGCAATTCCCGAACGGTAACGCTGTTCCAGCGTTTCGCGGTTTGTTGCAGTCACTTCCAGATTGCGCAGCAGGCCATCGTGAATACCGTACGCCCAGCCGTGGACAGAGACCTTCTGCCCGCGTTTCCACGCCGATTGCATAATCGTTGAGTGGCCCAGGTTATAGACCTGCTCCATCACGTTGAGTTCGCAAAGGGTGTCCATGCGACGCTCCTGCGGCATTTCGCCGAGCAGTGAGCTATGTTTGAACCAGATATCGCGGATGTGCAGCAGCCAGTTATCAATGAGCCCCAGTTCCGTGTTTTCAACCGCCGCCTGCACGCCGCCGCAGCCATAGTGACCGCAAATAATGATGTGCTCGACTTCCAGAACGTCAACGGCATACTGAACCACAGAAAGGCAATTGAGGTCGGTATGGATCACCAGGTTGGCGACATTACGGTGAACAAACAGTTCGCCGGGCTCGAGGCCGGTCAGGCGTTCGGCCGGGACGCGGCTGTCGGAACACCCAATCCACAGAAAGCGTGGGTTCTGGGCTTGCGCCAGTTTTCCAAAAAATCCGGGGTCTTCCTCCACCAGCATTTTTGACCATAGTGCATTGTTGCTAATGAGTGTATCAATGTTGTTCATGGAGGTTAGCGACCTGTAACCAAGTAATTGCGTTGCGCTACTATAGGGTAACCCGACTTTTAATGAAACCACACAACGTGTGTAAGAACTGAAGGTAAGTTAAATTCATGGCTATTGCACTGGAGCTTGAGCAGCTTAAAAAAACCTATCCGGGTGGCGTTCAGGCGCTACGCGGGATAGATCTAAAAGTAGAAGCAGGTGATTTCTATGCGCTTCTGGGGCCGAATGGTGCGGGGAAATCCACCACGATCGGTATTATCAGTTCGCTGGTCAATAAAACCTCTGGCCGGGTCAGTGTCTTTGGTTACGACCTGCAAAAAGATGTGGTGAACGCCAAGCGCCAACTGGGGTTAGTACCGCAGGAGTTCAACTTCAACCCGTTTGAGACGGTGCAACAAATTGTTGTTAACCAGGCCGGTTATTACGGCGTTGAGCGTAAAGAGGCGCTTGAGCGTAGCGAAAAGTATCTCAAACAGCTCGATCTGTGGGAAAAACGTAACGAACGTGCGCGGATGTTATCCGGTGGGATGAAGCGCCGTTTGATGATTGCCCGTGCGCTGATGCATGAACCAAAACTGCTGATCCTCGACGAACCCACTGCCGGTGTGGACATCGAACTTCGCCGTTCCATGTGGGGGTTCCTGAAAGATCTTAACGACAAAGGCACCACCATTATTCTGACAACCCATTACCTCGAAGAGGCCGAAATGCTCTGCCGCAATATCGGTATCATTCAGAATGGTGAACTGGTGGAAAACACCTCGATGAAAGATCTGCTCTCTAAGCTGAAATCAGAAACCTTTATCCTCGACCTGGCGGCGAAAAGCCCGCTGCCAAAACTGGAAGGGTATCAGTATCGTCTGGTGGATACCTCGACGCTGGAAGTGGAAGTGCTGCGTGAGCAGGGGATTAACAGTGTGTTCTCTCAGCTAAGCGCGCAGGGTGTTCAGGTCTTAAGCATGCGTAACAAAGCGAACCGACTGGAAGAGCTGTTTGTCTCTCTGGTGCAGGATAAACAAGGAGACAAGGCATGACGCATCTTTACTGGGTCGCGCTGAAAAGTATCTGGGCGAAAGAGATTAACCGCTTTATGCGCATCTGGGTGCAAACCCTGGTGCCGCCGGTGATCACCATGACGCTCTATTTCATCATCTTCGGCAACCTGATTGGCTCCCGGATTGGTGAGATGCACGGTTTTACCTATATGCAGTTTATCGTGCCGGGTCTGATCATGATGGCGGTGATCACCAACGCCTATGCCAACGTGGCGTCGTCATTCTTTAGCGCCAAGTTCCAGCGTAATATTGAAGAGCTGCTGGTCGCGCCTGTGCCAACGCACGTCATTATCGCCGGTTATGTCGGTGGCGGCGTGGCGCGTGGCCTCTGCGTGGGGATTCTGGTCACGGCGATCTCGCTGTTCTTTGTGCCGTTCCAGGTGCATTCATGGCTGTTTGTCGCGCTGACGTTATTGCTGACGGCAATCCTCTTCTCGTTGGCTGGCCTGCTGAACGCTGTGTTCGCCAAAACGTTCGACGACATCAGCCTGATCCCGACCTTTGTGCTGACGCCACTGACTTATCTGGGTGGGGTGTTCTACTCCCTGACGCTGCTGCCTCCGTTCTGGCAGGCACTGTCGCACCTGAACCCGATTGTGTACATGATCAGCGGCTTCCGCTTTGGTTTCCTTGGCATTACCGATGTGCCGCTGTTTACCACGGTGGCGGTGCTGGTGGTGTTTATCCTCTTCTTCTATCTGCTGTGCTGGTATCTGATCCAGCGCGGGCGCGGTCTGCGCAGCTAACCTTCTGCCCGGCGACATTCTGGTTGCCGGGTATTTTTCTTTGACAGTTATCACCGAAAGCGAACCTTCACTCCGCTAAACTACTTGCCTGCTAAGGAGAGGTTTATGCTGGGATGGGTGATTACCTGCCATGATGAGCAGGCGCAGAATATGCTGGATAAGCTTGAAGCCAGATTTGGCCCACTGGTGCAATGCCGGGCGGTAAATTACTGGCGTGGGTTGAGCACCAACATGCTTAGCCGCATGATGTGCGACGCTCTGCATGAAACCGACACCGGCGATGGCGTGATTTTTTTGACCGATAAATCGGGCGCGGCGCCTTACCGCGCAGCCGCATTGCTGAGCCATAAGCATGATTGCTGTGAGGTGATCTCGGGCATCAGCCTTCCATTACTGAAAATGATGTATCCGCAGCGTGAAACGTTAACCAGTGCCGGATTCCGTGACGCTATTGTTGTGCAGGGCGCGCCGGAAGTCAGCAGCTTGTGGCATCAGCAGCAAAAAAATCCACCTTTCGTCCTGCTTCATGACCTGTATAAGAATTAAACGTTGGTATTGATGTCGCTTTTGCTACAATGGCATAAGTATTTCCGCTTCGAATAAGACCCTCATGTTCACGCGTATTGTTTTCCTGTTATTGATGTTCGTGTCTGGCATTTCTTCTGCCAGTTTACTCAGTCAGCAAAGCCTGCCTGCTCAATATATGCAAACCACCGAAGATGCGGCGATCTGGGCGCAGGTGGGGAACAGCGTCATTAATGTTGGCAATGTACGCGCGGGGCAAATCCTGGCCGTCGTGCCTGCGGCGGCGGATTACTATGAATTTCGCTTCGGTTTTGGCACGGGTTTTATCGACAAAGGGCACCTTGAGCCGGTTCAGGGGAAACAGCGCGTTGAGGACAGCCTTGGCGATCTGAATAAACCGCTGAGCAATCAGAACCTCATTACCTGGAAAGACACGCCGATCTATAACGCGCCCTCCAGCGGTAGCGCACCGTTCGGGACGTTAAGCGCCAATCTTCGCTACCCTATACTGAACAAGCTTAAAGACCGTCTGAACCAGACCTGGTTCCAGATCCGCATCGGCAACCGTCTGGCATGGGTCAGCAGCCTGGATGCACAGGAAGACAACGGTATTCCTGTTATTACCTACCACCATATTTTGCGTGATGAAGAGAACACTCGTTTTCGTCATACCTCCACAACCACCAGCGTGCGCGCCTTTAACAACCAGATGACCTGGCTTCGCGACCAGGGTTATACCACCCTGACCATGTACCAGCTGGAAGGGTATGTGCGCAATAAGATGAACCTGCCTGCGAAGGCGGTAGTGATCACCTTCGATGACGGACTGAAGTCAGTTAACCGCTACGCTTACCCAATTCTGAAAGAGTATGGATTTAAGGCGACGGCGTTTATTATTTCGTCACGCATCAAGCGGCATCCGCAAAAATGGGCACCAAAATCCCTGCAGTTTATGAGTGTGTCGGAGCTGGAGCAGATGCATGACGTGTTCGACTATCAGTCTCACACGCATTTTCTGCACCGCGTTGACGTCAACCATCAACCCATTTTACTGAGCCGCAGCTACCACAATATTTTGTTTGATTTTAAGCGCTCACGACGGGATCTGGCGCAGTTTAATCCGCATGTGCTGTATCTCTCATATCCGTTTGGGGGATACGACGAGAAAGCGATAAAAGCGGCGAACGATGCCGGGTTCCACCTGGCGGTGACGACGGTAAGGGGAAAGGTGAAACCGGGAGATAATCCGTTCTTACTGAAACGCCTGTACATCTTAAGAACGGATTCGCTGGAGACGATGTCGCGGCTGATCAGTAATCAGCCGCAGGGATAATGCACTTATTCGTAAGTAATACTGAAGGTGGCCGCCGTCTGGAAATCGCCCGAGTTTACCGCACTACCATCCGGTACTACTTGTGCCGAATAGTTGTAGTTGGTGTTAGCCCCCCATTGATCACGAATATCGCTAACGCTGACTGAACCATCAGGCATCATCTGAACGTTATGATCGGTATTCATGATCTTCACGGCGACGCCTGATGCACTCCCGGCACTTTTAGCGAGTAGACCCGTAACCGAAGACGGATATCCGCTGACCATTTTGACCGTCAGCCTTGACGCGTAACAACTCTGCGTACTAAAGCTAAAAGGCACTGCTTGTGTACTGTTTTTCTTAATATCACTGACAAAATAGTCGCCCAGGTTGACGATGTTCGAACCATTCTGCAACTGTATTGAGCAGGTCAAGTCGGGAATGCGAAAGTTCAGCGTGCTGTCCGTCATCGCAAAAGTAATGACAGGTTGTCCTGAAGGTCCAATCCTGAACTGACCAATGGTTCCGGCTAAAGAGTGGCCCGTTGAAATGCCTTTTTCAGGTTTAAAATCAGGGGTCCTGAAATAAGTTATAAGTAATAACCAGTTAGAATCCGCTCCTTCCCAGGTAAACCCCCCCTGGGAAGGGAATATATTTTCGTTACCCCCTCCGGCAGGGTATTCTAGCTGCAGGGTATCGTGGTTCGAACCACAGTTATCCGCCGTGCTGCACCATAATGTCGCGCTATAGACAATCCCTGGTACGCTTGTTTTAAAAAGTGCCTGGCCACCAGGTCCTGTATATTTTGTATCAAGCAGACTGCTGTCAGTGATCACATGAACGGAGTTATCCCAGGGGGATGCACTTTTACATCCAATAGGATTACTACCGCGAAAAATAATATTATAATCGTACGTTCCACCATCTGCCTCTTCTACAAAGTCAATATAACCATCAATGATCCCCATATGCAGATCCGGATTAGCAGTATCGTTTGGAACGGTATAAATACCGGCAGAACCGGAGTTGATATAACAGCTCTGATCCGCCAGAGCTGGCTTTATTATAATCAGCGATAGTAACCCTACTAGCGAGAATATTATTTTCTTCATTACATTTCCTTGTAATTTATTCATACATGACGTTAACCAGAACATTGCTGGTAATTCTTCCCGCGGTAATTGGCCCCGTGTTCTGATAACGAGCATAGAAATCGTAATCCGTCAGATAAGCAAAGTTTTTTTGCTGCGAGGTGACATCGTAAATCACATCAGAACTGCCATCTGGTTTTAAAACGTTCTGATGAAAGGTGTCTGAAAAAATGACAAGACCGACATTTTTGGCACCGTCACCTTCCAGCTCTTTATCGTTAGCAAATACCTGCTTATTGCCCACTGCCAGAGATCCCGATTGTGGTGTAAAGCTAAAATGTAATTTGCTTGCCGCACCACTAGCTATATCATCACAATCAGTCACTTGTACAGAAAACCGCGTTCCGCCTGCATCCTGGGCTGCATTGTATTTATTACTGCCATCGGTATTGAAAAACCAGCTGCGGGCAACCACCGGCAACTGAACCTGGCCGCCGTTCGAGACGTTAATTTTACAGGTATTGGCAACAATATTGGCCCTGATATTAACGTCCATCCATGCCCCATCCGCATGGGATGAGGCTGGGATCAGCAAACCTGAAATAACGGCCAGCAGCAGCCTGTATTTTTTTATAAATAACGGTGTATTTCGCATCGTCAAGCTACCGCCTGTTCTTTATGACTTATTGATAGGTAACCAGAAACGTAACAGGTGAAGTAACCGACCCTGTAGTGACATCAGCAACGGTCTTACCGTCAGCAACCACAACGCGTGAACTCAAATTATACGTTGCTGTACCTGACGAAATAGTCACGGTTTCGGTTTGTGGTGATTTACAGCTCAGTTGGGTACCTGTCGCTGAATCCCCATTCCACAATTCAAATGCCGTATTGTTATTTGCACCAAAATTCAGACTGGAGGCGGAGGAACAACTGCCACCTGCGCCAGTGGTTGCTCTGATGGCTGCTGATGACACACCAGCACAACCGGTGAAGGCAATTTTGAATGCCTCTTCACGGGTTTTATTGGCCAGATCGGATTTGAAGACATCACCGAAATTGATCTGGGATGTTGGTGCGCCAGAGGCATTCTGCACTTGAGCGCTACAGGTCCCCGCTTCAATGGTGGTGTTGAAAGTTGCTGAAACACTGCTCGTCCCGGTAATGGTTGCAGACGCGGTTGCGGATACTAATCCCAGAACAGAGAGGGCAAAGATCGTAGGTTTAAATTCCATTATAGTTTCTCCGTTTTCTGTCTGGTTATTCGTAATAGAAGTTAAAAGTGGCGACGGCGCTAAACGTACCTGTCGTTGCACTGCCTGCCTGGGTTTCTACCAGTTTGGCGGTTAAAGGTACTTCTTGTGTCGAGATTTCACCCTGGGACCAGACGATACGTTTACTGTCATCTGTCGAGTTGATCTCGAAAGGCGCTGTTGGCAATGAACTACGTGCGATTGACACCCCAACATAGCTGGCGCCGCCAGAAGCCGCGGTAACGCCGTTAGCAATGGCTGTCTTCATTAGATTTGACACTGAACCGCTTACGGTTGTTTTCAGTGACGTGAGGCTGGATGGACACTCTGTCAGCACTAGTTTGAAATCGGTTGTTGCTGTACCTGCTGAAATCGTGTCAATACGGGTTTTCCCGCTAGTTCCAAGCGTAATGGTGTTGTTTTTACCATCACCTGTTCCGCCACTGATGGCCATATCACAGGTGGTTTCCCGGATGTTGGCCGTGAAGGTAACGTCGAGATTATCCGCAGCCTGGGCATAGCCACAGGTAACGGACAAGAGCGTTGCTGCATACATGCAGCGAACAAAATGATTCAAAGTGAACTTCATGAGTAAAAACTCCCTGTTATAAATGAATTACATCCGGCACAGTTGATGGGTTAGAAGAGTGGTCAAACCCGCCTTCTGTGCATTGGGTTGAATCTGATATTGAACGTGACAGGTGCTTTGTTGCCCGTTACCCCAGACAACCCTGAGCGTGCCTTTATCTTCAATACCGCGAACATAGGCTTGCCCGGCCTGACCCACACTGCCAACGATCTCGCCCTTTTCGTTCAGCACGTCGGCACCGAGAGGAATAAAGCCTTTGTCAGAACGCTGGAGTTCAAGTACTGCCGAACGACCTTCGTTGGTTTCGAAATTCACCAGCACTACCGCACCGCTACGCGGTACAGCAACCGTACTGGTATTTTTCACTTCAACGTCGGCACTCATGGTGCTGGTGTCGAGGCCGATACGGTTTTCGCGGTAGGCGGAAAGATAAGGCATGATGGCGTAGCCGGAATTGCCGATTTCACCGTCACCGTTATTCAGACGTGCCCCTTTTGCTCCACTGGCTTTAATCAGTGCCAGCGAGTCGGTATCACTGATGCTGCCTGGTGCCAGCGTGATCCCGCCGGAATGCAGCAGCATCCCGCCGCTATAACTGGCAGAATATTGTTGCTGATTGTCATCGTTAGCAGAGGCCGACATACTCAGCGGGCCGTATGGGCTGTTATAACTGCCATAGCCGCTGATCTGATTGAGCGTATTATCATCCGTTCGGTTATTACTGGTCGTCACGCTGTAGTTGAAACGGTTGTCCTCGGTATTGCCGCTCGCAGTGGTATTGAGGCTCGTGCTTCCGTTGAAATCAGAGTTCAGACCCACGTTAACGCTGTTGAAACCAGCAGGGTGATTACCCGTACCAAACAGCGCATCGAATGGCAGGCTGACGTTGAGGTAAACGCTGTCTTCCTGTTCACCAAATTCATCATAAGTACGCTGCAAGGAGACGCTGTAACTGCCATAGGTAAAGGCGTTGCTATAACCCACGGTATAGTTAGAGCTTGAACGGCTGCCATCCCAGTAATCCTGCCAGCTACCGTTGACGTACATCGAACCATAATCCACTTTGCCAGTGCGTAGTGGCTGGCTAATGTTGACCTGAATTTGGTTTTTCATACGCTGGAAGGTGCTATACACATCCTCGCTATTACTGCCGGGTTTCAGTTCCTGATCGCGATACTTCACGCGATCGGCCAGTGAGGCCGCATCGTGCAAGCTGAGGTAGTCTTCCGTGGAGAAGCGGTAGGCTGCCACGTTTAATGACGTATCCGTTGCCGAGAGCATCTTACTGAAGGAGAGTCGATAACTCTGGCCTGTCAGCGTACGAAGCCCGTCGATATCTGCGCTGGAGTGGGTAACATCCAGTGCAAATGCACCGATCTCAGTGTTCATGGCAAGACCTGCGAGGCCTGCGTAAAAACCGGTGTCCATATATTGCAGGCCGGTATACCCGGTGAAGGTATTGTTCAGCCCGTAATAGAGGGTGGCATAAGCCACTTTTGGTGAGTCATGCAATGAATCGTCATGCAACTCGCCGGCACCAACATCCCAACGTGCGAAGCCGGGACGTAACATTTGAGTCACGGATGAATACGGGACCGAGAAAGAGCGCTTGCTGCCATCGGCTTCCTCGATAGTCACCAGCAGGTCGTTACCGTAGCCCGTGGTGCTGAGATCGGAAATCTCAAATGCACCCGGTGGCACGGTTGTTTCATAAATCTTGTTCCCGCTTTGCGTGACAGAGACACGGGCGTTGCTGTTAGCAACACCACGGATGACAGGTGCATAGCTGGAAAGCCCGTTCGGCAGCATGCGATCGTCATTATAAAGACGTAAACCGCGCAGGCCGATCGAGTCAAATGCGTCACCACGCGTATAAGAGTCGCCAATCAACATCTGAGCTTTAAGCGGCGTGATATCTCTCTGCAGATAAATATCCTGGTTTGAGTAATCGCTGCCGTTTTTTTCATTCCAGTTCAGACTCCCGCGCGAACGGAAACGCCACGGGCCTAAATTGGCACCGTAACGTAAGCCTGCATAGGCGCTGTCACTGTTGCTGCCCGTACCTTCACTGTGCCAGGCGTTGAGGTCGTAGGACGCCATTGCGACAGGAATACCTTCTTCCCAGAGTGAAGGGTCGACATATCCCCGAGGAAGTTTAAGCACATACAGCTGAGGAACAGTTAGATCCAGTTCTTGTGTTGAAGTATTAAAGTTGACCGTCGCACCAGGGAACGCTTTCGTGATATCAATACACGTTGCCGCATCGCTAGAATCTGTTTTTTCGAGCGATTCAGTATTAATACCGACTTGTCTCAGCGTTGTTAATGTCATACACGGCGTAGCACGCGGTGTGCCGTTATCTTTAAACTCGACTTCGGTAGTTATTTTTGCTTGGCCATTAACATTTATTTTGGTCTGGTATTTCCCCGGTAAAATAGGGTTACCTTGCGAAAAACGACCCACGTCGATTTTATTGCCCGTGTTAAATAAAAACTGGTCGTTAAACTCGACATCATCCGCAGCGGAATTGACAGTGGATTGAATATCATCCGCGATAGCATTCAGAGGTATTGCCGCACTAATAGAAAGGCACAGAAATGAACGTCGAAAAAACATTATTATCCCGATCCGTGTGTTGCCGATAACGTATTCGGCATAGCCATTTAATATGATTATTATTAGTTAAGCGCTGCTTCTTGTTCTTGCATTCCACCAAAGTCATTAATAGATGCATAATTAACTTTGCCGTTGCTAATGCCAGTCAGCCCTTTCACTTTCATTGTTTCGCTGGAGAACGGTTTCACAGAACTACTCTCCACTTCATATTTTTTGCCATTAACGGTCAGAGAAGCAGAGGCAATGGAAACGTTGTATGCAGAATCATTCTTCGCAACCAGCACAACATCGTTAGCAACTTTTTTCTGCGACCAGATCAGGTGCTTTGCAGATTCATCGGGTGAACCTTTGAGTCCTGTTGGGCGGAAAAAGAGTTTGATACGCGTGCGGAAAGCCAGTTGCAGCATATTCTGATCGCCACTGTTTTTGGCTTTGGGCGGTACTTCCAGCACGTTAAACCAGAACAGTGATTCACGGTCTTTGGGTAATGACTGGCCGAGTGAGGTAATACGGATAGACTGGCCTTTTTGCGCTTCTACGCGAGTTACCGGCGGTGTAATGACAAACGGTAATTTAAGCTCCTGAGGGTCGGTCGTGTCGCGGCCATCATCCAGCCATGACTGAACGAGTAAAGGGTGTGAGCCTCTGTTTTCCAGATTCACCACAACATCTTTTGCTTTTTCAGGATAAATAATACGGGTTCCGGAGATAACAATATCAGCGTGGGCATGACATGCCATTATGCTGGTCAGCACAAAAGAGAGTGCTTTCATTCCTTTGATCATTTTTGCATTAAGCTGTCGCATATCCACTCCAGGATAATTGAGATAAACAAGCGCCCACGGCTAAGCGGGCGCATTATTAAATAAATAATCGACGATTATTCGTAGCTCATGGTGAAGTAAGCGTTAGCAGAGACTTTACCCGCAGTGACTGGGTTAGTGTCTTTCACCCATGCAGAACCTGGAACGTAAGCCACACGGTAGTACAGTTTGCCGGAGCCATTGGTCACTGGTGCAACCTGTGTGTTATTAGCAGGCTGGCCAACCATAATACGATCGGTATTGCTGGTGGAGTTGTTATACATCGCCAGGCTTACGTTGGTTGCTGCACCTGCAACGTTAGAGTCTGGATCAACGGTACCATTAGCCACGGAACCCATGTTTTTAGACATGAAGTTTGCGGAAGCCTTAGATACAGTTCCTGGGCAGTTTGTCAGCAGCAGTTCGAAGTTTTTCGCGCCAACACCTTTATCGATAGTGGTGCTTTCAACGTCGGATTTTTTAACGACTGGCAGTGCGATAGTGATGTTGTTAGTACCTTCACCATTGTTGGTGGTAATAGTACAGGTGGTATCGGTAACTGCGCCGTCAAATGTGATCAGGCCAAGATCGGTAGCAGCGAAAGATGAAGAGGAACCCAGCGCCAGAACTACGGTAGCAGCTGCCATGCTAATTTTTTTCAGTGACATAACAATATCCATGTAAAAGATTAAAAAGCCAAACATTGTTTTTGGCGGGAGGATAATAGAGTGCACACTAAAAAAAGTAATTTTAAATTTACTTAAAATGGGCTTTAGCTATTCTGTTTTTTCAAATAAACCAGTTGGTTAATAGTGGTATTGTGAAAAGATTAAATAAAATCTTAAAAAAATGGGAAGGACTGGCGGAGTATTTCTTTTTGAAGAATAATATTTCTTGGTGATAATTATATCTGCCGGCCCGAATTATTTATCTGGCGATATAATTCGGGCCTTTTTATCAGGCAACCTGAACAGGAATTGCCTTTGCGGTGCGTTTCATGTCGTTGTCGCCTTCGAAGTAAGCTACTTTCGGCTGCCAGCGGCGCGCTTCTTCGTCGGACATCATGACGAAGCTGGCGATGATTACGATGTCACCCACGTCAGCGCAGTGTGCTGCCGCGCCGTTGACGGAGATGATTTTTGAGCCGCGCTCGGCGGCAATCGCGTAGGTAGAGAA
Source organism: Enterobacter sp. P82 (assembly GCF_037053385.1). Taxonomy (NCBI): domain Bacteria; kingdom Pseudomonadati; phylum Pseudomonadota; class Gammaproteobacteria; order Enterobacterales; family Enterobacteriaceae; genus Enterobacter; species Enterobacter sp. P82. The sequence goes on from NZ_JBALHX010000002.1 coordinate 498,779, forward strand.
GCGTTTGCCGTTGTTCACGTTCCAGATATCAATCGCTTCATTTTCAAGGATGCCAGCCGCGTCCAGAAAATCCTGGTCGATTGCGCAGGAGCCTTCATAGTGCAGGTCGGCCTGGGTGACTTTCACACGGTGAAGCTTACCTTGCAGCATTTTGCGAATCATTACGTTTACCTTTAATCGTCCGGGTAGAGAAAACTACGCCAGCTCAACCACTTTATTGTCAATAAGGCGGGCCTGGCCGAGCCATGCCGCCACCAGGATCACCGCACGTTTGCTGGTCTCTGCAAGCTCCAGCAGCGTATCGGCATCGCGAATTTGAACGTCGTCAGCGCGGAAACCTTTTTCGTTCAGCGCTTGTTCGGCCAGGGCGATAATCTCTTCTGCACTTAATTCTTTAGCCAGAAGTTGCTCAGCCATGGTATTCATGACCTTGCTTAAGCCCGGCGCGATTTTGCGCTGATCGGCCGTCAGATAGCCGTTACGGGAGCTGAGCGCCAGCCCGTCTTTGGCACGCACAATCGGCACGCCGACGATCTCGATATCGTAACCCATATCGGCAACCATCTTGCGGATCAATGCCAGTTGCTGGAAATCCTTCTCGCCGAAGCAAGCAACGTCTGGCTGCACCAGATTGAACAGTTTGCTGACGATGGTGGACACACCGCGGAAATGACCCGGACGGCTCGCGCCTTCCAGCATGGTGGAAATGCCCGGAACGTCAACGTAAGTTGCTTCGTCGGTACCCTGAGGGTAGACATCGGCGGGAGCTGGGGAGAAGACAATATCCGCATGGCGTTTTTTGAGCTTCTCGCAATCTTCCTGCAGGGTGCGCGGGTAGCGAGCCAGGTCGTCGGCGCGGTCAAACTGCATTGGGTTAACGAAGATACTGACCACCACGATGTCTGCCCGGGCTCTCGCCTCATCGACCAGCTTCATATGGCCGTCATGCAGGTTGCCCATGGTCGGGACCAGTGCGATGCGTTTACCTTCCTGACGTGCACGACGAATGTGCTGGCGCAGCAGCGGCAGGGTTTCAATGATTAGCACAACGAGACTCCTTAATGGAAACTGTGTTCTTCGCCCGGGTAAACGCCGGACTCAACCTCGGCAATATACTGCCTGACTGCAGCGCGCATGTCGCCCGCTTCCGTGAGGAAATTTTTGGCAAATTTCGGGATATGTCCGCCGGTAATGCCAAAAGCGTCGTGCATCACCAGGATCTGGCCATCCGTCACATTACCTGCGCCAATACCAATCACCGGAATCGACAGCGCGTCAGTGATGCGTTTTGCCAGTTCAACCGGAACGCACTCGAGCACCAGCAGTTGTGCACCTGCGGCTTCCAGGGAGAGGGCATCATCGAACAGCGTTTGTGCGGCATCGCCACGGCCCTGCACTTTATAACCGCCAAAGATATTCACGGATTGTGGCGTCAGGCCTAAATGACCGCACACCGGCACGGCGCGCTCGGTGAGCATTTTCACCGTATCAACGAGCCAGGCGCCACCTTCGATTTTGACCATGTTGGCCCCGGCACGCATCACGACTGCTGCATTTTCAAAGGCTTGCTCTGGCGTGGCGTAGGCCATAAACGGCAGGTCGGAAAGCAGCAGGCAGGCTGGCGCACCACGGCGCACGGCACGGGTATGGTAAGCAATATCCTCAACCGTAACCGGCAGGGTGGAATCATGTCCTTGTACCGTCATCCCTAACGAATCTCCGACCAACATGACGTTGATACCCTCTTCGGCAAAGAGTTTGGCGAAGCTATAGTCATACGCGGTGATGGTGGCGAAGCGTTTTTTTTCCTGTTTGCATTTCTGCAATAAGGAGATGGTGGTTGGTTTCATACTGTTTCCTGATAGCCCAAAAGCGAATCTTTGCGCATTTTAACAGTAACATTCGGGGGAACAATGATTTTAGCTAACCGATTAACGGCAAATATTTCAGGGTTAATCGGTAACTTGCAGGATCACCAGCGAGCGGGTCTTTCCGCGTTGAGAGTGTCCAGAACGGCCTTCAACGAGATACCATCCGGAAAGGTGAGATCGGGGGCGACTTCAAACAGCGGCCAGAGCATAAAACCCCGGTTTTTCATGTCGTAGTGCGGAACAGTGAGGCGGTCAGTGTTTATGATCTCATGACCAAACAACATAATATCGAGATCGAGAGTGCGAGGTCCCCAGCGTTCGGCTTTGCGTACGCGACCCTGTTGCAGTTCGATGCGCTGAGTATTATCCAGCAGCGTTTCGGCATCCAGAGAGGTCTCCAGCACTACGGCGGCATTGAGATAATCTGGCTGATCCTGCGGCCCCAGCGGTGGGGTGCGGTAAAACGAAGAGACGGCCACGATCCGGCTTTGCGGAATTTCGCCCAGCGCCTGTACGGCAGCGTTAACCTGCTCCAGCGGAGAGGCTAAATTGCTGCCGATGGCGATATACGCGAGGGTCATGAAGCACCTTCACGACGCGGCGCGCGTTTGCGCGGACGACGATGACGGCGACGTGGTTCCGGCTCTTCATCCAGCCCGGTGAGCATATCTTTCTGTTCAGGTGGGGCGGAAACCTGGAACTCGGCCCACCACTGCGCCAGACGCTGCAGCTCCTGATTCCTTTCAATTTCAGCACGCAGTGACAGCAGATCGAATGCCGCGCGGAACTTAGGATGCTCCATCAACTTCCAGGCACGTTTGCCCTGACGACGGGACATACGCAACTGAAGCTGCCAGATATCACGCACCAGCGTGGTAATACGTTTCGGGATCGCCAGCGTACGGCACCCTTCGTCCAGCACGTCGTTCGCGGCCAGTGCGAAGGCATCGTAATAGGCGAGACCGCTCTCCTGAGTGATTCGCTGAGCCGTTTCCAGCAGTGGATACCAGAACATCGCCGCAAACAGAAACGCCGGATTCACACGCATATCGTTGCGAATACGGGTATCGGTATTTTTCAGCACCTGCGCAATCATGCGCTCCATCGGGCTGTCACTGCTTTCGGTGAAGTAGCGGGTAATGGTCGGGAACAGCGGCTGGAACAGGTTGTATTCGCGCAGCAGATTATAAGTTTCAAAGCCGTGGCCGGCCTGCAGCAGTTTCAGGGCTTCCTCAAACAGACGGGCAGGGGGCACGTCGTTGATCAGCGTCGCCAGACGCGGAATCGGCTCTGCCGTTTCCGGGCTGATGCGCATATTCAGCTTGGCGGCGAAACGCACGGCGCGCAGCATACGCACGGGATCTTCACGATAGCGCGTTTCCGGTGTGCCAATCAGACGAATCAGACCTTCTTTCAGGTCCTGCATACCGCCGACGTAATCACGCACGGTGAAATCCGCCACGCTGTAGTAAAGGCTATTGATTGTGAAGTCACGACGCTGGGCATCTTCCTCGATAGAACCGAAGATATTATCGCGCAGCAGCATACCGTTCTGGCCGCGCTGCGACGTGGTGCGATCCGAAGCGCCCGCTTCGTGGTGGCCGCGGAAGGTCGCCACTTCGATGATCTCCGGTCCAAACATCACGTGAGCCAGACGGAAACGGCGGCCAACAAGACGGCAGTTACGGAATAATTTACGCACCTGCTCAGGCGTGGCGCTGGTCGTCACGTCGAAATCTTTTGGCTTTTTGCCCAGCAGTAAATCACGCACTCCACCGCCCACGAGATAGGCCTCGTAGCCCGCTTTATTCAGACGATAGAGCACCTTGAGGGCATTTTCACTGATATCTTTGCGGGAAATATTGTGCTGCTCACGCGGGATAACCGACATGTGTGGCTGTGCAATAGCATCATTCGCCATGCTCTCTTCGCGGCTTAGCACTTTACGGCAAAAATTAGCGACTCGGGTAAAAATGGTACACCTCGTAGTGTGTTTTGTTATGAAAAAAGCGGCTAATCATAGCTCAGCGCAACGCATTTGAGAATGCTGGATTTTTTGCACCGCCGTGAGCGTCCAGTGGGCGATCGCCATTTTCAGCAGTTCGTCAATACGCAGATCCTGCCATTCGTTGGTTACATTCTGGTTGAGAAATCGCAGCGCGTCGATCAAAACCGGGCGTGGATCGCCGTGTGGCAGGGCTGGCGCATGGTTTTGCTTCGACAGCTTACAGCCATGTTCATTGACTGCCAGCGGCAGATGAATGTAATCCGGCGCTTTCCAGCCAAACTGGTGATAGAGCGATATTTGCCGCACGGTAGGTTCAACAAGATCTGCGCCACGAACGATTTCCGTGACGCCCTGGAAATGGTCATCCACGACAACGGCCAGGTTGTAGGCGAACAGACCGTCACGGCGGTGGATAATAAAATCTTCACATGCCAGATGTTCATCGGCGTGGATCTTGCCGGAGAGTAAATCGTTAAAGTGCGTCACCGGGGAGCGCTGCTTGATGCGCACGGCGGCATTTTCCGGGGGAAGATTAAGCGTACGACAATGACCGTCATAAACCCCTCCCACGCTCTGGATACGTGCACGAGTACAGGTGCAGTTATAGGAAAGCCCCTGAGCACGAAGCCAGGCCAGACGTTCCCGGTACGTATCGTGACGTTTTGATTGCCAGAGTACTTCGTCATCCCAGTGAAGACCGTAATGTTCCAGCTGACGCAGAATGGTGTCTGCTGCACCGGGAACTTCACGCGGAGGGTCAATATCTTCAATGCGAACAAGCCATTTGCCCTGGCTGGCACGAGCCTGCAGGTAGCTGCCGAGCGCGGCAATTAATGAGCCGAAGTGTAATTCACCGGAAGGAGATGGCGCGAAGCGCCCAATATAGTGTGATTCAGACATATCAACAGTAACAAGGCGGGAGTGACTCCCGCCTTTGGAGTGTGTAAACAGCGCTGGTATTAACCGGCCATCTGTTTTTCGCGGATTTCAGCCAGTGTTTTACAGTCGATGCACAGGTCGGCGGTTGGACGCGCTTCCAGGCGACGAATACCGATTTCAACACCACAGGATTCGCAGTAGCCAAAATCTTCGTCTTCGACTTTTTTCAGCGTTTTTTCGATCTTTTTGATCAGTTTGCGTTCGCGGTCACGGTTACGCAGTTCGAGGCTGAACTCTTCTTCCTGAGCGGCGCGGTCGACCGGATCAGGGAAGTTAGCAGCTTCATCCTGCATATGAGTAACGGTGCGATCGACTTCATCCCTGAGTTGATTACGCCATGCTTCAAGAATACGCTTGAAGTGCGACAGCTGGGCTTCGTTCATATACTCTTCGCCCGGTTTCTCTTGATACGGCTCCACCCCAGCGATGGCGAGAATACTCAGGGACGATGTTTTACGGTTTTGCCCTTCTTGCATGTTGCTTCTCCTTAACACGCACTATCGATCCCCGTGTCGGGGGAAAAATCAGGTCGCTATAAATAGCAGATGCTTTTCCGGATGGCAATTATCTAAACGTAACACTTGACAAGCCTGTGAGGAAAAGCGTATTTGCGCACGCGGCCAGAACACTTAATCATCAATCGTCTAATCCCTTATAAGACAATGGGAAGAGAGGATCTCAGAGTCATATTATCGGCAGAAAGTTCCGCTTTATAAGCCAAAACCTCTACCCCCTGCTTTTGTGCCTCATTCAACAATTGCGCGTATTTAGGATCAATATGGCGGGCAGGAGAGAATCGTTCAATGGCTGAATGCAAAACCGCAAACAGCAATACGGCGCGTTTGCCCGCCGCCGCAACACACATTAGCTCTCGCAGATGCTTCTGCCCGCGTAGCGTTACCGCATCCGGGAAGTAGCCATTTTCCTGTTCCGCTAACGTCACTGATTTTACTTCAATATAGCACTCAGGCCTGTCTTGCGCCTGTAACATGAAGTCAATTCTGCTGCCTTCATCGCCATATTTCACTTCACTTTTATGCGTGTCATAGCCCACCAGTTCGGGAAGGGCATTATTCATTAGCGCTTCTTTAACCAGTTGATTGGCACGCAGGGTGTTAACACAAATAAATGCCCCGTTTTGTGTTTCGGTCATTTCCCAGGTATGGGCATATTTGCGCTTCGTGTTTTCTGATGTGGAATACCAGACCCGGTCACCCGGTGTCGCACATCCCGTCATGGCTCCGGTATTGGGGCAGTGCAGGGTGAGCTGTATTCCTTCAGGCGTAACTACATCTGCGAGGAAGCGTTTGTAGCGTTGAATCAGCGTGGCGTGTTGCAGGGGAGGGCTAAACTTCATCAGGCGTCCTTAACGGTGTTGCCCAGCGTCCAGCGCTGTAGCGGCGTGTAGCGGGTGCGTCCTTGTGCAAAGACGGATTCATAAAGTGCGAATTCATTAACCGGAAAAGCCCAGTGAAAACCTGGTGGTGGGATGGCAACGGCCTGACCTGCATCGCGCAGCAACGTGATATGCGGATGAAACGGTTGCGGGCTCTGGTAACAGCCGCTGCGTGCCGCCTGGGCGCGCAGCATATTTGCAAGCTGTAATATCCCACGAGGCGGCTGGCGCGTACCCAGCCAGACCACCCGCGAGCGCAACCACTGCCCGGCATCATCAAGGTGTAGCGTAAATCCCGGTTGAGAGATCCGTCCGGCCATTGATGCCAGGGCCTGCTGTTTATCGGCGCTCACATCACCCAGAAAGGCCAGCGTGAGGTGCAGGTTAGCCGCGGCAACAGGGCGACCCGCTTCCGGCGGGAAGTGCTCAGCGCGCCAGCGAACAATTTGCCGCTGTATTGGGGCGGGTAATTCAATAGCAAAAAACAGCCGTTTCGACTCAGACATACGGGGGACTCGGTAATGATATGCGCCGATGCTACAATGTACGCCGACTAATGTTAACCCTCTGGAGCTGTTAGTGTCCTCATTGCCGGTCGCCGTCGTCCTTCCCGAGCTTCTCGCTGCCTTACAACATGCCCCGCAGGTTTTACTGAACGCCCCGACAGGGGCCGGTAAATCCACCTGGCTGCCACTGCAGATCCTGAAAGACGGGAATATCAGCGGGAAAATTATCCTGCTGGAGCCGCGCAGGCTGGCCGCGCGCAACGTAGCACAACGCCTGGCGGAATTGCTTAACGAAAAACCGGGCGAAACGGTGGGCTACCGTATGCGCGCTGAAACCTGCATCGGCCCAACCACGCGGCTTGAAGTGGTGACCGAGGGAATTCTCACCCGCATGCTGCAAAACGATCCTGAACTGACCGGCGTCGGGCTGGTGATTCTGGATGAATTCCACGAACGCAGCCTGCAGGCGGATCTGGCCCTCGCGCTATTGCTGGATGTTCAACAGGGGCTGCGTGATGACCTTCGGCTACTCATTATGTCGGCGACGCTGGATAACGAACGGCTACAGCAGACGCTGCCTGATGCACCGGTGATAGCCTCGCAAGGGCGAGCGTTTCCCGTAGAGCGCCGTTATCAACCGCTGCCTGCCCATCAGCGTTTTGATGAAGCGGTCGCCATCGCCACCGCAGAACTGTTGCGTCAGGAACCCGGTTCGCTGCTGCTTTTTTTACCCGGTGTGGGCGAAATCCAGCGTGTGCAGGAGCACCTGGCCTCCCGTGTCAGCAGCGATGTACTGTTGTGTCCGCTCTACGGCGCGCTGTCGCTGGCCGACCAGCGTAAAGCGATTCTTCCCGCGCCTGCGGGGCAGCGCAAAGTGGTACTGGCAACCAATATTGCGGAAACCAGTTTGACCATCGAAGGTATTCGCCTGGTGGTGGATAGCGCGCAGGAGAGAGTGGCAAGCTTTGACCCGCGTACCGGGCTGACGAAACTCCTGACGCAACGTATTAGCCAGGCGTCAATGGTACAGCGCGCAGGTCGTGCAGGACGTCTTGAGGCGGGTATCTGCCTGCATTTGACCAGCGCAGAGCAGGCTGAACGCGCGGCACAACAAAGCACCCCGGAAATTTTACAAAGTGATTTGTCAGGTCTGGTGATGGATCTGCTGCAATGGGGCTGCCCGGATCCGGGACAACTGACCTGGCTTAATCCGCCTCCTGTCGTAAACCTCACCGCAGCGCGTACACTGCTGGCCCAGCTTGGCGCGCTTGAAGGCGAGCGTCTGACGGTGCGCGGCCAGAAAATGGCTGCGCTGGGCAACGATCCGCGTCTGGCCGCAATGCTGGTTGCCGCGCAAGGGGAAGATGAAATTGCCACGGCGGCGAAACTGGCAGCTATTCTTGAGGAGCCGCCGCGTGGTGGCAGCAGCGATTTGGCGCAGGCATTTTCACGTAATCAGGGGAACTGGCAGCAACGGGCACAGCAGCTCAGCAAACGGCTAAACAGCCGTGGCGGCTCGCCAGACACTGAAATTATCGCGCTGTTACTGGCACAAGCATTTCCGGACCGAATTGCGCGCCGACGTGGGCTGGACGGTCGCTATCAGTTGGCAAATGGCATGGGCGCGATGCTGGACAGCGATGATGCCATGACGCGCCATGAGTGGCTGATCGCGCCGCTCCTGCTGCAGGGCAGCCAGTCGCCGGATGCTCGGATATTACAGGCGATAGCTGTCGATATTGAGGCCCTGACACGTGCATGTCCGCAACTGCTTCAGCAATCTGATATCGTCGAATGGGATGACACCCAGGGCACCCTGAAGGCGTTTCGGCGTCGCCAGATTGGCAAACTGACCCTCGGCACGAAGCCACTGGCGAAGCCGTCAGAAGAAGAGTTGCATCAGGCGATGCTGAACGGCATTCGGGAAAAAGGGTTGAACGTACTGAACTGGACGCCAGAGGCGGAGCAATACCGTATTCGTCTGCACTGTGCCGCGCGCTGGCTGCCAGAATATGCCTGGCCTGCGGTGGATGATGAGACGCTGCTTGCCTCGCTGGAGAGCTGGCTGCTGCCGCAAATGCACGGTGTACACTCGCTGCGGGCATTAAAAGCCCTTGATGTTAAGGTCGCGTTACAGAATTTACTGGACTGGTCATTACGTCAACGTCTGGATAGTGAACTGCCAGGGCATTACACTGTGCCGACCGGAAGCCGGATTGCCATTCGTTATCACGAGGATAATCCACCGGCGCTTGCGGTACGCATGCAGGAGATGTTTGGTGAGGCGACCACGCCATCCATCGCTGAAGGACGCGTGCCGGTGGTGCTTGAACTGTTGTCGCCTGCTCATCGTCCGCTACAAATCACCCGCGATCTGGGGGCGTTCTGGGCGGGCAGCTACCGGGAAGTGCAAAAAGAGATGAAGGGTCGATATCCCAAACACGTTTGGCCGGACGATCCGGCGAATACCGCGCCGACACGGCGTACGAAGAAATATTCTTAATTGAGAGATTTCTTCTTTCACGGTGATGTGGAAGAAAAGAGAATCTGGCCTTTGCGCCTGAAAGTTGCGGAGAAAAAGCATGGCGGGGAATGACCGCGAGCCAATAGGACGTAAGGGAAAACCAACGCGTCCGGCGAAAGAAAAGATAAGCCGTCGTCGCCTCAGAGATGAGGACTATGACGATGACTATGAAGACGATTATGAGGATGAAGAACCGATGCCGCGTAAAGGGAAAGGCAAAGGGCGTAAGCCTCGGGGGAAACGCGGCTGGTTCTGGCTGCTGCTGAAGCTGTTCATTATTTTTGTTGTGCTGATGGCGATTTACGGCGTCTATCTGGATCAGAAGATCCGCAGCCGTATCGACGGTAAAGTCTGGCAGTTGCCTGCGGCAGTATATGGCCGCATGGTGAACCTTGAGCCAGATATGTCCATCAGTAAGAACGAGATGGTGAAACTGCTGGAAGCCACCCAGTATCGTCAGGTGTCGAAGATGACGCGCCCGGGTGAATTCACCGTGCAGGCGAAGAGCATCGAGATGATCCGCCGTCCGTTTGATTTCCCGGACAGCAAAGAGGGACAGGTGCGGGCGCGTCTGACCTTTGACGGCGATCGTCTGGACACCATCGAGAACATGGATAACAACCGCCAGTTCGGTTTCTTCCGCCTTGATCCTCGCCTGATCACCATGCTCTCATCGGCAAACGGTGAACAGCGTCTGTTTGTGGCGCGTAATGGCTTCCCGGATCTGCTGGTGGATACGCTGCTGGCAACCGAAGACCGCCACTTCTACGAGCACGACGGTATCAGCCTCTACTCCATCGGGCGTGCAGTACTGGCGAACCTGACTGCAGGGCGCACAGTGCAGGGGGCGAGTACGCTCACCCAGCAGCTGGTAAAGAACCTGTTCCTCTCCAGCGAACGTTCTTACTGGCGTAAGGCCAACGAAGCGTACATGGCCGTGTTGATGGACGCGCGTTACAGCAAGGATCGTATCCTTGAGCTGTACATGAACGAAGTGTACCTCGGTCAAAGCGGAGATAATGAAATCCGTGGTTTCCCGCTGGCAAGTCTGTACTACTTTGGTCGCCCGGTTGAAGAGCTGAGCCTTGACCAGCAGGCGCTGCTGGTCGGCATGGTGAAAGGGGCGTCCATTTATAACCCGTGGCGTAACCCAAAACTGGCACTTGAACGTCGTAACCTGGTGCTGCGTTTGCTGCAACAACAGCAGGTGATCGATCAGGAGTTGTACGAGATGCTGAGCGCTCGCCCACTCGGCGTGCAGCCGCGCGGTGGCGTGATTTCGCCTCAGCCTGCGTTTATGCAACTGGTGCGTCAGGAACTGCAAAGTAAGCTCGGTGATAAGGTTAAAGATCTCTCCGGCGTGAAGATCTTCACCACCTTTGACTCCGTGGCGCAGGATGCGGCGGAAAAAGCGGCAGTGGAAGGCATTCCGGCTCTGAAGAAACAGCGCAAGCTCTCCGATCTTGAAACCGCGATGGTGGTGGTTGACCGTAACACCGGTGAAGTTCGCGCGATGGTGGGCGGTGCCGAGCCGCAGTTTGCGGGCTACAACCGCGCCATGCAGGCGCGTCGTTCGATCGGCTCTCTGGCAAAACCAGCGACCTATCTCACTGCGCTGAGCCAGCCAAACCAGTATCGCCTGAATACCTGGATTGCAGATGCGCCAATTTCCCTGCGTCAGCCTAACGGCCAGGTATGGTCACCGCAGAACGATGATAAACAGTTCAGCGGTCAGGTGATGCTGGTGGATGCGTTAACCCGCTCCATGAACGTACCAACGGTTAATCTGGGGATGTCACTGGGCCTGCCAGCGATTGTTGATACCTGGCAGAAACTGGGTATTTCGAAAGATCAGCTGAATCCGGTACCGGCGATGATTCTGGGCGCGCTTAACCTGACGCCAATCGAAGTCGCACAGGCGTTCCAGACCATTGCCAGCGGGGGGAACCGCGCACAGCTGTCTGCGCTGCGTTCAGTAATAGCTGAAGATGGTTCCGTGCTTTATCAGAGCTTCCCGCAGGCTGAACGTGCGGTGCCCGCTCAGGCCGCCTATATGACGCTGTGGACGATGCAACAGGTTGTGCAGCGTGGGACCGGGCGTCAACTGGGAGCGAAGTATCCGGGTCTGCATCTGGCGGGTAAAACCGGGACCACCAACAACAATGTCGATACCTGGTTTGCCGGTATTGATGGCCGTGAAGTGGTGATCACCTGGGTAGGTCGCGACAACAACCAGCCGACCAAACTGTACGGTGCAAGCGGGGCGATGTCGATTTACCAGCGTTATCTGGCGAATCAGTCCCCTGTGCCGCTGAATCTGGTCGCGCCGGAAGACATTGTTGATATGGGCGTGGATGGTTCCGGTAACTTTGTCTGCGGCGGCGGGATGCGTACCTTGCCGGTCTGGACGACCAACCCGGACGCGCTGTGTCAGCAAAGTCAGCCAGAACAACCATCGGGCAATCCGTTTGATTCGTCTTCTCAGCCACAGCAGCCGCAGCAGCAACAGCCGCAGCAGCAGAATGAGAAGAAAGACAGCGACGGTGTTGCCGGCTGGATTAAAGATATGTTCGGCGGTAACTAACCTTTTAAAGCCCTCTTCCCTGGAAGGGGGCTTTTTTTACCCGTAAACCTCATTTCGTTAACCCTCGCTTTAACTCTGATTAACCCTTCGTTTCTCTTGATGATTTCTTAAACCCTTAATTCTCATAGGGCCGCTTACTGCTTGCTATGCAACCAGCGTTTCGCATATTATTCTGGCGCTCATAATAATAATTCTCGTTTACGTTATCATTCACTTTCACATCAGAGATTCAACATGGCGCTTTCCAATACTGCTCAGCCAATGAACACGTCGCTGCGTAAACTCGCGGTCGTCGTCGCCACAGCGGTTGCCGGCATGTCGACTTATGCACATGCTGCCGAAACCCCGAAAAAAGAAGAAACTATTACGGTAACCGCAGCGCCTGCGGCACAGGAAAGTGCCTGGGGACCCGCTGCGACTATCGCTGCAAGGCAATCCGCGACCGGAACGAAAACGGACACCCCGATTCAAAAGGTTCCACAGTCCATTTCGGTCGTGACTGCTGAAGAGATGGCATTGCATCAGCCACGCTCTGTTAAAGAAGCGCTGAGTTATACCCCTGGCGTTGCGGTCGGTACGCGTGGTGCATCCAATACCTATGACTACCTGCTCATTCGCGGTTTCGCGGCCGATGGTCAGAGCCAGAATAACTACCTCGACGGTATGAAGATGCAGGGCAACTTCTATAACGACGCGGTGATTGACCCTTATATGCTGGAACGCGCTGAAATCATGCGTGGTCCGGTTTCTGTTCTGTACGGAAAAAGCAGCCCTGGTGGCTTGCTGAATATGGTGAGTAAGCGCCCAACCACTGAGCCGCTGAAAGAGATCCAGTTCAAAGTGGGTACTGACAGCCTGTTCCAGACTGGTTTTGACTTTAGCGATGCGATCGACGACGACGGCGTTTACTCCTACCGTTTAACCGGCGTGGCGCGTTCTAACAATGCCCAGCAGGAACGTGCGGAAGAACAGCGTTATGCTATCGCGCCATCGTTCTCCTGGCGTCCGGATGATAAAACCACCTTCACGTTCCTCTCCTATTTCCAGAACGAGCCTGAAACGGGCTATTACGGCTGGCTGCCAAAAGAGGGAACGGTTGATCCGCTACCAAACGGCGATCGTCTGCCGACTGACTTCAACGAAGGCGCGAAGAACAACACCTATTCCCGTAACCAGAAAATGGTGGGATATAGCTTCGATCACGCATTCAACGATACCTTTACCGTGCGTCAGAACCTGCGTTTTGCCGAGAATAAAACCTCGCAAAACAGCGTTTACGGCTATGGCGTCTGTACCGATCCTGCAAATAGCGGCAACAAACAGTGTGCAGCGTTAGCCCCGGAAGACAAAGGCCATTACCTGGCGCGTAAATACGTTGTCGATCATGAAAAACTGCAGAACTTCACCGTTGATACTCAACTGCAGAGCAAATTCTCTACCGGTGAGGTGGACCACATTCTGCTGACCGGCGTTGACTTTATGCGTATGCGTAATGACATCAACTCCTGGTTTGGTTATGACGATTCTGTACCGCTGCTGGATCTCTACCATCCGGTGAACAGCGATTTTGATTTCGGCTCAAAAGATCCTGCAACTTCCGGCCCTTATCAAATTCTCAACCGCCAGAAACAGACAGGACTGTACGTTCAGGATCAGGCGCAGTGGGATAAAGTGCTGGTAACCCTTGGTGGCCGTTATGACTGGGCCGATCAAGAGTCTTATAACCGTGTAACGAACACAACAGCCAAACGTGATGACACGCAGTTCACCTGGCGCGGTGGTGTTAACTATCTGTTCGACAATGGCGTAACACCTTACTTCAGCTATAGCGAATCCTTTGAACCTGCTTCCCAGACTGGTGCGAGTGGCAACATCTTTGCTCCGTCTAAAGGTAAGCAATACGAAGCGGGTGTGAAATACGTGCCGAACGATCGTCCGATCGTGATTACCGGTGCGGTATACCAGCTGACGAAAACCAACAACCTGATGGCTGATCCAGCGGGCTCATTCTTCTCCGTTGAAGGCGGTGAGATCCGTTCCCGTGGCGTAGAGCTGGAAGCGAAAGCGGCATTGTCTGCGAGCGTTAACGTTGTCGGTTCTTACACCTATACCGATGCGGAATACACCACGGACACCAACTACAAAGGCAACACGCCAGCGCAGGTGCCGAAACACATGGCCTCCGTATGGGGTGATTACACCATGTTTGATGGCCCGCTCTCTGGCCTGACGTTGGGTACTGGCGTTCGTTACACCGGCTCCAGCAAAGGCGATGCGGCGAACACCTTCACGGTAGGTAGCTATACCGTGGTTGATGCACTTGTCAGATACGATCTGGCGCGTGTAGGGATGGCCGGCTCAAACGTCGCGCTTCACGTGAACAACCTGTTCGATCGTGAATATGTTGCCAGCTGCTTCAACACCTACGGTTGCTTCTGGGGTGCTGAACGTCAGGTTGTAGCCACTGCGACCTTCCGCTTCTAATCTCTCTTTGGGCACGGTTCGCCGTGCCCTTTTTATTTAAGTTGGCTGACATGCAGGATAATAAAACGCAATCCGACACCACTTTTACGCTCAGCAATCTCTCCTTTCGCGTACCCGGGCGCACCTTGCTGCATCCGCTCTCTTTGACATTTCCTGCCGGTAAAGTCACTGGCCTGATTGGTCACAACGGTTCCGGTAAGTCGACTTTACTTAAGATGCTGGGTCGTCATCAGCCGCCTTCGGAAGGCGATATTCTGCTGGATGACCAACCGCTTGAGAGCTGGAGCAGTAAAGCCTTTGCCCGCAAAGTCGCGTATTTGCCGCAGCAGCTGCCGCAGGCGGAGGGGATGACGGTGCGTGAACTGGTAGCGATTGGACGTTATCCGTGGCACGGAGCGCTTGGGCGTTTCGGTATCGCTGACAGAGAAAAAGTGGAAGAGGCGATTTCGCTGGTGGGATTAAAACCACTGGCACACCGTCTGGTGGATAGCCTGTCCGGGGGCGAACGTCAGCGCGCGTGGATTGCGATGCTGGTGGCGCAGGACAGCCGTTGCCTGCTGCTGGATGAACCCACTTCTGCGCTTGATATTGCCCATCAGGTTGACGTTCTGGCGCTGGTGCATCGCTTAAGCCAGCAGCGTGGGTTGACGGTGATTGCGGTCCTGCACGATATCAACATGGCCGCGCGTTATTGTGACTACCTCGTCGCGCTGCGTGGCGGGGAAATGATTGCGCAGGGCACACCATCCGAACTGATGCGCAGCGAAACGCTGGAACACATTTACGGAATTCCAATGGGTATTCTGCCTCACCCGGCCGGGGCAGCACCGGTGAGCTTTGTATACTGATGCTGGATTCAATGCTACTGAGCCGCCGTCGCCTGCTGACGGCAATGGCGCTATCACCGTTGTTATTAAAAATGAATACGGCGCATGCCGCCGCCGTCGATCCGCACCGTATCGTGGCGCTGGAGTGGTTGCCAGTCGAGCTGATGATGGCGCTCGGCGTCACGCCTTATGGCGTAGCGGACATTCCCAACTATAATCTCTGGGTGAACGAGCCGAAGCTGCCGGACTCGGTAATCGACGTCGGCCTGCGGACTGAGCCAAACCTTGAACTGCTCACTCAGATGAAACCGTCATTCCTGTTCTGGTCAGCGGGGTACGGTCCGTCAGAAGAGACAATGGCCCGCATTGCGCCTGGTCGAGGTTTCTCCTTCAGTGACGGTAAAAAACCGCTGACCATGGCGAAACACTCTATTAACGAGATGGCGCATATCCTCAACCGAGAGGCGGAGGCCAAAAAGCATCTCGACGAATTCGACGCCCTGATTGACTCCCTGAAACCGCGCTTTACCCACCGGGGCGATCGCCCGCTGTTGATGATGACGTTACTGGATGCCCGCCATATGCTGGTCTTCGGCAAAAACTGTCTGTTCCAGGACGTGCTCGACAGTGTTGGTATTCGCAATGCCTGGGAAGGGGAGATGAACTTCTGGGGCAGTACGACCGTGGGTATTGACCGCCTGGCGGCATTTCGTGATGTCGACGTGCTGTGTTTCGACCACGGCAATGAACGGGACATGCAAACGCTGATGGCCACTCCGCTCTGGCAGGCAATGCCGTTTGTGCGTGAGCAGCGCTTCCAGCGCGTGCCAGCGGTATGGTTCTACGGCGCGACGCTGTCGGCTATGCATTTTGCCCGCGTGCTGGATAATGCGCTGGGAGGTAAAGCATGAGTACGCGTATTGCACGCTTCCCGGCACAGCTGTTGTCCTTACTCTTCCTTGCTGCGCTGGTCTTAACCTGGTTCAACCTGTCGACAGCATTGCCGCGCGGGCAGTGGGGCGCCGCGCTGACAGCCCCGGATATCGACAACATTCAGCAGATGGTGTTCCACTACAGCCTGCTACCGCGTCTGGCGATTTCGCTGCTGGTCGGGGCCGGGTTAGGCCTGGTGGGTGTGTTGTTCCAGCAGGTACTGCGTAACCCTCTGGCAGAGCCGACAACGCTGGGCGTTGCAACAGGTGCGCAGCTTGGGATCACCATTACCACGCTGTGGGCGCTGCCCGGCGCGTTAACCACGCAGTTTGCGGCTCTCGCGGGGGCATGTGTGCTGGGGGCGCTGGTCTTTGGCGTGGCCTGGGGTAAACGCCTGTCCCCCGTGACGCTAATCCTGGCCGGGCTGGTGGTCAGTTTGTATTGTGGCGCGATTAATCAACTGCTGGTGCTGTTCCACCACGATCAGCTGCAAAGCATGTTCCTGTGGAGTACCGGAACCCTTACCCAGACTGACTGGAGTGGTGTTGAGCGTCTGTGGCCGCAGCTAATTGGCGGTGTACTGCTGACCCTGCTGCTCCTGCGTCCGTTAACGTTAATGGGGCTGGATGATGGTGTGGCGCGTAACCTGGGGCTGGCGCTGTCGCTGGCTCGTCTTGCAGCGCTGACGCTGGCGATTGTATTGAGCGCTTTGCTGGTAAACGCCGTTGGCATCATCGGGTTTATTGGCCTCTTTGCTCCCCTGCTGGCAAAAATGCTCGGCGCACGGCGTCTTCTGGCACGCCTGATGCTCGCCCCGCTGATTGGCGCGCTGATCCTCTGGCTTTCCGATCAGATCATTCTCTGGCTGGCGCAAGTCTGGAGGGAAGTGTCAACGGGATCGGTGACCGCGCTTATTGGTGCGCCGCTGCTGCTGTGGCTGCTCCCGCGTCTGCGCAGTATTAGCGCACCGGCGATGGATGTCGGCGATAAGGTTCATGCTGAACGTCAGTCAGTACTGTGGTTTAGCCTTGCCGGTCTGGTGTTGCTGATTATTGCCTCATTTGCCGCATTGGCTTTTGGGCGTGATGCGGCGGGCTGGCACTGGGTGACGGGCGATTTATTCCATGAACTGCTGCAGTGGCGCTGGCCGCGTGTTCTTTCTGCGTTAATTGCCGGTGTCATGTTGGCTGTCGCGGGTTGTATTATCCAGCGCCTGACCGGCAATCCGATGGCCAGCCCGGAAGTGCTGGGGATTAGCTCTGGCGCGGCATTCGGTGTGGTGCTGATGCTGTTCTTCGTGCCGGGAAATGCCTTCGGCTGGTTGATGCCTGCCGGGAGTATTGGTGCGGCGGTGACGCTGTTAATCATCCTGATTGCTTCTGGTCGCGGCGGTTTTTCCCCGCACCGAATGCTGCTGGCCGGGATGGCGCTCAGCACGGCATTTACCATGTTGCTGATGCTGCTTCAGGCGAGTGGCGATCCGCGTATGGCGAAGATCCTGACCTGGATTTCCGGCTCAACGTACAGTGCTACCGGCAGCCAGGTTGTTCATACCGGGGTCGTGATGATCGTGTTACTGGCGGTTGTGCCACTGTGTCGGCGCTGGATGACCATCCTGCCGCTGGGTGGTGAAACCGCACGTGCGGTCGGGTTAGCGCTAACACCAACGCGCGTGGCGCTTCTTCTGCTGGCTGCGTGTCTGACGGCGACGGCCACCATGACGATAGGACCGCTAAGTTTTGTGGGGTTGATGGCGCCGCACATCGCCAGAATGATGGGTTTTCGTCGGACCATGCCGCATATTGTCATATCGGCCCTGACGGGCGGGATAATGCTGGTGTTTGCGGACTGGTGCGGAAGAATGGTGTTGTTCCCGTATCAGATCCCGGCGGGTCTGCTGTCGACCTTTATTGGCGCGCCGTACTTTATTTATCTGTTGAGAAAGCAGAGCAGGTAGGCCGGGTAGGCGTTAGCGCCACCCGGCAATGCCCTTAGAGCTTCGCGAACACCTTACGCGCCGCGTCGATGGTGTTATTGATATCGTCTTCGCTGTGCGCCACGGACATAAAGCCTGCTTCGAACGCTGACGGAGCCAGGTATACCCCTTCTTCCAGCATCAGGTGGAAGAAGCGCTTGAAGCGCTCAACGTCACATTTCACCACATCCTGATAGCAGGTGACCGTTTTCGCATCGGTGAAGAAAATCCCGAACATCCCACCCACGTGGTTCACCACCAGAGGGATCCCCGCTTCTGCAGCGGCTTCCAGCAGACCGTTTGCCAACTGAGTGGTCAGGTCAGTCAGGGTTTCATGAATACCTGGCTGAGCTACTTCGGTCAGGCAGGCGAAGCCCGCAGCCATCGCGATCGGGTTACCGGAGAGCGTACCCGCCTGGTAAACCGGGCCTGTTGGTGCCAGGGCTTCCATCACATCCTTACGGCCACCGAATGCACCGACTGGCATGCCGCCGCCGATGATTTTGCCGAGGCAGGTCAGATCAGGCTCAACGCCATAATAAGACTGGGCACCCGCCAGCGCCACGCGGAAGCCGGTCATCACTTCGTCAATGATCAGCAGCGCGCCGAATTCATCACACAGTGCGCGCAGGCCCGGCAGGAAATCAGGCTGCGGTGGGATGCAGTTCATGTTGCCCGCAACAGGCTCAACGATAATGCAGGCGATCTCCTGTGGATATTGCTCGAACGCTGCGCGAACGGTATCCAGATCGTTATAGGTACAGGTCAGCGTGTGCTTTGCGAAATCAGCCGGTACACCCGGAGAGTTTGGCTGGCCGAGGGTCAGCGCGCCGGAGCCCGCTTTCACCAGCAGGCAGTCCGCGTGGCCGTGGTAGCAGCCTTCAAACTTGATGATTTTGTCGCGGTCAGTAAAACCACGCGCCAGACGGATGGCGCTCATGGTGGCTTCGGTACCGGAATTCACCATGCGCACCATGTCCATGGTGGGCACCAGTTCAGTCACCAGCTCCGCCATTTTCACTTCCATCTCGGTTGGCGCGCCGAAGCTCAGACCACGCTGAGCTGCTTCAATCACCGCGTTACGAATAGCAGGGTGGTTATGCCCAAGTACCATCGGTCCCCAGGAACCGACATAATCAATATAGGCTTTGCCATCGACATCAAACAGGTACGCGCCGTCAGCACGTTCGATAAACAGCGGCGTGCCGCCTACGCCGGTAAAGGCGCGTACAGGTGAGTTCACGCCACCCGGAATAAGCTCGCGGGCTGCACTGTAGAGGTTTTCAGACTTGCTCATGGCGTCGTTCCTGGTTCGTATAAAATGATTAAGCACACTATTCTAAGTGATCCGCGGAAGGTAATGAAATTTTTGCCTCTTTCTTCCCTGAACAATTGTTAAGTATTTTTCACGGGATGACATGACGCAGTCTGGTAGAATCCACGGGGCTATTTGTATGACGATAAGAAATGGTAATGAAAGCAAACATCCCCACTTTTGAAGAACAACAGTTCAGACGCATACAGCACCGTATCAGTATTCGGCGTTTGCTCAATCGCGATAAAACCCCGCTGGCTATTCTGCTGGCTGCCGCCGTGGTCGGTACAGTCGCCGGGCTGGTGGGTGTACTATTCGAAAAAGCGGTCAATGCGGTACTGAACTGGCGAGTTGGCACTGTAGCCGGTTTCGCCGATAGTCGGTGGCTGGTTTGGGTATGGGCGTTCGGACTGTCGGCGCTGTTTGCCATGGTGGGATACTTCCTGGTGCGCAAGTTTGCGCCGGAAGCTGGCGGCTCAGGGATCCCGGAAATTGAAGGTGCGCTGGAGGAGGTACGCCCGGTGCGCTGGTGGCGCGTCATCCCCGTAAAATTTATCGGCGGTATGGGAACGCTCGGAGCGGGCATGGTTCTGGGGCGAGAAGGTCCAACCGTACAACTGGGCGGGAACGTCGGGCGCATGGTGGGCGATCTGTTTCGGATGCGTAGCGTCGAAGCGCGCCATACGCTGCTGGCAACCGGCGCGGCGGCGGGGCTTTCGGCAGCATTTAACGCGCCGCTGGCGGGGATCCTGTTTATCATCGAAGAGATGCGCGCGCAGTTTCGCTACAACCTGATTTCTATCAAAGCGGTGTTTACCGGCGTCATTATGTCGAGCATTGTTTTTCGCATCTTTAATGGCGAAGGCGCGGTGATTGAGGTCGGCAAACTCACCAATGCCCCGGTGAGTACCCTGTGGCTTTACCTGATCCTCGGTATGATTTTTGGCGTGGTTGGCCCGCTATTTAACACCTCTATCTTGCGTGCTCAGGATATGTTCCAGCGCATTCACGGCGGAAATACCACCAAATGGGTGCTGATGGGCGGCCTGCTGGGTGGGATGTGTGGTCTACTCGGTTTTATTGAGCCCAATGCCGCTGGCGGTGGCTTCGGGCTGATTCCCATCGCGGCGGCGGGCAATTTCAGCGTGGGTCTGCTGCTGTTTATGTTTATTTCACGCGTCATCACAACGGTGTTGTGTTTCTCCTCCGGTGCACCCGGCGGGATTTTCGCGCCAATGCTGGCATTGGGCACGCTGCTGGGGACCGCGTTTGGGATGGCGGCTGAAGCGGGTTTCCCGGCTTATCATCTGGACGCCGGGACGTTTGCGGTGGCCGGAATGGGGGCGCTGCTGGCCGCGTCCCTGCGCGCGCCGTTGACCGGCATCGTGCTGGTGCTGGAAATGACGGATAATTACCAGCTCATTTTGCCAATGATCATTACCTGCCTCGGCGCGACACTATTAGCCCAATTCCTGGGTGGAAAACCGCTATACTCCACCATCCTTGCACGTACCCTGGCTAAACAAGAGGCTGAACGGGCGGCCACGCAGAATACTTGAATGAAATACCAGGGTATTAGATAATGACATAAAGAATTGGGTGAATTTTGCCCAATAGCAGTATTCATGGGAGCATAAGATGAGTGATGACGTAGCGCTGCCGCTGGAATTTACCGAAGCAGCAGCCAACAAAGTGAAAACCCTGATTGCCGATGAAGACAATCCGGATCTGAAACTGCGTGTCTATATTACCGGTGGCGGCTGCAGCGGCTTCCAGTATGGTTTTACCTTTGACGACCAGGTTAACGATGGTGATATGACTATCGAGAAGCAGGGCGTTGCACTGGTGGTTGACCCGATGAGCCTGCAATATCTGGTAGGCGGTTCGGTGGATTACACTGAAGGTCTGGAAGGTTCACGCTTTGTTGTGACTAACCCGAACGCAACCAGCACCTGCGGATGTGGTTCGTCGTTCAGCATCTGATGACCAAAAAACGGTAACCTGGCGGTTACCGTTTTGCTTTTACCTTCCGTTATCATCCAGCGCAAACGTCGGCAGCTTCAGATGCCAGCGTATCGCCGCTAAACGTATCACCAGCGTGACCACCATCCCCAGCATCGCGGAATTTTCCAGCGGGAGGGCAAAGGTGTAGTACGCGGTAGCGTGAACAATCCCGCCCACTATGCAGGCCGTTGCGTAAATTTCAGTACGCAGAATCATCGGCACTTCACGCGCCAGAATATCGCGAATGATCCCGCCGCCGACGCCGGTTAAGACCCCCATACAGATTGCCACCATTGGGCCCGTTCCCGCATTGAAGGCTTTGTTGACCCCAATGCCTACGAATACGGCCAGACCGACGGCGTCCAGCACGGGAAGTATCCATTTTGGTAATCTACGGGGCTGACGCACCAGAACGATGGTTAACAGGCAAGTGACCATCGCTACCACCAGATCGGTGGGATCTTTTACCCAAAACACGGGGCCATTTGCCAGCGCCATATCGCGGATAGTCCCACCACCAACGGCGGTAACCACGCCGAGCACCAGCACGCCAAATGGATCCATGCGTAGTTTCCCGGCCAGCAGGACACCGGAGATAGCAAAAACGGCTGTGCCAAGAATATCCAGCCAATACACGAGCATCGTTAAATCCTCGAACGGGGTCTTATGTTAGTGACTCTCTGCCAGCGCGGCACAGAGCTGTTTTGCGGCGAGGATAATACGCGGGCTGGCGCGTTCAAACCAGTCACTGTTGAGTGGGATCACCGGAATTTTTAGCTGGCTTCGCCAGAATTGTTCAATTTTAGGAATCTCGCTCGCATTTCCGACCACGACAATGGCCTGTGGCTGGCGTGCCAGTACCTGTTCACGGCTGACCTGAGGCCACGGTACCCGGCTGGCAGCAAAGATATTTTCACCGCCGCAAACTTCCAGCACCTGGTTCTGAATTGAGCCTTTCCCGGTTGTGAACAGCGGCTGGCTACCAAACTGCAGGAAGATGCGCTTTTTAACTGGGGTGTCGTATCGCGATTTTAGCGCGGCATAGTCACTGAGCATCTGTTTCGCCGCGCTCTCGGCTTTTTTGGGGGTTGGGCTATAAGGGGCGAGAGAGCGTAGCGCCTGAGCGACTTGTTCAATGCTCACGGCATCAATCCACATGACGTTGATCCCAAGCGAGGTGAGCTGGTTGACCTGTCGCTCGGCATTACCACCACGCCACGCCAGCACCAGATCCGGTTTAAGTGCGACGATACGCTCAAGGTTCATTCCTTGCCAGGATGCAACCTGTTCAATACCTGCCGCTTGCGGGGGGTAATCCGAAAAGCTACTCACGCCAACGGGCGTGATCCCGGCGGCAAACGCCAGTTCGGTGTTGGCGGGAGAGAGTGTAATCACGCGCGGCACAGCATAGAGCCATACCGGTGCAAGCAGAAGCAGGGCGGCCAGCGCCCTGACGGTATGTTTAGCCACGTGCCAGTTTCTGCACCAGGCGTTCCACCATCACGGTGGACTGTTTTGCCGCAACGGTCAGGAACTCGTCGAAGCTGATGTGAGACTGCTGATCTGCTACGTCAGAGATGGCACGTACCACCACAAACGGTACGTTGAAGTTATGGCAAACGTGAGCGATCGCGGTCGCTTCCATCTCAACGGCAACGGCCTGCGGGAAATTATGACGGATTTTTGCCAGGCCAACAGAACCATTGATGAAGGCATCACCGCTCACAATCAGACCACGCACAGCGTTGAGGTTCAGCTCGGCAATGCAGGTTTCTGCTGCCGCAATCAGTTTATCGTCCGCTTTAAACCCTGCCGGGCATCCCGGGAGCTGGCCGTACTCATAGCCGAATGCGGTGACGTCAGCATCGTGGTAACGTGCTTCGTCGGAAACGACGATATCACCTACTTTCAGCGACGGTGCCAGACCGCCCGCAGAGCCGGTGTTAACGATCACGTCTGGCTTGCAGCGCTCAAGCAACAGGGTTGCACCCAGTGCAGCAGCCACTTTACCGATGCCTGATTTCAGCAGAGCCACGTCAACACCGTTCAGTTGGCCGGTGTAGATCTCACAACCCCCCAGAGAGAGCGTCTGACGGTTCTCAATTTTGTCACGCAGCAGCGTAACTTCTTCTTCCATTGCACCAATAATGCCGATTTTCATAGATTTACTCGCGATGTGCCTTGTTAAGATGCATAGTCTATCATGGGCTTTAGTGGAAGCGCATTTCTCACGCGGGGGAGCACATGGCGCAGATCGATTTTCGCACCAAAATTAACTGGCACCGACGTTTCCGTTCGCCGCAGGGCGACAAGACCGAACATGAGATCCTGCGTATCTTCGAAAGCGATCGCGGGCGGATCATTAACTCGCCCGCCATCCGTCGTCTGCAGCAAAAGACTCAGGTATTTCCGCTTGAACGTAACGCTGCAGTGCGCACTCGCTTAACCCACTCAATGGAAGTGCAGCAGGTTGGCCGTTACATTGCCAAAGAGATTTTGAGCCGTCTCAAAGAGCAACGTTTGCTGGAAACCTATGGGCTGGACGAACTGACAGGCCCCTTTGAGAGTATTGTAGAGATGGCCTGCCTGATGCATGACATCGGCAACCCGCCGTTTGGTCACTTTGGTGAAGCGGCAATCAATGACTGGTTTAAACAACGACTTTACCCTTCGGATGCGGTAAGCCAGCCGCTCAGTGATGACCGCTGCATCGTACGCGATTTACGCCTACGCGAAGGCGAAGAGGGGCTGAACGATCTGCGTCGCAAAGTGCGCCAGGATCTGTGTCACTTCGAAGGTAATGCGCAGGGGATCAGACTGGTCCATTCCCTGATGCGTATGAACCTGACCTGGGCGCAGGTCGGCTGTATCCTGAAATATACGCGTCCCGCCTGGTGGATGGGAGAGACGCCCGCGTCCCACAGCTATTTGATGAAAAAGCCGGGCTATTACCTTTCCGAAGAAGCCTATATTGAACGGCTACGTAAAGAGCTCTCATTGACGCCAAACGGCCGTTTTCCATTAACGTGGATTATGGAAGCCGCCGACGATATTTCCTATTGTGTGGCTGACCTGGAAGATGCCGTTGAGAAAAGAATATTCAGCGTCGAGGAGCTTTATCAGCATCTTTATACTGCCTGGGGAACGCATGAAAAAGGGTCGCTGTTTGCTCAGGTTGTCGAAAATGCCTGGGAGAAATCGCGCTCAAATACATTAAGCCGCAGCACTGAAGATCAGTTCTTTATGTATTTGCGGGTCAATACACTAAATAAACTGGTGCCGTATGCCGCGTCGCGTTTTATTGATAATTTGCCGCTGATTTACAGCGGGGAATTCAATCACGCGCTGCTGGAAGATGACAGCAGTTTCAGTCAACTCCTTGAGCTTTATAAACATGTGGCTATGCGGCATGTATTCAGCCATCCGGATGTCGAACAGTTAGAGCTACAGGGATACCGGGTGATCAGTGGGTTACTGGAAATTTATTCCCCATTGCTTCAGTTATCAGTCGATGAGTTCAGTGAACTGGTGGAAAAAGAACGCGTGCGTGGAATACCAATCGAATCCCGGCTTTATCAGAAACTCTCAACCCGTCATCGGCTGGCGTATGTTGAAGCAATCGGTAAACTGGATCGCCATTCTCCCCAATGGCCAGTGATGGAATATTATTATCGCTGTCGTCTTATCCAGGACTATATCAGCGGTATGACAGATTTGTATGCCTGGGATGAATACCGCAAGCTCATGGCTGTGGAATAAGCGCTGAGTTTTGTAAAGACGGCCAATAAATTTTTACCTTTTCCATAAACTTATCGCCGGAACTAAGCGGTATAAAACGAATCTGAGTTACACAGCAATTTTGCGTTACCTGTAAATCGAGATTGAGAAACATGAAAAAAACCACATTAGCAATGAGTGCACTGGCTCTGAGTTTAGGTTTAGCGCTGTCTCCTCTGACTGCTACTGCAGCCGAGACCGCGTCGTCGGCAGCAACCGCGCAGCAGATGCCAAGCCTGGCACCGATGCTCGAAAAAGTGATGCCATCGGTGGTGAGTATCAACGTTGAGGGTAGCACGACCGTCAACACGCCGCGTATGCCGCGTAACTTCCAGCAGTTCTTTGGTGACAACTCACCATTCTGCCAGGACGGTTCGCCATTCCAGAGCTCTCCGTTCTGTCAGGGCGGTGGCGCAGGGGATGATAGCCAGGGCGGCGGCCAGCAGCAGAAATTCATGGCGCTTGGTTCTGGGGTGATTATTGATGCGGCGAAAGGCTACGTGGTGACGAACAACCACGTTGTTGATAACGCCAGCACCATCAAAGTTCAGCTGAGCGACGGCCGTAAATTCGATGCAAAAGTCGTGGGTAAAGATCCGCGCTCTGATATTGCGCTGATCCAAATTCAGGATCCGAAAAACCTGACGGCGATTAAAATTGCCGACTCCGACGCGCTGCGCGTGGGTGACTACACCGTGGCGATCGGTAACCCGTTCGGTTTGGGTGAAACCGTCACCTCGGGTATCGTCTCCGCTCTGGGGCGCAGCGGTTTGAATGCAGAAAACTACGAAAACTTCATCCAGACGGATGCGGCGATCAACCGCGGTAACTCCGGCGGTGCGCTGGTGAACCTGAACGGTGAACTGATCGGGATCAACACCGCGATCCTGGCGCCGGACGGTGGCAACATCGGTATCGGCTTTGCTATTCCAAGTAACATGGTGAAAAACCTGACCGCGCAGATGGTGCAGTATGGCCAGGTGAAACGCGGTGAGCTCGGTATCCTCGGTACGGAACTGAACTCCGAACTGGCTAAGGCGATGAAAGTTGACGCTCAGCGTGGGGCATTCGTCAGCCAGGTGATGCCGAACTCCTCTGCGGCAAAAGCGGGTATTAAAGCGGGGGATGTGATCACCTCTCTGAACGGTAAACCGATCAGCAGCTTTGCCGCCCTGCGTGCGGAAGTGGGCTCTATGCCGATTGGCAGCAAAGTGACCCTTGGCCTGCTGCGTGACGGTAAGCCGGTTAACGTGAGCCTGGAGCTGCAGCAGAGCAGCCAGAATCAGGTGGATTCCAGCACCATCTTCAGCGGTATTGAAGGTGCTGAGATGAGCAATAAAGGTGCGGATAAAGGTGTGGTGGTGAACAACGTGAAAGCGAATTCACCTGCTGCGCGTATCGGCCTGAAAAAAGGTGATGTCATCATGGGTGCTAACCAGCAGCCGGTGAAAAACATTGCTGAACTGCGCAAAATTCTCGACAGCAAACCTTCCGTGCTGGCGCTGAATATCCAGCGTGGTGATACCTCTCTCTACTTGCTGATGCAGTAATCCTCTAAAGCCCCTGTACGCAGGGGCTTTCTCGTTTCTGTGACTCTTACCACAACTCCATATATCTTCCTCTCTCTTTGTGCATTCGCACAATGCAGCCGCCGCTGAACTTCCCTATGCTTGAGCTCTGCTCAGAGGAGGGTTACATGGCTGGCTGGCACCTTGATACCAAAATGGCGCAGGATATTGTGGCGCGCACCATGCGAATCATTGATACCAATATCAACGTAATGGATGCCCGTGGGCGCATTATTGGTAGCGGTGATCGTGAGCGTATTGGTGAATTGCACGAAGGTGCGTTGCTGGTGCTCTCCCAAGGGCGGGTCGTGGATATCGACGATGCAGTGGCGAAACATTTGCACGGTGTTCGTCAGGGCATTAATTTGCCGCTGCGCATTGAAGGCGAAATTGTGGGGGTAATAGGCCTGACCGGCGAGCCGGAGTCCCTGCGTAAATACGGTGAGCTGGTCTGCATGACGGCTGAGATGATGCTGGAACAGTCGCGCCTGATGCACCTGCTCGCCCAGGACAGCCGCCTGCGTGAAGAGCTGGTGATGAACCTGATCCAGGCGGAAGAACATACGCCGGCACTGAGCGAATGGGCGCAGCGTCTGGGGATTGATCTGAACCAGCCGCGTGTGGTGGCGGTGATTGAGGTCGATAGCGGCCAGCTCGGGGTCGACAGTGCGATGGTTGAGCTGCAGCAGCTACAAAATGCGCTGGCGACGCCGGAGCGCGATAACCTGGTGGCAATTGTATCTCTGACGGAAATGGTGGTGCTCAAACCGGCGCTCAATGCTTTCGGCCGCTGGGATGCGGACGATCATCGTCGTCGCGTGGAGCTGCTGATCTCCCGGATGAAGGAAAATGGTCAGCTGCGTTTTCGCGTTGCGCTGGGCAATTACTTTACCGGACCGGGCAGTATTGCCCGCTCCTGGCGTACTGCTCGCACCACCATGATGGTGGGTAAACAGCGGATGCCGGAAAGCCGCAGTTATTTTTATCAGGATCTGATGCTGCCGGTGTTGCTCGACAGCCTGCGTGGGGGCTGGCAGGCCAATGAGCTGGCACGACCATTAGCGCGCCTGAAAGCCATGGACAACAACGGCTTACTGCGCCGGACGCTGCAGGCGTGGTTTCGTCATAACGTGCAGCCGCTGGCGACCTCGAAAGCGCTGTTTATTCACCGCAATACGCTGGAATACCGGCTTAACCGAATTTCGGAGCTGACGGGGCTGGATTTGGGGAGTTTTGACGACAGACTGTTACTGTATGTGGCGCTGCAACTGGATGAGCAGAGATAAGAGTTTCACCCTCTCCCTGTGGGAGAGGGCTGGGGTGAGGGCAACAGGCCGCACCTGACTTATTTATTCCGCGTTAATTTCTCAAGATCCGCTTCAATCTCGCTGATCTTATTCGTCACAACGCTTTCAAGGTGACGCAGATCGTCGAGGATCTTACGCTTGAGATCGACTTCAGTGCGGTCGCGCTGGCAGATCTGATCGAGTTCATCGATCACGTAGCGCAGGTTAGGGCTGATTTCCTGAACTTCTTTGTACCCTTGTCCTACACCGTCAGCGACGACGGTTTTACGCTGGCGTGGATATTTAAACTTCACGCTCTTGGCGAAAAACTCTCCTTTGTCCTTGTGAAAATAGATTTTCAGAATATCGTTATTGGCTTCCTGACGGAGGCTGTAACGATCAATTTCATCAGGATTGGTAATGCCCAGACTTTTCAGATTATCGTACATAGCGGTACCCTTGATCTCAACATAACCTTTGAATAATTAACGAAAAAATCTATTTTCGCCACCCTCAGATATAAAAAAAGCGGGGTTGCCCCCGCTTTTTGTTATACCCGATTAATCGATGGTGCGCAGCAGTTCGTTGATGCCAACTTTGCCACGCGTTTTCGCATCGACTTTCTTCACGATAACCGCACAGTACAGGCTGTATTTGCCATCTTTTGACGGCAGGTTGCCGGAAACCACCACGGAGCCCGCCGGAACGCGACCGTAATGCACTTCACCGGTTTCACGGTCGTAGATACGGGTGCTCTGGCCGATGTAAACGCCCATGGAGATCACAGAGCCTTCTTCCACGATCACACCTTCAACCACTTCTGAGCGCGCGCCGATGAAGCAGTTGTCTTCGATGATGGTTGGGTTAGCCTGCAGTGGCTCCAGGACGCCACCGATACCGACGCCGCCGGACAGGTGAACGTTCTTACCGATCTGCGCGCAGGAACCAACGGTAGCCCAGGTATCCACCATGGTACCTTCGTCAACGTAGGCACCGATGTTCACGTAGGATGGCATCAGCACGGTGTTGCGCGCGATGAAAGCACCCTGACGAACTGCCGCTGGTGGAACCACGCGGAAACCTTCTTTCTGGAAACGCGCTTCGTCATAGTCAGCGAATTTCATTGGCACTTTATCGAAGTAGCGGCTTTCTGCTCCGTCGATAACCTGGTTATCGTTGATACGGAAAGAGAGCAGCACGGCTTTCTTCAGCCATTGATGAGTGACCCACTGACCGTCGATTTTTTCTGCCACACGCAATGCGCCGGAATCCAGCAGGGAAATAACCTGGTTTACCGCTTCACGGGTCACGGTATCCACATTGGCCGGGGTGATCTCGGCGCGACGCTCAAAAGCGGACTCAATAACGTTCTGTAACTGCTGCATTGTTTACTCTTTCCATTTCACTAAAAAACACGTCACCCTTTATCGTTTGGATTGAGGGCTGCTGTCAACCGTTGTTGCACTTCAAGTTGCAGGTCATTATTAAGGGCACGCCGGTCTGCGGTGGCGATTATAAATAAATCTTCTACTCGCTCGCCAATGGTTGTAATTCTGGCCCCGTGAAGCGAAATTCCCAGATCGGCAAAAACCTGGCCGACACGGGCGAGCAGCCCTGGCTGGTCGAGCGCGATCAGCTCCAGGAACGATTTACGGTCGGTGTGGGTCGGCAGGAAATTGACCTCGGTATCGACGGTAAAGTGGCGTAATTTTGCAGGCTGACGACGCGGCTGCGGAGGTTGCCAGCTGCGCTGGGTGATGGCCTGTTCCAGACCGAAGCGTATTCCTTCGTGCCTGTCCGACGACAGCGGGCTGCCGTCCGGTTCCAGCACAATGAAGGTATCCATCGCCATGCCGTCGCGGGTGGTAAAAATCTGCGCGTCGTGAACGCTCAGATTACGCCTGTCCAGTTCGGCGCAGACGGCGGCAAACAGATAAGGTCGGTCCGGGCTCCAGATGAAAATCTCCGTGCCACCGCGCGTGGCTTGCGGGCTGAGGAGGATCATCGGCTGCGACAAATCATGTTGCAGCAGATGCCGCGCATGCCAGGCAAGCTGATTTGGGCTGTGGCGAACAAAATAGTTAGCACGACAGCGCGCCCAGATCTGATGCAGTGCTTCTTCATCAATGTTATCCATCCGCAGCAGAGCCAGTGCCTGCAACTGGTGGTGGCGCACACGCTCGCGCATGTCCGGGGTATTTTGCATCCCGCGGCGCAGCTGTTTTTCGGTGGCAAAGTACAGCTCGCGCAGCAGGCTTTGCTTCCAGCTGTTCCACAACGTCTCGTTGGTGGCACAAATATCCGCCACCGTCAGGCAGACCAGATAGCGCAGACGGTTTTCCGTTTGTACCTCTTCCGCGAACTGCTTGATCACTTCAGGATCCTGAATATCTCGACGCTGAGCGGTGACCGACATCAGCAGGTGATGGCGTACCAGCCAGGCGACCAGCTGTGTTTCACGTGAGTTCAGACCGTGCAGTTCGGCAAATTTGAGCACGTCCTGGGCACCCAGCACCGAATGGTCACCGCCGCGACCTTTGGCAATATCGTGGAACAGGGCGGCAATCAGGATCAATTCCGGGTGGGTAAGGCGTGGCCACAATTCTACGCACAGCGGATGGCGGGAGCGCGTCTCTTCGCTGGCAAAACTCTCCAGTTTGAGCATCACGCGGATCGTGTGTTCATCTACCGTGTAGGCGTGGAACAGATCGAACTGCATCTGCCCGACTATGTGTGACCACTGCGGCATATAGGCCCACAGCACGCTGTGGCGGTGCATCGGCAGCAAGCCGCGGCTGACGGCACCCGGGTGACGGAGCATGCTCAGAAATAGCGATCGCGCCTCCGGGATATAGCACAGCGGCTGCGTCAAATGGCGGCGCGCATGGCGCAGATGGCGCAGAGTGGTGGAGTAGATCCCGGTGATCGCGCTGTTACGCACCATGGTGTAAAACATGCGCAGGATCGCTTCCGGCTCGCGGATGAACAGCGTTTCGTCGCGCAGATCGATAAGCGTGCCGCGCAGCTGGAACTCGTCGTCGATAGGGCGGGGCTTTTCATCCGCCGTCAGGGCCAGGATTGCCTCATCGAATAGCTGCAACAGCATCTGGTTCAGTTCGGTAACGCGGCGGGTGACGCGGAAGAAATCCTTCATCATGTGTTCAACCGGCTCGTTGCCTTCGCCCTGGTAATTCAGACGTTGAGCTACGCTGAGCTGACGGTCAAACAGCAAGCGGTTATCGTAGCGATTAAGCTCCAGGTGCAGGGCAAAGCGAATGCGCCACAGCAGGTGCAGACACTCATTTAATTCGTTACGCTCGGCTTCGGTTAAAAAGCCAAAGCCCACCATCTCATCCAGCGAGGTCGCGCCGAAGTGGCGACGGGCCACCCACTGCAGGGTGTGGATGTCGCGCAGACCGCCGGGGCTGCTTTTGATATCAGGCTCCAGATTATAGCTGGTGCCGTGGTAGCGCTGGTGGCGCTGGTTTTGTTCCTCAACCTTCGCGGCGAAGAACTTTTCTGACGGCCAGAAACCGTCACTGAAAATATGTTTTTGTAGCTCCAGGAACAGCGCCACATCGCCTATCAGCAGGCGGGTTTCAATCAGGTTGGTGGCGACGGTCAGGTCAGATAACCCTTCCAGCAGGCACTCTTCAAGAGTGCGTACGCTGTGGCCGACTTCCAGCCTCACATCCCAGAGCAGGGTCAGCAGTTCGCCAATTTTTTGCGCCTGTTCGTCCAGCAGTTTTTTGCGACTTAAGATCAGTAAATCAATGTCGGAAAGCGGATGCAGCTCACCGCGGCCATAGCCCCCAACGGCAACCAGTGCAACGTCGCTGATTTGCCCAAACCCGTAATCGATCCACAGGCGCTGCAGCAGCTGGTCGATAAATTCGGTGCGCGCTTCAATGAGCTGCTCGGCGGATACGCCTGCATCGAACGCACTACCCAGCCAGCGATGGAAAACATCCATATGGGCTTTAATATGCGCGCAGGTCAGCTCGTGCGCCGGCCATACGCCCGGGTTATCGGGCTGATCGGGGAGGGTGGGAAGTGCTGTGTTAGCATACTGTTCGGGTAAAAGATTACTCATCGTGCGCCACCCATAAGAAAAAGCTATAGCCATTAAAAAAGCCGGCATTTGCCGGCTTTTTTATCATTCGTTGCGCGAAATTGGTTCATCGTGCGTTAGTATCGCCGGGATAGTGTCATCCTTGCGCAACGTCATAATTTCGCAGCCGTTGTCTGTTACCACAATAGTATGCTCGTACTGCGCAGACAAGCTTCTGTCTTTGGTTTTCACCGTCCAGCCATCTTTCATGGTGCGGATGCGGTAGTCACCGGCGTTGACCATCGGCTCGATGGTGAAGGTCATGCCTTTTTGCAGCACTACGCCGCCATCATCTGCATCATAGTGCAGAACCTGCGGTTCTTCGTGGAACACACGGCCAATGCCGTGACCGCAGTATTCGCGAACGACGGAGAACCCTTCCGCTTCCACGAACTTCTGAATCGCGGCACCAATGGTACGCAGGCGAATACCCGGTTTAACCATTTTCAGCGCCAGGTACAGGCTCTCTTGCGTCACTTTACACAGACGCTCGCCCAGAATGGTTGGCTTGCCAACGATGAACATCTTAGAGGTGTCACCATGGTAGTCATCTTTAATGACTGTCACGTCGATGTTGACGATGTCGCCATCTTTGAGCAGTTTTTCGTTGTCCGGAATACCGTGGCAAACCACTTCATTAATAGAAATGCAGACGGATTTCGGGAAACCGTGGTAGCCGAGGCACGCAGATACCGCATGCTGCTCGTTCACGATATAGTCGTTACAGATGCGGTCCAGTTCACCGGTGCTGACGCCCGGCTTCACGAACGGCTCGATCATTTCCAGCACTTCCGCGGCCAGACGACCGGCGACGCGCATCTTTTCAATTTCTTCAGGTGTCTTAATAGAGATAGCCATGTAATCTGTCCATCGGTGTCGATTTTTTCGACAATACTAGTCTAAGTGTCGCCAATGGTATCAGTCAGGCACACCTCGTGCCAAATTGAGAATCATTAACAGCACACTCCGCCAACAACTGTTGGTTTCTGGTCGTGTTTTGTGGTATAAAGCGCGCCGGACTTCCGATCCATCTCAGATACACAAGCTGGACGGAAGCGACAAATCTCACTTTGTGTAACAACACACACGTATCGGCACATATTCCGGGGTGCCCTTCGGGGTCGGTAATATGGGATACGTGGAGGCATAACCCCAACTTTCAATATAGAGGTTTTAAACATGGCAACTGTTTCCATGCGCGACATGCTCAAGGCTGGTGTTCACTTTGGTCACCAGACCCGTTACTGGAACCCGAAAATGAAGCCTTTCATCTTCGGCGCTCGTAACAAAGTTCACATCATCAACCTTGAGAAAACTGTACCAATGTTCAACGAAGCCCTGGCTGAGCTGAACAAGATCTCTTCCCGTAAAGGTAAGATTCTGTTCGTTGGTACTAAGCGCGCTGCAAGCGAAGCTGTGAAAGATGCTGCTAACAGCTGCGACCAGTTCTTCGTGAACCATCGCTGGTTGGGCGGCATGCTGACTAACTGGAAAACTGTTCGTCAGTCAATCAAACGCCTGAAAGATCTGGAAACCCAGTCTCAGGACGGTACTTTCGACAAGCTGACTAAGAAAGAAGCGCTGATGCGCACTCGTGAGCTGGACAAGCTGGAAAACAGCCTGGGCGGTATCAAAGATATGGGCGGCCTGCCAGACGCGCTGTTCGTAATCGATGCAGACCACGAGCACATCGCAATCAAAGAAGCTAACAACCTGGGTATCCCGGTATTCGCTATCGTTGATACCAACTCCGATCCGGACGGTGTTGACTTCGTTATCCCGGGTAACGACGACGCAATCCGTGCTGTTAGCCTGTACCTGAGCGCTGTAGCTGCTACCGTTCGTGAAGGCCGTTCCCAGGATCTGGCTTCTCAGGCGGAAGAAAGCTTCGTAGAAGCTGAATAATAAGGTTTCACCCCTTATTAGTACCGTGTATGAATAGGGGCCCATTATCGGCCCCTTTTTTCAATTTACACTGTTTGGCCGCAGGCCGGGCAGTTCACATCTCCCGAGGATTTAAGAATGGCTGAAATTACCGCATCCCTGGTAAAAGAGCTGCGCGAGCGTACTGGCGCAGGCATGATGGATTGCAAAAAAGCGCTGACTGAAGCGAACGGCGACATCGAGCTGGCAATCGAAAACATGCGTAAATCCGGTGCGATCAAAGCAGCTAAAAAAGCAGGCAACGTTGCTGCTGACGGCGTGATCATCACTAAAATCGACGGCACCTACGGCATCATTCTGGAAGTTAACTGCCAGACTGACTTCGTTGCTAAAGATGGTGGTTTCCAGGCATTTGCTAACAAAGTTCTGGACGCTGCAGTTGCTGGCAAAATCACTGACGTTGAAGTTCTGAAAGCACAGTTCGAAGAAGAACGTGTTGCGCTGGTTGCTAAAATCGGTGAGAACATCAACATCCGTCGTGTTGCTTCTCTGGAAGGTGACGTTCTGGGCTCTTACCAGCACGGTGCGCGTATCGGCGTTCTGGTTGCTGCTAAAGGTGCTGACGAAGAGCTGGTTAAACAGCTGGCAATGCACATCGCTGCAAGCAAACCAGAATTCGTTAAGCCAGAAGACGTGTCTGCTGAAGTGGTAGAGAAAGAGTACCAGGTTCAGCTGGACATCGCGATGCAGTCTGGTAAACCAAAAGAAATCGCAGAGAAAATGGTTGAAGGCCGCATGAAGAAATTCACCGGCGAAGTTTCTCTGACTGGCCAGCCATTCGTAATGGATCCAAGCAAGTCTGTTGCTCAGCTGCTGAAAGAGCACAACGCTGACGTAACTGGCTTCATCCGCTTCGAAGTGGGCGAAGGCATCGAGAAAGTTGAGACTGACTTCGCAGCAGAAGTTGCTGCAATGTCCAAGCAGTCTTAATGATTGAAAAGGAGCCGCCTGAGGGCGGCTTCTTTTTGTCACCCGTCACAGGAAATCAGACAGGCTCCAGTATCGCTGTGCTGATTTGCGGCATATCATGTCGCCAGAATTAACCCCCATCTTAATCGTTGACAGTCTCAGGAAAGAAACATGGCTACCAATGCAAAACCCGTGTACAAACGCATTCTGCTTAAGCTGAGTGGCGAAGCACTGCAGGGATCGGAAGGCTTCGGTATTGACGCAAGCATCCTTGATCGCATGGCACAGGAAATCAAAGAACTGGTCGAACTGGGTATCCAGGTTGGCGTGGTCATTGGCGGTGGCAACCTTTTCCGTGGTGCTGGTCTGGCGAAAGCGGGGATGAACCGCGTTGTGGGTGACCACATGGGTATGCTGGCAACCGTCATGAATGGCCTGGCAATGCGTGATGCACTGCATCGCGCCTATGTAAATGCCCGCCTGATGTCTGCGATTCCACTGAATGGCGTATGCGATAATTACAGCTGGGCAGAAGCGATTAGCCTGCTGCGCAACAACCGCGTGGTGATCCTCTCCGCCGGTACGGGTAACCCGTTCTTTACAACCGATTCCGCTGCCTGTCTGCGCGGTATCGAGATCGAAGCCGATGTGGTACTGAAAGCGACCAAAGTTGACGGCGTGTTTACTGCCGACCCGGCAAAAGATCCTTCTGCCACCATGTACGATCAGCTGAGCTACAGCGAAGTGCTGGATAAAGAGCTGAAAGTGATGGATCTTGCCGCCTTCACGCTGGCTCGCGACCACAAACTGCCGATCCGTGTCTTCAACATGAACAAGCCTGGCGCGCTGCGTCGCGTGGTCATGGGTGAAAAAGAAGGCACTTTGATCACGGAATAATTTCCGTTGACGCTAAATACAGGTAAGATTCCGCTTTATTTTGTAGTGGTATCTTACCCGGGCGCGCCTTTGGCGTTGTCATGAATTAAACGCGACTATACTTAGCACACCTGTAGCGCTGTGCTGGCGGATAGTCTGCCTGAGACAAGTTTTCAAGGATTCGTAACGTGATTAACGACATCAGAAAAGATGCTGAAGTACGCATGGAAAAATGCGTAGAAGCGTTCAAAACCCAAATCAGCAAAATCCGTACTGGCCGTGCTTCCCCAAGCCTGCTGGATGGCATCATCGTAGAATACTACGGTACGCCAACCCCTCTGCGTCAGCTGGCAAGCGTGACCGTTGAAGATACCCGTACGCTGAAAATCAACGTATTCGATCGTTCAATGGGCCCGGCCGTTGAGAAAGCGATCATGGCGTCTGACCTTGGCCTGAACCCAAGCTCTGCGGGCGCTGACATCCGCGTTCCACTGCCTCCGCTGACAGAAGAGCGTCGTAAAGACCTGATCAAAGTCGTTCGTGGCGAAGCTGAGCAGGGTCGTGTTTCCGTGCGTAACGTACGTCGCGACGCGAACGATAAAGTCAAAGCGCTGCTGAAAGAGAAAGAGATCAGTGAAGATGACGATCGTCGTTCCCAGGACGATGTTCAGAAAATGACTGATGCTGCTATCAAGAAAATTGATGCGGCGCTGGCAGATAAAGAAGCGGAACTGATGCAGTTCTGATTTCTGTCGTACACTGATAAACGCCGTTCAGAGGGACTTCGGGTCTTGCTGGCGGCGTTTTGCTTTTATCTGGTCTAACTTTTTTCGGGCATCTCATGAAGCATTTAACACTCCTCGGCTCAACCGGCTCTATCGGTTGCAGTACTCTCGACGTCGTTCGCCATAATCCTGAACTTTACACCGTGACAGCGCTGGTGGCCGGTAAGAATGTGCAGCGAATGGTCGAGCAGTGCCTGGAGTTTGTGCCCCGCTATGCGGTGATGGATGACGAAGAGAGTGCGCGTCTGCTGAAAGTGCAGCTGCGTGAAAAGGGCTGTCGAACCGAGGTTCTGAGTGGACAACAGGCTGCTTGTGAGATGGCTGCGCTGGATGAGGTGGATCAGGTGATGGCGGCCATTGTCGGCGCGGCAGGGCTGCTGCCGACGCTTGCCGCAATTGATGCTGGTAAGGATGTTCTGCTAGCCAATAAAGAGTCTCTGGTTACCTGCGGACGCTTGTTTATGGAGGCGGTGAAGCAGCGCGGGGCGCGTCTTTTACCGGTCGATAGCGAGCACAACGCGATTTTTCAGAGTTTACCGCAACCTTTTCAACAGAACCTGGGGTACGCTGACCTTGAGCAGAATGGTGTGGTGTCTATTCTGCTTACCGGGTCTGGTGGCCCGTTCCGCGAAACGCCACTGTCTGAACTGAGCGCAATGACGCCGGATCAGGCGTGCCGTCATCCGAACTGGTCAATGGGGCGTAAAATCTCCGTTGACTCTGCCACCATGATGAATAAAGGTCTGGAATACATTGAAGCGCGCTGGCTGTTTAATGCGTCAGCGAAACAGATGGAAGTACTGATCCACCCGCAATCGGTGATTCACTCGATGGTGCGCTATCAGGATGGCAGTGTGCTGGCACAGTTGGGCGAGCCGGATATGCGTACGCCAATTGCCCATTCCATGGCGTGGCCGAACCGAGTGAAATCTGGCGTGAAGCCGCTTGATTTCTGCAAGTTAAGTTCTCTGACATTTAGCGAACCAGATTACGATCGCTATCCGTGTCTGAAGCTTGCGATGCATGCCTTTGACCAGGGGCAGGCGGCGACGACGGCACTGAATGCAGCTAATGAAATTACCGTTGAAGCATTCCTGAATCAGCAAATCCGCTTTACCGATATTGCGGCGTTGAATTTATCGGTACTGGAAAAGATGGATTTGCGTGAACCACAAAGTGTGGAAGAGGTGCTGGCGGTTGATACAGCTGCACGCGAAATTGCGCGCCAACAGGTGACACGTCCTGCAAGCTGGTGATAAAGCAAGCACTAGTCGTCGTGCTATTTGTTAGCGTTGGGCTTCAGTGATATAGTCTGCGCCACCTGATCGCAGGTATTTGACTTAATGTGGTCAGGTAAGCCGTGGTTTGACACGGCTTTTTTATGTATAGGCTTCAGTATTCCTGAGTACCGTTAAATCCTTTTCAGGGACAAAAAACGCGTTATGTTGTCTGCGAATCAACCAATAAGCGAAAACTTGCCAGCTCATGGCTGTCGTCATGTAGCAATCATTATGGATGGCAACGGCCGCTGGGCGAAAAGACAAGGGAAGATACGAGCCTTTGGGCATAAAGCTGGGGCGAAATCTGTTCGCCGCGCCGTTTCTTTTGCCGCCAATAACGGCATTGATGCGTTAACGCTCTATGCTTTTAGCAGTGAAAACTGGAATCGACCTCCGCAGGAAGTGACTGCGTTGATGGAATTGTTTGTGTGGGCGCTCGACAGCGAAGTAAAAAGCCTGCACCGCCACAACGTCCGCCTGCGTATCATTGGCGATACCAGTCGTTTTAACTCACGTTTGCAGGAACGGATTCGTAAAGCAGAAGCGCTGACTGAGAATAATACGGGTCTGACGCTCAATATTGCGGCGAATTACGGCGGACGCTGGGATATTATCCAGGGCGTTCGGCATCTTGCCGAACAGGTTCAGGAAGGGCTGTTGAGACCCGACCAAATTGATGAAGAGGCGCTGAACAAGCAAATCTGCATGAATGAACAGGCACCTGTGGATTTGGTAATTAGGACAGGGGGGGAACATCGCATAAGTAACTTTTTGATATGGCAAATTGCCTATGCCGAACTTTACTTTACGGATGTTCTTTGGCCCGATTTTGATGAACAAGACTTTGAAGGTGCGCTGCATGCCTTTGCCAATCGAGAGCGTCGTTTCGGCGGCACCGAGCCTGGTGGCGACAAAGCCTGATGGGGGTAGCTTTTGCTGAAGTATCGCCTGATTTCCGCTTTTGTATTAATACCCATTGTCATTGCGGCGCTGTTTTTACTGCCCCCAGTGGGATTCGCTATTGTTACGCTGGTGGTCTGTATGCTCGCCGCGTGGGAATGGGGACAGTTTAGCGGCTTTACCTCACGCAGTCAGCGAGTATGGCTTGCGGTACTCTGTGGCTTGATCCTGGCCATGATGCTGTTTATGTTGCCTGAATATCACCATGATATTCATCAACCGCTGGTTGCCGGTTCTTTGTGGATATCGCTGGCCTGGTGGGTTGCTGCTCTGCTGCTGGTGCTTTTCTACCCCGGTTCTGCTGCAATCTGGCGTAATTCAAAAGTGCTGCGGCTTATTTTTGGTTTGCTCACCATTGTTCCATTTTTCTGGGGTATGGTCGCACTGCGTGCCTGGCACTATGACGAAAACCACTACAGCGGTGCGATCTGGCTGCTTTATGTGATGATTCTCGTCTGGGGGGCTGACTCCGGGGCCTATATGTTTGGTAAACTGTTTGGCAAACATAAACTGGCGCCGAAGGTTTCCCCGGGTAAAACCTGGCAAGGCTTCATCGGTGGCTTGTTTACGGCAGCGATTATCTCCTGGGGCTATGGCGTCTGGGCGAATCTGGAAGTGGCACCGTCAATACTGCTGGTGTGCTCGATTTTTGCTGCGCTTGCCTCAGTGCTCGGTGATTTAACCGAGAGTATGTTTAAGCGTGAAGCAGGGATTAAGGACAGCGGACACCTGATTCCAGGGCATGGCGGTATACTGGATCGCATTGATAGCCTGACAGCGGCTGTTCCGGTATTTGCTTGCTTGCTTTTACTGGTATTTGGGACGATTTAACGGAAGGTTTTATGCTGAGCATTCTCTGGAATCTGGCGGCGTTCATTGTTGCACTGGGTGTACTGATTACCGTGCATGAATTTGGCCATTTCTGGGTTGCTCGCCGTTGTGGTGTGCGGGTAGAGCGATTTTCCATCGGTTTCGGTAAATCACTCTGGACGCGCACCGACCGTCACGGTACGGAATTTGTCATCGCCCTTATCCCGCTGGGCGGTTACGTCAAAATGCTCGACGAGCGCGTTGAACCTGTCGAACCTGAGTTACGACACAGCGCATTCAACAACAAAACGGTTGGACAACGCGCCGCCATCATCGCTGCCGGACCGGTAGCCAACTTCATTTTTGCTATTTTCGCTTACTGGCTGGTGTTTATCATTGGCGTCCCCGGCGTGCGTCCTGTGGTGGGTGAAATTGCCCCCAATTCCATCGCGGCGAGTGCGCAAATTACGTCAGGGATGGAACTTAAAGCGATTGATGGCATCGAAACCCCTGATTGGGATGCCGTGCGACTGCAACTGGTAGCCAAAATTGGTGATCCGCAGACAACCATCAGCGTATCTCCGTTTGGTTCTGACACGCGTCAGGACAAAGTGCTCGATTTACGTCACTGGCGTTTCGAGCCAGACAAAGAAGATCCCGTCGCTGCACTGGGCATTCGTCCACGCGGTGCTCAGATTGAGCCGGTGTTAGCCGAAGTACAGGCAAATTCGGCGGCGAGCAAAGCGGGTTTGCAAGCGGGCGACAGGATCGTTAAAGTCGATGGTCAACCATTAACAGAGTGGATGACCTTTGTTACTCTGGTGCGCGATAATCCGGGAACGTCCCTCGCACTGGAAGTTGAGAGGAAAGGTAGTCCGCTTTCGCTGACGCTGATCCCGGATACGAAGTCGGTCGGCAAAAAGGCAGAAGGGTTTGCAGGCGTTGTGCCAAAAGTGATCCCGCTGCCAGATGAGTACAAGACAATACGCCAGTATGGGCCGTTCAGCGCCATCCTTGAAGCCACGGATAAAACATGGCAACTGATGAAGCTGACGGTCAACATGTTGGGGAAATTGATAACCGGTGATGTGAAACTGAACAACCTCAGTGGGCCAATTTCGATTGCTCAGGGGGCTGGGATGTCAGCGGAATTCGGGGTGATTTACTATCTCATGTTCCTCGCGCTGATTAGCGTGAACCTTGGGATAATCAACCTGTTCCCGCTTCCCGTTTTAGACGGGGGTCATCTGCTGTTTTTAGCGATTGAAAAGCTAAAAGGCGGACCGGTATCCGAGCGAGTTCAAGACTTTAGTTATCGCATTGGCTCGATTTTGCTGGTGCTGTTAATGGGGCTTGCACTTTTCAATGATTTCTCTCGGTTGTAAGAGAGTGTTAGGAAGAACGCATAATAACGATGGCGATGAAAAAGTTGCTCATAGCGTCGCTGCTGTTTAGCAGCGCCACCGTATACGGTGCTGACGGGTTCGTAGTGAAAGACATTCATTTCGAAGGCCTCCAGCGTGTCGCCGTTGGTGCGGCCCTCCTCAGTATGCCTGTACGCCCCGGCGATACGGTCAATGATGATGATATCAGTAACACCATCCGTGCTCTGTTTGCCACCGGCAACTTCGAGGATGTCCGCGTCCTGCGCGATGGTGATACGCTGCTGGTACAGGTAAAAGAACGTCCAACGATTGCCAGTATCACTTTCTCCGGTAACAAGTCGGTGAAAGATGACATGCTCAAGCAAAACCTTGAAGCATCGGGTGTTCGTGTGGGCGAGTCTCTGGACCGCACAACCCTTTCAGACATTGAGAAAGGTCTGGAAGACTTCTACTACAGCGTGGGTAAATACAGTGCCAGCGTGAAAGCAGTGGTAACACCTCTGCCACGTAACCGTGTTGACCTGAAGCTGGTCTTCCAGGAAGGTGTTTCTGCGAAGATCCAACAGATCAACATTGTCGGCAACCACGCGTTTAGCACCGACGAACTGATCTCCACCTTCCAGCTGCGCGATGAAGTGCCATGGTGGAACGTGGTGGGCGATCGTAAATACCAGAAACAGAAACTGGCGGGCGACCTTGAGACCCTGCGCAGCTACTATCTGGATCGTGGTTATGCCCGTTTCAACATTGACTCAACCCAGGTCAGTCTGACGCCGGACAAGAAAGGGA
The DNA here is from genome assembly GCF_037053385.1 of Enterobacter sp. P82. Taxonomy (NCBI): domain Bacteria; kingdom Pseudomonadati; phylum Pseudomonadota; class Gammaproteobacteria; order Enterobacterales; family Enterobacteriaceae; genus Enterobacter; species Enterobacter sp. P82. The sequence continues at coordinate 540,625 of NZ_JBALHX010000002.1, forward strand.
TCTACATTACGATTAACATCACTGAAGGCGATCAGTACAAGCTTTCTGGTGTTGAAGTAAGTGGTAACCTGGCAGGGCATTCTGCTGAGATCGAATCGCTGACCAAAATTCAGCCAGGCGATCTGTACAGTGGTTCCAAGGTCACCAAAATGGAAGACAGCATTAAGAAGCTGCTCGGCCGCTATGGTTATGCCTATCCTCGCGTACAAACACAGCCGGAAATTAACGACGCGGATAAAACCGTTAAGCTGCACGTGAATGTTGATGCGGGTAACCGATTCTACGTGCGTAAGATCCGCTTCGTCGGTAACGACACCTCTAAAGATTCCGTTCTGCGCCGCGAAATGCGTCAGATGGAAGGCGCATGGTTGGGTAGCGATCTCGTTGACCAGGGGAAAGAGCGTCTGAACCGTCTGGGTTATTTTGAAACCGTAGATACGGATACCCAGCGCGTCCCAGGCAGCCCGGACCAGGTTGATGTCGTCTATAAAGTGAAAGAGCGTAACACCGGTAGCTTCAACTTCGGTGTGGGTTACGGTACTGAAAGCGGCGTGAGCTTCCAGGTCGGTGTACAGCAGGATAACTGGCTGGGTACGGGTTACTCTGTTGGTATCAATGGTACTAAAAACGACTACCAGACCTATTCTGAGTTCTCTGTCACTAACCCATACTTCACCGTAGACGGTGTGAGTCTGGGCGGTCGTATCTTCTATAACGACTTTAAAGCTGACGACGCGGACCTGTCCTCTTACACCAACAAGAGTTACGGTGTAGACGGTACACTTGGTTTCCCGGTTAACGAATACAACACCCTGCGTGCGGGCTTAGGTTACGTGCATAACGACCTGTCCAACATGCAACCGCAGGTGGCGATGTGGCGTTACCTGGACTCTATTGGTCAGTCAACAAGTACCAGTGGTGATAATAACGGTTTTGCGGCAGATGACTTCACATTCAACTACGGCTGGACCTATAACCGTCTCGACCGTGGTTACTTCCCAACAGAAGGTTCTCGTGTCAACCTGAACGGTAAAGTCACCGTACCGGGTTCCGATAACGAGTTCTATAAGATCACGCTGGATACTGCGTCTTACTTCCCGATCGATGACGACCACAAGTGGGTGGTTCTGGGTCGTACCCGCTGGGGCTATGGTGATGGTCTGGGTGGCAAAGAAATGCCATTCTATGAAAACTTCTACGCCGGTGGTTCAAGCACTGTTCGTGGTTTCCAGTCCAACAACATTGGTCCGAAAGCCGTCTACTACGGTGGGAACGACAAGGATAACTGCGATAAATCCGCCACAGATGCAAACGGCAATAAAAATGTCTGTAGCTCCGATGACGCAGTCGGCGGTAACGCCATGGCAGTTGCCAGCCTGGAGTTCATCACACCAACGCCGTTTATCAGTGATAAATATGCGAACTCTGTCCGTACATCCTTCTTCTGGGATGCCGGTACTGTGTGGGATACCAACTGGCAGAATACTGCCCAGATGCGTGCGGCAGGTGTTCCAGATTACAGTGATCCGAGCAATATTCGCATGTCTGCCGGTATCGCATTACAATGGATGTCACCGCTGGGGCCGTTGGTCTTCTCTTACGCCCAGCCGTTTAAGAAATATGATGGAGATAAGTCGGAGCAATTCCAGTTTAACATTGGTAAAACCTGGTAATAATCCGCTGCAAAGGAATGCGTTGGCAGTGTAGCGCTGACAACTGGCGATCGGTAACACGGTCGCCTTGCCACGCAAAGAACGGTACCTTCTGGTGCCAATGGGATGGTAAGGAGTTAATTGTGAAAAAGTGGTTATTAGCTGCAGGTCTCGGTTTAGCGATGGCAACTTCTGCTCAGGCAGCAGACAAAATTGCAATCGTCAACATGGGTAATTTGTTCCAGCAGGTTGCACAGAAAACTGGCGTTTCTGCGACTCTGGAAAACGAATTCAAAGGCCGTGCAAGCGAACTGCAGGGTATGGAAAACGATCTTCAGTCCAAAATGCAGCGTCTGCAGCGTGATGGTTCTACCATGAAAGCAAGCGACCGTAGCAAACTGGAAAAAGACGTAATGGCTCAGCGCCAGGCGTTCTCCCAGAAAGCGCAGGCTTTCGAGCAGGATCGTCAGCGTCGTTCTAACGAAGAACGTGGCAAGCTGGTGACTCGCATTCAGACAGCTGTTAAATCAGTTGCAGCCGATCAGAACATCGATCTGGTTGTCGATGCGAACGCCGTTGCTTTCAACAGCAGCGATGTTAAAGACATCACCGCTGATGTTCTGAAACAGGTTAAATAAGTAATGCCTTCAATTCGACTGGCTGATTTAGCTCAGCAGTTGGATGCAGAATTACACGGTGATGGCGATATCGTCATCACCGCTGTTGCGTCCATGCAATCTGCTAAAGCTGGCACTATTACTTTCATGGTAAGCCCTAAGTACCGTGAACAACTGGCTCAATGCCAGGCGTCAGCTGTTGTTCTGACGCAGGACGATCTTCCGTTTGCCACTAGCGCTGCACTGGTAGTGAAAAATCCCTACCTGACGTATGCACGCATGGCTCAAATTCTTGATACCACGCCGCAGCCGGCTCAGAACATTGCTGCCAGTGCAGCGATTGATCCGACGGCGCAGTTGGGTAACAACATAGCGGTTGGTGCGAATGCCGTTATCGAATCTGGCGTAGTGCTGGGTGATAACGTTGTTATCGGACCAGGTTGCTTTGTTGGGAAAAATACGAAAATTGGCGCAGGGACCCGTTTATGGGCCAATGTGTCCATTTACCATGAAGTTGAAATTGGCGAAAACTGCCTCGTCCAGTCCAGTACTGTGATTGGTTCTGATGGTTTTGGTTACGCTAACGATCGTGGTAATTGGGTTAAGATCCCACAACTTGGTCGCGTGATTATTGGCGATCGTGTGGAGATCGGGGCCTGTACCACTATTGACCGTGGCGCACTTGACGACACGATCATTGGCAATGGTGTTATCATCGATAACCAGTGCCAGATTGCGCATAACGTTGTGATTGGCGACAATACCGCGGTAGCGGGGGGCGTCATCATGGCTGGCAGCCTGAAAATTGGTCGTTACTGCATGATCGGCGGCGCGAGCGTGATTAATGGCCATATGGAAATATGCGACAAAGTCACAGTGACCGGAATGGGCATGGTAATGCGCCCTATCACTGAACCTGGCGTCTATTCCTCCGGCATCCCGCTGCAACCCAACAAGGTATGGCGTAAAACAGCAGCTCTGGTGATGAACATTGATGATATGAGCAAGCGTCTCAAGTCTCTTGAGCGCAAGATCGATCAACAAGACTAAACGTCATCCGTTTAACGCTATTTTTCCCGGCCTGTCGGCTTTCTAATAAACCGGCAGGCCGTGTTATTATTGTTATCAGTACATTTTGACAGGAAGAGTATTTTGACTACTGACACTCATACTCTGCATATTGAAGAGATTTTAGAACTTCTGCCGCACCGCTACCCGTTTCTGCTGGTAGACCGTGTGCTGGATTTTGAAGAAGGTCGTTTTCTGCGCGCAGTGAAAAATGTTTCCGTGAACGAGCCGTTTTTCCAGGGGCACTTCCCTGGTAAGCCTATCTTCCCGGGTGTGTTGATTCTGGAAGCGATGGCTCAGGCTACCGGTATTCTGGCGTTTAAAAGCGTTGGCAAACTGGAGCCAGGTGAGTTGTATTACTTCGCGGGTATTGATGAAGCGCGCTTTAAGCGCCCAGTCGTGCCTGGTGATCAGATGATCATGGAAGTCACTTTTGAAAAAACGCGTCGTGGCCTGACTCGCTTCAAAGGCGTAGCGCTGGTTGACGGCAAAGTTGTTTGCGAAGCGACGATGATGTGTGCTCGTAGCCGGGAGTCCTGATACGTGATTGATAAATCCGCCTTTATTCATCCTACCGCGATTGTGGAAACCGGTGCCATCATTGGCGCTAACGTCCACATTGGCCCGTTTTGTATTGTTGGACCCCATGTCGAAATTGGTGAGGGTACAGTACTGAAATCTCACGTTGTCGTGAATGGTCACACGACCATTGGCTGCAATAACGAGGTCTATCAGTTCGCCTCCATCGGCGAAGTTAACCAGGATCTTAAATATGCTGGTGAGTCGACCCGTCTGGAAATTGGCGATCGTAACCGTATTCGCGAAAGCGTCACCATTCATCGTGGAACAGTACAGGGTGGTGGGTTGACGAAGGTGGGCAGCGATAACCTGTTTATGGTTAATGCGCATATCGCGCACGACTGTACCGTGGGTGACCGCTGTATTCTTGCCAACAACGCAACGCTGGCAGGACACGTATCGGTTGATGACTTCGCAATTATTGGCGGCATGACCGCAGTCCATCAGTTCTGCATTATTGGTGCACACGTGATGGTCGGCGGATGCTCCGGTGTGGCGCAGGACGTCCCACCGTATGTGATTGCGCAGGGCAACCATGCCACGCCGTTTGGCGTGAACATCGAAGGCCTCAAGCGTCGTGGCTTTAGCCGCGAAGCGATTACTGCCATCCGCAACGCGTACAAACTGCTGTACCGTAGCGGCAAAACGCTGGAAGAGGCGAAGCCGGAAATTGCCGAGCTGGCGAATAAGTACCCGGAGGTGAACGCGTTCATGGAATTCTTTGACCGTTCAACAAGGGGTCTGATTCGTTAATGGTCGACAGTCGTCCGCTTACGATAGCCCTGGTCGCCGGAGAAACCTCCGGCGATATTCTTGGTGCCGGTCTCATCCGTGCGCTTAAGGCGCGTGTACCCAATGCACGATTTGTTGGCGTGGCTGGCCCGCTGATGCAGGCCGAAGGCTGTGAAGCCTGGTATGAAATGGAAGAGCTGGCTGTGATGGGCATCGTTGAGGTGCTGGGGCGGCTACGCCGTTTGCTGCATATTCGCGCCGATCTTACTCGCCGCTTTACCGAACTGAAACCCGATGTGTTCGTCGGTATTGATGCACCTGATTTCAACATTACCCTCGAAGGGAATTTGAAAAAGCAGGGCATAAAAACCATTCATTACGTCAGTCCGTCCGTTTGGGCGTGGCGACAGAAACGCGTTTTCAAAATTGGACGGTCTACCAACCTGGTGCTGGCTTTCCTGCCTTTCGAAAAAGCGTTTTACGACAAATTTAATGTTCCGTGCCGCTTTATCGGTCATACCATGGCAGATGCGATGCCATTGGATCCGGATAAAAACGCGGCGCGCGACGAGCTCGGCATCCCGCATGATGCGCACTGTCTGGCATTGCTGCCAGGTAGCCGTGGCGCAGAAGTTGAGATGCTGAGCGCCGATTTCCTCAAAACGGCGCAAATTCTTCGCCAGACGTATCCCGATCTTGAAGTCGTTGTTCCGCTGGTGAATGCCAAACGCCGCGAGCAGTTTGAGCGCATCAAAGCGGAAGTTGCCCCGGATCTTCACGTCCGTCTTCTGGACGGGAAAGGGCGGGAAGCGATGTATGCGAGCGATGCAGCGCTGCTGGCCTCCGGCACGGCGGCGCTGGAATGTATGCTGGCGAAATGCCCGATGGTGGTCGGTTATCGCATGAAGCCGTTCACCTTCTGGCTGGCAAAACGTCTGGTGAAAACGGAATACGTCTCGCTGCCAAACCTGCTCGCCGGGCGCGAGCTGGTGAAAGAGCTGTTACAGGATGAGTGCCAGCCGCAGGCGCTTGCCGATGCTCTGCTGCCGCTGCTCGCCGACGGCAAGACTAGCCACCAGATGCATGATACGTTCCGTGAACTGCATCAGCAGATCCGCTGTAATGCCGATGAGCAAGCGGCTGATGCGGTGCTGGAGTTAGCAAAATGATGGAATTTGTTTATCCTCACACCCATCTTGTGGCAGGTGTGGATGAAGTGGGGCGTGGCCCGTTAGTCGGGGCAGTAGTTACCGCAGCGGTGATCCTCGATCCGACCCGCCCGATTATTGGACTGAACGACTCTAAAAAATTGTCCGAAAAGCGTCGACTGGCGCTGTTTAGTGAGATTCAGGAGAAGGCGCTGGCCTGGAGCCTGGGGCGCGCTGAACCGCATGAAATCGACGAGCTGAATATTTTGCACGCCACGATGCTGGCGATGCAGCGTGCGGTGGCGGGTCTAAACATTTCCCCGGAATATGTACTGATTGACGGCAACCGCTGCCCGTCATTGCCGATGCCTTCGATGGCCGTGGTCAAAGGCGATAGTCGCGTCGCAGAAATCAGTGCCGCTTCTATTATTGCCAAAGTGACACGCGATGCCGAAATGGCCGCGCTGGATCTCACTTACCCTCAGTATGGTTTCGCCCAGCACAAGGGGTATCCAACAGCTTTCCATCTGGAGAAGCTGGCTGAACATGGCGCAACCGAACATCACCGGCGCAGTTTTGGCCCGGTGAAACGCGCGCTGGGACTGGTGTCCTGAATCAATACGCAAGCAATTAAGTAACGCGGAATCTGAAGATGGCTGAACCACGTTTCGTACACCTGCGGGTGCATAGCGACTACTCCATGATCGATGGGCTGGCGAAGACCGGGCCGCTGGTTAAAAAGGCGGCCTCTCTTGGCATGCCCGCGCTGGCGATCACCGATTTTACCAACCTGTGTGGCCTGGTGAAGTTCTACGGAACGGCGCATGGCGCGGGGATGAAGCCTATCGTCGGTGCAGATTTTCATGTGCAGAGCGATCTCATCGGCGATGAAATGACGCAAATCTCCGTGTTAGCGATGAACAACACGGGTTATCAAAACCTCACGCTGCTTATCTCAAAAGCCTATCAACGCGGCTATGGCGCGCTGGGGCCGTGGATCGATCGCGACTGGCTGGCTGAGCTAAATGAAGGGCTGCTGCTGATCTCTGGCGGCCGTATGGGTGATGTCGGAAAATGCCTGCTGCGTGGTAACAGTGCATTGGTGGATCAGTGCGTCTCGTTCTATGAAGAGTACTTCCCGGATCGCTATTATCTGGAGTTGATTCGTACTGGCCGCCCTGACGAAGAGAATTATCTGCACGCTGCTGTCGCGTTGGCTGAAGAGCGCGGCTTGCCCGTGGTAGCAACGAACGACGTGCGTTTCCTGGAGTCTGGTGATTTTGACGCGCACGAAATACGCGTCGCTATCCACGATGGCTTCACCCTCGACGATCCAAAGCGCCCGCGTAATTACTCCTCGCAGCAATATATGCGCAGCGAAGAGGAGATGTGCGAACTCTTCTCCGATATTCCGGAAGCGCTGGAAAACAGCGTCGAGATAGCAAAACGCTGCAACGTTACTGTGCGCCTCGGCGAATACTTCCTGCCTCAGTTCCCGACGGGAGATATGACCACGGAAGATTTCCTGGTCGTGAAATCCAAAGAGGGTCTGGAAGAGCGTCTGGAATTCCTGTTCCCGGATGAAGAAGAACGCAAGAAACGTCGTCCTGAATATGACGAACGCCTGGATATAGAACTCCAGGTGATCAACCAGATGGGCTTCCCGGGCTACTTCCTGATCGTTATGGAGTTTATCCAGTGGTCGAAGGATAACGGCGTGCCGGTAGGTCCGGGACGTGGTTCCGGTGCGGGTTCACTGGTTGCTTACGCGCTCAAAATTACCGACCTCGATCCGCTGGAATTCGACCTGCTGTTCGAACGTTTCCTTAACCCGGAACGTGTTTCCATGCCCGACTTCGACGTCGACTTCTGCATGGAGAAACGCGACCAGGTTATCGAGCACGTGGCGGATATGTACGGTCGTGATGCGGTATCGCAAATTATTACTTTCGGTACGATGGCGGCAAAAGCGGTTATCCGCGACGTAGGCCGCGTGCTGGGACATCCGTACGGCTTTGTTGATCGTATCTCGAAACTGGTCCCGCCCGATCCGGGCATGACGCTGGCGAAAGCGTTCGAAGCCGAGCCGCAACTGCCGGAAATTTACGAAGCTGACGAAGAAGTCAAAGCGCTGATCGACATGGCGCGTAAGCTGGAAGGGGTCACGCGTAACGCCGGTAAACATGCGGGTGGGGTGGTTATCGCTCCAACCAAAATTACCGATTTTGCGCCGCTTTACTGTGATGAAGCAGGTCAGCATCCGGTTACCCAGTTTGACAAGAACGATGTGGAATACGCCGGGCTGGTGAAGTTCGACTTCCTCGGTCTGCGTACTCTGACCATCATCAACTGGGCGCTGGAGATGATCAACGCCCGCCGTGAGAAGAACGGCGAGCCGCCGCTGGATATTGCCGCTATCCCGCTGGATGACAAGAAAAGTTTCGACATGCTGCAGCGCTCGGAGACCACCGCGGTCTTCCAGCTTGAATCCCGCGGCATGAAAGACCTGATTAAACGTCTGCAACCTGACTGTTTCGAAGATATGATCGCACTGGTGGCGCTGTTCCGTCCGGGGCCCCTCCAGTCAGGGATGGTAGATAACTTTATCGACCGTAAGCACGGGCGCGAAGAGATTTCCTACCCGGACGTTCAGTGGCAGCATGAAAGCCTGAAACCAGTTCTGGAGCCGACCTACGGCATCATTCTGTACCAGGAACAGGTTATGCAGATTGCCCAGGTGCTCTCTGGTTATACCCTTGGCGGTGCGGACATGCTGCGTCGTGCGATGGGTAAGAAAAAGCCGGAAGAGATGGCCAAGCAGCGTGGCACCTTCGAAGAAGGGGCGAAAAAGAACGGCGTTGACGGCGAACTGGCGATGAAAATTTTCGACCTGGTGGAGAAATTTGCCGGGTACGGATTTAACAAATCTCACTCTGCCGCCTATGCTTTGGTTTCGTACCAGACGCTGTGGCTGAAAGCGCACTATCCGGCTGAGTTTATGGCGGCGGTTATGACCGCCGATATGGACAACACCGAGAAGGTGGTTGGTCTGGTGGATGAGTGCTGGCGCATGGGGCTGAAGATCCTGCCGCCGGATATCAACTCAGGTCTTTACCATTTCCACGTTAACGAACATGGAGAAATCGTTTACGGGATCGGTGCGATCAAAGGCGTAGGTGAGGGGCCGATCGAAGCGATCATCGAAGCCCGTAACAACGGTGGTTATTTCCGTGAGCTGTTCGATCTTTGCGCCCGTACGGATACCAAAAAACTGAACCGCCGCGTGCTGGAAAAATTGATCATGTCCGGCGCATTCGACAGGCTGGGGCCGCATCGCGCCGCGCTGATGAACTCGCTCGGCGATGCGCTGAAAGCAGCTGATCAACATGCGAAAGCGGAAGCCATTGGCCAGGCGGATATGTTCGGTGTGCTGGCAGAAGAGCCAGAGCAGATCGAGCAGTCATACGCCAGCTGCCTGCCGTGGCCAGAACAGGTGGTGCTGGATGGTGAGCGTGAAACGTTAGGTTTGTACCTGACGGGGCACCCGATCAACCAGTACATCAAAGAAATTGAGCGCTATGTCGGAGGCTACAGGCTGAAAGACATGCATCCGACAGAACGTGGTAAAATCACCACGGCTGCGGGGCTCGTGATTGCTGCAAGGGTAATGGTCACCAAGCGTGGCAATCGTATCGGCATCTGTACGCTGGATGACCGTTCCGGGCGTCTGGAGGTGATGTTGTTCACCGACGCACTGGATAAATACCAGCAATTGCTGGAAAAAGACCGCATACTTATCGTCAGCGGACAGGTCAGCTTTGATGACTTCAGCGGGGGGCTTAAAATGACCGCCCGCGAAGTGATGGACATTGACGAAGCCCGGGAAAAATATGCTCGCGGGCTTGCTATCTCGCTGACGGACAGGCAAATTGATGACCAGCTTTTAAACCGACTCCGTCAGTCTCTGGAACCCCACCGCTCGGGGACAATTCCAGTACATCTCTACTATCAGAGGGCGGATGCACGTGCGCGGTTGCGCTTTGGTGCAACGTGGCGTGTCTCTCCGAGCGATCGTTTACTTAACGATCTCCGTGGCCTCATTGGTTCGGAGCAGGTGGAACTGGAGTTTGACTAATACAGGAATACTATGAGTCTGAATTTCCTTGATTTCGAACAGCCGATTGCTGAGCTGGAAGCGAAAATCGATTCTCTGACAGCGGTAAGCCGTCAGGATGAAAAACTGGATATTAACATCGACGAAGAAGTGCATCGTCTGCGCGAAAAAAGCGTAGAACTGACGCGCAAAATCTTTGCCGATCTCGGCGCATGGCAGATTGCCCAGCTGGCGCGTCACCCACAGCGTCCGTACACCCTGGATTATGTCCGCCTGGCGTTTGATGAATTTGACGAACTGGCCGGCGATCGCGCATACGCTGACGATAAAGCTATCGTCGGTGGTATTGCTCGTCTGGATGGACGCCCGGTGATGATCATTGGTCATCAGAAAGGTCGTGAAACCAAAGAGAAAATCCGTCGTAACTTTGGTATGCCTGCACCAGAAGGCTACCGTAAAGCTCTGCGTTTGATGGAGATGGCTGAGCGTTTCAACATGCCAATCATCACCTTTATCGACACGCCGGGTGCATACCCGGGTGTGGGCGCGGAAGAACGTGGCCAGTCTGAAGCTATCGCACGCAACCTGCGTGAGATGTCTCGCCTGAGCGTGCCGGTCATCTGTACCGTTATCGGTGAAGGTGGTTCCGGTGGTGCGCTGGCGATTGGCGTTGGCGATAAAGTTAATATGCTGCAATACAGCACCTATTCCGTTATCTCTCCGGAAGGCTGTGCGTCCATTCTGTGGAAAAGCGCCGACAAAGCGCCGCTGGCCGCAGAGGCGATGGGCATTATTGCTCCACGTCTGAAAGAGCTGAAGCTGATCGATACCGTTATCCCGGAACCTCTGGGTGGTGCGCATCGCAAGCCTGAAGTGATGGCGGCTTCACTGAAAGCACAGCTGCTGGCGGACCTGGCGGACCTCGACGTGCTGAGCAAAGAAGATTTGCTGAACCGTCGTTATCAGCGTCTGATGACCTACGGTTACGCATAAGCTTCACAATTGTCTGAAAAGCCGCACAATGTTGCGGCTTTTTTTATACCTGCCGTTTACCTTAACTATGCTTAGCTAATATTTTTCAAGGAGGTAAACCGTGAACATTATTGCCATTATGGGGCCGCACGGCGTCTTTTATAAAGACGAGCCCATCAAGGAGCTGGAACAAACCCTGCAGTCGCGCGGGTACCAGCTGATCTGGCCACACAATAGCGCCGATCTGCTGAAATTTATTGAGCACAACCCGCGCATTTGTGGGGTAATCTTCGACTGGGATGAGTACGACCTCGAGCTGTGCAGCGATATCAACAAGCTGAACGAATATCTCCCGCTGTACGCGTTTATCAATACCCACTCGACAATGGATGTCACCGCCCATGATATGCGTATGGCGCTGTGGTTCTTTGAATATTCGCTTGGCGTCGCGGACGAGATTGCGACCCGTATTCAGCAGTACACGCGTGAATATCTCGATAACATCACGCCACCGTTTACCCGCGCGCTGTTCACCTATGTGAAAGAAGGTAAATATACCTTCTGTACGCCCGGACATATGGCGGGAACGGCGTATCAAAAAAGTCCGGTGGGCTGTCTGTTCTATGATTTCTTTGGTGGCAATACGCTAAAAGCGGACGTGTCGATTTCGGTCACTGAGCTGGGATCTCTGCTCGACCATACAGGCCCGCATCTGGAAGCTGAAGAGTATATTGCCCGCACGTTCGGCGCCGAGCAAAGCTATATGGTGACCAATGGCACCTCGACCTCGAACAAAATTGTCGGGATGTACGCCGCCCCCGCTGGTAGCACCTTGCTGATTGACCGGAACTGTCATAAATCGCTGGCGCACTTGCTCATGATGAGCGACGTCGTTCCGCTCTGGCTCTCACCTACGCGTAACGCGCTCGGTATCCTCGGCGGTATTCCACGCCGGGAGTTTGCGCATGAAGCCATTGAAAGAAAGGTTGGAGCTGTGCCAGGCGCAAGCTGGCCTGTCCACGCGGTAATTACCAATTCCACCTATGACGGTTTGCTGTACAACACCAACTGGATCAAACAGACGCTGGACGTACCCTCGATCCACTTTGATTCCGCGTGGGTGCCCTACACCAATTTCCACCCGATTTACGCAGGGAAAAGCGGGATGAGTGGTGAACGTGTGCCGGGTAAAGTGTTTTTTGAAACGCAGTCGACGCATAAGATGCTGGCTGCGTTTTCTCAGGCATCGCTGATTCACATCAAAGGCGAGTATGACGAAGAGACGTTTAACGAAGCCTTTATGATGCATACCACGACCTCGCCGAGCTATCCGCTGGTTGCCTCCATTGAAACGGCAGCGGCAATGCTGCGCGGTAATCCTGGTAAGCGTTTGATTAACCGCTCAGTTGAACGAGCGCTGCATTTTCGTAAAGAAGTTCAGCGACTTAAAGATGAAGCTGACGGCTGGTTCTTCGATATCTGGCAACCGGAAGAGATTGATGAAGCAGAATGCTGGCCCGTCTCACCCGGTGAAAACTGGCATGGTTTCCGCGAAGCTGATAGCGACCATATGTTCCTCGACCCGGTAAAAGTCACGATCCTGACGCCGGGCATGGATGAGCAGGGTAAGATGAGCGACGAAGGGATCCCCGCCGCGCTGGTGGCGAAATTTCTTGATGAACGGGGTGTGGTGGTTGAAAAAACGGGTCCTTATAACCTGCTGTTCCTGTTCAGTATTGGTATTGATAAAACCCGGGCGATGGGGCTATTGCGCGGCCTGATGGAGTTTAAGCGCGCTTATGATCTCAACTTGCGGGTGAAAAACATGCTGCCGGATCTCTATGCAGAGGATCCTGACTTCTATCGCAATATGCGTATTCAGGATCTCGCTCAGGGGATCCATCGGCTTATTCGGCAGCACGATCTGCCGCGTCTGATGCTGCAGGCGTTCGATGTTTTGCCAGAAATGAAGTTTACCCCACACAAGGCATGGCAGCGGCAGGTGAAAGGGGAGGTCGAAACCGTTGAGCTGGAAAATCTTGTCGGGCGCGTATCGGCCAACATGATCCTGCCTTACCCGCCGGGCGTACCGCTCCTGATGCCGGGAGAGATGATTACCGAGGAAAGCCGGGCCGTGCTCGATTTTCTTTTGATGCTTTGCTCGGTAGGGCGTCACTATCCAGGATTTGAGACGGATATCCACGGTGCGAAGCGCGATGAGAACGGTGTTTACTGGGTGCGAGTCCTAAAATAAAGATGGCCACTTGCCAGGTGCGGGTTTTCGGTTGTAACGTTCAGGGATCATAAAAAGGAGAAGCTATGCTGGGTTTAAAAGCTGTTCATCATATTGCGATCATTGCGACCGATTACGCGAAAAGTAAGGCTTTCTACTGCGATATCCTTGGCTTTATGCTATTGAGCGAGGCCTACCGCGAAGAACGTGATTCCTGGAAGGGGGATCTCGCGTTAAACGGGCAATATGTGATTGAACTGTTCTCCTTTCCCTTCCCACCTGCACGCCCGTCACGCCCGGAAGCCTGTGGTCTGCGCCATCTTGCCTTTAGCGTTGATGACCTGGACAGTGCAGTAAAACATCTGGAAGCGCACGGTGTGGCGTGCGAAGCGATACGCGTCGATCCGTTCACCGACAAGCGTTTCACCTTTTTCAGCGACCCGGACGGCCTGCCGCTGGAGCTTTATCAGCAGTAAAGATTTTCCTGTGTGATAATGCCCGCTCAGTTCGGGCATTTTTTATGTGTAATCTCCTATGACCTTACCCGCTATCGCACAAGCCGTTTCACCGTACCGCCAGCTGCTGGTGGGGTTTAGCGGTGGCCTGGATTCTACCGTTCTGCTCCATCGTTTGAAGCTCTGGCGCGATCGGGAGCCTGATGTTCAGCTTCGGGCGATACATATCCACCACGGATTGAGTTCTTATGCCGATACCTGGGTGGCGCACTGCGAGGCGCTGTGTGCCGCGTGGACAATCCCGTTCATCGCTGAACGCGTCACGCTTCAGGATGAAGGGCTGGGGATTGAGGCACAAGCGCGTAAAGCGCGTTATGCCGCTTTTACCAGCGTATTACAGCCTGGCGAGGCGCTGGTTACGGCGCAGCATCTGGATGACCAGTGCGAAACCTTTTTGCTGGCGCTTAAGCGGGGCAGCGGGCCTGCGGGGCTTTCTGCCATGCCCGCACGAGCTGAATTTGCCGGGACGACATTACTTCGTCCGCTGTTGGGTGAGACACGCGCGTCGCTGGAGGCCTGGGCACGGGAATATCAGCTGAGCTGGATTGAAGATGAGAGCAATCAGGATGACAGCTATGACCGTAATTTTCTGCGTCTGCGTGTCCTTCCGCTGTTGAGCGAGCGCTGGCCGCATTTTGCTGACGCGACAGCAAGAAGCGCCATGCTGTGCGCAGAACAGGAAGCATTGCTTGATGAGTTGTTGAGTGAAGAGCTGGCTGAAATGATCTCTGAAGACGGAGCACTGGCGATCGCGCCGCTGGAGGCGATGAGCCCAATGCGTCGGGCGGCACTGCTACGACGCTGGCTGGCCACTCATCGCGCCGCGATGCCATCGCGGGCAATGCTGAGCCGTATCTGGGACGAAGTTGCTCAGTCGCGGGAGGATGCGTCCCCGTGCGTACATCTGAATGGTTTTGATGTAAGGCGCTATAAAGGGAAGCTCTGGTGGATAAAATCTACCCCCTCTTTTACCGATGTCGTACTCAACTGGGCGTCACCCGAATTACCGCTCATATTACCCTGTGATGCAGGACGAGTCTCTCTGGTACCGTCTGGCCATGTGCGCCTACCAGAGCCCGGTGAACAGATCTCCGTGCGCTTTAAGGCTGGCGGCATGCTACATATCGTCGGGCGAAACGGGGGGCGGAAGCTGAAGAAAATATGGCAGGAGTGTAACGTGCCACCGTGGCTGCGCGATACAACGCCACTCCTTTTCTACGGCGAAACGCTGATTGCTGCTGCAGGGGTTTTCATCACGGAAGAGGGATGGGCAGAAGAGGGTGTTAGTTTTGCATGGCAGAAAGCGTAACGGGCAGTTTGACTGCCCGTTAGTATGATTAGGACTCGCTCACCACAACGGTGCCGATTTGTGGGTGGCTGAAGCTGGCTATTTTGTCCAGACGCAACTCACGCGTCGCACCGGCATCTTCCACGATCAAATATTCCACATTCTTACGCGAAACCAGGTCGTTGGCTTTCGCCTTCAACACTTCGCCATCTTTTAGCTCCAGCGTCAGTATTAAATGATGCTGGCAGGCGAGTTCGAGGTTGTCATAGTCATCACAATTGATGGGTTGATAAGTATCATTCATCGACATAATCGCTCACCAGTAAATTCGCCGCAGCATACGCTGCTTTCTCCCTGACCGACTCTGAAAGGCTCTCATCAGAGGCCACTTCATTAAGCACTTTCAATACACAGCCCAACGCGTCCGGGACATACCCCAGATCCCCGCTGGCGATTTCCGCATACCGTTTGCGAATTAACTCACAATAATTATTCACATCCCCTCCCGCCAGCGCACTGACTTACTGTGAGATATCATTAAGCCTACGAAGATAAACTCGGTTTAGCAAGGTGACTATACCATACTCATTTAAGCAATATCAGAGCCTTGATAGTGGTGTATTTATCACCTCGTAACAGCCTTTTGCCGCTGTTTTCGCTACAATGTGCGCCTGATTAGAATGGAGTTCTCTCATGGCGCTGAAAGCGACAATTTATAAAGCAGTGGTCAATGTGGCCGATCTTGATCGCAACCAGTTCCTGGATGCGTCGCTTACTCTGGCACGCCACCCCTCAGAAACTCAGGAACGCATGATGCTGCGCCTGCTGGCGTGGATTAAGTATGCTGACGAGCGGCTGCAATTTACCCGAGGCTTAAGCGCAGAGGACGAGCCAGAAGCCTGGCTGCGCAACGATCATCTGGGTATCGATCTGTGGATTGAACTTGGCCTGCCGGATGAACGTCGTATTAAAAAGGCCTGCACTCAGTCTGCTGAAGTCGCGTTATTTGCGTATAATCAGCGTGCTGCGGAGATCTGGTGGCAGCAAAATAAGAGCAAATGCAGGCAGTTTGCCAATCTTACCGTCTGGTATCTGGATGATGAGCAACTGGCGCAGTTGAGTGCCTTTGCCAGCCGGACCATGATCCTGCAGGCGACGATTCAGGATGGCGCAATCTGGCTCTCTGATTCTCAGAATAATCTGGAAATTCATTTGACGGCGTGGCAACCCGCCTCATGATCGTCTTATCCCGAAACGTCAGCATTCCTGACAATGAGCTGGAGATCACCGCCATTCGTGCTCAGGGGGCAGGGGGACAGCACGTCAATAAGGCTTCTACGGCTATCCACTTGCGTTTTGACATTCGGGCCTCAAGCCTGCCAGAGTATTATAAAGAAAGTCTGCTTGCAGCCAGCCATCACCTGATCACCAGCGATGGTGTCATTGTGATTAAAGCCCAGGAGTACCGTAGCCAGGAATTGAACCGGGAAGCGGCAATAGCCAGGCTGGTGGCGGTAATCAAAGAATTAACAGCGGTACAAAAGAGCCGTCGGGCAACACGGCCCACTCGCGCATCGAAAGAGCGTCGGCTGTCGTCGAAGGCCCAAAAATCCACAGTGAAAGCACTACGCGGTAAAGTTCGTCGCCCCATGGAGTGACGAAAAGGAACACAATTTTCAGAAGGAATTCATTGTGAAAAAAGCATTATTATCAGCGCTGGCAGTGAGTACGCTGTTTGCGCTTTTCGGGTGTAACAATCGTTCTGAAACGCAGGTTTTGCAGCCCGCGCAGAATGAAGAGTTAAAGCCCATGCAACAGAGCTGGCGCGGCGTATTGCCTTGCGCAGACTGTGAGGGCATTGAAACGTCTCTGTTCCTGCAAAAAGACGGTACCTGGGTGATGAATCAGCGGTATCAGGGCGCTAAAGAACCGTCTTCTTTTGCGACTTATGGGACATGGGCGCGTACGGCTGAGAAGCTGGTTCTGACGGATACCACAGGTGAGAAAACCTATTTCCGCGCTAAAGGCGAGGGGATGGAGATGCTCGACCGCGAAGGTAATCCGATTGAGTCCCAGTTCAACTACACCCTGGCACCGGTAAAGGCGGCCCTGCCTGCCACGCCGATGGCAATGCGGGGTATGTATTTCTATATGGCTGATGCGGCGATCTTTACCGACTGTGCAACCGGCAGGAAAGTCAGCGTGGCGAACAACGCACAGCTAGAACGTGATTACGCTGTTGCGCGCGGAAATGACAGTAAGCCGGTATTGCTGACGGTGGACGGTCACTTTACGCTGGAGCCAAACCCGGATAGCGGAGAGATGGTGAAAACGCTGGTGGCAGATAAAGACGCGAAGTTTGTCGCGGGTAAAGACTGCAACAGCAAGTAAGCCGACATAGCCCCATTAAAAAACCCCGCCGGAGCGGGGTTTTTTGTTTCTTAACCTTTAATGGCTTTCACCAGGTAATCAAGAATGTCGCCGGTCTTGATCATCTGTTTCTCGCCGTTACGACGGTATTTGTATTCAATTTCGTCGCTATCGAGGTTACGGTCGCCGATGACGATGGTATGTGGGATACCAATCAGTTCCATATCAGCAAACATCACACCTGGACGCTCTTTACGGTCATCCATCAGCACGTCGATACCCAGAGCACGCAGCTCAGCGTACAGCTTCTCAGCCAGTTCCTGCACACGGTAAGACTTGTGCATGTTCATTGGCAGAATCGCGACCTGGAATGGTGCAATGTTGTCCGGCCAGACGATGCCACGCTCGTCATAGTTCTGCTCAATCGCCGCGGCCACAACACGTGTTACCCCGATACCGTAGCAACCCATGGTCAGGATCTGGTTACGACCATCTTCGCCCTGAACGGCAGCGTTCATCGCACGAGAATATTTATCACCCAACTGGAAGATGTGACCGACTTCGATACCGCGTTTGATCATCAGCGTACCCTGTCCATCCGGGCTTGGGTCGCCAGCAACGACGTTACGGATATCAGCCACTTCAGGTGTCGCCACATCGCGATCCCAGTTGATGCCGAAGTAATGTTTACCGTCGATGTTGGCACCTGCAGAGAAATCGCTCATTGCCGCTACCGTACGGTCAATAACAACAGGCACAGGCATGTTTACCGGGCCCAGAGAGCCTGGACCAGCATTGACCACAGCGCGGATTTCAGCTTCCGTAGCGAACGTCAGCGGGCTGGCAACCTGCGGCAGCTTCTCTGCTTTCACTTCGTTAAGCTCATGATCGCCACGTACCAGCAGGGCAACCAGCGGATAAGCACTGCCTTCGGTGGATTTCACCAGCAGCGTTTTCACTGTTTTTTCGATTGGCAGATTGAACTGCTCAACCAGCTCGGCAATGGTTTTTGCGTTTGGCGTATCAACCAGCGTCATCTCTTGTGTTGCAGCAGCACGTGGCTCTTTTGGTGCCAGCGCTTCTGCAAATTCGATGTTTGCCGCGTAATCTGAGGAGTCAGAGAAGATCACATCGTCTTCACCGCTCTGCGCCAGTACCTGGAACTCATGGGATGCGCTACCACCGATGGAGCCGGTATCAGCCTGCACAGCACGGAAATCCAGGCCCATACGGGAGAAGATTTTGCTGTAAGCCTCGTACATTTTGTCGTAGGTCTCTTGCAGAGATTCCTGAGAGGTATGGAAAGAGTAGGCATCTTTCATCAGGAATTCGCGAGAACGCATGACGCCGAAACGTGGGCGAACTTCGTCACGGAATTTGGTCTGGATCTGGAAGAAGTTCAGCGGCAGCTGTTTGTAAGAGCTCAGCTCATTACGAATCAGGTCGGTAATGACTTCTTCATGCGTTGGGCCGAGGACAAACGGACGATCGCCGCGATCGGCAATACGCAGCAGTTCCGGACCGTACTGCTCCCAGCGACCACTCTCCTGCCACAGCTCAGAGGGCTGAACAACCGGCATTAACACCTCGATAGCACCGGCGTTGTTCATCTCTTCACGCACGATGTTTTCGACTTTTTTCAGGACGCGCACGCCGGTCGGCAGCCAGGTGTATAACCCGGAGGCCAGCTTGCGGATCATCCCGGCGCGCAGCATCAGCTGATGGCTGATCACTTCGGCGTCGGCAGGCGTCTCCTTCAGAGTGGAGAGCAGATATTGGCTAGTACGCATGTTGTTACGGTTCCGTTTCGACTAGTGACACAGGCTGAAAGGTCAACCTGACACAAAAAAAGTGGTTTAGTTTACCAGTGTGGCAAAGATGCCAAAAGAGAGGAGATTAAAATTACCTGGGTTCCAGGGCAAACACTTCAAAACCTGCCTGTGTGACGCGCCAGCGAACGTTAAAATCCAATAGCCAGACAGCGTAGGTTTTCCCGGCTTCCTCTTCTTTGCGATAAGCGGGACGGGGGTCCTGCGCCAGAACTTCGGTGATGAAATTCTGCAAACGAGGATAGTGCTTCTCCAGTTGACTCAGCTGAGTTGCTATCTCAGGCGTAAAATATACAGGCATGTCCGCCTGGGGGGCATCCTGAGCATAACTTGCGCGCGCATCCGGGAGAGCTTCGGCGAAAGGCAAATAGGGTTTGATGTCGATAACCGGTGTGCCATCCACAAGATCAAGACTGCCTAACTCGAGTATCACCTGATCCTTCTGGCAACGTATACCCTTCAGTTCGACCAGCGACATTCCAACCGGGTTTGGACGGAAGGTCGAACGCGTCGCAAACACCCCCATTCTTGCATTTCCACCAAGCCGGGGAGGGCGCACGGTTGGACGCCAGCCACCTTCCATCGTCTGGTGAAACACAAATACCACCCATAAATGGCTGAAAGCGTCGAGTCCGCGTACCGCATCGGCCTGATTGTAAGGTGCAATCAGGTGAAGTTCACCGCTTCCGCTGGTCACAAGACCGGGCTGGCGAGGTACGGCGAACTTCTCTTTATAGGGCGAGCGGATAACGCCTATTTGCTCGAACTGAAATGCACTCATTTCGCCGTAATATTCAGCGCAGAACCGATGCATACTGCCTGACGGTAGCAGCCCGGTGTACCGCTGGTCACTTCGCAACTGTGCAGCAGAACAGCGTTAGCTTTCATTTTTGCGGCATTAATCTGCATGCGTTTACGCGCTGTCGGGATATTCGGTGGAGAGTCCTGGTTGGTCGCCTGGCAGGATTCACCGCTCACTTCACCCAGTTCACGGAACGGTTTACCGACGAGCTCATCAGCTTTAGTGATAATGCGAACCGGTGCAGGACGAACCACTTTCGGTTTTGCAGGCTCTGTTTTTGGCGGGGTTGCCGTGCTTTGAACAGGTTCAACGGGAGATCTGCTTAGCATAGAACAGCCGCTCAACATGAGTGCTAAAAGACAGATCGGTAAAGCACGCATAATAGTTCCTCAATGGATAATCAAAACGTCAGATATTGAATCAGTTGACTGCACAAATGACAAGACGGGCATAAGCCCGTCCTGATGATATTACACTGAGGTGAGATTACCAGCCTTTAACAGCGCCGCCGTTAAACACTTTGTTCGCTTCCTGGTAAACTTCATCAGACTGATAGGCCTGAACGAACTTCTTCACGTTTTCCGCGTCTTTGTTGTCTTCGCGAGTCACGATCAGGTTAACGTATGGGGAGTCTTTATCTTCAACGAAGATACCGTCTTTCGCTGGAGTCAGGCCAATCTGGCTGGCGTAGGTTGTGTTGATAACAGCCAGTGCAATCTGCGCATCGTCGAGAGAGCGTGGCAACTGTGGTGCTTCCAGCTCAACAATTTTCAGATTTTTCGGGTTCTCGGTCACGTCGAGAACGGTCGGCAGCAGGCCAACACCGTCTTTCAGTTTGATCAAACCCACTTTCTGCAACAGCAGGAGAGAGCGTCCAAGGTTGGTTGGATCGTTAGGCACCGCTACCTGAGAACCTGGCTGCAGTTCGTCCAGTGATTTAATTTTCTTGGAGTAACCCGCAATTGGATAAACGAAGGTGTTACCCACAGCTACCAGTTTATAGCCACGATCTTTGATCTGCTGATCCAGGTACGGTTTATGCTGGAAGGCATTAGCGTCGATATCGCCTTTGCTCAGCGCTTCGTTCGGCAGAACGTAATCGTTGAAGGTCACCAGCTCAACGTCGAGGCCATATTTCTCTTTTGCGACTTTCTGAGCGACTTCAGCAACCTGTTGTTCTGCACCCACGATAACGCCCACTTTGATGTGGTTTGGATCTTTTTCATCCTGACCGCAACCCACCAGTGCCAGAGAGCCGATTAGCGCGCCTACTGCTGCAAAGGTCTTTAATTTAAACGCCATGTTTTATCCTTAACTCGTAGAGTTTGTGTTGTGTGTAACGTTATTTGTGCGTAACAGCCCGGACGATGCGATCGCCAGAGAACTGGATTAAGTAAACCAACACAACCAGCAATACCAGAACGGTATTCATCACGGTAGCGTTATATCCAATATAGCCGTACTGGTAACCAATTTGACCTAAACCGCCAGCGCCAACTGCACCCCCCATCGCGGAATAACCCACCAGGGTGATAAGCGTAATGGTCGCCGCGTTAACCAGGCCTGGCAGTGCTTCCGGCAGCAGAACCTTGCGTACGATCTGCATCGGTGTGGCACCCATTGCGCGGGAGGCTTCAATCAAACCTGTCGGGATTTCCAGCAGGGCGTTTTCAACCATACGTGCGATAAACGGTGCAGCGCCGACAGTCAGGGGAACGATGGCAGCCTGCAGGCCGATAGAGGTACCGACAATCACGCGGGTGAATGGAATCATCCATACCAGCAGAATAATGAACGGGATAGAACGGAAGATATTCACCAGCGCAGAGAGTGTGCGGTAAAGTTTCGCGTTCTCAATGATTTGCCCCGGACGTGTCACATACAGCAGCACGCCGACCGGGAGACCAATCACAAATCCAAAGAAGCCAGATACAAAGGTCATTGCCAGCGTTTCCCAAACGCCGCGAACCAGCAGCCACATCATCGGCTCAGACATAACCCAGTACCTCTACTTTTACGTGGTGTTCTTGCAGCCAGGCAATCGCGGCCTGGGTTTCTTCTTGTGTGCCGTGCATTTCTGTCAGCATGATGCCGAACTTCACGCCACCGGCGTAATCCATCTGCGCGCTGATGATGTTGTTGTTCACGTTAAAGCGACGCGCGGTTTCGGAAAGCAGGGGAGCATCGACAGATTGGCCCGTGAACTCCATGCGCAGCATCGGGACGCTATCTGCCGTCGGTTCTGTTTTTAAGCGTTCCAGATAATCTTCCGGAATATCCAGATGCAGTGTGGACTGGATGAATTGCTGTGCCAGCGGCGTCTTCGGATGAGAGAACACTTCACTTACCGTATCCTGCTCAATCAGTTCGCCGTTGCTGATCACTGCGACGCAGTCACAGATGCGTTTCACCACGTCCATTTCATGCGTAATAAGGAGAATTGTCAGGCCCAGACGACGGTTAATGTCTTTCAGCAGTTCCAGAATTGAACGCGTGGTTGCCGGATCCAGTGCACTGGTGGCTTCATCACACAGCAGTACTTTTGGATTACTGGCCAGCGCACGGGCAATGGCCACACGCTGTTTTTGCCCACCGGACAGATTGGCCGGGTAGCTATCATGTTTGTCGCCCAGACCCACGAGGTCGAGCAGTTCGATGACACGACGCTTCACTTCTTCTTTTGGCGTGTTATCCAGCTCAAGCGGCAAGGCGACGTTGCCGAAAACGGTGCGGGAGGCCAGCAGGTTAAAGTGCTGGAAAATCATGCCAATCTGACGTCGCGCTTTGGTGAGTTCTTTCTCCGATAAGGCGGTAAGTTCTTGTCCGCCAACTTCTACGCTGCCCTGAGTTGGGCGCTCAAGCAGGTTAACACAACGAATCAGCGTACTTTTACCCGCACCTGATGCGCCAATGACGCCATAAATTTGACCAGCAGGTACATGCAGGCTGACGTTGTTCAGCGCCTGAATGGTTCGGTTCCCCTGCTGGAACACTTTGGTGATATTGGAAAGTTTAATCATTAGATTATTTTTATCGTATGTAAGTTAGCCGTGGCATTTTCTTCTGCCAGATACGGGTGATGACCGTAAACAAAATGGATGTTAAGGCATCCAGACGTCTAAATCAATCCAACTCTGTACGATGAGCACTTTATTGCGCTGCGATTCATGAGATACTAGCCGGACATGCCTTTTTCAGGAGCAAACCGGTGGCAAAATCAGTACCCGCAATTTTTCTCGATCGTGACGGCACTATTAATGTGGATCACGGTTATGTCCATGAGATTGATGAGTTCGAGTTTATCGACGGCGTGATAGATGCAATGCGTCAGCTGAAAGAGATGGGCTATGCATTGGTGGTTGTCACCAACCAGTCTGGTATTGCTCGCGGCAAATTTACCGAAGCGCAGTTCGAAACGCTGACAGAATGGATGGACTGGTCGCTGGCCGATCGCGGTGTTGATCTCGACGGTATCTATTATTGTCCGCATCATCCGCAAGGAACAGTCGAAGAGTATCGCCAGACCTGCGACTGCCGTAAACCTCATCCAGGCATGTTTATCTCTGCGCAGGAATTTTTGCACATTGATATGGCTGCTTCTTATATGGTGGGCGATAAACTTGAAGACATGCAGGCGGCAACCGCAGCTGGCGTAGGCACCAAAATATTAGTACGCACCGGTAAGCCAGTGACGCCAGAAGCAGAGAATGCAGCAGATTGGGTGATTAATAGCCTGGCTGAGCTGCCAAAAGAGATCAAAAAGCACCAAAAATAGCCTTTTTGGTGAAAAGGTGAGCGGTTGAAATAAAAATGCATTTTTCCGCTTGTCATTCCTCGGCGGCTCCCTATAATGCGCCTCCATCGACACGGCGGATGTGAATCACTTCACAAACAATCCGGTCGGTTGAAGAGAAAAAATCCTGAAATAACGGGTTGACTCTGAAAGAGGAAAGCGTAATATACGCCACCTCGCAACGGTGAGCTGAAAGCCGCGTTGCAACTGCTCTTTAACAATTTATCAGACAATCTGTGTGGGCACTCAAAGTGACATGGATTCTTAATGTCCTCGGACACTAAATGAATACCAAGTCTCAACGAGTGAACACGTAATTCATTACGAAGTTTAATTCATTGAGCATCAAACTTTTAAATTGAAGAGTTTGATCATGGCTCAGATTGAACGCTGGCGGCAGGCCTAACACATGCAAGTCGAGCGGTAGCACAGAGAGCTTGCTCTCGGGTGACGAGCGGCGGACGGGTGAGTAATGTCTGGGAAACTGCCTGATGGAGGGGGATAACTACTGGAAACGGTAGCTAATACCGCATAACGTCGCAAGACCAAAGAGGGGGACCTTCGGGCCTCTTGCCATCAGATGTGCCCAGATGGGATTAGCTAGTAGGTGGGGTAACGGCTCACCTAGGCGACGATCCCTAGCTGGTCTGAGAGGATGACCAGCCACACTGGAACTGAGACACGGTCCAGACTCCTACGGGAGGCAGCAGTGGGGAATATTGCACAATGGGCGCAAGCCTGATG
>NZ_JBALHX010000003.1:0-346770 GCF_037053385.1 Enterobacter sp. P82
CTGCCGCCAGCGTTCAATCTGAGCCATGATCAAACTCTTCAATTTAAAAGTTTGATGCTCAATGAATTAAACTTCGTAATGAATTACGTGTTCACTCGTTGAGACTTGGTATTCATTTAGTGTCCGAAGACATTAAGAATCCATGTCACTTTGAGTGCCCACACAGATTGTCTGATAAATTGTTAAAGAGCAGTGCCGCTTCGTTTTCGCTGCGGCGCGGGGGTGTGCATATTACGCTTTCCCGCTACAGAGTCAAGCGTTTATTTTGCTTTTCTCTTCTGACCCGGCGGCGTGTGTGCCGTTGTTCCGTGTCAGTGGAGGCGCATTATAGGGAGTTATTCCGAAGCCGCAAGGATAAAGTGAAAATTATTTTCCAACTGCTCACTTTCCAGGCAAACCTCATTCCAGACCTCAATTTTCGCCTGGTTTTTAAACAAAAACGAGCCGCAAGCGGCTCGTTTTTTCGTTTTGTGACTTACTGCACTGCCACAATGCGATCCTCGTTGGCTTCCAGACGGATAACTTTGCCTGGAATCAACTCTCCGGAAAGAATCTGCTGCGCCAGCGGATTTTCGATCTGCTGTTGGATAGCACGTTTTAATGGACGCGCACCGTACACCGGATCGTAACCATTCTCGCTCAGCAGCTTCAGCGCCTCGTCAGAGATGTGAATTTCATATCCCCGCTCTTCCAGACGTTTGTACAGACGCTGCAACTGGATCTGCGCAATCGACGCAATGTGTTTCTCACCCAGAGGATGGAATACCACCACTTCATCAATACGGTTGATGAACTCAGGACGGAAGTTATGGCTCACGACACCGAGCACCAGATCCTTCATATGGCTATAGTCCAGCTCACCGAAACGTTCCTGAATCAAATCGGAACCCAGGTTCGAGGTCATGATGACAACCGTATTACGGAAGTCGACTGTTCTCCCCTGCCCATCGGTCAGACGACCATCATCCAGCACCTGAAGCAGAATGTTGAAGACATCCGGATGCGCTTTCTCTACCTCGTCCAGCAGAATGACGGAATAAGGACGACGGCGCACCGCTTCTGTCAGATAACCACCTTCTTCATAACCCACGTATCCCGGAGGTGCACCGACCAGACGCGAAACAGAGTGCTTCTCCATAAACTCGGACATGTCGATACGCACCATCGCATCATCGCTGTCGAACATAAAGTTAGCCAGCGCTTTACACAGCTCGGTTTTACCGACACCGGTTGGCCCCAGGAACAGGAACGAGCCAATTGGGCGATTCGGATCGGACAGCCCTGCACGGCTACGACGAATAGCGTTGGAAACCGCTTCAACCGCCTCATTCTGACCAATCACCCGGTTATGTAAATCCTGCTCCATACGCAGCAGTTTTTCACGCTCGCCTTCCAGCATGCGTGCCACAGGGATACCGGTCCAGCGAGCCAGCACTTCGGCAATTTCCGCATCCGTCACTTTATTACGCAACAGACGCATCGTTTTGCCTTCAGACTGCGTAGCAATCTCAAGCTGTTTTTCCAGCTCAGGAATTTTGCCATACTGCAGCTCTGACATCCGCGCCAGATCGCCCACACGGCGGGCCTGCTCAATGGCAATTTTTGCCTGTTCGAGTTCCGCCTTTATGGTCTGAGTGCCGGAAAGAGATGCTTTCTCGGCTTTCCACTCTTCTTCCAGCTCAGAATACTGGCGTTCTTTATCGTCCAGTTCTTCATTGAGCATATCCAGGCGTTTCTTACTGGCTTCATCAGACTCTTTCTTCAGCGCCTGCTGTTCCAGCTTGAGCTGGATGATACGGCGGTCGAGCCTGTCGAGCTCTTCCGGTTTCGAGTCAATCTGCATACGAATGCTCGAAGCCGCTTCATCGATCAGGTCGATTGCTTTATCCGGCAACTGACGATCGGCAATATAACGATGCGAAAGCGTCGCCGCCGCAACAATGGCCGGGTCAGTGATCTGCACATGGTGGTGCAGCTCATAACGCTCTTTCAGACCACGCAAAATCGCGATGGTATCTTCAACGCTTGGCTCAGCAACAAACACTTTCTGGAAACGACGTTCAAGAGCAGCATCTTTTTCAATGTACTGACGATACTCATCAAGCGTAGTGGCACCGACGCAGTGAAGTTCACCACGCGCCAGAGCAGGTTTCAGCATGTTCCCGGCATCCATCGCGCCGTCCGCTTTGCCCGCACCGACCATAGTGTGCAGTTCGTCGATAAACAGGATGACATTGCCTTCCTGTTTCGCCAGATCGTTAAGCACGCCTTTCAGACGCTCTTCGAACTCACCACGGTATTTCGCCCCGGCTACCAACGCGCCCATATCCAGCGCCAGTACGCGGCGGCCTTTCAGGCCTTCCGGCACTTCACCGTTGACGATACGCTGCGCCAGTCCTTCAACAATGGCGGTTTTACCAACACCCGGTTCACCAATCAGCACCGGGTTGTTCTTGGTACGACGCTGCAATACCTGGATAGTACGGCGGATCTCTTCGTCACGGCCGATAACCGGGTCAAGTTTGCCCTGTTCAGCACGCTCGGTCAGATCGACCGTAAATTTTTTCAAAGCCTGACGTTGGTCTTCGGCTCCCTGATCGTTCACGCTTTCACCTCCGCGCATTTTCTCAATCGCCTGAGTCACATTGGCGGTGGTCGCACCAGCAGATTTCAGCAGGTCGGTCAAGGTACCGCGTGATTCAAGCGCCGCCAGAACAAACAACTCTGACGAAATAAAGTTGTCCCCACGTTTTTGCGCCAGCTTGTCGCAAAGGTTCAGCACACGCACCAGATCCTGCGACGGTTGAACGTCGCCGCCGGTCCCTTCGACCTGCGGTAAACGGCTCAGCGCCTGATCAATGGCTGTGCGTAACTGGCCAGCATTAATGCCAGCGGACGTTAATAAAGGACGTACCGATCCCCCTTCCTGATTCAGCAAGGCGCTCATTAAATGAAGAGGTTCGATAAATTGGTTGTCGTGCCCCAGTGCGAGGGACTGGGCATCGGCGAGAGCAAGCTGGAATTTATTAGTAAGACGATCCAGACGCATAACTCCTCCCATAACAGGTCAAATTTGCTACTGGAGATTAAATGAGGTCATCCCTCAATTATTCAAGGTTAATGACCTGAATTATGTGAAAAGAAAACGGCACGTGCCGGATCGTCTTGATTCTTTAGGTTATATCAGCCAAATAAAACTTGCCATACGACCCGTCGTCTTGTCGCGGCGATAAGAGAAAAAATCACCCTTTTCGGTGAAGGTACAGCGATCGCCACCGAAGATCTGCGTCACACCGACATTATTCAGGCGCTGGCGAGCAAGCTGGTAAATATCGGCCAGATATTTATCCCCCGAAGGCAGGAAGGCGTCCACTGCTTGTAGATCTTTATCGATAAATGCTTCACGAACCTCTGGTCCCACCTCAAAAGCGCGAGGGCCAATGGCCGGACCAAGCCAGGCCATGATATTGGCAGGCTCATCTTTAAAGCAGGAGACGGTCTCCTCCAGCACGCCTTCACACAGGCCGCGCCATCCCGCATGTGCTGCTGCGACCTCAGTACCTGCACGGTTACAGAACAGCACAGGCAGACAATCAGCAGTCATTACGGCACAAACCGTTCCCGGAATATTACTATAAGAGGCATCAGCGCGTTTTGAAGCGTAGGGTTCTGCCGTCAGCTTCAGCACCGTTTTTCCATGAACCTGTTCCAGCCAAACCGGTTTTGACGGCAAGTTCCCCGTAGCAAACAGACGCTTGCGGTTTTCTTCAACGTGCTCCAGGTTGTCGCCACAGTGTGCACCGAGGTTCAGTGACTCCCACGCCCCCTGGCTCACACCGCCAATACGGGTTGAACTGCAGGCGGCCACACCTGCAGGCAATGGCCATTCCGGGACAATCAGTTTGGTCATAACCAGTCCACTTGATCCTTATGTTCTTCAAAATCGGCACGCATGGCGTCAATAAGTTCCACCATATCCTGCGGGATAGGTGCATGCCACTCCATCTGAATACCAGTGATAGGATGGTAAAGACGCAGCATGGTCGCGTGTAGCGCCTGACGATCGAATTTACGCAGTACGCTGATGAACTCATCCGATGCGCCTTTTGGCGGACGTGGACGGCCACCGTATACCTGATCCCCCACCAGCGGATGGGTAATGTGGGCCATATGCACGCGGATCTGGTGAGTACGCCCGGTTTCCAGACGCAGACGCAGACGCGTATGGATACGGAAGTGCTCCATGATGCGATAGTGCGTCACCGCCGGTTTACCCATCGGATGCACCGACATATGAGTACGTTTGGTTGGGTGACGGCTGATTGGCTCTTCCACTGTTCCACCAGAGGTCATATGCCCAATGGCTACCGCTTCATACTCTCGAGTGATTTCGCGCAGCTGCAGCGATTCCACCAGACGGGTCTGAGCTGGAACGGTCTTCGCCACCACCATCAAACCGGTGGTGTCTTTATCCAGACGGTGAACGATTCCCGCGCGCGGGACATCTGCGATAGGCGGATAATAATGGAGAAGCGCGTTAAGTACTGTACCGTCAGGATTCCCCGCCCCCGGATGAACAACCAGGTCACGTGGTTTGTTGATCACCAGAATGTCATCATCTTCATAGACGATGTCCAGTGGGATATCCTGCGGCTCGAAGCGGATTTCCTCTTCGATTTCAGCATTGATGGCGACAGCTTCCCCACCTAACACTTTCTCTTTTGGCTTGTCCCAGATCTTGCCGTTTACCAGCACGCGCTGGTCAAGGATCCATTCTTTTATGCGTGAACGCGAATAATCAGGGAACAATTCGGCCAAAGCCTGATCTAAGCGTTGACCGAGCTGATTTTCGGAGACTGTTGCGGTGAGTTCTACTCGTTGTGCCATAAACTGCTTCTTCGTTTAACGTTGGGTTTTACGGCTTTGCCGTTTAATATAGTGTGCTATTGTAGCTGGTCTTAATCGGGAGCAGGAACAGAGTTTCTCCCGGACAAACATTTGAGGAAAGTCAAAACGTCATGACGCGCATGAAATATCTGGTGGCAGCGGCCACGTTGAGCCTGGCTTTGGTGGGCTGCTCCGGTTCAAATGAACAGGTCCCTGACAATCCGCCGAATGAAATCTATGCGACTGCACAACAAAAGTTGCAGGACGGTAACTGGAAACAGGCGATAACGCAACTGGAAGCGTTGGATAATCGCTATCCATTTGGTCCGTATTCGCAGCAGGTACAGTTAGATCTCATCTACGCATACTACAAAAATGCCGATCTGCCGCTGGCTCAGGCAACCATCGATCGTTTCATGCGTCTGAACCCGACTCATCCTAACATCGACTATGTGATGTACATGCGCGGCCTCACCAACATGGCGCTGGACGACAGTGCGCTGCAGGGCTTCTTCGGCGTGGATCGTTCCGACCGCGACCCACAGCATGCACGTGATGCCTTCAATGACTTCTCCAAATTGGTGCGCGGCTACCCGAACAGTCAGTACGTGACTGACGCGACCAAACGTCTGGTGTTCCTGAAAGATCGTCTGGCGAAATATGAATACTCCGTGGCGGAATACTATACCCGCCGTGGCGCATGGGTTGCCGTGGTTAACCGCGTAGAAGGTATGTTGCGTGATTATCCGGATACTCAGGCAACGCGTGATGGTCTGAAGCTGATGGAAAATGCTTACCGTCAGATGCAGATGACCGCTCAGGCTGACAAAGTAGCGAAAATCATCGCAGCAAACAGTAGCAACACCTGATATTGCCTCAATGTAAAACGGCAGCCCGAAGGCTGCCGTTTTTTTATTCATTCTGGATATAAGCTGAAGCGGTTTAGCCTCAACACATCCTATCAACTATGACCGCAATTTTTACCTTCCACAAGGTAAATCTCACCTCTTCCTGCCCTGCCTCACAAAAAAGATTCCCTGACAAAAACCGACAAAATAACGTGATCTAAATCACACATTTTGACATTGGGTCGGGTATGCTGGAATCACCAAGACGGAAAGACAAGAGGTAAAATTTATGACAATGAACATTACCAGTAAACAAATGGAAATTACTCCGGCAATTCGCCAACACGTCGCAGACCGTCTCGCCAAACTGGATAAATGGCAAACTCATTTGATTAACCCACATATCATCCTGTCCAAGGAGCCGCAGGGTTTCATCGCTGACGCAACTATCAATACTCCAAACGGCCATCTGGTCGCCAGCGCAAAACATGAAGATATGTACACCGCAATTAACGATTTGATCAACAAGCTGGAACGGCAGCTCAATAAAGTGCAACACAAAGGTGAAGCCCGTCGCGCCACAACATCGGTGAAAGACGCCAGCTTCGCGGAAGAAGTTGAAGAAGAGTAATCCTTTAAATTGAGTGTACCGCCAACGCGCCTTCGGGCGCGTTTTTTATTGACAGGGTGAAAACAGTGCGGGTACTTTAACGGTATCAAGCACAGGATGATTTCATGAAACTAACGCCGTTTTTCTTCGCATTCTTTTTTACCTTCCCCTGAATGGGAGGCGTTTCGTCGTGTGATAAAGAATGCGAAGACGAACAACAAGGCCTCCCACCCCGGGAGGCCTTTTTTATTGATAACGATAAAACGAGACAGGCAACACTATGACACCGGAAAACCCGTTACTGGATCTACGCGTTAAAATCAGCGCGCTGGATGAGAAATTACTGGCGCTGCTGGCAGAACGCCGCTTACTCGCTGTCGAAGTGGGTAAAGCTAAACTGGATTCCCATCGTCCGGTGCGTGATATCGACCGCGAGCGTGACCTGCTGGAGCGCCTGATTCAGCTCGGCAAAGCGCATCACCTGGATGCGCATTACATCACCCGCCTGTTCCAGCTCATCATCGAAGACTCTGTTCTGACCCAACAAGCACTGTTGCAGCAGCATCTGAACAAAACCAATCCGCACTCTGCGCGTATCGCTTTCCTCGGGCCAAAGGGCTCTTATTCACACCTGGCGGCACGTCAGTATGCAGCCCGCCATTTCGAAGAGTTTATTGAAAGTGGATGCGCGAAGTTTGCCGATATTTTCAATCAGGTTGAAACCGGCCAGGCTGATTACGCCGTGGTCCCGATTGAAAATACCAGCTCCGGTGCCATCAATGATGTCTACGACCTGCTGCAACACACCAGTCTGTCGCTGGTTGGTGAGCTGACCATTCCAATTGACCATTGTGTCCTGGTCTCTGGCTCCACTGACCTGAGCAAAATCGAAACGGTGTACAGCCATCCGCAGCCGTTCCAGCAATGTAGTCAGTTCCTGAACCGCTATCCGAACTGGAAAATTGAGTACACTGAAAGCACCTCTGCGGCGATGGAAAAAGTGGCGCAGGCAAATTCCCCAACCGTTGCTGCACTGGGTAGCGAGGCCGGTGGCGCGCTGTATGGCCTTCAGGTACTGGAACGAAACCTGGCAAACCAGACGCAAAATATCACCCGCTTTGTGGTACTGGCCCGCAAGGCTATTAACGTCTCTGACCAGGTACCGGCGAAAACCACGCTGCTGATGGCCACCGGCCAACAGGCCGGTGCGCTGGTTGAAGCACTGCTGGTACTGCGTAACCACAACCTGATCATGACGAAACTGGAATCACGCCCGATTCATGGAAATCCGTGGGAAGAGATGTTTTATCTTGATATCCAGGCCAACCTGGAATCGTCCTCAATGCAAAAAGCCCTGCGTGAACTGGGCGAAATCACCCGTTCAATGAAAGTGCTGGGCTGTTACCCGAGTGAAAACGTCGTTCCGGTCGACCCGACCTAACGTTCGATAAAGCGGCTTTTCTTCATCCCTGCCACACTGACGGGCAGGGTGAAGATGGCTCCGGAAAGTGGGTACTTCGCCACCTCCTCCACATCCATGTTTTCCCGCGTGGTGGTAATAAACAGCGTTTTCATATCATCACCACCAAAACAGACCATTGTCGGGCATCGTACCGGCATTCGATACACTTCAAGTTGCTCTCCTTGCGGTGAAAAACGCGCGATACGCCAGCCATCAAACAGTGCACTCCAGTAACAACCTTCCACATCCATCGCTGCACCGTCAGGTATCCCTTCGCCGTCGTTGAACCGGCGGAATACCTCCCTTTTACCGGGTTCCCCCTGCTCATCCAGCGGGGTACGGTAGATAACGCCGTTTGGCGTATCAGAAGTAAACATCCACCGTTTGTCAGGGCTAAATGCCAGACCATTGTGGCCGTGAATGTCGCACTGGATAACTTTCGGTGTCAGGTCGTTGTCGATACGCATCAACAGTGCACCGTTGTAATCACCCGGCCCCCAGAACGTCCCCGCATAGAACCGCCCATGATGATCCGTTCCCCCATCATTAAAGCGCGCCAGTTGCGGGTTAGACGGGTTATCACACACTTTACGCTGGAGTAGCCCGTGTTTGTCGGCAAGCCAGATACCATTGCGCATGGCGACGATAAACCCGCCACGCTCACGCAGAGCGAAACAGCCCACCTCTTCATGGAATGAAAGCACGGTGTGTTCCGCCGTCGGCAGATGATATCGGTGGATCTCCCCTTCCAGAATATCTGCCCAGTAGAGCGCACTCTCTTCTGCACTCCACGTTGGGCACTCAGGCAGATGCCCGGTGTAATTCAACAGCAGCTGCGGTTCAGCCATGACAGTTCCCCAAAATGAAAAAAGCCAGCAATGCTGGCTTTCAGTATATACATCATCGCATTACTGGCGACTGTCATTTGCCTGACGCAACAACGTACGACTCTCACTCTGGAAACGCTGCGCGTAATCGCCAAACCAATGCTCGACTTTGCGGAAGCTGTCGATAAATGCCTGCTTGTCTCCGTGCTCCAGCAACGTAATGGCTTCGCCGAAACGCTGATAATAGCGCTTAATCAGTGCCAGGTTGTTCTCAGACGACATAATAATGTCGGCGTAAAGCTGGGGATCCTGCGCAAACAGACGCCCGACCATAGCCAGTTCCAGACGATAGATGGGTGAAGAGAGCGCCAGTAGCTGTTCAAGCTGCACATTCTCTTCCGCCAGATGCAGCCCATAAGCAAAGGTCGCAAAGTGGCGAAGCGCCTGAATAAACGCCATGTTCTGATCGTGCTCAACCGCGCTGATGCGGTGCAACCGTGCGCCCCATACCTGAATCTGTTCCAGGAACCATTGATAGGCTTCCGGCTGACGACCATCACAGTAAACAACTACCTGCTTCGCCAGGCTGCCGCTGTCCGGGCCAAACATCGGGTGCAGACCCAGCACCGGGCCGGTATGCGCAGCCAGCATGGCCTGCAGCGGACCATTTTTAACAGATGCCAGATCCACCAGGATGCAATCATCCGGTAAAGGAGGAAGCTTCCCGATGATCTGCTCCGTCACATGGATCGGTACGCTGACGATCACCATTCCGGCATCTTTCATGAGTTCAGGAGCCTTTGCCCAGTCCTCTTTTTCCAGAATGCGCACCTGGTAGCCAGAAAGCGCCAGCATTTTTTCAAACAGACGTCCCATCTGGCCGGCACCGCCAACAATGACCACCGGACGCAGGGACGGACAAAGGGTTTTGAAGCCCTTGTCATTTTCACTCGAATAAGATTCCCGCATCACACGACGCAAGACATCTTCAATCAAATCCGGAGAGACACCCAGCGCCTGAGCCTCTTTGCGACGAGAGGCCAACATTGAGGCTTCACGCTCCGGCACATAAATCGGCAGGCCGTATTTGCTTTTAACCTCACCGACTTCAGCAACCAACGCCATGCGGCGCGCCAGCAAGTCCAGCAGCGCCTTATCCACTTCATCTATTTGATCGCGTAATGCGGTCAATTCAGCAACCATACCTAACCTCTTAAGCCAGACGCGTCGCCAGCTGGCCGTTTAAATCTTTATGGATCTCACGCAGCAGCGCATCGGTGGTCTCCCAGCTGATGCAGGCATCCGTCACGGATACACCATGCTTCATTGCGCTACGCGGTTGTTCAGATGATTGATTGCCTTCATGAATATTGCTCTCAATCATCAGACCGATAATAGAACGGTTGCCATCTTTGATCTGCGCGACCACCGATTCCGCAACCGCAGGCTGACGACGGTAATCTTTGTTCGAATTACCATGACTGCAATCTACCATCAGTGCAGGACGCAGTCCCGCCTGCTCCATCTCTTTTTCGCACTGCGCCACATCCGCTGGGCTGTAATTCGGTGCTTTACCCCCGCGCAGGATCACATGACCATCCGGGTTACCCTGCGTTTGCAGAAGGCAAACCTGTCCTGCCTGATTAATACCGACAAAACGGTGCGGCATTGCGGCGGCGCGCATGGCGTTAATCGCGGTAGCCAGGCTGCCATCAGTACCATTTTTAAAACCAACCGGCATCGACAGGCCTGACGCCATCTCGCGGTGAGTTTGTGATTCCGTGGTGCGCGCACCAATTGCGGACCAGCTGAACAGATCGCCGAGGTATTGCGGGCTATTCGGATCCAGCGCTTCCGTCGCCAGCGGCAGCCCCATGCTGACCAGTTCCACCAGCAGGCGACGCGCAATCTTCAGCCCGGCTTCCACATCAAACGAGCCATCCATGTGCGGATCGTTAATCAACCCTTTCCAGCCAACGGTAGTACGTGGCTTTTCAAAATAGACGCGCATCACCAGATAGAGGCTATCGCTGACCTCCTCCGCTAATGCTTTAAATCGATGAGCGTACTCAATGGCGGTTTCAGGATCGTGAATGGAGCAAGGACCACATACCACCAGCAGGCGCGGATCGCGGCCAGCGATGATGTCAGAAATGGTCTGGCGAGAATGCTCAATCTGAGCCTCCTGCGCAACGCTCAGCGGGAACTCCGCTTTCAGTTGATCCGGCGTAATTAAAACCTGTTCGTCAGTGATATGTACGTTGTTCAGCGCGTCTTTTTGCATGATGGCGATCCTGTAAAACTCGTTTGCGATAGTTGTTGTCCTCAAAGAGGTGAAACCACCATACCATAAAAAGTAAACATTTCAATCCAAAATACGTACACTTTAATTTACACAAGCCAATTTATTGCAAAAATCATGGTATAAAAACGTAAACTTTAAATTACACAGCAACTTTCTTTAGCCAGGCTATGCTGAAGAAAAAAGGAGAATGGCTATGCGTTCAATTGCTCTCGCGCTGTTGTCGCTGTTTTTATCGGGCTGCCAGATCAATCCTTACACCTTCCAGCCCGACTGGACCAGTCCATCCTGGTTTGATGCAGGTAAAGAAGACGCCATGAACGGCCTGCCAGTTAAAGATAACCAGACCCTGGCCGATAGTTTTAACGACCCACACGTTGATCGTAGTGAATATCTTCGTGGCTATGCCGATGGTCAGAAGAAAGTCTGTGAAGAGGGGTTTATTCACGCCTGGGGATTAGCAGGCAAATCTTTTCCAGCCAGTTGCGATACTGCCGAAAACGCAGCAAAACTGCATGAGTCATGGCAAAAAGGGATGGATGAAAGTATGCGTTCCAGCAGACTAAATTAAGTCTGTTTTTATCCATCGGAAAATAAACAACAGTAGGATTTAGCTTAGGTCGGCCTCAGGTTATTTCTGACATAATGACGGCTTTGATAAACAATGGTATTCTGCCCGCAACTCTCAAGGACATCTATTTCCGGAGCGATGTGGCGGATTCTGGTGAGAAATTCATTCTTGATCTCTTTTTTCCGACTCACTCTGGCACTAATGCTGTTCCTTATGGTGGGCCCAGCGACGGCAGGCGCGCTTACGGAAACGGATAAATCGGTACGCTCGATTGTCTCAGGTATTGTGAGCTATACGCGATGGCCATCACTATCCGGGCAGCCTAAACTCTGCGTTTATGCCTCTTCTCACTACACTCGTGCACTCAGCGACGAAGAGGGGCAAATCAGCGGGTTACCTTATACCCCTGTCATTGTACGTAACGATCAGGAAGCTCTGGCCGAAACGTGCGATGCTATTTATTTCGGGTCTGAATCGCCTGCAAAACAACTTGAATTAATAAGTCAATATCAGGGCAGAGCATTGCTATTAATCTCAGAGCAAAATCCGGAATGTGCTATTGGCAGTGCCTTTTGCCTGATAATCGATCGCGGTCAGGTACGGTTTGCTGTCAATCTTGATGCGTTGGCTCGAAGTGGCGTGAGAGTCAATCCGGATGTATTAATGCTTGCACGGAATAAGCAGCATGGATAAAGATTTCACATCAACGCCACGCCCAACGTTTAAAAGAACATTGAGGCGAATCAACATGATAAGCGTCATCATAACGATGACGTTAATATGGCTTTTGCTCTGTTTTGCATCCGTCGTGACATTAAAGCAATACGCACAAAAAAATCTCGAATTAACCGGCGCAACGATGAGCCATAGCCTTGAAGCCTCCCTGGTTTTCAACGATTCTCTGGCAGCCAACGAAACACTTGCTACCCTGGGTAAACAGGGGCAGTTTGCCGTGGCAGAAGTCGTCAACGCGCATAAAAAGCGGTTTGCTTACTGGTCATGGAACCCGGAAGATAACAACGACACACTGGGTGCGCTGGTCAGCCGCTGGCTTTTCCCCGAACCGATTTCACAGCCCATCATGCATAATGGTGTGATGATCGGCGAAATTCGCCTTACCGCACGTGACAACCTCATTAGCCATTTCATCTGGATGTCATTTGCCGTTCTCACCGGCTGCATTCTTTTTGCTACCGTCGTCGCGCTCACCATTACACGATCATTGCATCATGGTATGGTAACGGCCCTGCAAAACATTACCGACGTCGTTCATGACGTACGGACGAATCGCAACTTCTCTCGCCGGGTAAGAGATGGTCGTATCGAAGAATTTCACCAGTTTGGTGAAGACTTCAACAGCCTTCTGGATGAGATGGAGGAATGGCAACTGAAGCTGCAGGCGAAAAACGCCCAGTTGCTGCGTACCGCCATGCACGATCCATTGACCGGTCTTGCCAATCGGGCGGCTTTTCGTAACAGCATCGCGGCATTAATGAACGACATCTCCGCGAAAACAAACTCTGCTCTGCTGTTCCTCGATGGCGATAATTTCAAATTTATTAATGACACCTGGGGGCATGCTGCAGGCGATTGCGTGCTAATTGAAGTCGCTAGCAGGATGGTTGAATTTGGCGATAAACGTTATCAATCATACCGCCTCGGCGGTGACGAATTCGCCATGGTGCTATACGGCGTGCATTCTGAACTCGAGGTCCAACACATTTCTGCTGCACTATCGCAGCAGTTTATCCGTCCGTTTGATCTGCATAATGGGCACACTGCATCAATGTCACTCAGCATTGGTTATGCTCTGGCGTGGGAAAATACCTCAGTAGAGGCATTACTGGAGCATGCCGACCGCAATATGTATCTGGTGAAAAACCAGCGTTCGAAAACAATATCCTAAAAGGAATACGATATGTTAAAGCGATACTTCGCGCCGTTGTTACTGGCATCACTCGTCCTGGCTGGCTGTCAGACTCCGCCAAAAGGGAAATTCACTCCAGAGCAAATCGCGGCAATGAAGTCATACGGCTTTAACGAATTAAATGGCGACTGGTCTCTGGGGCTGTCGGACAAAATCCTGTTTGATAAAAATGACGCCACACTGCGCCCGGAAAGTGAAACCCAGATCCAGACAATGGCCTCACGCCTGGCAGCGACCGGCATAAACCATGCCCGCATGGATGGTCACACAGATAACTATGGCGAGGAGGGCTATAACGAGGCGCTTTCATTAAAACGCGCGAACGTCGTAGCAGACGCGTGGGCAAAAGGGGCAAATATCCCGCGCAGTAATCTCACCACGCAGGGATTAGGTAAAAAATATCCGGTTGCGAGCAACAGTACCCCGCAAGGGCGTGCTGAAAACCGTCGGGTGGCAGTCGTTATCAGCACACCATAAGGTTATTTAGCGGATGATTCGGCGAGCGACACGCCAGTTGCCGCTCGCCAGCGTAGCCAGTCAACCAGAACAAACAGAGCCAGACTCACGCCCATTACTGGCAAAGCCAGGCCGAGCAGTACACTGATTATCGCCGTGACGACCTTGCCCCATCCCGTGAGCGCCAGCCAACTCTGACAAAGCGTCTGGACCGGATTTGCCGCCGATTGCGCCGGACGACGCATCCACCACATCCGGTATCCCCAGATGATTAGCACACACAACGCCAGGCCAAACGCCACAAGCAGTAACTGATTAACCAGCCCGAATAAGATCCCCATATGGAAATCTACCCCCCAGCGGGTGAGCTTCGCCATCAATGGGAAATCCTCGAAGCGGGTTCTGTCCAGAATCTGCATCGTATTGGGATCAACTGCTACGGCGTCGACCTGCGTCGGCCAGCTACGATCGATTTCCGTCACAGTCCAGGCTTGATTCTCTGTTTTCGCCGGGCGGATCTCCAGCTTGTTGGCCTCAATTCCTGCATTACGTGCAGCGCTTAGCACACCATCAAAATGGGTGAGATCCATCGCCATCTCATGCATCATCATTCCGCTGTGATGACCACGGTGTTCGGCGTGTTCATCCACGATCTCCTGCTGACCGGAAAGTGTTGTGTTCACCTGCGGGGTTAGCCAGTTCATCTCAGCACGCAGCTTATCAACGTTTCCCCCCGCCCATTGAGACCAGGTCAGGCCTGTCACTGAGAACAGCAGCATTCCACCCAGCAACGTCCAGCCTAACGTCACATGCACGCGACGCCGATTCTGGAAACGATTGTTAATTCGGCGTTTTGGTCGGGTATAAAACCACAGGGCAATCCCTCCCAGCGCGGCAACCCACATCCACGAGGCCGCCAGCTCGCTATAGAGTCGACCGACATCACCCAGCATCAGCGAGGTATGCAGATAATCAATGGTCTGGCGGAGCGGTAAAATTCCGCTGGTGCCATACACCGTAATATCGCCACGCACCGCAAGGCTGACTGGATCAATAAAAATAGCGCGGGTCTCCGATGGGCCAAGCGCAGGGTCAGCAAACATCACACGGGTGGTTTCACCCGCAACCAGGCTAGGACGAACGGCATGTAAACGCAGATCGGTGCCAATGGTTTTTTCAGCCACGGCAATTTGTTCCGCCAGAGGTTTCGCCTCCCCCACTGAATCCGTGTAGAGCGCGTGCCGATACAGGGCATTTTCCAGTTGCGGCGTTGCTACATACAGCGTACCGGTCAGTGCAGCGAAGAAGATAAATGGGCCGACAAACAGCCCGATATAGAAATGCAGGCGACGCAGCAGGTTTCCCCATGCCGCGCGCGGAGTGCAGGTAGTCATACTTTTCCTTTTTAAGGCAAAAAGTTATCGATATTTTTTTAAAGGGAAAAAGCAGACTGATGCGGTGGCGCGCGGGTATCAGGATAGAGCCAGGGGAAAAAATGCCAATGACAAACCACCTGGCGCGTTGGTTTAACACGAAGCCTTTGCAGCACCACACTGAGCAGGACGATCAGAGCCAGCATCACGCCCGGAACATGGGCTAATAGTACGCAGTAGCCACACGCTTCCGCATGGTCGACAGGCATGGTGTGCTGCATATCACCATGATGTTCATCCATCGACATCATACTCATGTCATGATGCATGCCCGGCATGGCACTCATGGGATCTTTTTGCAGCGAGACGGAGATAAGCGGCGCCACCACGATCAGCAGGATCGCGAACAGTGCGGTCAATGCCGCAGCGCGTGTCCAGTTGTGCTGATGCAGTACGTTATCCACTTACCCTCCACGGAAGAGGCAAGCATTGTAAATGATTTATGACAAAAGGGTTAACGCGAGAGATGCGATGAGATAAAAAAAGGGCCAGCCTTTCGGCCAGCCCTTTTTAACAGGATGTCGCTTAAGCGAATCTTAGTTCAGACGCTCTTTAATACGAGCAGACTTACCAGTACGCTCACGCAGGTAGTACAGTTTAGCTTTACGTACAGCACCACGACGTTTAACAGCAATGCTGTCAACTACCGGAGAGTGAGTCTGGAAGACACGCTCAACGCCTTCGCCGTTGGAAATTTTACGAACAGTGAATGCAGAGTGCAGACCGCGGTTACGAATAGCGATAACCACGCCCTCGAATGCCTGCAGACGTTTTTTGGAACCTTCAACAACCCATACTTTCACTTCCACGGTGTCACCTGGACGGAAGGAAGGTACGTCCTGCTTCATCTGCTCTTGTTCAAGTTGCTTAATAATGTTGCTCATAATTTAATCTCTTATCCTGGGTAAACTGATATTCGGGAGCGTATTACGCATTCCCATCATGTTCATGCTGCTGTTGCGCGTGTTCAGTTTTGAACTCGGCCAGCAACTTTGCTTGCTCTTCAGTCAGAGCCAGGTTTTCCAGAAGTTCAGGTCTTCTAAGCCAGGTTCGGCCCAGCGACTGCTTCAAACGCCAGCGACGTATCCCGGCATGGTTTCCAGACAGTAACACTGCCGGTACTTCCATCCCTTCTAACACTTCAGGACGAGTATAGTGTGGGCAGTCCAGCAACCCATCAGCAAAGGAATCTTCCGTTGCTGAAGCTTCGTGACCCAGAACCCCCGGAATGAACCGGGCGACGGAGTCAATCAGCGTCATTGCTGGTAACTCACCACCGCTGAGAACGTAATCGCCGATAGACCATTCTTCGTCAATCTCGGTTTGAATTACGCGCTCATCTATCCCTTCGTAGCGACCACAGACCAGAATCAGCTTTTGATTCGTCGCCAGTTCGCTCACGCCAGCTTGATCAAGCTTGCGTCCCTGAGGTGACAGATAAATCACCTTTGCGCCTTCACCTGCCGCGGCTTTTGCTGTGTGAATGGCGTCCCGTAAGGGTTGCACCATCATTAGCATCCCCGGTCCGCCGCCGTAAGGACGATCGTCCACGGTACGGTGCCGGTCATGAGTAAAGTCACGAGGACTCCAGCTCTGGATGCTCAGCAGGCCATTCTTTACTGCCCGGCCAGTTACCCCGTAATCGGTAATCGCGCGGAACATTTCAGGAAACAGGCTAATTATGCCAATCCACATAGCGCCGTCTTTTACCGTTTATCCGGAGAATTTAAAAACCAGGATCCCAATCTACTTCAATCGTTTGAGTAGTGAGATCGACTTTCTTGATAACCTGTCCATCGAGGAACGGGACTAACCGCTCCTTGATGCCAAATGCATCTTTCAGGTTTGCCTTGATGACGAGAACGTCATTTGACCCGGTTTCCATCATATCGATGACTTTTCCCAGGCTGTAGCCTTCGGTGGTAACGACCTGGCAACCCATAAGGTCTTTCCAGTAGTAGTCACCCTCTTCCAGCGCCGGCAACTGCGACGAATCCACGACAATTTCACAATTAGTCAGCGCATTCGCGGCATCACGATCATCAACGCCTTTCAGCTTGATGATGATGTCCTGATTGTGGTGACGCCAGCTTTCCAGCTCGACCTCTTCCCACTTACCGCCTTTCTGGATAAACCAGGGCTGGTAATTAAAAATGCTATCAGCGTCTTCAGTGGAGGAAAACACTCTGAGCCAACCACGGATACCGTAGCAAGAACCCATTTTTCCCAATACGATCGGTTCAACAGGTGCTTTATTGCTCATCATGACCACCGTGACAGATTAAGCTGCTTTGTTTGCTGCTTTGATCAGCGTAGCAACGCGATCGGAAACAGTAGCGCCCTGGCCAACCCAGTGAGCGATACGATCCAGATCCAGACGAGTTTCTTCTTCTGCGCCAGCGGCCAGTGGGTTGAAGAAACCAACGCGCTCGATGAAGCGACCGTTGCGTGCATTACGGCTGTCAGTCACAACAACCTGGTAGAACGGACGCTTTTTAGCGCCGTGACGTGCTAAACGAATAGTTACCATAACATCCTCTTGTGTGAATAAAACAACCGGGCCCCATCGAGGAACGGAGCCCGGGTGTCATATTAAAAGCCCGAAAATTTTACTCATTTTCGGGCAAAAAGCAATCTCAAAAGCGATTAACGTCCTGGAAAGCCTGGGGGCATCATCCCTTTCATCCCACGCATCATCTTCGCCATGCCGCCTTTCTTCATTTTCTTCATCATGCGCTGCATGTCGTCGAACTGTTTCAGAAGACGGTTAACATCCTGTACCTGCATGCCACAACCGGCGGCAATACGGCGTTTACGGGAACCTTTGATGATATCCGGGTTAGCACGTTCTTTAAGGGTCATCGAGTTGATGATCGCCTCCATACGCACCAGCACCTTGTCATCCATCTGCGCTTTCACATTGTCAGGGATCTGGCCCATGCCCGGCAGTTTGCCCATCAGGCTGGCCATGCCGCCCATGTTTTTCATCTGACGCAGTTGCTCAAGGAAGTCGGTCAGATCGAAACCGTCGCCTTTTTTCAGCTTGCTCGCCAGCTTTTCAGCCTGCGCGCGGTCAACCTTGCTCTCGATATCTTCGATCAGCGACAGCACGTCGCCCATGCCGAGAATACGGGAGGCAATACGATCCGGATGGAACGGCTCCAGCGCTTCAGTTTTTTCGCCCACGCCGAGGAATTTAATCGGCTTACCGGTGATATGACGAATCGAGAGAGCTGCACCGCCACGGGCGTCACCGTCCACTTTGGTCAGGACTACACCGGTTAACGGCAGCGCTTCATTAAACGCTTTCGCGGTATTTGCCGCATCCTGACCGGTCATGGCGTCGACAACAAACAGGGTTTCTACCGGATTGATAGAGGCATGCACCTGCTTGATTTCGTCCATCATCGCTTCGTCAACGTGCAGACGACCGGCGGTATCCACCAGCAGCACGTCGTAGAATTTCAGCTTCGCTTCTTTCAGCGCGGCATTAACGATGTCGACAGGTTTCTGAGCCACGTCTGACGGGAAGAAATCCACACCAACCTGCTCTGCCAGCGTTTCCAGCTGTTTGATCGCCGCCGGGCGATAGACGTCCGCAGACACCACCAGCACTTTCTTCTTGTGCTTCTCGCGCAGGAATTTACCCAGCTTACCGACGCTGGTCGTTTTACCCGCACCCTGCAGACCCGCCATCAGCACCACGGCCGGTGGCTGAGCCGCCAGGTTAAGCACCTGGTTCTCTTCACCCATCGCCGAAACCAGTTCGTTACGAACGATTTTGACGAACTCCTGACCCGGGGTCAGGCTCTTGTTAACTTCATGACCAACCGCTTTCTCTTTAACGCGGTTGATAAAATCACGCACAACCGGCAACGCCACGTCTGCTTCCAGCAGCGCCATGCGCACTTCGCGCAGCGTTTCCTTGATGTTGTCTTCGGTAAGGCGTCCTCGGCCGCTGATGTTGCGCAGCGTGCGCGACAAACGATCGGTTAAATTATCAAACATTGTCTCTCGCCTGAGTAGAAAC
Organism: Enterobacter sp. P82; assembly: GCF_037053385.1. Classification (NCBI taxonomy): domain Bacteria; kingdom Pseudomonadati; phylum Pseudomonadota; class Gammaproteobacteria; order Enterobacterales; family Enterobacteriaceae; genus Enterobacter; species Enterobacter sp. P82. Next base: position 19,354 of record NZ_JBALHX010000003.1, read on the forward strand.
GTTGGGCCGCCATGAGCGACACATACACAGAATTTTGCCGGAGTATAACATGAAGGCGCCTTTGTTGTTATGCAACGGTTGGAGCAGGCGTCACGTAACGTTATACTGCTTCTCTTTCTTATTAAGACAACTGTCGATGCCTATATGCCTGTTTTCGCACTGATCGCCCTTGTTGCCTACTCCGTCAGTCTCGCGCTGATCATTCCCGGACTGCTGCAAAAAAACAGCGGCTGGCGGCGCATGGCTATTCTTTCCGCGGTGATCGCACTGATAAGCCACGCTTTTGCGCTGGAATCACGCATCATCCCCGGCGACGGCAGCGTGCAAAACCTGAGCGTCCTCAACGTCGGCTCGCTGGTCAGCCTGATGATCTGCACGGTGATGACCATTGTGGCCTCTAAGAATCGCGGCTGGTTACTGCTGCCGATTGTGTATACCTTTGCGCTGATCAATCTGGCTTTAGCCACCTTTATGCCCAATGAGTTCATTACGCATCTGGAGGCGACGCCAGGTATGCTGGTGCATATCGGCCTGTCGCTTTTTGCCTACGCGACGCTGATTATCGCCGCGCTCTACGCCATGCAGCTCGCCTGGATTGACTACCAGCTCAAAAACAAAAAGCTGGCATTTAACCACGAGATGCCACCGCTGATGGTCATTGAACGTAAAATGTTCCACATCACCCAGGTGGGCGTTGTTCTGCTGACACTCACGCTCTGCACGGGCCTGTTCTACATGAAAAACCTGTTCAGCGTGGAGAATATCGATAAAGCGGTACTCTCTATCGTTGCGTGGTTTGTCTATATTGTCCTGCTATGGGGCCATTACCATGAAGGCTGGCGCGGTCGCCGCGTGGTCTGGTTCAACGTCGCGGGTGCGGGCATTCTCACCCTTGCCTATTTTGGCAGCCGCTTCATACAGCAATTTGCTGGCTAAGAAACAAAGGAGTTCCCCCTGGAACACATCTCTACCACCACGCTGATCGTTACGCTGATCGTCATGGTGGTCATCTCCGCCTATTTCTCTGGCTCGGAAACCGGCATGATGACCTTAAACCGCTACCGGTTACGTCATCGTGCTAAGCAGGGTAACCGTGCCGCCCGTCGCGTCGAGAAACTGCTCCGCAAGCCGGATCGCCTGATAAGCCTGGTGCTCATTGGCAACAACCTTGTCAACATTCTTGCCTCTGCGCTGGGCACCATCGTCGGGATGCGCCTGTACGGCAATGCCGGGGTCGCTATTGCTACAGGTGTGCTGACGTTTGTGGTGCTGGTATTTGCGGAAGTGTTACCCAAAACCATCGCCGCGCTTTACCCGGAAAAAGTGGCTTACCCGAGCAGCTTCTTGCTCGCACCGCTACTGGTCCTGATGATGCCGCTGGTCTGGCTGTTGAATATGGTCACCCGTGTCCTGATGCGGATGGTGGGTATTAAAGCCGACGTCGCCATCAGCAGTGCGCTCAGCAAAGACGAGCTGCGCACCATCGTGAATGAATCCCGCTCGCAGATTTCCCGACGTAATCAGGACATGCTCCTGTCGGTGCTTGATCTGGAGAAGGTGAGCGTGAATGACATCATGGTGCCGCGTAACGAAATCGTAGGTATTGATATCAACGATGACTGGAAAGCCATCGTCCGCCAGCTGACGCACTCCCCGCACGGACGTATTGTGCTCTATCGCGACTCTCTCGATGACACCATCAGCATGCTGCGCGTGCGCGAAGCTTACCGCCTGATGACCGAGAAAAAGGAGTTCACCAAAGAGGTGATGCTGCGTGCCGCCGACGAGATTTACTACGTACCGGAAGGAACACCGCTCAGTACGCAACTGGTGAAATTCCAGCGTAACAAGAAGAAAGTCGGCCTGGTGGTTGATGAGTACGGCGATATTCAGGGGCTGGTGACGGTCGAAGATATTCTGGAAGAGATTGTCGGGGACTTTACCACCTCAATGTCCCCTTCCCTTGCGGAAGAAGTGACCCCACAAAACGACGGCTCGGTGCTGATTGACGGAAGCGCCAACATTCGCGAACTCAACAAAGCCTTTAACTGGCATTTACCGGAAGATGAAGCGCGAACCATGAACGGCATGATCCTCGAAGCGCTTGAAGAGATCCCGGCTGCGGGCACGCGGGTACGAATTGAACAGTACGATATTGATATCCTGGACGTGCAGGACAATATGATTAAGCAGGTGAAGGTCCTGCCTGTTAAACCACTGCGCGAAAGTATCGCGGAATAATATTGTAGTGCCGGGTAAGGCGAAGCCACCACCCGGCACTACAGGGTGGCAAATTATGCTTTCGCTTTCGCCACGGTCACCATTGCAGCACGAATGGTACGGCCGTTCAGGGTATAACCTTTCTGCATCACACCCAGTACTTTACCGGCTTCGACGTCTTCAGATTCCACCATCGCGATCGCCTGGTGCACGTTAGGATCCAGTGGGACGTCGGTATCCGCAATCACTTCTACGCCGAACTTACGCACCACATCGAGCATGGATTTCAGCGTCAGTTCGATACCTTCGATCATCGCTGCGTTGTCCGGATTCGCTTTATCAGCCACTTCCAGCGCGCGATCGAGGCTATCAATCACCGGCAGCAGTTCGTTGACGAATTTCTCCAGCGCAAATTTATGCGCTTTTTCAACGTCCAGTTCGGTACGACGACGCAGGTTTTCCATTTCCGCTTTGATACGCAGCACGCCGTCGCGTTCACGATTCAGTGCTTCTGCTAACTGAGCTTCCAGATTCGCAATTTTCTCATCGCGCGGGTCCACCTGCTCAGCAGATGCGTCTGGCTCTACAGCCTCAACTTCATCATGCTGTTCCGTGATAATTTCTTCAGGGGCTTGCCCCTCAGGCGTTTTCTGTTCTTTACTACTCATGAATTTCTCCGCGTTTTTCTGCATTCATCTCGCTAACTTCGCTTATTATGGGGATCAGTTTCCGGGATTCAAGGGAACAAGACAGATTGTCATCATTCATCAGGCACAAGGACCTCCAGAAAATGAATAATCATTTCAGGTGTATTGGGATCGTCGGGCATCCGCGTCACCCTACTGCATTGACGACACATGAAATGTTGTATCGCTGGCTGTGTAGCAAAGGCTATGAAGTGATGGTTGAGCAACAGATTGCTCAGGAGCTACAGCTGAAGAGCGTCAAAACTGGCACGCTGGCGGAAATTGGCCAACAGGCGGATCTCGCCGTGGTGGTCGGCGGTGACGGCAACATGCTCGGCGCGGCCCGTACGCTGGCGCGTTATGACATCAAGGTCATCGGTATCAACCGTGGCAATCTCGGTTTTTTAACTGACCTCGACCCGGATAATGCCCAGCAACAACTGGCCGACGTACTGGAAGGTCACTATATCAGCGAAAAACGCTTTTTACTGGAAGCGCAGGTATGCCAGCAGGACTGCCAGAAGCGGATCAGCACCGCAATAAACGAAGTGGTTCTGCATCCTGGTAAAGTGGCACACATGATTGAGTTCGAAGTCTATATCGACGAAATCTTCGCGTTCTCTCAGCGCTCTGACGGGCTGATTATCTCCACCCCGACAGGTTCGACCGCTTACTCCCTTTCTGCAGGTGGCCCGATCCTGACCCCTTCGCTTGACGCCATTACGCTGGTCCCCATGTTCCCGCATACGCTTTCCGCACGTCCGCTGGTCATCAACGGTAGCAGTACCATTCGTCTGCGCTTCTCCCACCGCCGAAATGACCTGGAGATCAGCTGCGACAGCCAGATAGCGCTGCCGATCCAGGAAGGGGAAGACGTACTTATTCGACGGTGTGATTACCACCTGAATCTCATTCACCCGAAAGATTACAGCTATTTCAACACATTAAGCTCGAAGCTTGGCTGGTCAAAAAAATTGTTCTGATTTTGCATCCAGCGCTTTACTGTATATAAAACCAGTTTATACTGTATGAAAACACAGTTATGGTTTTTCATACAGGAAAACAATTATGCTGGCACAACTGACCATCAGCAACTTTGCCATTGTTCGTGAGCTTGAGATCGATTTCCACAGCGGCATGACGGCGATCACCGGGGAAACCGGTGCAGGTAAATCCATTGCCATTGATGCCCTCGGCTTGTGCCTTGGCGGCCGTGCCGAGGGAGACATGGTGCGCATGGGCGCAAACCGTGCCGATCTCTGTGCCCGCTTCTCCCTGAAAGATACCCCTGCGGCCCAGCGCTGGCTGGAACAAAACCAACTGGAAGACGGACGTGAGTGTTTACTTCGCCGCGTGATCAGCAGCGACGGTCGTTCCCGTGGCTTTATCAACGGTACAGCGGTTCCGCTCTCCCAGCTCCGCGAACTTGGCCAGTTGCTTATCCAGATCCACGGCCAGCACGCACATCAGCAACTCGTCAAACCAGAACAGCAGAAAGCCCTGCTTGATGGCTATGCGGGTGAGTACGCACTTACTCAGCTTATGGCAGAACACTATCGACAGTGGCATCAAAGCTGCCGTGAGCTTGCCCAGCACCAGCAGCAAAGCCAGGAGCGCGCCGCACGCGCCGAGCTTTTGGAATACCAGTTAAAAGAGTTGAACGAATTCAACCCGCAGGCGGGTGAGTTTGAGCAAATCGACGAAGAGTACAAGCGTCTGGCCAACAGCGGTCACCTGCTCTCAACCAGTCAGAACGCCCTCAACATGCTTGCGGATGGCGAAGACGTGAACCTGCAAAGCCAGCTGTATAACGTTCGTCAACTGGTCACCGAACTGGCTGGTATGGACAGCAAACTTTCTGGCGTACTGGATATGCTGGAAGAGGCCGCGATTCAGATCTCAGAAGCCGGTGATGAATTGCGCCACTACTGTGAACGTCTGGATCTCGACCCGAACCGTCTGTTTGAGCTGGAACAACGCATCTCCCGTCAGATCTCACTGGCCCGTAAGCACCACGTTACGCCGGAAGAACTGCCAAATTACTACCAGTCTCTGCTGGAAGAACAGCAGCAGCTTGACGATCAGGCTGACTCGCAGGAAACCCTCTCTCTGGCGGTGAGCCTGCATCATGAACAGGCGCTGGCAACGGCGAAACAACTGCATGAGATTCGAGTGCATTATGCCCAGGAGTTAAGTCAGCATATCACCGACAGTATGCACACGCTGGCGATGCCGCACGGTGTGTTTACGATCGATGTCCGCTTTGAAGAGAATGTGCTGACGGCAGAAGGGGCGGATCGTATTGAATTCCGCGTCACCACTAACCCCGGTCAGCCGCTGCAGGCCATCTCCAAAGTGGCGTCCGGCGGTGAGTTGTCGCGTATCGCACTGGCGATTCAGGTGATTACCGCTCGTAAAATGGAAACCCCGGCGCTGATTTTCGATGAAGTGGATGTTGGGATCAGCGGTCCAACGGCGGCGGTAGTCGGTAAGCTGCTGCGTCAGTTAGGTGAATCAACACAAGTCATGTGTGTTACCCACCTTCCGCAGGTGGCTGGCTGTGGTCACCATCACTTTATCGTCAGCAAAGAAACCGACGGTGAAATGACGGAAACGCACATGAAACCGTTGGATAAACGCGCGCGTCTGCAGGAACTGGCTCGTCTGCTTGGCGGCAGTGAAGTCACACGAAATACACTCGCAAACGCGAAAGAACTGCTGGCGGCATAAACTTTTTCGGGATCTCAGGGTCATAGAGAACAACAAAAACGCCGCCAGACCGGTTTCAAAGTGGGGCAAGGTCTATTATCATCGGCATATTACATATGAGCCGCGTTCTGCTCGGGCCCGAAAAGGAATCAAATCACTATGCGTTGTAAAATGCTGACCGCTGCCGCAGCGGTTCTTCTGATGTTGACCGCAGGCTGTTCCACTCTGGAGAAAGTGGTTTACCGTCCTGACATCAACCAGGGGAACTACCTTACCCCTAACGATGTGTCCAAAATCCGTGTGGGGATGACACAACAGCAGGTCGCTTATGCACTGGGAACCCCGATGATGTCCGATCCATTCGGCACAAACACCTGGTTCTATGTATTCCGTCAGCAACCGGGCCACGAAGATGTGACCCAGCAAACCCTGACGCTGACCTTCAGCAGCGCCGGTGTGTTGACCAACATCGACAACAAGCCTGCCCTGACCAAATAATCAGGTGTCAGAAATGCAAAAAGGTGCTCAATGAGCACCTTTTTTGTTTCTGAATTCTTGCACAGAAACGTAGCCCCGGTAAGCGTCAGCGCCACCGGGGAAGAAAGCGCTACTTAGCCGCTTTCTCCGCACGCTGACGACGCAACTCTTTCGGGTCGGCAATCAACGGACGATAAATCTCCACCCGGTCACCTTCTTTCAGCACATCACCCAGCTTAACCGGACGGCTGTAAATCCCGACTTTATTCTTCGCCAGGTCAATATCACTGCGAAGCTCAAGGATGCCGGAAGCTCGGATAGCCATCTCAACAGTCGCGCCCTCTTCCAGCGTTACACGTTGCAGATACTGCTTCTCCGGCAGCGCGTACACCACTTCCACAGCAATCTTATGCGACACTGTAAACCTCTTTGGCGCGGGTGGTGAACGCCTGAACCATATTTGAAGCCAGCTCTTTAAAGATGCGACCAAACGCCAGCTCAATCAGTTTATTCGTAAACTCAAAGTCCAGATGGAACTCGATACGACAGGCGTCAGCGCTCAGGGGCGTAAACTTCCAGCCACCCATCAGCGTTTTAAACGGACCATCCACCAGATGCATCAAAATACTCTGATTACTCGTCAGCGTATTACGCGTGGTGAACGTCTTGCTGATCCCCGCTTTGGAGACATCCACCGCTGCAGTCATCTGCGTTGGACCAGACTCCAGAACACGGCTCCCGGTACATCCAGGAATAAACGCTGGATAAGACTGAACATCGTTCACTAACTGATACATTTGTTCCGCGCTGTAAGGCACAAGCGCAGTACGGCTAATCTGAGGCATAGCATTTCCCATGGTCACACAACGGACAAATAATAACATTTATCACCTGTTAAAAAAACGCTAAGCCTCATCTCGTGCTAAGATAGCGCGTTAGACCTCACAGGACGCAATGAGGTGACTTTTTGAAATCAGATTACCGACGGCTTTACGACACTTATGACGAAGAAAAAAGCACATAAACCAGGCTCGGCGACCATTGCGCTCAACAAGCGTGCTCGCCATGAGTATTTCATTGAAGAAGAATTCGAAGCTGGCCTTGCGTTGCAGGGCTGGGAAGTAAAATCGCTGCGCGCCGGGAAAGCCAACATCGGCGATAGTTACGTGATTCTGAAAGATGGTGAAGCCTTCCTGTTCGGGGCGAACTTTACGCCGCTGACCGTCGCCTCTTCGCACTATGTTTGTGACCCAACACGCACACGTAAACTGCTGCTGAACAAGCGCGAGCTGGAATCCCTCTACGGTCGCATCAACCGTGAAGGCTTCACCGTGGTTGCTCTGTCGCTGTACTGGAAAAATGCCTGGTGCAAAGTGAAAGTTGGCGTTGCGAAGGGTAAAAAACAGCACGATAAACGTACGGACCTGAAAGAGCGCGAGTGGCAGCTCGACAAAGCGCGCATCATGAAGAATGCAGGGCGTTGATTCTGAACACTTATTGTACTATTCAATAAGTTAGCGTTCTGGGCTGGTATCCAGGAAGTGAAATCTGGTATACTGAGTTCAACACTATTGGGGCTGATTCTGGATTCGACGGGATTTGCGAAACCCAAGGTGCATGCCGAGGGGCGGTTTGCCTCGTTAAAAGCCGCAAAAAAATAGTCGCAAACGACGAAAACTACGCTTTAGCAGCTTAATAACCTGCTCTGAGCCCTCTCTCCCTAGCTTCCGCTCTTAAGACGGGGATCAAAGAGAGGTCAAACCCAAAAGAGATCGCGTGGAAGCCCTGCCTGGGGTTGAAGCGTTAAAACTAATCAGGCTAGTTCGTTAGTGGCGTGTCTGTCCGCAGCTGGCGTGCGAATGTAAAGACAAACTAAGCATGTAGTACCGAGGATGTAGAAATTTCGGACGCGGGTTCAACTCCCGCCAGCTCCACCAAAATTCTTCGAAGATGATTCCAGAGTCATCCGTAGAAGTCCTGAAAGCCCGCATGGTACAAGCCCTGCGGGCTTTTTTGTGTCTGTCGTTGTCCGAGGCGATCCGCCTGAATCCAGTAAAAATTGGTACACGTTTAGGTACACGCTATACTGCGGTCCATTAAACGTGTACCAATTATGGAAGGGATCCATATATGGCGCGCATCACACGCCCCCTCACTAACAACGAAATCCTTAAAGCTAAACCTAGTGGAAAAGACTTCACCCTTCATGATGGTGACGGCCTGTTCCTGCTCGTAAAAACATCTGGCAAAAAGCTCTGGCGCTTCCGGTACCAACATCCGGTAAGCAATAGTCGAACGAATCTGAGTTTCGGCTCATACCCTGCCCTTACACTGGCAGCAGCTCGTCAGATACGCGATCAGCACTTAACCTCGCTCGCGCAAGGTATGGATCCACAACAGCAACAGGAGCAAGCGTCAGAACAACGCCAGATTGAGTTAGACAGCATTTTTTCAACAGTGGCTGCTAACTGGTTCCAGATAAAAAGCAGAAGTGTCACAGAGGATTATGCAAAGGATATTTGGCGTTCTTTGGATAAAGACGTGCTCCCGGCAATCGGTGCGATACCCGTACAGGAGATAAAGGCCAGAACGATTGTTGAAGCACTTGAGCCAATCAATGCACGAGGGGCACTGGAGACAGTTCGCCGCCTAGTACAGCGTATTAACGAAATAATGATTTATGCGGTTAACACTGGTCTGATTGATGCAAACCCAGCATCAGGTGTTGGAATGGCATTTGAGAAACCCAAAAAGCAGAATATGCCCACGCTACGACCAGAAGAATTACCTAAGCTGATGCGTTCTCTGGTCATGTCAAATCTGTCTGTTACGACTAGTTGTCTTATTGAGTGGCAGCTTCTGACCCTAGTGCGCCCTTCTGAGGCTTCTGGTGCTCGGTGGGTCGAGATCGATCTCGATGCCAAACTCTGAACGATTCCCGCCGAACGAATGAAGGCTAAGCGTGAACACATTGTTCCTTTATCACCGCAGGCGCTAGGAATCTTAGAGATCATGAAACCTATAAGTGAGCATCGCGAATACGTTTTTCCAAGTCGCAACAATCCTAAGCGTCCAATGAATAGCCAAACTGCCAATGCAGCACTTAAGAGAATTGGATATGGTGGAAAGTTGGTGGCTCATGGTTTACGCTCAATTGCCAGTACAGCACTCAATGAGCATGGATTTAATGCTGATGTAATTGAGTCAGCATTAGCGCATTGCGATAAAAATGAAATTAGGAGGGCTTATAACCGCTCTACCTATCTAGAAAAACGTATTGCTTTAATGAATTGGTGGGGAGAACTAGTTCAACGATAAAATTTAAGCCTTCAGAAAAACATGTATAAATACACATGTTTTTATTTACAGTTTTTTTTATCATAAAGAAATACTATCTTTGCTTACATATCGAATAAGTCGCTAGGATGAGGGGGTTGCTCATAAGCCCACGCCTAGTAGTAACGGAATAATGAGGAATATAATGGATTTTGATATTCTTATAGACCAAAGCCTATCGACACTCTTTAATGATAGCATTAATACAATCAATAAAAATAGCAAACTTATTTCTATGATAAATGATTTTGAAGACGGCAAGTGGCGCCATCAAAAATTCCACCGATTTATATGGGATAATATATTAGAAACCGCTCTATCGAATCAGGAAAGGGAAGCATATATAGGTGGTCCTAGCACATCTCTAGCTAAAGCAGCACAGAACCTTAGACTTACAGATAGTGAAAAAGATATTAGCAAAGGAAGCGAGCTCGCTGAGATTTTTTTATATGGCATTATGAAACACCACTTTAAAGCGCTACCTGTTGTACCTAAAATATTTTATAAACAGAACACTCAAGATAATGCCAAGGGTGCAGACAGCGTACATATTGTTATAGAAGATGACAAAAATTTTACGTTATGGTTCGGTGAAGCAAAGTTTTACAAAAGTATTGAAGATGACCGATTCGATTCAATAATCACATCAGTTAACAATTCCATTTCAACAGATAAAATAAAGAAAGAGAACAGTATAATAACAAACACTAAAGATCTAGTTACTTTGGTAAAAAATGATGAACTAAGATCTAAAATAATGTATTCATTGTCATCTAAAAACTCAATTGATAATATTAAGCCAATACTCAATATCCCTATTTTCATTTTGCATGAATGTCCTATAACAGAAAACGCATCGTCTCTTTCCCCTGAATATAAGTCATCAATTATAGAACTCCATAAAGAAAGAGCTCAGTCTTTTTTTAAAAAACACCAAATAAAAATAAAAAACATCCATGATTATGATAAGATAAAGTTTCACCTAATCCTTTTCCCTATTCCAAAGAAAGAACAAATAATTAATAAGTTTGTTGAAACAGTTCGTTTTCACAAGGAACAGTAATATGAACAATGAGATTACCAGTGCTACTGAAAATGATGGCGAACATGTGGTGCATGTATTTTCAAAATGCAAGGAAATAAACGACCTTATCAACTCAGATAAGGAGGATGAAGCCAGGAATAGTTTAATCCTTCTTTTAGATTATCATAAAAAACATAAAATCCATTATACGCCTTTAGTTAATCATCTCATTAGATGCACAGGATTGTATCCTTACATTCAGGCTGAAACAGCAGATTGGAATGAACGATTAATCTATGATTTATTCAAAGTTGACGTTGGTTTAAACACTCCAATCACTTTACACAGAGAGCAATCCTTAATATTAAAAAGATTATTAAATGGTGAAAGCTTAGCTGTAAGCGCACCAACAAGTTTTGGGAAAAGCTTTATTATTGATGCTTTTATATCATTAAACAAACCGACTAATGTTCTGATTATTGTCCCTACAATATCTCTTACAGACGAGACCCGAAGAAGGTTGCATAAAAAATATGCTGCTGAATATAAAATAATTACAACTGCTGACGTTAGCATTTCTCAAAAGAATATATTTATATTTCCACAAGAAAGAGCAATTAGCTACTTAGATAAAATTAATGAATTAGACTTATTAATCATTGATGAATTTTACAAAGCAAGTGAGAATCATGACAAGGAAAGAGCACCTGCTTTATTGAAAGCAATAATGAAGTTCACAAAAATAGCAAAACAACGATATTTTTTAGCTCCAAACATTAGCACATTGAAAAGCAATCCTTTCACAAAAGGAATGGAATTTTTGAAATTGGATTTCAGCACAGTATTTTTAGAAAAACATGACCTATCAAAACAAATAAATGAGGATCCTCAAAAAAAATCCTCATTTCTTTTAGATATCCTTGAAAACACAGCGGGAAAATCTTTAATTTACGCTGGAACTTACTCTAACATCAATAAAATATCAGCAGCAATTCTCAATAATCATAAAAAAAGCGAGATTACGTTATTGAAAGAGTTCTCTGATTGGTTGAGATTGAATTATTCTCAAAAATGGATGCTTGCAGATATTATTGAAAAGGGAACGGGCATTCATAATGGACAACTACATCGTTCAATCAGTCAAATTCAAATAAAACTATTTGAAGAAAATAACGGATTAAAAAACTTAATATCAACTTCTTCAATTGTCGAGGGAGTTAATACAGCAGCAGAAAACGTAATCATATGGCAATCAAAAAATGGAAACCGCAATCTGAAAGACTTCATGTATAAAAATATCATTGGCAGAAGCGGAAGAATGTTCAAACACTTCGTAGGCAAGATATATTTACTGTCTCCGCCACCAAAAGAAGAGGATAACGAATTAGATCTTACAATACCCAATGCACTTGTCGGCGATATAGATGAGACGGAATTTAAAAACGACCTAACTCCAGAACAAATTTCTGCCATCATAGCTTATAAAGAAGAAATGCAATCATTATTAGGCTTTGAAACATTCAATAAATTACAATCAGAAGGTGCATTCAAATCTAATGATCCATTTCTAATCAGAGATATTGCTGTGGATATATCAATGAATCCTAGCGATTGGTTAAGCATTTCTTACCTTAATTCTGAAAACCCTGAAAGCTGGGATTATTTTTTATATAAAATAATCAAATTAAAACCGGCCGGATGGGGAGTTGAGTATAATAAATTTGTTTCTTATGTTAAAATTGCAAGTTATAACTGGAAATTAACCATCCCTGAAATATTAAGAAAACTCTCAAAACACAACATTACGATAAATGAACTCTTTGAATTAGAAAGAAACCTTACATTCAAATTATCTTCATTACTGAATGATGTAAATGTATTGCTTAACGAGCTAATCCCAAATAGAAACACAGACATATCTCCATTTATCTATAAAACTTCAAACGCATTTCTCCCTCCAATTGTTTATCAATTAGAAGAATATGGGCTACCGCGCATGATTACAAAAAAGATTGATGATGCTTTAAATCTTGACTTAGACAATGAAGAACTAACTTTACATACTATTCTGGACCACCTAAAAACTTTAAACTATGTTTTCGGATTATCCGGGTTAATCGGTGCAAGCATGATTGAAGAATATATAATGAACAACTTCTTTGATGGTGTAACGTATAGTCAATAAGTTCAAAGGTAACTATGGCGGGTATTTAGAGTATATGAATTCTATTCTCAATGGCGCAAGGTATAGCCAATTGCGCGCAATGCTCTCCCCGCCCCGCCTGCCCGCTTAAGGGGGCGCTTTTAATGCAGGTGCATGATTGGTCTCAGGGCGCGCCAGTGCTGGCGCTGGCGGGGGATTCAGTGTCGGTAAAACACATGCAAAACCATGCACCTTATGCATGCATGGCTTTTATACGTAAAAATGGCGGGATTTTCGGGGATTTTTAAGCGAACTACTGCACAGCCAGTTCTGCACGGCGGCGGGTGTAATTCAGGTTCTGTGCAGGCGTGAATTTTTCACGATTATCATCGCGCGAAGCCGCGTCAGGCCTGAATCCGATGGCCGTTAAAATGTCATTATCCTGCACCGAATAATTAATTTTTTCACCGGCTGACAGCCAGAGCTGTAGCGCCTCGCGCAGATAATCGAGTGAGTGCTGTATGGCGCAGCGCTGAACGGCGGAGTGTTGCCCGGAATAATTCATCAGTTCAGGGGCAAGGGCGGCGGCCAGCTCCGTGCCGTGCGCCTGCATAAAATCATTTAAACGGTCGCGGATGCTGATGCGCTGCACCTCCTCATGCGAACGAATATAGCGACCGGCAGCCTGATTAATTTCTCATTTTTTCACGTCGATAATCTCGCGCAGCGTTTGCAGGCTCCGGCCGCTGTGGCCGCTGCCGGCAAGCTGTTCGCGGTATGCCTTTTCGGCCTGCGTCAGTTCTTCCCTGCATTGCAGCCAGGCGGATTTGTTTGCCTGACAGACCTCAAGGGCTTTCTGTAGCGTCAGTGTGGTCACGTATGTTTCTCCTGATGACTGGCCGTGCTTACGCACCGGCACGGTTAACGGTGGCCGCCGGTGCGAGTGTAAGTATCCCTGCAAAACGTACCATTCACTTTTAGAGATCTTCCGACATACTGATTATGTCCCCAGAGGAGATCGCCTTTTGATTCAGTGCCGAAAGACGTCAAACGAAACATCGGGCTGAAAAAATACATGACGCTATCCACCTCGCCGGCCAATTAGCCACTCATATTGACAAACATCAACGACACCGCCCTTCCCCTATGAAAAATTAAAAAGCACACCCAGCGCTACGGAATAGCCACCCCAACCCGGAAGGAACCACACCATGTACAGACCCATAACCGTCATAATATTCATTCTCCTGACCCTCGCCGCCCTCGCGGAAATAGGTGTTTTATCCTTTGGATAATCCTCAGGCGAAATACTCCACGTCAGGGCACGTTGATCTCATTACAGTTTTTTCCTAAAGCCACCCCGCTTCGTCTGTGCCATGCTGAATCACGCTCATAACCGATAACGTTAAATGAGGATATTATGAAAAAAACAATTATCGCATTATCTGCCGTTCTGCTGGCTTCCCCAGTATTTGCTGCGACCACACATGCAACTGACGATACCGTCGCTGCGGCGAACGCAAACGCCAACGAGGCGAAGCAAAAACTGCACGAAGAGCAGAACAAAGGTGAAGAGCTGAAGCTGAAACAGAAACATGCTGCAGAAGGTAAAAGCGAAAGCTTTGGCAGTAAGGTCAGCGAAGATTCCCAGAAAGCCTGGCATAAAGCCAAAGAAGGTACCGAGAAAGGGTGGAATGCCACCAAAGAAGGTGCTGAGAAAGGCTGGAACAAAACCAAAGAAGGTGCCAGCGAGCTGGAAAAGAAAGTCACTGAATAACCCCTTCGAAAGGCCGCAAACGCGGCCTTTTTTATTCCCACCTACTTTGCTTCCTGAAGACTAAACTTGTCACAGGGGGGCACCATCATGAGCCACAAAGAAATCGCACCAGAAACCCAGGGCGTCACCGTTGAACTACTCTCCATCGTCGATCTGGGCCCGGAGATCGCAGGCATGGACGGTCGACAGCTTCGCATGCGCAGGGTGACACTCGCTCCCGGCGCGGTCTTTGGTCCGGTGCATAATCATATCGATCGCCCCGGTACCGTGTTTATCCTGGAGGGAACGATCACCGACCATCGTAACGGGATCACCACCGATTACGGTCCCGGTGTCGGCTGGCCGGAGGATCACAATACGGTTCACTGGCTGGAAAACCGTGGCCAGATTACCGCCGTCGAAATCTCGGTTGATATCATTAAAAATCCCGACGCCTAAAAGCCGAATAGATCCCTGGTGTGACGCGTTTACTCCCAGCGCCCCCTAAAGAGATCCTGAGATGCTACGACGCCTGCTTATATTGCTTATTTTGGTCTGCCCGTGGGCGTTAGCCGTCCCGCAGAGCTACATCATCGACACCAACAACACCGCCATTCGGCTATCCTGGCATGCTTTCGGCGGTATCCTCTCCTGGGCGACATTCAGTGGCGTGACGGGTGCCGTGACGCTTAATCCGAATAACGATGTCGATGACCATATTCACGTCACTATTCCCGTGGCAACCCTGGTGGCCTCAAACAAGCTGCTCACCTGGCAGCTGAAAAGCGATATGTTTTTTGAATCTGAGCGCTACCCGACGATTGAGTTTGTCAGCTCTCGCGTGGTCGCCCAGGGTGCCGGACGATTCAGAGTGTTCGGCACGCTGACCGTGCGAAACATTGCCCGCCCGGTGATTCTGGAAGCCGTTGTGGAAGACCCGCATGCGCAAGCCCTCACGCTGAATGCCACCACAGCGATTTCGCGCGCGTCCTACGGGATGGATAAATTTGCCCTTGTCGTCGACGATCGTATTGCCATCGCTATTGCGATTCAGACAAACACTATCCCCTCATTCTGAGATCAGGCGTTGCAGCTGTTCTGCGTTACTCTGCAAGTGAGACGGCGGGTTTCGGCCTATCAGGACAAACTGATAGCCCGCATCCTGCCACCACACCAGGTTCATACTGTGCCGCTGCTCCTGTTGAAGAGAAGCCGTCGTCTTCTCATCGACAGGAGAGATACAGAGCGCCATCGGGCCGTAGTCGGCGTTGATCCAGGCAATCTGCGCGATAGAAGTGGTTTCATAGCGCAGCATGCGTACCATTTTGAGTTCTGCCCCCTGCAGAGTAAGCTGCGACATCTGCAATTTCATGCCGATATCCTGTGCGGCCCGTTCCAGCCCGCGTTGCAGAACAGGCAGTGCGCTGTCCATATCCAGCAGTGTTTCAACGCTGTACAAAGACATGTATTGCGCTTCGAGGTCACGAATATGGGCGTTGTCATCATCAGGGGCGGAGGCTGGCCGCAACAGATACCCCAGCCCGGAACCGACCATCAAAAAACTGACCGACGCAGCAATCAGTGCGCGTCTGCTTACGCCCGCCGGAGAGGAAGAGTGTGGTTCGGGAAGTGCCGCCAGACGCGCCTGCATCTTCTCAAGGGGTGCGTCATCCAGCAGGGAAGCAAACGCCCCGGGGTAGTCCTGATTGCTTTTCATTAGCTCAGCGGTTCGCCCGGAGAGGCGTTCATCACTTCTCATCTGTTCTTCAAATTGTTGTGCGTCTGCACGGCACATCTCGCCATCTATCCATGCCACGATAGCATCGTCATTATAGGGCGGCGTAAAACGGTGCGAATTCAAGAGCGTTTCTCCTTTACCGGAGGCATTGCATCAGCGGACCTCGCAAGTGTTGCCCGCGCTGTCGCCAGTCGGCTCATTACAGTACCAATCGGCACCGCCAGGGTGTCCGCTGCCTCCTGATAGGTAAAACCTTCGACATAAACCAAAAAAACCGTATTGCGCTGGGCTTCCGGTAGTGCATTGACGCGCTGCATCACCTTCAGATAATGCAGGCGCGTTTCATCCTGCTCGCGGGTGTCTGGTGCCAGAAGTTCGTCGCTGGTGACAAACCCCTGCCCCTGGCGGACATGTCGTGCCCGAAGCTCAGAGATCCAGATAGAGTGCAATATCGCAAACAGCCACCTGTCGATGCGCGTGCCCGGCGTATACTGGCTGCTCCTTTCGAGCGCTCGCACGCAGGTGGACTGAACCAGCTCTTCGGCGATATCCCTGTTTCGCGACAACACCAGCCCATAGCGCCATAGGCGCGACAAGTGTGCCGCTAACTGTTGACGAACCTCACTGGTAGCGATGTGTTTTCCCTCCACGAGAAACTCAGGATTCCGGCTGTCCGTTGATGGCAGCCTGCAGATCGCGGTACTCCTCGCAGGACTGGCCACATATGCCTGCTATTACCTTCAACTGTTCTTTCGCGAGGTCAGGCCGTCCTTTGACCATCCATGCCTCACCCAGGTATTCACGGGCTTTGGCATAATCAGGGGCAATCGCCAGCGCGCGCTGGTAATAGCCGATACCCTCATCGGTACGTCCCAGTTTGCGTGTGGCATACCCGCGATAGTTCCACGCTTCAGCCGTATTGCCATTTTTCAGTGAATCAAGGAGATTCAGCGCCGCCTGATACTCCCCTTTCTTAGCAAGATGGTATGCATAGTTGGTTTTGTCCTGATCGCTCAGGCTGCTGCTCTTGTCCGGCACGCATTTCTGAGTTGCACTGTCATACACCTGCCCTGATGGGCAGTCAGGCGTTTTGCTCTCGGTACTATTATTACCCATTGCCAGCGCCAGTGGAGACAGCAGCGAAAAAATCAGTACCGGGATCAAACGAAGAGAGGTCGTGTTCATAAAAAACTCCTGGATCAGAGAGGATGACGTCAGTAAACGCATGAGTGGCGCTTTTTATTCACACTCTGAAAGATTTTTTTGCTGTAACAAAATCATGCATATAACGTACCCCGTATCAATACGGCCCTGATCATTTAATGATCACCTCATTCTATTATTCTCTTTCGCTAGCAGAAATTTAATTTTATAAAAGAATATTTATTAAATATCATCAAATATAATATATCCTACATCAAAAATGTTACCATAACTTAAACCGCTATTAAGAAACCATAAACAACAACCTTTTAAATACGATTTTAAAAGTCACCTACCAATTATTGATCAACACCATACATACTTTTTAAACACCATTTAAAAACAAAGAAAAACAAACTAAAAACAACATGTTACGAATTTAAATTTATAGTTCGAATTAACAAAACAATATCCCGACAACTTCTCCCCTTCATGTTTAAAGAATCTTAATTTGCATATCCATATTTTTCTGACTATATCATTTTTATACTATTCCGGATTAATTCCTCTATTAATTACAAGGTTATATAAAAGACAAAATCGCGTTGTTGATAATTTTCTTAAATAAATAGATTCGTTCTGATGTTGCCACTCTGTATTCTGGCGGGCATCGTTCGCGCTGAAAAAAATACGGTGAGCGCTGTTTAAATAACAGTAACTCCGCCGGGGGCGCGCTTTACCCTTCACAGAGATGGCTCGTCTTGCTCGCCATTAACGACAACTCAGCTGGAGTCATCACTAAATGAGCCAAATCTCTGTTATATCGAAACTTACGGGCGTTGAAACCACAACGGAAGGCACCCAGGTTACGCTGAACCACACCTCGATTGTTGAGCTTCAGGTTGAGCGAGCCAATGTCGCCGATTTCGCCCGCAGCGGTAACGATCTGGTGATCACGCTACACTCCGGCGAGGTGATTACCGTTAAAAATTTCTACGTCACCGATGAGCAAGGGGCGAGCCAGCTGGTCCTTCAGGACAGTGAGGGTGCACTATGGTGGATTGAAGACCCTACCGGAGCCGCCACGTACGAATCGATTGCCTCTACGGACGTGTTGCTTGCCGCATCAGGAAATGATGCTGGTGGTGCCGCCATCTGGCCATGGGCACTGGGTGGCATTGTCGCAGCGGGCGGTATCGCGGCGGCGGCAAGCACCGGCGGCGGCGGCGGTAGTGATAATAACAGCAGTACTAACCCCACCACGCCCACAGACCCTGCCGATCCTGCAGATCCAGCCGACCCGGATACGACGCCGCCGAATGCGCCTTCCAGTCTCCAGTTCTCATCAGACGGTAAAACCGTCACCGGTACCGCAGAACCCGGCAGTACAATCACCCTGAAAGATACTAATGGCAATGTGGTTGGCACAGGTAAAACCGGCAGTGACGGCTCGTTTACCGTCACCCTCGGAACACCGCTGACCAACGGCGAGCAGGTAACAGCCACCGCAACGGACAGCGCCGGGAATACCAGTCAGGGCACAAATGTGACCGCACCGGATCTCACCGCACCTGATGCGCCAACGATCGGCAGCGTGATCGACGATATCGCTCCTCAGACGGGGGCGGTAACCAACGGCGGCAGCACTAACGATCAGCGGCCACAGCTCACCGGCACCGCCGAACCCGGCTCCACCGTGACGATTTATGACGGCGGTATCGCCATTGGCACGACGGTCGTCGCCAGCAACGGTACATGGACATTCACCCCGTCAGTCGACCTGAGCGAAAGCACCCACCAGATTACCGTCCGGGCAACCGACGCCGCGGGCAATACCGGACCCGCCTCACCGGTTTTCACCCTCACAGTCGATCTGACGCCTCCGACTACACCGACCGCGATTCTGCTGACTGACGACACGGGGTCTGTCAGAGGAGCTATCACTTCGGGCACGCTGACCGATGCGACGCAACCGCTCCTGGCAGGAACAGGGGAGCCCGGTGGAACCATCACTATTTACGATAACGGCGTGATCATTGGCGCCACGACGGTGCTCCCCAACGGTACCTGGAGCATCACACCCAATGGACCGCTCCCGGAAGGAACGCACTCCATCACCGTCACTGAAACCGATGCCGCCGGAAACCAGAGCACGGCATCCGCGCCTATCACCTTCACCGTAGATACCACCCCGCCGTCTGCTCCTGGAAATCTCGTGGTATCAAATGATGGCGGCACCATCAGC
Organism: Enterobacter sp. P82; assembly: GCF_037053385.1. Lineage (NCBI taxonomy): Bacteria > Pseudomonadati > Pseudomonadota > Gammaproteobacteria > Enterobacterales > Enterobacteriaceae > Enterobacter > Enterobacter sp. P82. The sequence goes on from NZ_JBALHX010000003.1 coordinate 38,831, forward strand.
GGCACCGCGGAGCCGGGCAGCACGGTGACCATTCGTGAAGGCGACGCTATAGTTGGTACTCCAGTGGTGGCCGATAGCCAGGGCAACTTTAGCGTGACGCTGAACCCACCGAAGCTCAACGGCGAAATCCTGACCGCTGACGCCACCGACACGGCAGGCAACACCAGTCCAACCACCTCCGCAGCTGCACCGGACATTACCCCGCCGCAGACCCCGGTCATCGTATCGGTGATTGACGACGTACAGGCCACTACCGGCCCCGTGGGCCCGAATGGGCTCACCAATGACCGGGCCCCAACCATTAACGGTACGGGCGAGGCTGGCTCGACCATTACGATTTCTAACGGCAGCGATGTCCTCGGCACGGTGGTTGTTCCGCAATCTGGCCTCTGGAGCTTTACGCCGCCCTCACCGCTGGTCGATGGCACTTACGTGCTCACGGCAACGGCGACGGATCCCGCCGGTAACCAGAGTGGAATATCTGCCTCGTGGACAATTAACGTCGACGGGACGGCACCTGCAGCCCCGGTGATTTCCCAGGTCGTGGACGATGTGCCCGGGGGAATTGTTGGCTCGCTCGGCCAAAATGCCACCACCAATGACACGACCCCAACGCTCAGCGGTACCGCTGAAGCAAACGCAACGGTCACCCTCCGCGTGGACGGTGTGGCTATCGGTACAACCGTTGCCAATGGCCTCGGCGTATGGGTCTTTACGCCGTCCTCGCCAATCGGTGAGGGGCCTCACGCCCTGACCGCTGTTGCAACCGACGCGGCAGGTAACTCAAGCGGCGTCTCCAACACCTGGACTTTGACGATTGACAGCGTCGTACCTGCGGCTCCGGTTATTACCCAGGTGATAGATGATGTGCCCGAGCGCCTCGGTGCGCTCAACGCTAACGACAGCACCAACGACACCACGCCGACGCTCAACGGTACCGCAGAGCCGGGCTCAACCGTCACCATCCGTCTGGATGGTACAGATGTTGACACGATAGTGGCGGACAGTAACGGTGCGTGGACCTTTACCCCAACCACACCGCTCGGTAACGGCGCGCATACCTTTACCGTCATCGCAACCGACGCGGCGGGAAACACCAGTCTCGCCTCAGACAGCTTCACCTTTACTGTCGATACCACGCCGCCAGGGGCGGTGACCATCGCCAGCGTGCTCGATGATGTCGGCGGCGTTCAGGGCCCGCTCAGCAGCGGCGATACCACAGATGACACCCAACCGCTGCTTCAGGGCTCCGCCCCGGCTGATGCAGTGATCACCGTCTATGACGGCACAACCCTGCTTGGCACCGCCACCCTCGATGGCAGTGGCGGCTGGAGTTTTACGCCAGTCACCCCACTCACAGACGGCCTGCATTCACTGACCGTTCACGCCACGGATGCCGCAGGCAATACCACCGTCTCCAGCCCGTTTGTACTGACGGTAGATACCGTGGCACCTGCCACGCCAGATACCCCGGCAATCACCGTCAACCCTGACGGTGGCGCAGTACAAACGCCGCTGAACCCGGGCGAAATCACTCGCGACACCACGCCAACCCTGAGCGGTACCGGCACGGCGGGCGATACCGTGACCATCTACGATAGCGGCGTCAAAATTGGTGATACCGTGGTAGACAGCAACGGCAACTGGAGCTGGACACCAGCCAACCCGCTGCCTAACGGCACCTATGACATTACCCTGACCGTCACCAACATGGACGGTACAGGTAATGAAAGCGCTCCATCCCAACCGGTCACCATCACCATTGACACCGTCGCGCCGGCTACGCCTGTTGCACCGGTCATTACCGACAGCGTCACCCAGATAACCGGACCGGTTGCCGATGGCGGAACGACCAACGATCCCCGTCCGGTTCTGAGCGGTACCGGAACGGCAAACGACGTTATCACCATTTATGACAGCGTAAATGGCGGTGCGGCGTCGGTCGTCGGCACCGCCACGGTAGACAGCAACGGCAAATGGAGCTGGCGCCCTGGCAGTAATATTGCTGAGGGGAACCACGAATATACCGCTACCGCTACCGACGAAGCGGGCAACGTCTCTGGCTCCTCACCGGGGATAACGATCACGGTGGATACCGTAGCACCAGCTACGCCGGTGATAGGTGCCGTGGGCGGCGCGCTGGATGATGGTTATACCGCGGATTCGACGCCGACGGTCGGTGGTACTGGCGAAATCGGCGAGACGGTGATCGTCTACAACAACGGCGTCGAGTTGGGACGAGTGACGGTGAGTGGTACTGGCGAATGGTCCTTCACTCTGCCAGCACAAACCGACGGTCCACTGCATATCACCGTTGCGGGTGTTGACGCGGCAGGTAACGTTAGCGCCCTTAGCCCGGTCTTTGACGTCACGGTAGATACCACTGCACCTGAAATACCGCTGATAGATGCCATCACTCCCAGCTCTCTTTCAGGCAGCGTGCTCTACACCAATGACGGTACGCCGACCCTCACCGGGACCAGCGAACCGGGAACCTCCGTTATTGTCTCCGTCGACGGTACTCCGTCGGGGGTGCCAGTAACCATACAGCCGGATGGCAGCTGGAGCTGGACCGCCGGGAGCACGCTGTCCGACGGCCAGCACACCTTCACCGTTTCTTCCAGCGATCCGGCAGGTAATCTCTCAGGAAGTTCAGCACCACTCAGCGTCACCGTGGATACTGCCGCGCCGCCAGACCCGACTAATATGAACCTGGCAACGGAAGGGACACCGCTGACCGGTACCGGTGAGGCAGGAAGCATCATTACCGTGAAAGACGGTAGTGTGGTCATTGGTACCGGCGTTGTTGCAGGCGATGGCAGCTTCTCTATTGCGCTGAGCCCCGCGCAACTGGATCCTGCCACGCTGACCGTAACCGCCACCGATGCCGCAGGTAACAGCAGCCCTGGCGCGACGTTTATCGTCACCGATTCACCGCTCGATCTGCCTCAGGTACCGGTTATTACGGCGATCAACGATGACCTTGCCCCTGTCACCGGCGACGTGAAAGACAAAACTACCAACGACACCACGCCAACGCTTACCGGCACGGCCGAAGCCGGCAGCCTGATTACCATCTACCTGGACGGTAGCGTGACGCCCGTGTCGACGGTCACCGCCGACGGCAGCGGAAACTGGAGCTATACGCCGCCCGCGCTGGGCGAAGGGCTGCATACCTTTGAGGTAACCGCGACCCTCAATGGCCTGACCAGCGGTCGCTCTCCGGCCGCAGCCGTTACCGTCGATCTCACTGCGCCGGGTACACCCACCATTGGCTCAGTACTTGACGATGTGGGTCCCGGCACGGGCCCGCTGACCAGCGGCCAGACCACCAACGATAACCAACCCACCCTCACCGGTACGGGTACAGCAGGCGACACCATCTCTGTCTACAGCAACGGAACGCTGCTGGGCAGCGTGGTGGTTGGCAATACGGGAACCTGGAGCTATACAACGTCGCCCCTGGCGGAGGGGAATAACGTCCTGACCATCCGCGAGACCGATCCGGCCGGGAATCAGAGCGCGCCTTCGGCGGGCTTCACCGTTGTGGTGGATACGGTTTCCACCACACCGGTCATCACTAACGTCACGGATAATGTCGGTAACGCCACCACGGTGATCAGCGGCGATCCGACCAACGATGCCACGCCAACCCTTTCAGGAACCGCAGAAGCAAACAGCGTGGTGACGATTTTTGACGGTGGCACGCAGATTGGCGTGGTAACGGCTGACGGCACCGGTGCATGGACGTTTACCCCTGACACCGCGCTTACCGAAGGCTCGCACAGCTTCACCGTCCAGGCGACAGATCCGCTGGGCAATGTCAGCGCGGTCTCTGCTCCCTGGAGCGTAGTGGTTGACCTGACAGCACCGACGGTTCCGACACTGGATAATGTGAATGACAACGTCCCGGGCGGTGCCACGGGCAACCTTACCAGTGGGCAGGTCACCAACGACAACACGCCGACGATTAGCGGTACCGGACAGGCGGGCAGCACCATCCACATTATGAATAACGGTACGCAGATTGGCCTGGCTACCGTTGATCAGAGCGGGAACTGGTCCTTTACCCCGAGTACGCCGCTGGGCGATGGCAGCTACTCCCTTCGTGCTTATGCAACGGATGTGGCAGGTAACGCCTCGGCTAACTCGTCGGTCTTCGCCTTTACTGTGGATACTTCAGGCCCCGGTATACCAGTGGTCACCAGCGTCATCGACGATGTCGCTCCGGCCACCGGTACGCTCACGACGGGCAACAGCACCAACGACGCACGTCCGACCTTCAATGGCACAGGCGAAGTGGGTTCCACCATCCATGTGATTGTCGATGGCAACGAAGTTGGTACCGCGGTGGTGAATGCCCAGGGCAACTGGACCTTTACCCCGGGTACCGATTTGAGCGATGGGCCACATGCTATCACCTTCAACGCGACCGACACGGCAGGCAACACTGGCAGCACAACGACACCGTTTAACCTGACCGTGGATACGGCCGTGCCATCGGCTCCGGTTATTTCGACCGCAGGCGACAATGTCGGCAGTATACAAACTCCGCTCTCTTCCGGGCAGAGTACTGACGACACCACGCCGACGCTGAACGGCACCGCGACCGCCAACGCGACGGTGACCATTTATGAAAACGGGCAGCCAGTCGGCACCGCACTGGCGGACGGTACCGGCGCATGGAGCTTTACGCCGTCAACGCCACTGGTCAACGGAAGTCATACCTGGACCGCCACCGTCACCGATGCGGCGGGCAACATCAGCCCAACCTCGCCGGGCTTTACCCTGATCGTTGATACCTCGGCACCAAACGCGCCGGTTATCAGCCAGGCGATAGACGACGTGGGCACTATCACCGGCCCGCTTACGTCCGGGCAAAGCACCGACGACACCGTACCGCGGCTTGTCGGAACCAGCGAACCGTTTGCCACCGTGAAGATCTATGAAGGCACAACACTTGTCGGAACAGGCACCGCGGATGCCAGCGGCAGCTGGAGCATCCTGCTCACCACCACATTGACAGCAGGTCCGCACAGCTTCACCGCCCAGGCCACGGATGCGGCTGGCAACACCAGCGTATCCTCAACAAGCTTCAGCCTGACAATTGACACCACGCCGCCTGCTCTGCCGGTGCTGACCAGTATCCTGGATGACGTGGGCAATGCGGCGACGCCGGTTGCTAACGGTGGGTTCACCAACGATGCCCAGCCAACTATCACCGGCACGGCGGAAGCCGGATCGACGGTGAAAATCTTTGATAACGGCGTACAGATCGGCAGCGTGACGGCGACCGGCGGGGCGTGGAGCTATACGCCATCTCCGGCGCTGAGCAACGGTGCACACACGCTGACCTTTACCGCCACGGATGCGGTGGGCAACGCCAGCGCACCAACCGCCGGGTATGTGATTAACGTCGATACCGCTGCGCCAGGTGCGCCGGTCATCAGTTCAGTGATTGATGATGTCGGCAGCGTTACCGGTCCGGTGACCGGTACGAATCCGACCAACGACACGCGTCCAACGCTGACCGGGACTGCCGAAGCGAATGCCACGGTCCGGATCTACGATGGCATCACGCTGGTGGGCACGGTGACCGCCGATGGCAGCGGCAACTGGACCCTGCCGCAAACCACCACCACGCTGACGGAGGGTACGCATAACTTCACCGCCACGGCTACCGATGCGGCGGGCAACACCAGCGTGGCGTCAGCCGTGACGACGATAATCGTCGATACGACCGCCCCCACGGCACCGACCGGAACCTTTAACGTCGACGGTAGTGTCCTGACCGGGAATGCCGAAGCCGGCAGCACCGTCAGTATCCGCCTTGCGGATGGCTCGACGGTGACCACCATTGCGGGCAGCAACGGTACATACAGCTATACCTTTGTTAACAAACAGATCGAAGGCCAGACGCTGCAGATCACCGCCACCGATGCGGCAGGCAACACCTCGCTGTCTGGTTCGGCTCTTGCGCCGGTGCTGCCGCTCTCCGCCAGCAACAACGTCGAAGAGCTGAACCTCAGTACCACGGCAACCGTCACCAATACTCAGTACAGCGATTACGGCTTCCTGCTGGTTGGCGCCGTGGGCAACGTCCTGACGCTGCTGGGGAATGACACCGCCCAGGTGAACTTCACCGTAGTCAGCGGCGGCAGCGCAGATATCGTGGTGAATGCCAACGCTACGGGCGCGGTACTCTCTCTGCTCAACACTCTTGAGCTGGTGGTGCAACACTGGAACGGCAGCACCTGGACCACCGTCGTCGACACCGGACAACCGCAGTTTGCCGATCTGTTGACCCTCGGGGCTACAGGCGTATCACTGAACCTGACCGGGCTGGCTGACGGTGACTATCGTGTCCTGAGCTATAACACCAACCTGCTGGCAACCGGCTCTTACACCAGTCTGGATGTGGCGGTGAAAGAGACAGGCCCGGGTACAGTGACGGGCGACACCAGCCTGAACGGGAACGTGATCACCGACGTTGACCCAACCGCAGGCAGCGACAATGCTCCGGCAGGGGCGACGATCACGGCCGTCACTAACGCGCAGGGAACCACAACCAACGTTACGGCTGACGGCACGGTGATTCAGGGCCAGTACGGTACGCTGACCATCAACCGCGACGGCAGCTACACCTACAACCTGACCGACACCAGCGCAGCGGTCATTGGCCGGACGGAGAGCTTCAGCTACACCATCACCTATAACGGCGTCAGCGCGTCGGCGAACCTGGTGCTGTCCCTGGGAGCCGGTACCGTCGTCAACGGTATTGTGGCAGTGGACGACACGGCCTCGCTGACCTTTGACACCACCGTGAGTGAAATCAATAACGGGACTTCGTCTCAGGGTGGTTTTACCGTGGTGGGGGTAAATCTTGGCAGTACGCTGGGGCTTAATCTGCTGGACGATATGACCAACCCGATTATCTATAACGTCGAGGAAGGTACCACCCGCACCATGACCATCCAGGCCTCCGTGGGTGGCGTGGCCCTCGCATCGGTGTTTGATCTGTACGTCTATAAGTTCAACAACGCGACCCAGACCTTCGAGCAAGTCCGCGTTGAACCCGGCTGGCTTCGCGCCCCGCTGCTGGGGGGAACGTCATCCCAGTTAACGCTGAACCTGCCCGCCGGGGAGTATCTGTTCCTGCTGAATACCGCATCCGGGATCGCGGTCCTGACAGGCTACACGCTGAGCGTCCTGCAGGATCATGTCTACAGCGTGGCGAGCATCAGTGAAACAACCACGGGCGACGTACTGGCGAATGACCCTGTGCCGGCAGGCACGGTGGTCACGGAAGTGAACGGCGTGGCGGTCAACAGCAGTGGCACAACCGACATTCAGGGAGAATACGGCACGCTGACCATTAATTCGTCCGGCCAGTACACCTATACCCTGAGAGCCGGCGTGGGTGCAGACCATATCAGCACGCCAGATACCTTCGTCTACACCGTCACCGCCCCTGACGGCTCAAAGGATACGGCATCGCTTAACATCACCCCAACTGCGCAGGCGATGGATGCGGTCAACGATGTAAGCACCGTGATGGATCTCACCTCGGTGCACCATACGTCGACCTACTCCGATACCACAGTCGGCAGCGCCAGCTGGACGACAGCGTTGTTCTCGTCAACCCAGGGCACGGGTAGCGGGACCTTTGTGGTAGACCCGAACACCGCGCTGCACAACGCGTCACTGCACTTCCATGTCGATTCGGGGCTGGCGCTGGGTGGGCTGACGGTAAACTGGACGCTCAGTGACAGCTCGGGCGCTATTCGTACCGGCTCCTTCAGCGGCGGCTCTTTGCTGGGCGGCAATATTGACGTCCCACTGACCGGGCTGGATCTCAACGCCGGAACCTATACGCTGAGCTATACCGGCAGCGTGCCTGGGCTCAGCGTCGGGACTATCACCATTACCCCAAGCGTGAATGGCACCACCTACTCGCTGAGTGATTTCGACGTCACCGGCACCCACACCGTCAACGGTAATATCTTCGACGGCACCGACTCTGGCGGCGTGCTGGATCAGCTCCACTCGGTAGATACCCGTCTGAGCGTGACCGGTTACAACGGCGTGACCACCACGCTGGATCCGTATACCGGCAGCGCAACGGTGAACATCACCGGTCATTACGGCACCCTGGCGATCGGCGCAGACGGCCATTACACCTATACCCTCAACAGCGGGATCTCACTCTCAACCATGACCTCGAAGGAGACCTTCAACTACACCCTGACCGATGCCAACGGCAACACGGACAGCGCCACACTGACCATCAATATGGCACCACAGTTCATCAGCTCGGAACATAACGACGCCATCACCGGTACGGCCTACGGCGATACGCTGATTTACCAGGTGCTGAATAATACGGCAGGCAATGCCACGGCAGGCAACGTCAGCAGCACCGCGGGCGATCACTGGACCGGCTTCTCGCTGGCGCAGGGAGACAAGATCGACATTGGCGATCTGCTCGTGGGCTGGGACGGCAATACCGCCTCGTTGGGGAATTATCTGCATGTCACTAATAGTAATGGCAATACCGTGATCTCCATCGACCGTGATGGTGCAGGGTCCACCTACACTAATACTGCACTCGTTACGCTTGATAACGTGCAGACCACCTACGACGAGCTTGTTAACCAGCAACACATCATTACCTGATAGCACCTGCAAGAGATGACCCGGGCGCACAGCGCCCGGGCATAAATAATAAAGCTGTACATATTTATTAGGGACATGACATGGGAATGAAGATGCCTTACTGGTGGCTCTCGTGCTGCCTGATATCTGTGCCCGCTCTCAGCGCGAACCCGGCGGCGACCATCAATACCGGACAACTCCGCGAAACGCAGGAACTCCCCTCACTCAATGGTCGCGTGGCCCCTGTGGCCGGTAAAGCCGCGCCCGGTTCATTGCAGCTTGGCGAAGCCGTCAACCGTGCCGTCACCTGGCACCCGGCCATCAGCGAAGCCGTGGGGAAACTCTATGAACAGAGCGAAGAGGTGGACGTCGCTAAATCAAAATACTATCCACAGATTAATGCCGGTGTGGACAACGGTTATTCCCATGACGGCGACCAGAACGGCTTTACGCCGTCAATGGTGCTCTCCCTCTCACAAATGCTTTACGATTTTGGCAAGGTGGCAAGTCAGGTACGAGCCGAGAATGCCGGAGTTGCCCAGCAGCAAGCCAACGTGCTGGTCAGCATCGACACCATCGCCCACGATACCGCTGTCGCCATGGTGCAGGTACAAACCTGGCAGCAGATGGTCGACACCGCGAAAGAGCAGCTTGAGGCTCTCTCCTCCATTGGCACACTGACCCGCCAGCGTAACGACGAAGGGGCCACGTCGCTCTCTGACGTCGTACAGACCGATGCGCGTATTGAAGGTGCGCGCGCGCAGTTGATGCAGTATCAGGCCAGTCTCGACAGCGCCCGCGCCACACTGATGAGTTTTCTCGGCTGGAACAGCCTGAACGATATCAGCAATGATTTTCCGCAAAAGCTGGGGCGGAGCTGCGATATCGCCGAGCCGGACGACCGTCTGGTTCCCGCTGTACTTGCCGCATGGGCACAGGCTAACGTTGCCCAGGCAAACCTTGACTACGCCGAAGCACAAATGACGCCGACTGTCTCGCTGGAGCCAGAAGTGCGCCATTACATGAACGATCGCTATGCGGGGAGCGAAACGCGGGATCGCACCCAGTATTCCGCGTGGGTGAAAGTGCAGATGCCGCTCTATCAGGGCGGTGGCCTTACCGCCCGGCGTAATGCCGCCGGACACGCAGTAGACGCGGCGCAGTCCACCATTCAGCGCACGCGTCTTGACGTCCGCCAGAAACTGCTCGAAGCCCGCAGCCAGGTGATGAGCCTGCAAAGCACGCTGCAAATCCAGGGTCGTCAGGAAGCTCTCAGCGCCCGCACCCGCGAGCTGTACCAGCAGCAATATCTCGATCTCGGCTCACGCCCGCTGCTTGATGTGCTCAACGCCGAGCAGGAGGTCTATCAGGCGCGGTTCACCCAGCAGCAGACTCTTGGCCAGTTGCACCAGCTGCAGCTCAACTGCCTCTATAACACCGGGCAATTGCGTCACGCGTTCGATCTTGATAACCGCACCATCCAGACCGTGGAGATCCAGCCATGAAGCAACGCGAAATCCCGCAGGGTGAAACGATGACAGATGAGGCGCTGGCGCAGTGGGCTCAGGCCTTTGGTTTTGTCGCCACGCGCTACCGTGTCGCCTGCTCTCCCGGCGCGCTGATCGCAGGCGCTCCGTGGCTGAAAGGCAAACCGATGGTGCCCGCCCTCACCCAGTTGGCCCGTGAAGCGGGGCTGTCGTTTCAGTTGCTTACCGGCGGCCAGGAGGCTATCAACAGCTGGCGTCTGCCGGTAGTGGTGGCGATGAATGACGGCAGGATCGGCGTGATCGAGCATTTCGACGGGGACGATACGCTGGAGGTCAGCTTTTTCGACGATGAGACTTACACCAACCGGCTGTCGATGACGGCGATGCTGCCCGCTATCCGCCACGTCATTGCCCTGCGTCCACTCGCCGCGCTGAAGGACAGCCGCGTGGACGCGTATATATCAAAATACCGTCCGGACTGGCTCTACCGGCTGGTGATGCGCGATTTACGACCCTACAGCTGGGTGATGCTGGCCGCGCTGTTTATCAACGTGCTGTCGCTCTCCGGGATCGTCTTTTCCATGCAGGTCTACGACCGGGTGATCCCCGCCCAGTCCTACCCGACGCTTTACGTCCTGACGATTGGGGTGTTGATCGCCACCCTGTTTGGCTTTGTACTGCGCGTGGCGCGCGGACACATTATGGATCTGCTGGGCAAGCGCTCGGATATGCGCGTTTCGGATCGCGTCTTCGGCCACGCCCTGCGCCTGCGCAACAGCGCGATCCCCCGCTCCACCGGCAGTTTTATCTCTCAACTGCGCGAGCTGGAGCAGATCCGTGAGATGGTAACCTCCTCCACCATTTCCACGATTGTCGACCTGCCGTTCTTCTTACTGTTTGTGGTGGTGCTGGCGATCATCGCCCCGCAACTGGCGTGGATCGCGCCGGTGGCGGCGGTGATCATGGTTCTGCCCGGCCTGCTGCTGCAGAAGAAGCTGGCAGAGCTGGCGAAACAGTCGGCCCATGAATCGACCCTGCGCAATGCGGTGCTGGTGGAGAGCGTGCAAGGGCTGGAGGACATCAAGCTGATGCAGGCGGAAAACCGCTTTTTGCAGCAGTGGAACAGTTATATCCAGATCACCGCGGAATCCGGCCTGCGCACCCGGGAACTGACGCAGAACCTGATCAGCTGGGGGATGACCATTCAGAGCCTGGTCTACGCTGGCGTGATTGTGGTCGGTGCGCCGATGGTGATCGACGGCACTCTGACCACCGGTTCCGTGGTTGCGGCGTCTATGCTGGCCTCCCGCATGATTGCCCCCATGGCGACGCTGTGCGGCGTGTTGGCCCGCTGGCAGCAGGTCAAAGCGGCCAAAGAGGGGCTGGACAGCATTATGCAGTTGCCTACCGAGAACCAGCGCGAAGAGACGCCGATCCGCCAGGACGTGCTGCGCGGTCACTACTTGTTCGAGCAGGCGCAGTTCCGCTATCAGCCGGACGATCCGCGCATGGCGCTGCGCATTAACCGACTGGAGATCAGTCCGGGTGAGAAAGTGGCGATCCTCGGGCGCAATGGCGCGGGTAAATCGACCCTGCTACAGGCCATGGCGGGCGGAATGGACCTGGCGGCTGGCGAGCTGCGGCTTGATAACTTCAGCCTGCCGCATCTCGATGTCGCCGACGTTCGTCGCAACGTCGGTTTTATGACCCAGAACGCGCGGCTGTTTTACGGCACCCTGCGCGAAAACATCACCCTCGGCATGCCGCGCGCCACCGACGACGAGATTTTCGAGGCGCTGGAACTGACCGGCGCGGCCGGCTTCGTGCAGAAGCTGCCCAAGGGGCTGGATTACCCGATCATGGAAAACGGCGTGGGATTATCCGGCGGACAACGCCAGTCGATTTTGCTGGCGCGGATGCTCCTGCGCGATCCGAATATTGTGCTGATGGATGAACCCACCGCGTCGCTGGACGAGCACACCGAGCGGGAATTTATCCAGCGTCTGGGAGACTGGCTCGGGCACCGCACCCTGATTGTCGCCACGCACCGCGTACCGGTGCTGGAACTGGTGGAGCGGGTGGTGGTGCTCAAAGAGGGAATGCTGGTGATGGACGCGCCAAAAGCGCAGGCGCTGAGCAACAGCCGCATGCAGCAACAGCAGCAGCAGGCAGCAACCGGACGGGAGTGGAAAAATGAAAATCAGTCAGCGTGACGTGGCGGCAATGGACGATCTGGATAACGCCCTCGACTCCGAAAGCGGCTACACCGGTGCGCGACGGATCGTGATCTTTTCACTGCTGATGTTTGTGGTGCTGGGCGTCTGGGCGTGGTTTGGCGTGCTGGATGAGGTTTCAACCGGCTCGGGTAAAGTGATCCCCAGCTCGCGCGAGCAGGTATTGCAGTCGCTTGACGGCGGGATCCTCACCGAACTGAACGTCCACGAAGGGGATCAGGTACAGGCCGGGCAGGTGCTTGCGCGGCTTGATCCGACGCGTTCCGAATCGAACGTCGGCGAAAGCGCTGCGCGTTACCGCGCGTCACTGGCCTCCAGCGCCCGCCTGTACGCCGAAGTGAACGATCTCCCGCTGAAGTTTCCCCCTTCGCTGGCAAAATGGCCGGATCTGATTGCCGATGAAACACGACTCTACAACTCCCGCCGCGCACAACTGGATGACACCCAGCGAGAGCTGCGCGCCGCGTTAGACCTGGCGAATAAAGAGCTGGCGATCACCCAACGTCTGGTGAAAACCGGTGCTGCCAGCCACGTAGAGGTGCTACGGTTGCAGCGGCAAAAAAGTGACCTGGAGCTGAAGCTCACCGACGTGCGCTCACAGTATTACGTTCAGGCCCGCGAGGCGTTATCCAAGGCCAACGCGGAGGTGGATATGGTTTCGGCCATTCTTAAAGGCCGTCAGGATTCCGTCACCCGTCTGACCGTCAAATCCCCGGTGCGCGGGATCGTCAAAAACATCAAGGTCACCACCATCGGCGGCGTGATCCCGCCCAACGGCGAGCTGATGGAGATTGTCCCGGTGGACGATCACCTGCTGATTGAAACCCGCCTGTCGCCCCGCGATATCGCCTTTATCCACCCGAACCAGGAGGCGCTGGTCAAAATCACTGCCTATGATTACGCCATTTACGGCGGGCTGCACGGGGTCGTGGAGACCATTTCCCCGGACACCATCCAGGACGAAGCCAAGCCGGAGGTGTTCTATTACCGGGTGTTTATCCGCACCAGCCAGGACTACCTGGTGAATAAAGCAGGCAGGCACTTCTCGATTGTACCGGGGATGATTGCGACGGTGGACATTAAGACCGGAGAGAAAACGGTGCTGGATTATCTGATTAAGCCGTTTAACCGGGCGAAGGAGGCGCTGAGGGAGCGTTAAGCCTGGAGTGCCGGGTGGCGGCTTCGCCTTACCCGGCCTACGTTCCCGCGCAGCGCCGCCGGGCATTAAACCGCACGCCAGAAGCGGAATCCACCTCGAAGAATTTACCTTTAGTCATGCATCCCACTTCCCTTCAGCCATCACCAGGGTAATATTACCCGCAGACAAAATGCACTTGCGCACAGTGCAAGAGTGCACTACTATTCACTCAGCTTCATGGACTGGAGCTCACCAGCATTATGATTAATCATTTTCGGGATCAATGGCTTGAGGATTTTTTTCTTTACGGTAGATCGAGCAATGTTATTCCTTCAAATCTGGAGACAGCGCTTGCGAGAAAGCTCGACATCATCAACGCAGCTACTTCTCACCGGGATTTGCGATCGCCACCGGGCAATATGTATGAAGCATTGAATCCTCCTCTGAAGGGATATTCCTCAATCCGGGTAAACAGGCAATACAGGCTTGTATTTCTCTGGACAGAGGGTAAAGCAGACGATCTCTACCTCTCTCCACACAGGTACACGCAACACAAGTGAGGCATCACCTATGACACTTCAACAGGCACACCGCAAACCTACCACGCCGGGCGACGTGTTGCAGTACGAGTATCTTGAACCGCTCAATCTGAAAATCAGCGATCTGGCGGAGATGCTTAATGTACACCGCAATACCATCAGTGCGCTGGTCAATAACAATCGCAAACTTACTGCCGATATGGCGATAAAACTGGCAAAAGCCTTTGATACCACTATTGAATTTTGGCTGAACCTACAGCTGAACGTCGATATCTGGGAAGCACAATCTAACTCCCGGACGCAGGAGGAGTTAAGCCGTATAAAGACCGTTGCGGACGTCATGGCTAAGCGAAAATCTGGCCAGCCGGATGTTGCCTGATTCGGCACAAAATTTACCTACTCAATACTTTTTCAGGAAGAAATCATGCGCCAACGAACGATTGTCTGCCCCATCATCCAGAACGACGGGGCCTACCTGCTGTGCAAAATGGCCGACGATCGCGGCGTGTTCCCCGGCCAGTGGGCTCTCTCCGGTGGCGGAATGGAGCCGGGCGAAACCATGGAACAGGCATTACGCCGTGAGATCCGCGAAGAGCTGGGCAACGCACTGGAGATCGTCTCGGTCACACCATGGGCTTTTCGCGATGACATCAGGGTGAAAACCTACGCCGATGGCACCACTGAGGAGATTTACATGATTTATCTGATCTTCGACTGCATCAGCGCCAACCGGGAAGTCACGTTTAATGAAGAGTTTCAGGAGATCGCCTGGGTAAGTCCAGAATCGTTAAAAGAGCTTGATCTCAACGAAGCCACGCGCATTACCTTCGCGCAAAAAGGCCTGCTGTAAATTCAGACCGGAACACGGGCGACATACACGCCAACATAGCGCGCAAATTTCCCGAGAAACACACCAGCAAACACACCGCCAGAGACGATCGCCAGCGCGCTCATGGCGGGCTGCTGCATTGTCTGCGGAGAGACCGCACTCATTACACCCAGCACATACTTCACCCCAAACGCCAGCATCATAAACGGCAGTGCGGTGTAGTCTGCCTGGCGGTAAAGGCTGCGCGGCGCCTCTGCGCGGGTGATAACTGTCTGCCTGATCAGGACATATCCCAGCGCAGATCCGGCAAGGATCCCGGCAATCCACAAGGCAACGGTTCCAGGGCTCAGCGTGCGGTAGACCACCAGATCGTAGATATCCCAGATAAGAAAGATCGCCGGAATGACAGCAAGCCTCTCCAGCGTGACGGTAGTCGGCTTGCGGGCTTTGATACCGCGAGAGATGAGAAAGACAAAAAGCACCCACACCCAGACGGGCGTGTGCGTAATGACACCGATCAGAAATTCAAACATGGAGATCACCATGGAAGATAGCGGCTTTGGCCGCGCTGCAAGAATATTGCGCATAACGGCAGGAACGCCATTATGCGCGGGTCTTTTACAGCGATTTTTTCAGGCGTTGAACCGCCTCTTTCAGCTCTTCATCCGTTGGCGTGACAAACGACATACGCAGCGTCGAATGGTCTGGCTCATTGCAGTAGAAAAATTCGCCCGGCACAAATACTACGCCGTTACTTAACGTTTTTTCCAGCCAGCGAGTGGTATTACTCCCATTTTTCATAGTCGCCCACAGGAACATGCCGCCCTTCGGCTTGTGGAATGACATCACATCACCCAGCTCGGCTTCCAGTTCTGTTGCGAACGTCTGGTATTTCTGGCGATAGGCTTCGCGGATCATTTTAATCTGATCGGCCAGACGACCGGTTTTCAGGTATTCGTACGTCATCAGCTGTGACAGCGTGCTGGTGTGCAGATCGGTGGTTTGCTTGAGATTCACCACCGCGCGCTTCAGCCACTCCGGTACCAGCACCCAGCCCACGCGGGTGCCTGGCGCAAGAATTTTAGAGAAGGTTGAGGTATACACCACGTTCTCTTCGTTACCGATATCTTTGGCGTGGGCAATTAACGGGCGGAAAACTTCATCGGTGTAATTAATTTCGCTGTACGGATCGTCTTCAATAATCACGAAGTCATAACGCTTCGATAATTCCACCAGCTGTTTACGACGCGGTTCTGAAAGGGTTACCCCACCCGGGTTACCAAATGTCGGCACAATATAAACCGCTTTAATGGGTTTATTGGCCACCAGCGCTTCGAGCTCATCCACTTTCATTCCGTCAGCATCGGTACCCACGGATTCAAAATTCGCCTGCGCCAGGCCAAATACCTGCAGCGCGGCAAGATAGGTTGGACGCTCGACGACGACGGTATCGCCAGGGTTAATTAATGCACGCGCCAGCACGTCAAGTGATTGCTGTGAACCAGAGGTCACGACCACCTCATCCGCCTTACAGCGGATCCCACGCCCTTCACAGATGCGCTGAATTTCTTCCCGTAGCCCAGGAACACCTTCGGTCAGACCGTACTGGAAAGCTTCGCCAAAATGCTGGGATAATACGGCATCAGCGGCCATTTTCAGGCCTTCATGATCGAACAATGCAGGGTTAGGAATACCCCCGCCCAGCGAAATGACCCCTGCCATTTTGCTATGTTTTAATAATTCACGGATGGCAGATGATTGCAGGCCCTGCGCGCTGCTGGCGAGTTTATTCACAGACATTCTTTGCTTACCTTCTTTTATTATATTGTGCCCAATCTTAGCAGAATATGGGCGATAAATTCTGTTAGCTTAGGGAGCGGTCGTAAATCCTGACGCCACAACAAATGCACCGGTCTTGGCTCTGGAATGTAATCCTCCAGCACCCGCACCAGCCGACCACTTTCCAGCTCTTCCGCGACCAGCACTTCCGGTTGTAATAACAGCCCCGCCCCGGCTCTTGCGGCCATCCGCAGCCCGTAGCCGTCGTTGCATCTTAGGATGGCATCACGCTTCCAGCGCACCTCCCCTTCGACACCCGGCAGCCGCCATTCATTGCGTGCAGTCCACACGCTGTGGGACAGACAAAGATGATCCACCAGATCGGCGGGCGTTTGTGGCGTGCCGTAGTGCGCCAGATAATCAGGCGCGGCGCAGATCACCATTCGGTAAGGACAGAGGTATTTCGCGACCAGGTCGTCGTTGCGAATGTCGCCAATGCGGATGGCCAGATCGACGCCCTCCTCCACCAGATCCACCATCCGGTTGGTCAGATCCAGCTCCACGCGCACTTCCGGGTAGCGTTGCAAAAAGGTGGCGGTGAGCGGTGCAATCACGCAGCCGCCAAAGGACGTGGGGGCCGTTACCCGCAGCGTGCCAGCAGGTGTTGCGCGCAGGCGCTCAACCGCGCTTTCGGCGATGGCAACCTGCTCCAGTACCCGCTTCGCCTCGTCGAAATAGACCCGTCCGGCGTCGGTCAGGCTCTGGCGTCGCGTATTACGCTCCAGAAGACGCGTACCAAGTTGAGACTCCAGCAACGCAATATACTTGCCCACCATCACCGCCGACATCTCCAGCCGCGCCGCCGCACCGGTGAAACTGCCGCTTTCAACCACGGCAATAAAGGTCTCCATGCTGCGAAGCTTATCCATATTCCAAACCTCTGGTTAGTAATCTTCTAACTTTAGCCCAGTTTATCTGCATTTTTATTTA
The DNA here is from genome assembly GCF_037053385.1 of Enterobacter sp. P82. NCBI lineage: Bacteria > Pseudomonadati > Pseudomonadota > Gammaproteobacteria > Enterobacterales > Enterobacteriaceae > Enterobacter > Enterobacter sp. P82. Next base: position 56,482 of record NZ_JBALHX010000003.1, read on the forward strand.
TTAAAGAATGAAGGCTCACAACATTAAGGAGTCAGCGATGAAAATTGTCATTATTGGTGCCAGCGGTACAGTCGGTCGGGCAGTGACGGAAGAGTTGAGTCGTCGTCACGAGGTTATCCGCGTAGGTCGCACGCAGGGTGACTATCAGGTGGATATCACTTCCCAGGCGAGCGTGCAGGCGCTGTTTGAGAAAATCGGCCCGGTGGATGCCATTGTCTCCGCCAGCGGGGGTTTGTACTTCGGTCCGCTCGCCACGATGAAAGACAGTGACTTCAACCAGGGCCTGCAGGATAAACTGCTTGGGCAGGTGCGCCTGGCGCTGACCGGCCAGCATTATCTGAACGAAGGCGGCTCAATCACGTTGATAAGCGGAATTGTGGCGCACGAGCCGATTGCGCAGGGGGTGAATGCCACCACGGTAAATGCCGCGCTGGAAGGGTTTGTTCGCGCCGCAGCCTGCGAACTGCCGCGCGGGATCCGCATCAACCTGATTAGCCCAACGGTTCTCACCGAATCTGCTGAAGCCTACGACGGTTTCTTCCCGGGCTTTGAAAGCGTGCCCGCCGCGACCGTCGCCCAGGTCTATCGTCGCAGCGTAGAAGGCGTGCAGAGCGGGCGGGTGTATAAGGTGGGTTATTGACCCTTTCGGGCGGAAATGAGTACCAGCATCGGACGTTCCGCCTCTTCGGCCAGTGCAGGCCAGGCGTCAATCTGTGCCTGCGTTGGCCCCCATTCGTTGATTTCGCTCAGAGTTAATCCGGCCTCGATCAACGCGTTAAGCGTGGTGCCCAGCGTGCGGTGGTATTTGATCACCCCGTCTGCCAGCCAGTTGCTGACGCGCTGGCCTTCGTCCTGATAATGGTTCACACCCCAGAACCGCTCTCCGTTATCGTCGGTCAGCCAGCCCTGACGCGTAGCGCAGGTGTAAATCGGGTGTTCCATCGAGAAGACCAGGCTGCCGCCGGGTTTGAGCGCGCGTTGAACGTTGGCGAATAACGTGTCCAGTTCCGGCAGGTAGTGCAGCGCCAGCGAGCTGTAGACCAGATCGAGGCTGTTCTCGTTGAGCTTGAGAGATTCCAGATCGCTGCGTTGATAGCGAATCCCGTCATCGTGGGTCAATTCTGCCGCGCGGGCGAGCATCTTTTCTGAGATATCAACGCCCATTACGTCAGACGCGCCCAGCTCACGCGCCGCGCGGCAGAACCAGCCGTATCCACAGCCGAGATCAATAACCGATTTGCCGGTTAACTCTGGCAGCATACTTTTTAACGCAGGCCACTCCGGCGCGCCGTCCAGCCCCTGCACCGAGCGCGGAAGCTGGGCGTAGCCTTCGAAAAACGCCGGGTTGTCGTAGATGTTTTGTGCCATGGCAGATCCCTCTTTAAGAATGTGCCTCCCAGTATAAAACATTGCCGGGTGGCGCTGCGCTTACCCGGCCTACGATTTGAGGGTTTCAGTAGGCCGGGTAAGGCGAAGCCGCCACCCGGCACCACATTAGCCCATCGAGCCCCAAACGAGGTTGCCATTATGGAACGTCGCGGTGCGCGGGGAAATACGCGCCACGGCTTCGGCGGAGCAGGAAGCGTCTACCAGCACAAAGCTGGCGTCGTCCTGCGCTTTCGGCCACACGCGCTCACCTTTGTCGTTCAGCGGCAGCACGTCGCCGGTGGCGATACCGAGTGCGCGGGAGAGCGTCTGCTCGTTCGGACGGATGTAGAGCTGAGCGTAAAGATTCGCTTTTTCCAGCATGTCCCCCAGGCCATACGGCGACCAGTGGTCGATTACGCTGTCGGTACCCGTCATCACAAACACGCCTTTATCCCGCAACTGCTTTAGCGGCATATGTAGAGTGCCAATCGGCACGGTAGAGGCGATGGTTACCTGCTGTGCTGCCATGCGGGTGGCGATCTCATCCACCTGCTGTTCGTTGAGCGTAGCCAGCGCGAAAGCATGGCTGATGGTGAGTTTCCCCTTCAGCTCTGGCGTTTTCTCCACGGTTTCCACCATGTAATTTACCGCTGCCACACCCGCCGGGCTGGTTTCGTGCAAGTGAATGTCCACCCCTTTGTCGTAATCCAGCGCAATCTGAAACATAGTGTCGAGGGATTTCTCCATTGCGCCATCCACGTTGGTGGGATCGAGTCCACCTACGTAGTGCGCCCCCGCCTGCATCGCCTCGCGCATCAGTTTTTCAGAGTTCGATAGCAGCAGGCCGTGTTGCGGGAAGGCGACGATTTCGCAGTCGAAACCGGGTTTACGGCGCGCCAGTACGGCCTGTAAATTTTCCAGGTTTTTCAGGCCGGAAACCGGCTCAATGTTGCAGTGGCTACGGGCGATGGTGGACCCTTTGGACTGGATCAGGTCGATCAGCTTTTCCGCGCGCTCCTGGGTGTAGGGCTGCAGCTCCGGCAGCAGCTTCTGCTCAAGGCGGATCATATCCTGAATGGTCGTGCCCGCCGGGCGGTTAAGGGAGCGCCACGGACCGCCGTAAAAGGTTTTATCCAGATGGATGTGCATGTCGCGCATCGCCGGCAGCATCAGTTTGCTGCCCGCATCGTAGTGCGGCAGCGTGGCATCAGCGTGGCTTTTGTTATCCCGCAGGGCGACGATCTTCCCGTCTTTAATCTCCAGCGTTTTCAGCTCGGTGCGGGTGCTGGTCGCCACGCCGCCGTCGAAATTGAACCCGGCTTCCAGCAGGACGTTATCCAGATAATAGTGTTTTGCGGTGATGCTCATCGGTTTGCCCGTCTCGCAGGTTGGCTTCGCAGTATCCGCAGCATACGCGACAGATCCGGTCGCACCAAACAGTGCGCAGGCGGTGACCATTTTGCCGCTCTGGCTGATAAACTCACGTCGGCTTTTGTTTTCACTCATCTTATCTTCCTTCATTAACAATATGGGTGCCGGTTTCACCGCGCAGCGCCGCAGGCAGTCTGTCCGGCGAGGTGATGATTACCCGCTTGCCGCCGTGGTTTAAAAATTCCAGCGAGGCGATGATTTTGGGGAGCATGCTGCCCGCCGGGAAATGCCCTTCATCCATGTACCGCGACATCTGCGCTACGTTGACGGTGTCCAGCGCCTGCTGATTTGGCTTGCCGAAGTTGATACACACTTTTTCCACGCCGGTGGTGATCACCAGCACATCAGCGTGGATCTCGCGTGCCAGCAATGCGGTGGAGAGATCCTTATCAATCACCGCATCGACGCTCTGGTAATCACCTTCAGGTGTGCGAACCACCGGAATACCGCCGCCGCCCGCGCCAATCACCACAAAACCTTTCTGCGTGAGCGTCTTGATGGCATCGGCTTCGACAATCCTCAACGGCTGTGGAGACGCCACTACGCGGCGATAACCCCGGCCAGAGTCCTCAACAAAATGCCAGTCCGGGTGGGCGAGTTGCAGCTCATCGCGCTGCACTTCACTAAAGAACGCGCCGATGGGTTTAGTGGGATGGGTGAAGCCCGGATCATTTTTATCCACCTCCACCTGAGTAACGACCGTGACCGCTTTTTGCTCCCCGCGTGCGGCAAGGCGGTTATTTAACGCCTGCTGGATCAGGTAGCCAATACCACCCTGCGTATCTGCCACACAGTTCGCCAGCGGAGTCAGCGGCAGCCCTTCCCGCTCGTGGGCGATTTCGGCGCGGCGCAGATCCAGCCCCACCTGGGGGCCGTTTCCGTGCGTGAGCACAATGTCGTAGTCGGATGCCAGCATCTCCAGCACCGACTCAGCCACCGCTTTGACCGCCAGCGCCTGATGTTCAATCGACTGGCTGGCGTTATCTTTGATAATGCTGTTGCCGCCGATGGCGACGACCATAAGCTCTTTCATACGTGTTCCTTCGCAACAGTAATTTCAGCGCTCGCCGCTTCCCGGCTATCAAGGAAATGTTTCACCACAAACATGCCGCCCATCATCAGATACGCCGTGACGAACATCAGCGAACTGCCTTCGGCAAAGCCCACCACCGGGGCGTGGATCACCCCAAACAGCGCCAGCAACGCACCGACAGCCGCCGCAACGGCACCGCGCAGCGGTTTATTGATGATGGCGAAGATGGCGATACAACCCCACAGCATGCTGGCAAGCGGTGCGCCATTCCCCAGATGCACCAGCCCTTCGTAGTAGATGCCTTTGCTGTGCAGCACATCGGTACCGATTTTTGCCGCGCTGGTGCCCGCCGCCCCCATCACGCTGTTCATCATGGTCAGCGCCCAGTTGGCGATCCACGGGAACAGACAGATGAAGATCACGGGCACTTCCACTTTGGGGGTTTCTCTCACCACCTGGTTGGCGGTCACCACACCAATAAACACCAGAATCGGCACGATGGCGGTCATCGGAATGATGGCGAGCATAAACGCCCCCAGCCCGAACAGCGGCACGATGAACATGGTCACACCCGACGCCAGCGTATAGCCAATGCTCGCCCCCATCGCTTTCCAGCCCGCATGGCCAACATAGACCGTCACCGGGAACGGATTACCCATCAGGCAGCCAAGCATTGATGCCAGACCGTTTGCCAGCATCACTTTGCGGGTCGGGTATTCATCCCCTGCCGCGTGAGCACTTTCAATGTTCTCCAGGTCAAAGATGTAGTTTGCCAGCCCCAGAGGAACCGCCGAGGCAAGGTACGGCAGCGCGTGTGGCAGGCCCTGCATAAAGCCTTCAATATGGACGGACGGCGGGTTAAAGCCGAACGATGACATTGACGCCTTGATCGCTTCCGGGCTTTGCAGGCCAGAGATCCATGCCAGCGCCGTACCGGCAACCAACAGCAACAGGCCTGTCGGGATGCGGGCGAAGATCGGCTTTTTACCAAACCAGTTGATGAAGATCAGCAGCAGCACGATGAATGACACCGTTGGCGCCTCAAACGCCTGCAGCATCGGGTTCATCGCCAGCAGCAGCAACCCTAAACCAGACAGGCACGACAGCAGCACGGTACGCGGGATCATCTTACGGATGGTTTCCCCTAAAAATGAACCGCCCGCCAGGATCATTGCTTCCACGAAACACCACACCAGACCGATCTGGATGGCAAATTCCGCATCACCGGTCTGCTGATAAACCGGCATTAATACCAGGAAGGTCACGGTAAAAATCGACGGAGCGCTCGGGCCGGACGGCAGCGCAGTGACGTCAGTACGCCCGGTCTGGCGGGCCATCTGCAGGCCAAACCACGCATAGCAGACGCTCGCCACCAGTACCGCCAGCCCGAAGGCTGGCGCGATGCGTCCATAAACAATCTCCTTCGGGATGCCGACGACAAAAATGAGCAACCCCATCATGGTCAGCAAATTGGTCAGGTTGTTGGTCATGAGCCCGAAATAGGCTGCCCAGTCACCTCTTTTCCACTCCAGTTTCATGTTTTTCATGGATGCATGCCTTATAAAAAGTAGCGATCGCGGAAGGTCAACAGCGCCTTTTCAAAACAGCTAAACGGCGGGTGAACAATGCCCGCCCCAATCATGCCGATACCGGCGTCCTTGTGGGCAATCGCGGTGTTGATCACCGGCAGAATGCCGCTGCCCGCCACTCTGGTGATGTCGATGGCAGTTGGAATGCCCATAAACGACAGCAGCGGAATGGTGACATTCGGGTTTTCACCAAGGGTGATTTCACGCATCTGGCGAGAGAAGTCGATGGCTTCCTCCACCGTACCGCCCACCAGCGCCACAATCGCCGGGGCGGTTGCCATCGCAAAGCCGCCAATGCCGTAGGTTTCGGTGATGGCGCTGTCGCCGATATCCAGCCCGGAGTCTTCCGGTTTGTAGCCCGCGAACATCGGGCCAATGACCTGCTGCGCCGGGCCGGTAAACCATTGTCCGGGCAGGCCGGAAATACGCAGGCCGAATTCATAGCCGTTACGCGCCATGGTGGTCACTACGGTGCTGTATTCAATGCCGTGAGCGGCGTCCAGCGCGGCTTTACACATCGCCATCCACGTCGGGCCGGAGAAGTAGTCGCTGCTGGCAACAAACTCAAAGACCTCGCGCTGCTGCTCTACCGGGTAGCCCGCCTGAATCAGCCCCGGCGTCAGCGCCTGGATCAACAGCGTGGTGCCTGCGTTGTTGCGGTTGTGGCACTCGTCACCCATGTGCAGTGCCTGCGCCAGCATTAAGCGCAGGTCGATTTCACCGATGATGTTCATGGCGTCGCGCAGCATCGGCCCGAGCACGTCGCGCATCCAGTTCAGGCGGTCAATCACGCTCTGATCATTCGCGCCCATACGCAGAATTTTCGCCATCTGCTCGCTTAAGTTGGTGAACGCGCGGTTGCCGTAGGTTTTGTTTTCGACGATGTGCATGAACATTGAGGCAGAAGTGACGCCCGCCATGGATCCTACACAGTCGTGTTCGTGGCACGGCGAGAAGGTGATTTCTCCGGAAGCCGCCACGCGTTCGGCGTCGCGGATATCTTTTGCCAACCCTTCAAACACCAGTGCGCCGGTAACAGCGCCTTTCATCGCGCCACACATGTTTTCCCACGTCACCGGTGGACCAGCATGCAAAATAGTGGTGCGGGTCATGCCTGGCACGACGTTGATCGCCTGGTCGTAACCCACCAGCACCGGATGAGACTGAATAATGCGCTCGAGGGCGAGGGTGTTGGCCGCGGCAATTTTTTCCGCCAGTGGTTTACTCGCCAGCTGGTCCAGCGCTTCCACCACCTGCATATTGCCCTGCCCCGGCGGTGTCCAGTCGAGTTGGGTGACGGGCACGTGCTGTTTTTTGAGGTCGTCACTGAACATCGCAATACCAACGTTAATCACGTTCAGCGGCTGGTTAAATAAAGTCGTCATTATGCTTTCTCCCCTTTGCAGACAAATTCACGCGCCAGTAATCCGGTATTGGTGCTGCTGCTGGCCCAAATCACACCTGCATCGGTCAAAAGCTGGCACTGCTGCACCAGCGACTGCGGATCCTGGTCAGTGCCCAGCACGTAGCCCAGAATTTCCAGCGGTCGGTTGCCAGCTTTCGCAATTGCCTGCGCCTCGTTAATGGCGTCGAGCATCACCCCTACCGGATCGTCGTGTGCGCCAAAGCCCAGCACGAAGTCCATAACGATCACCCCCACCTCCGGATCGCGCGCTTCCTGCAACAGGCGGCTGATGCGGTTAGTCGGGTCGATCATCGGGTGCGGTTTGCCGTTGGTGAAGTCGTCGTCACCAAAGTCAAGGAAGGTATGGGCTTTACTGACGTTGATGTCGCTCAGGCGTTTTGTTGGATCCGGCTGAATGTTGCTGTAGACGTTGTCGAATTTCTCCAGCGCGGCAAACATGGCTTCATCGCACAGCGTGCCGCCGCAGAACAACCCGCGAATGTACTTCTGCTGTGGAGTCAGACGGGCACGCACCTCTTCGATCAGCGGCCAGTTGAGCGGGTGCAGATCAAGCGACTCTTTTTTGATGCCGGTGAGCAGGACAGCTTTCAGGGCGGCTTCTTTAGTGCCACGGGCAAACTGCAGCCCGTCTTCATCGGCAGGTGGTTCATTGCGGCCCAGGAAACAGACAACCACAGGCTTACGGCAGGCTCGCGCGCGGGCCAACACCTTTTCAGCGACCGCGGGTGCAGGCGGTTTGGAGATAAGTGCAATCACCTGCGTGGCGTCGTCCGCCTCCAGCATCTCGATGGCGTCGAGCATCATCAGGCCGCCGATTTTCTCGCTGAGATCGCGCCCTCCGGTGCCAATCAACTGTGACACGCCGCCGCCGAATTCGTGAATGCGCACGCTCAGCTCCTGGCTGCCGGTACCGGATGCACCAACAATACCGATCGGTCCGCGGCGCACCGCGTTGGCGAAGCACAACCCCGCGCCGTTGATAATGGCGGTGCCGCAGTCCGGTCCCATCATCAGCAGCCCTTTCTGGTGCGCCAGTTGCTTCAACGCCAGCTCGTCGTCGAGTGACACGTTATCGGAAAACAACATCACGTTGAGATCGTTCTCCAGCGCCTGGCGCGCTTCGCGAGCGGCGAAGGTGCCGTTGACGGAAATCACCGCCAGATTGCTATCCGGACGGTGCGTGCTGGCGCTGGCAATCGTGGCGTAACGTGCTTCATGGCTACCACTTCTCTCTTTGCGCGTGAATAACGCTTCAATGGCCGCCAGCGTTTCTTCATTTGCCGCATCGCCTTTAATCACGATCATCAGGTCGCCGTTTTTGGCCTCATTTAATTCCGGCGTTAATAATCCGAGATTTTTTAAGACGCCTTTGTTCATCTCCGTCGCCATGGCCACAAAAGCCTGCTCAACGCCCGGCAATTTATTGGCTTTGGTGGAAACGGACATTAATGAAACCGAATCGAAGTAGGTATTCTTTTTTATGACGATTTTCGTTGGCATTATTTTCTCCTGAAAGAGGATAAAAGGGGGCCGCCGTCGTGCAAAATGCACGCCGGTAAAATGCTTAATGTCAGGGTTGCCAGCCGGTTAAGGCTGGCCGGATAGGTTACGCGCCCGCCGCCAGCAGCAGGTCAGCGATTGCGGTGAAGCCTTTTTCTCGCGCCAGTTCGAGCGGCGTTTTTCCGTATTTATCGGTCATGTGCGGGTTCGCACCGTGATTCAGCAGCAGCTTCACAATTTCCTGCTGCTTTGCGCCGCCGTCATTTAACACGATGGCTTCCAGCAGCGGTGTCCAGCCAACAAAGTTGGTGTGGTTAACGTTAATATCGGTTTTCTCCAGTAATTCGCGCACAATTTCCACGTGCCCTTTTTCACTGGCGGGTGTAATACCTACGCCACCGAAACGCGTCAGACGGTCGAGATCCGGATTTGCCGGAAGGACGATGCGCAGCAGGGTTAAATCGTTCGTCAGGCAGCTAATCAGGAAGGGGTTAAAACAGGTCTGGTCTTGTTTATCAATATCCGCGCCGGCGGCAATTAATAACTCCACACAAGAATAATGCTTTTTCAGGCTGGCAATAATAACCGCAGTTCTTTTCTGGCGGTTGGTGGCGTTAATATCCACGCCTTTTTCCAGGCAGGCTTTTAGCGCATCGCTATTGCCCTCTTCTGCCGCCAGCAGAAATTCAGTAACGAGTTCAGTTCCAGACATATTCAGACTCCCGATGTTTTTATTTCTGTTGACCTGAGAATAGCAACAGCCTGGTCATAAAAGAATCCGCTTAAAAATGATTCATCGACAGTCAATTCATTATTGAGTTAAATTCAACAATTCAGCCAAAACGTGCGGACGTGCAATCTTTTCCTTATGTTTTCGCGCTTTTTAACGCGTAAGGCTGCATTCTGCTTATGCCTGACAAAGCCTTGCTATGCGCGACTTGCAGTAAAAATTCAGAACTGTGATCGGCTTCAAATGCGTTGTAACAACGCTGTTAAAATATGTTCAAAACTGATGGCTCACAGGAGCAGTGATATGAATTCTATCTTTACCGAAGAGAACCTGCTGGCCTTTACCACCGCCGCACGCTTCGGCAGTTTCAGCAAGGCCGCTACCGAGCTGGGTGTCACCACCTCGGCCATCAGTTACACCATCAAGCGGATGGAGACCGGCTTAGACGTTGTGCTGTTTGTGCGCAACACGCGCAGCATTGAGCTGACCGAGTCCGGCTTTTACTTTTATCGCAAAGCCACCGATCTGTTGAATGATTTTTATGCCATCAAACGCGGGATAGACACCATTTCTCAGGGCATTGAAGCGCGAGTACGCATCTGTATTAATCAGCTTTTATACACCCCACGCCATACCGCGCGGCTGCTGCAGGTGCTGAAAAAGCAGTTTCCCACCTGCCAGATAACCGTGACGACCGAGGTGTATAACGGCGTCTGGGACTCCATCATCAACAACCAGGCCAATATTGCCATTGGCGCGCCGGACACGCTGCTCGACGGCGGTGGCATTGATTACACCGAGATTGGCGCTATCCGCTGGGTATTCGCCATCGCGCCGGAACATCCGCTGGCCTTCGTCCCGGAACCAATAGCAGAGAGCCAGCTACGCCTGTATCCCAACATCATGGTGGAAGATACCGCCCATACCATTAACAAGAAGGTCGGCTGGTTGCTGCACGGGCAGGAGGCGATTCTGGTGCCGGATTTCAACACCAAATGTCAGTGTCAGATCCTGGGGGAAGGGATCGGGTTCTTGCCCGAATATATGGCCCGTGAGGCGGTGGAAGAAGGGTTGTTGGTCACCCGACGCATTAATAATCCACGTCAGGACTCACGCATGCTGCTCGCCACGCAGCATGCGGCGACCGGCCAGGTCACACGCTGGATCAAACAACAATTTGGCCCTGCGGGGGTGCTGACCCACATCTATAGCGATCTCTTGTGGCGCGAAGCGATAAATTAGTTTAGCATTTACTTAATTAAGTAAACACTAAACTATCATGACTGAACTCGAACAACTTCAGGCCAGCGCTGAGCAGGCCGCAGGACTCTTAAAAGCGATGAGCAACCCGCGTCGGTTGCTGATCCTCTGCACGCTGTGCGGTGCCCCCGGCACCAGCGCGGGGGAGCTGGCTCGCGCAACGGGACTTAGCCCCTCCGCCACGTCGCAGCATCTGGCGCGTATGCGTGAAGAAGGGCTTATCGACAGCAGCCGCGAGTCGCAGCGCATTCTCTATTTCATTAAAAACGATGCCGTGCATCAGCTTATCAGTACCCTGAAAACCCTTTATTGCCCGTAAGGAGCCGCCATGTCACTTCCTCTTCTATCACCGCAGCAGGCCAATGCGCGCGTTGCCGAAGGCGCAAAACTGATTGATATTCGTGATGCCGATGAGTATGCCCGCGAACATATTCCGGCTGCACAGTGCGTACCGCTGGATACCTTACCCGGCGGGCTGACTACACGGGCGGGTGAAACCGTGATTTTTCACTGTCAGTCCGGCGCCCGGACGTCCGGAAATGCTGACCGCCTTGCACAGGCTGCTGCCCCCGCTCAGGCATTTGTCGTCGAAGGTGGCATTCAGGGCTGGAAGCAGGCCGGACTGCTGACTGTCGAGGACAAATCGCAGCCGCTCCCGCTGATGCGTCAGGTGCAAATTGCCGCCGGGCTGTTGATTCTCTGTGGCGTGGTGCTGGGCTATAGCGTCTCAAGCAGCTTTTTCCTGCTCAGCGGTTTTGTGGGGGCCGGGCTGCTCTTCGCAGGTCTGACAGGTTTTTGCGGTATGGCACGACTGCTGAAAGTGATGCCATGGAACCGGCGTACCTCATAAGCAGTAATCCGTAAATGACACTGTACCCGGCAGCGCGCGTGGGCTAAGGTGAAGTTCGCTAAAACGATGAGGAGGTAATATGTTTTCTGTCGGTGATTATGTGCAACCGCGTAAAGGCGGTCCGAAACTGAAAGTCATTGAAGTTGAGGGTGATAGCGTTGTGGCGGTACAGGCCAGCAATGAACAAGGCGAGAAATATACCCTGAAAGCCAGCGATCTGGCTCTGTATACCGAAGACGGTGATTTCGGCGTCTGCTGAACAGACAACCGGACGGAGTGATCCGTCCGGCTCACGGATTAGATCAGAAAATCATCCAGTGATTTACCGTTTGCCAGCGCACTGGCAATTGGCTTCGGCGTACGTCCCTGACCAGTCCACGTTTTTTCTTCACCGTTCTGGTCAATAAAACGATATTTTGCTTCACGCGCTTTACGTTTTTTCACCGTCTTTCCTGCCTGCGCCAGATCTGAACCCAACAGGTCAGTCGGTGAAATACCATCGGCTTTCATCAGTTCCAGCAGAGCGTTAATTTTTTCCTGCTGCTCAGTACGCTGCAACTCTAATTCCGCCAGCTCACTACGTTTCTCTTCAGCAACGACCCTGACCTTTTCCAGCATTTCCTCAAGAACGTCCAGGGATAATTCACGCGCCATGGCGCGCAGAGTTCGGATATTATTAAGATTCTGTAACGTCAAAGACATATTATTTGGAAACCTTTTCTTTGGGGTAAATAGAGAAATCACAGTCAGAATAATTCATTTCTGTCTAAATATCTACCCACAGGACTTTCCTGACAATAATGTAAATATTTTTAGATATCGTCATTAATAATATCCCATACCGTGTACGGGATACGCCCGCCTGCATTCACAGAATCAATACAAATGGTCAACTTTAAAACAAATCACAGCATATAACTCGACACAAGAAGTAACTAACTCCCCCATCAGAGATGACAAAATTAACTATTTGATTTTTATATAAAAACAACCCACAGAGACAGAAAATAACGAACCGAACAAAAAACAATCAATTTTAGAGAATTTTGTGGACAAAACGCGATTAAATAAAAATTAATCACTAGTTGTTAGTTCAAACACAGAGATATACGCTATACACGTCAAACAAACCAACCTAAAGCACTAATGGCTGCGGGAAAATCGTTTTTATTGTGTTCTTCTCAAGGAGTTCAGACATGTTCTCACCGCAATCACGCCTTCGCCATGCGGTAGCGGATACTTTCGCGATGGTTGTCTACTGTTCTGTCGTGAACATGCTGATTGAAATATTCCTCTCCGGAATGACCTTCGAGCAGTCACTTTCATCTCGTCTGGTGGCAATTCCGGTTAACATTATTATTGCCTGGCCTTATGGATTATACCGCGATGCGGTCATGCGCCTTGCACGCCGTATCAGCCCCGCTGGCTGGGTCAAAAACCTGGCTGACGTTCTGGCGTATGTGACGTTCCAGTCCCCGGTTTACGTGGCTATTCTGCTGACAGTCGGCGCAGACTGGCACCAGATCGTCGCGGCGGTCAGTTCGAATATTGTGATTTCAATGCTGATGGGTGCGGTGTACGGCTATTTTCTCGACTTCTGTCGCCGCCTGTTCAAGGTCAGCCAGTACAGTCAGGCTAAAGCGTAATGTGAGGCGACTGGCGCACGCCAGTCGCTGATTTACTGTACGTCGCCAAACAGTCCCTTCAAAAACCGCTCCAGTGCCATACGTGAACTGAAGCCATGCGGAATACCATAATGTTCATGCGTCTCGCCGCCTAAATAGAGCGGAAATTGCTGATAATGATCGCAGGTTTTAATATCCGAGGCTGGCTCAGCAAATGACAAACTTCTGTCTTTCAGTGTCGGGTGAATAATGAGCGCGGTACGTCCCATTCTGGCTTCACGATTAACGTAAACATAATTCTCACCACGGCGATATCCATACGCTTTTGATGTCACCTCATCCATGGTGAATCCCTCTTTTTCAAGAACGCGCGCCACCTCATCAGGTCGTAAATACATATCTTTTCCTCGTTATCTTTTCCTGCCCGGCAACCTTACAGTATTCAGCATTAGCAGGGCTTTCAGAATATTCCATAAACTGCCTGATAACGCGTGATGCACTTCAGATATTACATTTCTGAACTAAACTAAACGGGAACACAAAATTACGGAGGATCGTATGTTTAACAGAACGAACCGAAACGATATTAACGACGACGCTCAGGATATTCGTAATGATGTCAGCCAATTAGCCGACTCACTGGAAGAGGTACTGAAATCCTGGGGAACTGACGCGAAGGACGAAGCGGATGCCGCAAAACGTAAGGCTCAGTCTCTGCTCCGTGAAACCCGTGCGCGGATGAACGGCCGTTCACGTACGACTCAGGCGGCCTGTGATGCAGTCAGCTGTGCAAGCACCTTTGTTCGTGAAAGACCGCTCTGTACGCTGGGTACAGTAGCCGCCGTCGGTATCTTTGTGGGTGCCTTGCTTAACCTGCGTAAGTAACCCCGCCTGAAAAACCCGCACAGCCTGCCCTGCCCCGTTGTGCTCATCATCGGGGCAAAACCAATCTAAATTTCCCATATCTTGTATGGTTGAAACTTAAGACAACTACATCTAGTATTCCTTTTAGCAAGCCACACAGTCCTGACGCGTACATTCGCGCCGTGCCCTCATTTTAAATGGAAATACGAATCATGAGCATTATTATTTACACTCGTAACGATTGCGTTCAGTGCCATGCTACTAAACGTGCGATGGAAAGCCGCGGGGTGGCATTTGAGATGGTGAATATCGACCAGCAGCCAGAAGCAGCCGATATCCTGCGCGCGCAGGGTTTTCGCCAGCTTCCGGTAGTGGTTGCCGGGGAAACCAGTTGGTCAGGTTTCCGTCCGGATATGATCAATCGCCTCGCCGCTCAGGCCGCCAGGGCATGAGCGGACTGGTTTTCTTCTCCAGCAGCTCGGAAAACACGCTCCGCTTTATCGAGCGCCTCGGGCTGCCTGCGACCCGCATTCCGCTGAACGAGCGAGAGCGGATCCAGGTAGAGGAACCTTACATACTGGTGGTGCCCAGCTATGGCGGCGGCGGTACGGCGGGGGCAGTTCCCCGCCAGGTGATCCGCTTTCTTAACGATCCCTATAACCGACAGCGTATTCGCGGCGTGATCGCGGCGGGTAATCGCAATTTCGGCGATGCCTTTGGTCGCGCCGGGGATGTTATCTCTCAAAAATGCGGCGTGCCGTATCTCTATCGTTTCGAACTGATGGGGACACAGCAGGACGTAGAGAACGTGCGTAAAGGAGTGAAGGAATTTTGGCAACGACAACCGCAGAACGGGTAATTCAGGCGACACCGGATTACCACGCATTAAACGCGATGCTTAACCTCTATGACCGCGAGGGGGTCATCCAGTTCGGCAAAGACCACGAGGCAGTGGAGGCCTTTTTCGCCGCCCACGTCCGCCCCAATAGCGTAACGTTTGAAAGCCAGAATGCGCGGCTCGACTATCTGGTCAATGAAGGCTATTACGAAGAACGCATCCTCACCCGTTATGATCGCGCCTTCGTGGTGAGGTTGTTCGAACGCGCGCACGCCAGCGGTTTTCGTTTCCAGACCTTCCTCGGCGCATGGAAGTATTACACCAGCTACACGCTGAAAACGTTCGACGGTAAACGCTACCTCGAAAGTTTTGAAGATCGTGTGGTGATGGTGGCGCTGACGCTGGCCCAGGGTGATGAAGCACTGGCTGAACGGCTGATGGCAGAGATCCTCTCCGGTCGCTTCCAGCCCGCCACACCGACCTTCCTTAACTGTGGCAAAGCCCAGCGCGGCGAGCTGGTTTCCTGCTTCCTGCTGCGTATCGAAGACAATATGGAGTCGATTGGTCGCGCGGTGAATTCAGCGCTGCAACTTTCCAAACGCGGTGGCGGCGTGGCGTTTTTACTCTCTAACCTGCGTGAAGCGGGCGCGCCAATTAAGCGCATTGAAAACCAGTCCTCCGGCGTGATCCCGGTGATGAAAATGCTGGAAGATGCCTTCTCCTATGCCAATCAGCTTGGCGCACGCCAGGGCGCAGGTGCGGTGTATCTGCACGCGCACCATCCGGATATTCTGCGTTTTCTCGACACCAAACGCGAAAACGCCGATGAAAAAATCCGCATCAAAACCCTGTCGCTCGGCGTGGTGATCCCGGATATCACCTTTGCCCTCGCCAAAGAGAATGCCGACATGGCGCTGTTCTCGCCTTACGATATCGAACGTATCTACGGGAAAGCGTTCGGGGATGTCGCTATCAGTGCGCTGTACGACGACCTGGTAGCCGACGAGCGCATTCGTAAAACCTACATCAACGCCCGCGATTTCTTCCAGACGCTGGCGGAGATCCAGTTTGAGTCCGGCTATCCGTACATCATGTATGAAGACACGGTGAACCGCGCCAACCCGATTGCCGGCCGCATTAACATGAGCAACCTGTGCTCGGAGATTTTGCAGGTCAACAGCGCGTCGACCTATGATGAAAACCTGGACTACGCGGATATCGGCAAAGATATCTCCTGCAATCTCGGATCGCTGAATATTGCCCACACCATGGATTCCCCGGATTTTGGCCGCACGGTTGAAACCGCCATTCGCGGGCTGACGGCGGTGTCAGACATGAGCCACATCCGCAGCGTGCCTTCTGTTGAAGCGGGAAATACCGCGTCGCACGCCATCGGTCTTGGGCAGATGAACCTGCACGGTTATCTGGCGCGGGAAAGCATCGCCTACGGCAGCCCGGAAGGGCTGGATTTCACCAACCTCTATTTTTACACCGTCACCTGGCATGCGCTGCATACCTCAATGATGCTGGCACGCGAGCGCAACCAGCGCTTCGCTGGTTTTGAACAGTCGCGCTACGCCAGTGGCGAATATTTTAGCCAGTATCTGGAAGGAGACTGGCAGCCAAAAACCGGGAAAGTACGCCAGCTGTTTGATCGTTCCGGTATCACCCTGCCCACGCGCGCGATGTGGCAACAACTGCGTGATGACGTAATGCGGTACGGCATTTACAACCAGAACCTGCAGGCGGTGCCACCGACCGGCTCGATCTCTTACATCAACCATGCCACGTCGAGTATTCATCCAATTGTGTCGAAAATAGAGATCCGCAAGGAAGGCAAAACCGGGCGCGTTTATTACCCTGCTCCGTTTATGACCAACGACAACCTGGCGCTGTATCAGGATGCCTATGAAATCGGGCCGGAAAAGATTATCGACACCTACGCCGAGGCAACAAAACACGTGGACCAGGGGCTGTCGCTGACACTCTTCTTCCCGGATACCGCCACCACCCGCGATATCAACAGGGCACAGATTTATGCCTGGAAGAAAGGCATCAAGACGCTGTACTACATTCGCCTGCGTCAGCTTGCGCTGGAAGGCACCGAAATCGAAGGCTGCGTATCCTGCGCGCTGTAAGGAGAAAGGATGAAACTATCACGCGTGAGTGCCGTTAACTGGAATAAAATTCAGGACGATAAAGATCTGGAGGTGTGGAACCGGCTCACCAGCAACTTCTGGCTGCCGGAAAAGGTGCCGCTCTCCAACGATATCCCGGCCTGGCAAACACTGAACCACGCCGAACAGCAGCTGACAATCCGCGTCTTTACCGGACTCACGTTGCTGGACACCATCCAGAACACCGTGGGCGCGCCTGCGCTGATGCCCGACGCGCTGACGCCACATGAAGAGGCGGTGATGTCAAACATCAGCTTTATGGAGGCGGTGCATGCTCGCTCCTACAGCTCGATATTCTCCACGCTGTGCCAGACCAAAGATGTGGATGCGGCATACACCTGGAGCGAAGAGAGCGAGTCATTACAACGCAAGGCGAATCTGGTGCTGGCGCATTATCAGGCTGATGAGCCACTGAAGAAGAAGATCGCCAGTGTGTTTCTGGAATCTTTTCTTTTCTATTCCGGCTTCTGGCTGCCGATGTACTGGTCCAGCAGGGGCAAGCTGACCAATACCGCTGATTTGATTCGTCTGATCATTCGCGATGAAGCGGTGCATGGGTATTATATTGGCTATAAGTACCAGAAAGGACTGGAGAAAGTCAGCGAGCAAAAGCGCGATGAACTCAAAGGCTTTGCTCTCGATTTACTGATGGATTTGTACGATAACGAGCTGAGCTATACCGAGGAACTGTATGCCGGAACCGGCTGGGAGGAAGATGTGAAAGCATTCCTCTGCTACAACGCCAACAAAGCGATGATGAATCTTGGTTACGACGCGTTATTCCCGCCAGAGATGGCGGAAGTGAACCCGGCGATCCTGGCGGCGCTGTCACCCAATGCTGACGAAAACCACGATTTCTTTTCCGGATCGGGCTCCTCGTATGTAATGGGGAAAGCAGTAGAGACCGAAGATGAGGACTGGGATTTTTAATCACCACTAACGTTCGTTAATTTAATATAAACAGATATTTTTTCCCCTGTATTTGCATAGCAACTACACTGTAATGTCCATGTCATATTCGCCTGAATAGATCCAGTTCAGGCGAAATTTCCCGATGCTGCAACAAAAATTTAAGAAAAACTCAAATCACGCTCAGCCCTTTGCTCATGGGAAATTCAGCCATTTCGCTTACGGCAAAATTCATGCCATAAGCAAACCCAGGGTTGTCTCAGATTCTCAGTATGTTAGGGTTATGCCAGTTAACTATTTACCATGGTAATCATATCGACATAAACAAATAACAGGACACTCTCTATTGCATGGCAATTAAATTAGAAGTGAAAAATCTTTATAAAGTATTTGGCGAGCATCCGCAGCGTGCTTTCAAATATATCGAAAAAGGACTTTCGAAAGAGCAAATTCTGGAAAAAACAGGGCTATCGCTTGGCGTTAAAGACGCCAGTCTGGCCATTGAAGAAGGCGAGATTTTCGTCATCATGGGATTATCCGGCTCGGGTAAATCCACTATGGTTCGCCTTCTCAATCGCCTGATTGAACCCACCCGCGGACAGGTGCTGATTGACGGCGTGGATATCGCCAGAATATCAGACGCCGAGCTTCGCGAGGTGCGCAGAAAGAAGATCGCAATGGTGTTCCAGTCATTCGCGCTGATGCCGCACATGACGGTGCTGGATAATACCGCTTTCGGCATGGAATTAGCCGGCACACCGGCTCAGGAACGCCAGGAAAAAGCCCTTGATGCACTGCGTCAGGTAGGGCTGGAAAATTATGCTCATGCCTACCCGGATGAACTCTCCGGCGGTATGCGTCAGCGCGTGGGATTAGCCCGCGCATTAGCCATTAATCCAGACATATTATTAATGGACGAAGCCTTCTCAGCGCTCGATCCATTAATTCGCACCGAGATGCAGGATGAGCTGGTAAAATTACAGGCCAAACATCAACGTACGATTGTCTTTATTTCCCACGATCTCGATGAAGCGATGCGTATTGGCGATCGTATTGCCATTATGCAAAATGGCGAAGTCGTACAGGTCGGCACGCCGGATGAAATTCTCAATAATCCGGCGAATGATTATGTGCGAACCTTCTTCCGCGGCGTGGATATTAGCCAGGTCTTTAGCGCCAAAGATATTGCCCGTCGTACACCGAACGGCATTATCCGTAAAACGCCTGGATTCGGCCCACGCTCCGCACTGAAGCTGTTGCAGGATGAAGACCGGGAATACGGTTATCTGGTTGAACGCGGCAATAAATTTGTCGGCGTGGTTTCCATCGACTCCCTGAAAACCGCCCTGAGCGAAAATCAGGGAATTGATGCGGCGGTAATCGATACTCCGCTTGCCGTCGATGCCGAAACACCACTCAGCGAGTTGCTCTCTCACGTCGGCCAGGCACCGTGTGCCGTGCCGGTTATTGGTGAAGAACAACAGTACGTCGGCATCATCTCAAAACGCATGTTGCTACAGGCTTTAGATCGCGAGGGGGCAAACAATGGCTGATCAATCAAACCCATGGGGCACCACTGAGGCCGCAGACAGCGCGGCACAATCTGCCGATGCGTGGGGTTCCACGCCAGCACCTGCCGATGGCGGCGGCGCGGCAGACTGGCTCAATAGCGCACCGGCACCGGCGCCAGAACACTTCAACATCATGGACCCGTTCCACAAGACGCTGATCCCGCTGGACAGCTGGGTGACGGAAGGGATCGACTGGGTAGTCACCCATTTCCGTCCGGTCTTCCAGGGGATCCGCGTCCCGGTAGATTACATTCTCAACGGCTTCCAGCAGTTGATGCTGGGCATGCCCGCGCCGGTGGCGATTGTGCTGTTTTCCCTGATCGCCTGGCAGTTTGGTAGTGCTGGTATGGGGATCGCCACGCTGATCTCGTTGATTGCGATTGGCGCCATCGGTGCGTGGTCGCAGGCGATGATCACCCTGGCACTGGTGCTGACCGCCCTGCTCTTCTGTATTGTCATCGGTTTGCCAATGGGGATCTGGCTGGCGCGCAGTCCACGGGCGGCAAAGATCATTCGTCCACTGCTGGATGCGATGCAGACGACACCTGCGTTCGTCTACCTGGTGCCTATCGTAATGCTGTTCGGCATCGGTAACGTACCGGGCGTGGT
Source organism: Enterobacter sp. P82 (assembly GCF_037053385.1). NCBI lineage: Bacteria > Pseudomonadati > Pseudomonadota > Gammaproteobacteria > Enterobacterales > Enterobacteriaceae > Enterobacter > Enterobacter sp. P82. The sequence goes on from NZ_JBALHX010000003.1 coordinate 76,262, forward strand.
GGTGACGATTATCTTCGCCCTGCCGCCGATTATTCGTCTGACCATTCTGGGGATTAATCAGGTCCCTGCCGACCTTATCGAAGCGTCACGCTCTTTCGGCGCCAGCCCGCGCCAGATGCTGTTTAAAGTACAGCTCCCGCTGGCGATGCCGACCATCATGGCGGGGGTAAACCAGACGCTGATGCTGGCCCTGTCGATGGTAGTGATCGCCTCGATGATCGCCGTTGGTGGTCTGGGGCAGATGGTCCTGCGCGGTATTGGCCGTCTCGATATGGGGCTGGCGACCGTCGGTGGTGTCGGGATTGTGATCCTCGCCATTATTCTTGACCGCCTGACTCAGGCTGTCGGTCGTGATTCACGCAGTCGCGGCAACCGTCGCTGGTATACCACCGGCCCTGTCGGGTTACTCACCCGCCCATTCATAAAATAAGGAACAACGATGCGACATAGCGTACTTTTTGCCACAGCGTTTGCCACCCTTGTCTCCACCGGCACCTATGCGGCCGACCTGCCGGGCAAAGGCATTACCGTGCAACCGGTTCAGAGCACCATTTCGGAAGAGTCCTTCCAGACCCAGATTGTCAGCCGTGCGCTGGAGAAACTGGGCTATACGGTGAATACCGCCAGCGAAGTGGATTACAACGTTGGCTACACCTCGATCGCCTCCGGCGATGCCACCTTTACCGCCGTCAACTGGCAGCCACTGCATGATGATATGTATGCCGCCGCTGGGGGTGACAAGAAATTTTACCGCGAGGGCACCTTCGTGACCGGTGCGGCACAGGGTTATCTGATCGACAAGAAAACCGCCGATAAGTATCACATCACCAACATTGAACAGCTGAAAGATCCGAAGATCGCCAAACTGTTCGACACCAACGGTGACGGCAAAGCCGACATGATGGGCTGCTCACCGGGCTGGGGTTGTGAAGCGGTCATTAACCACCAGAACAAAGCCTATGATCTGGCAAAAACGGTCGATGTGAGCCACGGTAACTACTCGGCGATGATGGCCGACACCATTGCCCGTTTTAAAGAGGGTAAGCCAGTTATCTACTACACCTGGACCCCGTACTGGGTCAGTGACGTGCTGAAACCGGGTAAAGACGTGGTGTGGCTGCAGGTACCGTTCTCCTCCCTGCCGGGTGAGCAGAAAGATATCGACACTAAACTGCCGAACGGTATGAACTACGGCTTCCCGGTAAACACCATGCATATCGTCGCCAACAAAGCCTGGGCGGAGAAAAATCCGGCGGCAGCGAAGCTGTTCGCAGTGATGAAACTGCCGCTGGCTGACATCAACGCCCAGAATGCCATGATGCATGCAGGTAAATCGTCAGAGGCTGATATCAAAGGTCATGTGGACGGCTGGATCAAAGCCCACCAGCAGCAGTTCGACGGCTGGGTGAAAGAGGCGCTTGAGGCGCAGAAGTAATATGCCGAATTCCCTCTCCACCCGGAGAGGGAACCTAAACCGCACAATACAACACCCAACACTCCCCCAACTTTCACAATCATTCGGTATGATGGTTTCCGGAAAAATAATCACTCAACTAATGATTCCTGAAACCAATGACCAAAACAACTCAAGGGCTTAGCCCCGCACTCATCCTTTTAATGTCCGTGGCAACGGGACTGGCTGTCGCCAGCAACTATTACGCACAACCTCTGCTTGATACCATCGCCCGCGCGTTCAATCTCTCCGCCAGTTCCGCAGGCTTTATCGTCACCGCTGCACAGCTCGGCTATGCCGCCGGGCTGCTGTTCCTGGTGCCGCTGGGGGATATGTTTGAGCGCCGAATGTTAATTGTCTCCATGACCCTGCTGGCCGCCGGCGGGATGCTGATCACCGCCAGCAGCCAGTCATTAACAATGATGATTATCGGCACCGCGCTCACAGGGCTGTTCTCTGTCGTAGCGCAAATTCTGGTCCCGCTCGCCGCCACTCTCGCCTCCCCCGAAAAGCGCGGCAAAGTGGTGGGCACCATCATGAGTGGCTTGCTGCTGGGGATTTTACTGGCTCGTACCGTTGCAGGGTTGCTGGCAAGCCTCGGTGGCTGGCGCACCGTTTACTGGGTGGCGAGCGTATTGATGGTCGTGATGGCGCTGGCCCTGTGGCGCGGACTGCCGAAGGTGAAGCAGGAGAATCACCTGAACTATCCGCAGCTTCTGGCCTCCGTTTTCAGTCTGTTTACGCAGGATAAACTCCTGCGCACTCGTGCCCTGCTGGGGTGTTTCACCTTCGCCAATTTCAGTATTTTGTGGACGTCGATGGCTTTTCTGCTGGCCGCGCCACCGTTTAACTATTCTGAAGCGACGATTGGTCTGTTCGGTCTGGCTGGCGCCGCTGGTGCTCTGGGTGCGCGTCCCGCTGGCGGGCTTGCCGATAAGGGCAAATCCCATCTGACCACCTCCGCAGGGCTGATTTTACTTCTGCTCTCCTGGGCGGCGATTTGGTATGGGCACGTCTCGGTACTGGCGCTGATCGTCGGTATTCTGGTGCTCGACCTCACCGTGCAGGGCGTTCACATCACCAATCAGACCGTGATCTATCGCGTGAAGCCAGAGGCACGTAACCGCCTGACGGCCGGATACATGACCAGCTACTTTATTGGCGGCGCAGCGGGTTCATTAATTTCCGCCTCGGCGTGGCAGCATGCGGGTTGGTCAGGCGTATGTGGAATTGGGGCTATCGTCGCCGCACTGAACCTGGTTGTATGGTGGCGCGGTTACCATCGTCAGGATGCGATTAACTAAGTTTTACATTGCGTTGGGCCTCTTAGGGTATAAAGAGGCCCTTCAGTCTGTTAATGTAAACGTAATCATTTATCCCAGAAATTTTAATGTGGGTGACATATTTACAATCGGCATGAATAGTTCAGACCCCCGTCCTCACATCCTCTCTTCAGCGGGTTCACACCCTACGCTTTCTGTGCTCACCGGGTCACGGACTTACCCGGCGCTTTCTGATGGTGACATAAGTTTGGCGGATATAACCGCACAAATAATTCATTTACATTATTTGTCACTATCGTTACTATATCGGCTGTAATTAATGAGGTTATGCCCAAATGGATAGTTCGTTTACGCCCATTGAACAAATGCTTAAATTCCGCGCCAGTCGCCATGAGGACTTCCCGTATCAGGAAATCCTGCTGACTCGCCTGTGCATGCACATGCAGGGTAAGCTACTGGAAAACCGTAATAAAATGCTGAAAGCTCAAGGGATTAACGAGACGTTGTTTATGGCGTTGATTACGCTGGAGTCTCAGGAAAACCACAGTATTCAGCCTTCCGAGCTGAGCTGTGCACTGGGTTCCTCCCGTACCAATGCAACCCGTATTGCTGATGAGCTGGAAAAACGCGGCTGGATTGAGCGCCGTGAAAGCGACAACGATCGCCGCTGCCTGCATCTGCAACTGACCGATAAAGGTCACCAGTTCCTGCAAGAGGTGCTGCCACCTCAGCACAATTGCCTGCATAAACTCTGGTCTGCCCTCAGCACCACCGAGCGTGACCAGCTTGAGCACATCACTCGCAAGCTGCTTACCCGTCTGGACCAGATGGATGAAGACGGCGCTATTCTTGAGGCGCTGCGCTAACGCGACGACACGCTCGAACATCCAGATTTAAAAAAGAAAACTGACAGGCCAGCACGTCACACTGCTGGCCTTTCTGACAACAGGTCGGCTCAGCCGATGTGAAAATAAGAAGATCGTGGAGAACAACAATGAGCGCAAATGCGGAGAGCACTACCCCGCAGCAACCGGCCAATAAGAAAGGCAAACGTAAGAGCGCCCTTCTTCTGTTGACCTTGCTCTTTATCATTATTGCCGTGGCATATGGGATCTATTGGTTTTTAGTATTGCGTCATGCTGAAGAGACAGACGACGCCTACGTGGCAGGGAACCAGGTACAGATTATGGCGCAGGTGTCGGGCAGCGTGACGAAAGTCTGGGCTGATAACACCGACTTTGTGCAAAAAGGCGATGTGTTGGTCACGCTGGATCCAACCGACGCTCAGCAGGCGTTTGAAAAAGCACAGACGGCACTGGCCTCCAGTGTCCGTCAGACTCGCCAGCTGATGATCAACAGCAAACAGCTTCAGGCCAACATTGACGTGCAGAAAACGGCACTGGCCCAGGCGCAGAGCGACCTGAACCGCCGTGTTCCGCTCGGTACTGCCAACCTGATTGGCCGTGAAGAACTGCAACACGCACGCGATGCCGTTGCCAGTGCTCAGGCACAGCTGGATGTGGCTATTCAACAGTACAACGCCAACCAGGCGATGGTGTTGGGTACCAGCCTGGAAAACCAGCCTGCCGTGCAACAGGCAGCGACCGAAGTGCGTAACACTTGGCTTGCCCTGCAGCGTACTAAAATCGTCAGCCCGATGACCGGCTATGTCTCCCGCCGTTCCGTACAGCCTGGGGCGCAGATTAGCCCGACCACGCCGCTGATGGCCGTTGTTCCGGCAGATAATCTGTGGGTCGATGCCAACTTTAAAGAGACGCAGCTTGCCCATATGCGTATCGGCCAGGCGGCGACAGTTATCAGCGATATTTACGGCGATGACGTCAAGTACACCGGGAAAGTGGTGGGTCTGGATATGGGGACCGGCAGTGCCTTCTCCCTGCTGCCAGCACAGAACGCCACCGGTAACTGGATCAAAGTGGTTCAGCGCTTGCCTGTACGTATTGAGCTGGATCCAAAACAGCTCGCAGATCACCCGCTGCGTATCGGCCTCTCAACGCTGGTTACGGTGGATACCGCTAACCGCGAAGGTCAAATCCTGGCAAGCCAGGTGCGTAGCAGCCCGGCTTATGAAAGTAACGCCCGTGAAATTAGCCTCGATCCGGTCAACAAGCTGATCGATGACATCGTGAAGGCAAACGCTGGTTAATCCGAAGGTGAGCGTTATGCAACAGCAAAAGCCGCAAAAACCGTTGGAAGGCGCGCAGCTGGTCATTATGACCATCGCGCTGTCGCTGGCGACATTCATGCAGGTGCTGGACTCCACCATCGCAAACGTGGCGATCCCGACCATCGCCGGTAACCTTGGCTCGTCACTGAGCCAGGGGACCTGGGTAATTACCTCGTTTGGGGTGGCAAACGCCATCTCAATCCCCATTACCGGCTGGCTGGCGAAGCGCGTCGGTGAAGTGAAGCTGTTCCTGTGGTCGACAATTGCCTTTGTTCTCGCCTCCTGGGCGTGCGGCATGTCCACCAGCCTGACGATGCTGATTTTCTTCCGCGTCATTCAGGGGATTGTGGCCGGGCCGTTGATTCCCCTGTCACAGAGTTTACTGCTGAACAACTACCCACCCGCCAAACGCTCTATCGCGCTGGCGCTGTGGTCGATGACGGTGATCGTCGCGCCGATTTGTGGGCCTATCTTAGGCGGCTATATCAGCGATAACTATCACTGGGGCTGGATCTTCTTTATCAACGTACCGATTGGCGCCGTGGTGGTCATGATGACGTTGCAGTCGCTACGCGGCAGAGAAACCCGAACGGAACAGCGTCGTATCGACGCCATTGGTCTGGCATTGCTGGTTGTCGGCATCGGTAGCCTGCAGGTCATGCTCGACCAGGGCAAAGAGCTGGACTGGTTCAACTCCCGGGAGATCATCATCCTGACGATTGTCGCGGTGGTATCGCTGAGCTTCCTGATTGCCTGGGAGTTAACCGACGATAACCCGATAGTCGACTTGTCGCTGTTTAAGTCGCGAAACTTCACCATAGGCTGTCTGTGTATTAGCCTCGCCTACATGCTCTACTTCGGCGCTATTGTTCTGCTGCCGCAATTATTGCAGGAGGTATATGGCTATACCGCAACCTGGGCGGGTCTTGCCTCTGCGCCAGTTGGATTGATTCCGGTACTGTTGTCGCCGATCATCGGCCGTTTCGCCCACAAGCTCGACATGCGCAGGCTGGTGACATTCAGCTTCATCATGTATGCCGTGTGCTTCTACTGGCGCGCGTATACGTTCGAACCGGGAATGGACTTTGGCGCCTCCGCGTGGCCGCAGTTTATCCAGGGCTTTGCCGTGGCCTGTTTCTTTATGCCGCTGACCACCATCACGCTTTCCGGTTTACCGCCTGAGCGCATGGCGGCAGCATCGAGCTTGTCGAACTTTACGCGTACGCTGGCAGGCTCCATCGGGACCTCGATCACCACGACGCTGTGGACCAACCGTGAGTCGATGCACCATGCTCAGCTCACTGAAGCGGTGAACCCGTTCAACCCTAATTCTCAGCAGATGTATGCCCAGCTTCAGGGAATGGGAATGACGGAACAGCAGGCATCCGGCTGGATCGCCCAGCAGATCACCAGCCAGGGGCTGATTATCTCCGCAAACGAGATTTTCTGGGTGTCGGCCGGGATCTTCCTCGTCCTGCTGGGTCTGGTGTGGTTTGCCCGTCCACCGTTTGGTGCCGGTGGTGGAGGCGGTGGCGCGCACTAAAGCGCGTTGTCCAAAACGCGACAGTTATTGTCAGTTTCGATAAAGCAGCGCTCCTGAAATCCATTCACGATAGTGAAAAGACAACAGGAGCGCATCATGCTGAACACACCCGCCGACAAATACCATCCTTACCCAACCCTTTCACTGCCCGATCGTCGCTGGCCTGAGCAACGTATTACTCGTGCGCCACGCTGGCTTTCCACCGATTTACGTGACGGTAACCAGGCCCTGGCCGAGCCCATGGACAGCACGCGCAAGCTGCAGTTCTGGGAATTGCTGCTGAACTGCGGGTTTAAAGAGATTGAAGTCGCCTTCCCTTCCGCCTCGCAGACGGATTTCAACTTTGTTCGCCAGTTGATTGAAGAGAACCGCATCCCGGATGACGTCACCATTCAGGTGTTAACCCAGGCACGGGAAGACCTGATCATCCGCACCTTTGAATCGTTACGCGGCGCGAAACGGGCCACCGTCCATCTGTATAACGCGACCGCCCCGCTGTTCCGCCGCCTGGTGTTTGGCATGGAGAAAGCGCAAATCGTGGAGCTGGCAACACGCTCCACGCGGCTTATCCGCAAGCTCTGCGAAGAGAACCCGGAAACCCGCTGGCAGTACGAATACTCCCCGGAAACCTTCTGCTTTACCGAGCCGGAGTTTGCGCTGGAGATTTGTGAAGCCGTGGCAGAGATCTGGCAGCCCTGCAATGAGCGACCAATGGTGATCAACTTACCCGCGACTGTCGAAGTCAGCACGCCGAACGTCTATGCCGATCAGATTGAGTATTTCTGTCGCCACTTCAGCCGCCGCAACGATGTCTGCATCAGCGTCCATCCGCATAACGACCGCGGTACGGGTGTCGCCAGCGCCGAGCTGGCCGTGATGGCCGGTGCAGACCGGGTAGAAGGGTGTCTGTTTGGCAACGGGGAACGTACGGGGAACGTCTGTCTGGTGACGCTGGCGATGAATCTCTACAGTCAGGGCGTTAGCCCGAATCTCGACTTTAGCGAGATGAATCGGGTGGTGGAAGTGGTCGAAACCTGCAACCAGCTTCCCGTGCATCCGCGCCATCCATGGGCAGGACGGCTGGCTTATACCGCCTTCTCTGGCTCACATCAGGACGCGATCAAAAAAGGCTTTGATGCCCGCAAGCCTGGCGAACGCTGGGAGATGCCTTACCTGCCTGTGGACCCGCAGGATATTGGCTGCACCTACGAAGCGGTGATCCGTGTGAACAGCCAGTCCGGGAAAAGCGGCAGCGCGTGGCTTATTGAACAAAACCATGGCCTGAAATTACCCCGCGCGCTGCAGCAGGATTTCAGCCAGCACGTACAGCAGGAAACGGATCGCCACGGAAAAGAGATGACGCAAAATGCACTGTGGCAACTGTTCCGTATCCGTTATGGCCTGGTGGCAACGCCACAATTTGCCCTGCAATCGTACCGCAGTGACAGCCAGCAGGACGGTCAGTTGCGCTTAACGGCAAGCATCGCCACGCAGGGGGGAACACGCCAGCTGGAGGGCCAGGGCAACGGTCTGCTCTCCGCCGCCGCTCAGGGCTTAAGCCGCTGGGTCAACGCCCCGTTTGTAATTAAGGATTATCACGAGCATACGTTAGGTGAACGCAGCGACAGCCGCTCGGTGGCCTATATCCGCTGCCTGTTCCAGGACGGCACCAGCCGCTGGGGCGTGGGCATTGACAGCGACGTGGCGCGTGCGTCGCTTCAGGCGCTCTTTAACGCCGTCAGTCGTTTTTAAAGTAATCGCTGGGAGAGACACCCATCACCCGACGAAACATCGCCGTAAAGGCACTGTGACTGCCGTAACCCAGTTCCAGTGCCACGCGTAGCACCGGCTGACCCTGTGCCAGCCGCACTAACGCCTCCAGCAAGCGAGCCCTTCTCAGCCACTCAACGTAGCGTAATCCTGTCTGCTGCTGAAAATGCCGGTTCATCGTGCGCTCGCTCATTCCAAGCGAACTCGCGGCCTGAAGGCTGTTCCAGCAATCTCCTGGCGACTGACGGATCTGCTGGCACAGGTGGCGTAACGGGGCGCTCTCCGGCTCAGGCAGATGAAATGGCAGCACAGGCATGATGCGAATTTCATCCAGAATGAGTTCATACACGCGCTCATCACGACTCCCCGGTGAGTAAGATTCAGGCAGTGCGAGAGAGGCGAGGATCAGTTCGCGCAACAGTGGGGAGATCTGCACAATCTGGCACGCTGCGGGGAGATCGGCACGCGCCAGCGGATCGATAAACAGCGTGCGCGCCGCTACGTTACCGGTGATACGAAGCGAGTGCTGTGTCCCCGCCGGTAGCCAGACGCCGCGCCCGGGCGGCACTACCCAGCAGCCGGATGTGGTATCGACCCGCACGACGCCCGTCAGGCTGTGCAGCAGCTGCGCGCAGTCGTGCTCATGCCAGGGTTCGCTGTCGCCATGAACATAATCATGGGCAAAAGGAACGAGTGGACGATGAGTAAAGGTGAATATTGAGGTTGTGGTCATGGGGTTCTCTCCCCTCTCCCAACGGGAGAGGGAAAAGGCGCACTAGATGTGCAGTTCCTGCAGTTTTTCTTTCGGCAGAGCCAGCTCTTCGTTGCTGTTCACACGAACATCACGCTCGATGATGTGACGCGCAATTTCCTGTGCTTCTTCCAGAGAGTGCATCTGGTAAGTACCACACTGGTAAATATTCAGCTCAGGGATTTGATTCTGCTCTTTTACCTTCAGCACATCTTCCATGGCTGCTTTCCAGGCTTCTGCGACGCGTTTCTCTTCAGGCTGACCAATCAGGCTCATGTAAAAACCAGTACGGCAGCCCATCGGAGAGATATCAATGATCTCAACGCCGTTGCCGTTCAGGTGGTCACGCATAAAACCAGCGAACAGATGCTCCAGAGTGTGAATACCTTTCTCTGGCATCACTTCTTTATTTGGCACGCAGAAACGCAGATCGAAGACGGTGATCGTGTCGCCGTGCGGGGTGTGCATGGTCTTCGCCACGCGAACTGCAGGTGCTTCCATACGGGTATGGTCGACAGTAAAGCTATCTAATAACGGCATACGTCACCTCCGATAGTGATTTTTTTTAAAATAAACTGAACTCTTCTACAGAATGCACGTCTGAGTATATGAAAGACGCGCATTTGTTATCATCATCCCTGAATTCAGAGATGTATATTTTGGCCACAGCGATGTGGCCTTTTTCTTTTCTGCTTAAGCCTGCTTCGCCAGAAACGCCTCAAACGATACGGTATCCGCCGCTTCAACCTCTTTCTGACGCACAACAGACGCATCGCGCTCCGCAACAAAATCCGCTTCGCTCAACACTTCTAACGGCTCCTGCATCAACATCTCACGGTATTCTGCTCCGAGTGAACGCCCCGTGCCACCAATGCCCTGATCAATCATAGAACGCAGAATGCGTGCTGAGAACGTCAGTTCTGGGTTATCAAAACATTCCACCAGTTGGTCACAGATCTGTTGGTATGCGTCGCCACCGTCGATGCTGTCCATCGTCCGGGCAACACGTTTAAGGTCACGGAACAGATCTTTACCGACTTTCGTCAGCGGGAACTGTGCTGTTTCGCAGCCAATGCCCAGCGTCAGACCCGGTTTACGGCCTTCCAGAATTACGCGGTTCCAGTTTGTACGGGTACAAAGCAGCTCGTCTGAACTCATTTCTGGCGCATCCGCCAGAACGCACCAGACCATAAACAGATCCAGGAAGCGAATCTGCTGCTCATCAACACCAATCGGTGAGAACGGGTTGATATCCAGCGAGCGCACTTCAATGTATTCGATCCCGCCTCGCTGCAGCGCATCCGACGGTGTTTCACCGCTGCGCGTCACGCGCTTAGGACGAATTGGCGCATACAGTTCATTCTCAATCTGTAGCACATTGCTGTTGATTTGCAGACGCTTGCCGTCTTTCTCGAGGCCGATTTTCTCGTACTCTTCCGACGGGGTTTTGATCGCCCGCTTCAATCCTGCCACATATTCGTGCAATTCGTTAAACGTAATACCGAGATTGCTTTGCGATTTATTGGTATAGCCCAGATCGCTCAGGCGCAGGGAAGTCGCGTACGGCAGATAGTACATCCCGCACTCGGTTTTCTCGAACGGCAGCGTAGTCGGTTTCCCCTGCAGGAACGATGAGCAAATGGCAGGTGACGCACCAAACAGGTACGGAATCACCCAGCCGAAGCGATAATAGTTGCGGATCAGGCGGAAGTAGCCCGCAGAGATCGCGTCCTTATCCGTTTCATCACATTTCGCCTGCCAGAACGCCATGGGCAAAGAGAAGTTGTAATGCACACCAGAGATGGTCTGCATTAACGCGCCATAGCGGTTTTTCAGTCCCTCACGATAGAGCGTCTTGAGCCGCCCAATATTAGATGTGCCATATTGAGCCAGCTCGATCTCCTGACCTTGCTCGATATAACACGGCATGCTGAGGGGCCACATACGCTCATCGCCCAGGTTACGCGCGGTATAGCGGTGAATGTCGCGCAAGATCGCCAGCATATGATCAATATCACCCTCTACCGGAGTGATGAACTCCAGCAGCGCTTCAGCGAAATCGGTTGTGATCCATTTATGTGTCAGCGCCGAGCCTAACGCCTTCGGGTGACCCGTCGTCGCTAAACTGCCGTCCGCGTTAACGCGCAGCGTTTCACGCTCAAGACCACGCTGAATACCCTTCAATGCCTGAGGGTGGTTTTCCAGCCAGGCCAGCGCCTGAGATACGTCCGGGATCAAATTGACCTCCCGCCTGTCAAAGTAATGTTACTCAGCATAATTGTAATGGTTGACGATTGAAGGTCGCGTATTCATTCCACCAATTAGTGCCACCACGTCATACCCTGCAGAGTTGCCCATGCCACGAGGACATATCGCAACGCCTTGCCAAGGCACAAAAAAAAGAGCACCGGTCCCCAGGAGATGCGCATCCATCCCGCCAGCAGACACAGTAAATCACCTATTACAGGCATCCAGCTTAATAACAGCGTGGCAGCGCCATAGCGTTTTAGCCAGCCGACTGCCTTTTCCTGCCAGCGCGATTTTTCGCGCAGCGGAAAGAAACGCCCAAGAATAACGTTAGTCAGCCCTCCAAGGCTATTACCCATTGTTGCTATTAACACGAGCAACCAGGGCTGACTCACGCCGGACAACAGCATCGCCACCAGCACCACTTCCGAATTTCCCGGTAAGAGCGTAGCGCTTAAAAAACTGCTGGCGAATAATGAAGCAAGTGACAGTACATCACTCACAGTAAGCGCACATCCACCGCGGCCATTCCAGCATCACGAGCGGCTTGAATACCGAAATCAGCATCTTCAAACACGACGCATTTTGTCGCCGGAACGCCCATTAATTCTGCGCAAAGCAGGAAGGTGTCCGGTGCGGGCTTGTGATTTTTAACATGATCGGCGGCAACCACGGCAGAAAAATAGTGGCGCAGACCAAGATGATTGAGCAAAGCCTCTGCAATCGCGCTTTCGCTGCCCGTCCCCACCGACATCGGGCGACGTCCGTGCCACGCTTTCACGACATCAATCAGCGGTAGCGGGCGTACAGTATCTAAAAGCATGGCTTTAACTGCATCGGTTTTTTCACGGGCTAGCACGTGAGGGTCGAGATCGGCCAGATTCATTTCAATCACGGCCTGTGCAATACGCCAGGTTGGGGATCCGTTAAGGGCAATCATCGCCTGAAGGTCGAAACGCATACCGTAGCGGCCCAGGACGTCAGTCCAGGCTTGACGATGCGTAGGCTCGGTATCAAGGATGGTGCCATCCATATCGAAGATCAGACCGTCATACTGTGCGTACATCGTGCTCTCGCTAAACGATTAACAAAGCATTACTTTATCGTAAAAGGTGATTTTTGTCGCTGACTGAGAGTGTGATTGCTGACGGAACGTCGAAGGAATAAACAAAGAAGGAGAAGATGGTGCATCCGGGAGGATTACTCGGCTGCGCCTCGCCCTGCGGGCCCTTGCTGAAGCAACGTTATCCTCCCTGGTGCTCGCGATTAACTCGCAAACCTTGAAACAACAGCGTAGCTATTATCTCGGAGAATATGGTGCATCCGGGAGGATTCGAACCTCCGACCGCTCGGTTCGTAGCCGAGTACTCTATCCAGCTGAGCTACGGATGCATCGGGAAATGCTTTCAGAAACAGTAAAATGGTGCATCCGGGAGGATTCGAACCTCCGACCGCTCGGTTCGTAGCCGAGTACTCTATCCAGCTGAGCTACGGATGCATCAGGGTACTGCTTTCAGAAATAGTAAATGGTGCATCCGGGAGGATTCGAACCTCCGACCGCTCGGTTCGTAGCCGAGTACTCTATCCAGCTGAGCTACGGATGCATCGGGATTTACTATTGTACTACTCGATATTCATATCACTTCGAAAGCAATATGAAGTAATAGATGGTGCATCCGGGAGGATTCGAACCTCCGACCGCTCGGTTCGTAGCCGAGTACTCTATCCAGCTGAGCTACGGATGCAAAATGGCGGTGAGGCGGGGATTCGAACCCCGGATGCAGCTTTTGACCGCATACTCCCTTAGCAGGGGAGCGCCTTCAGCCTCTCGGCCACCTCACCACACAACGCCTCTTTCGAGTGCTTCGAGTAACTCGTTAAGAGCTTCTCGTCGCTGCGTGGCGCATATATTACTTTCTGGGACTTATAAGTCAAACAATTTTCCAAAAGCTTTTATCGTTTGCACAAATCACACGCAATTCGCATGTAAAAGCCGCAAAGAGGGTGTTTTATAAGCGGATTTTGCAGGCACCTTCACAGAAAACCTATGCAGAAATGGTGGCGTCAGGACGAGTTAAGAGTAACGGAGTGGTTAAAAAGAGAGCAACTGAAATTAAACGGTAACTTTGGGCAGGAAAAATGACGGGAGGGTTGCGTCTCGCCCGACAGCGAGACGCGACAATATCAGTAACTGGACTGCTGGGATTTTTCAGCCTGGATACGCTGGTAGATCTCTTCACGGTGGACAGATACTTCTTTAGGAGCGTTAACACCAATACGTACCTGGTTACCCTTTACCCCTAAAACTGTCACGGTGACCTCATCCCCAATCATGAGGGTCTCACCAACTCGACGAGTCAGAATCAGCATTCTTTGCTCCTTGAAAGATTAAAAGAGTCGGGTCTCTTGTATCCCGGCATTATCCATCATATAACGCCAAAAAGTAAGCGATGACAAACACGTAAAGTGTAAGCAGTCACGGCATCACATTCTGTTAAACGTAAGTTTAGCCGATATACACAAACTCAACCTGACTTTATCGTTATCGATAGCACAGTGAACAAGACGCCATAACGTTACCGCTATGGCGTCTGCTTGTGCTTTGTAATTATTACAGTTTCGCGCTTACCCAGCTTTCAACGCTGGCCAAAGCTTGCGGAAGTGCCGCCGCATCCGTACCACCGGCTTGCGCCATGTCTGGACGACCACCACCCTTGCCGCCCACCTGCTGGGCAACCATACCAATCAGTTCCCCTGCTTTTACGCGGTCAGTCACATCCTTAGAGACCCCCGCAATCAGAGAAACCTTACCTTCTGCCACTGTCGCCAGCACGATAACGGTAGAACCAAGCTGGTTCTTGAGATCGTCGACCATAGTACGCAGCATCTTAGGCTCAACGCCCGCCAGATCGCTGACCAGCAGTTTGACGCCCTTAATCTCTACCGCTTTGCTGGAGAGGTTTGCACTCTCCTGCGCCGCAGCCTGCTCTTTCAGCTGCTGCAGCTCTTTTTCCAGCTGACGCGTGCGATCAAGTGCAACACGCACTTTCTCGCCCAGGTTCTGGCTATCGCCTTTCAGCAGCTGCGCGATGTCATGCAGCTGATCGCTCTGCGCATGCAGGCTGGCAATCGCCCCTTCACCGGTCACCGCTTCGATACGACGCACGCCTGCCGCCGTTCCTGATTCGGAGACAATGCGGAACAGACCGATATCACCAGTGCGCGAAGCGTGAGTACCACCACACAGTTCAGTTGAGAAGTCGCCCATGCTCAGCACGCGAACACGGTCGTCATATTTCTCACCAAACAGCGCCATCGCACCTTTTTTCTTCGCGTCCTCGAGCTCCATGATGTGGGTCTCGATTGGCAGGTTACGACGGATCTGCGCGTTCACCAGATCTTCCACCGCGCGGATTTCAGACGGTTTCATCGCTTCAAAATGCGAGAAGTCGAAACGCAGCACTTTGTCGTTAACCAGAGAACCTTTCTGTGCAACGTGGGTACCGAGTACGTCGCGCAGGGCAGCATGCATCAGGTGAGTTGCAGAGTGGTTCAGACGAATGCGCGCGCGGCGAGCTTCATCCACGTTAGCCTGTACGCCCTCACCCACTTTCAGAGAACCGGAAACCAGTTTGCCCTGATGACCAATCGCCTGGCCGTATTTCTGGGTGTCGCTTACGCTGAAGCTGAAACCATTGCCTTTCAGTTCGCCTTTATCGCCAACCTGACCACCAGATTCCGCATAGAACGGTGTTTTGTCCAGAATGACAACCGCATCCTGACCGGCACTGATGCTGTCTACGGCTTTACCGTCAACAAACAGGGCGGTCACTTTGCCGGTCAGTTCCAGCGCTTCATAACCTTTGAATTCAGACGCGCTATCAACGCGGATCATCGCATTGTAGTCTGCACCGAAACCACTGGACTCACGCGCACGACGACGCTGCTCTTCCATCGCGGCTTCGAAGCCCGCTTCGTCAACTTTGATGTTGCGCTCGCGACAAACGTCCGCCGTCAGGTCAACCGGGAAACCGTAGGTGTCGTACAGGCGGAAAGCGGTTTCGCCATCCAGCGTGTCGCCCTTAAGTTTTGCCAGCTCTTCGTCCAGCAGCGCCAGACCGCGCTCCAGTGTACGCGCAAACTGCTCTTCTTCGGTTTTCAGAACCTGTTCTACCTGCGCCTGCTGGCGTTTCAGCTCATCACCGGCAGCACCCATCACGCCAATCAGTGGCCCAACGAGTTTATAGAAGAAGGTGTCCTTCGCGCCCAGCATGTTGCCGTGACGGATAGCACGACGAATGATACGACGCAGCACGTAGCCACGGTTTTCATTCGACGGGATAACGCCGTCGGCAATCAGGAACGCACAGGAACGAATGTGGTCCGCGATAACGCGCAGGGATTTGTTGTTCAGGTCGGTCGCGCCGGTCACTTCCGCAACGGCTTTGATCAGGGTACTGAACAGATCAATCTCGTAGTTGGAGTTAACGTGCTGCAGAACCGCAGCAATACGCTCCAGACCCATACCGGTATCAACGGAAGGCTTCGGCAGCGGCTCCATCGTACCGTCAGCCTGACGGTTGAACTGCATAAAGACGATGTTCCAGATCTCAATGTAGCGATCGCCATCTTCTTCCGGGCTGCCTGGAGGGCCACCCCAGATGTGGTCGCCATGATCGTAGAAGATCTCGGTGCACGGACCGCAAGGACCGGTGTCACCCATCTGCCAGAAGTTGTCAGACGCGTAAGGCGCGCCTTTGTTATCACCGATGCGAATAATACGTTCGCGCGGGATACCGACTTCTTTTTCCCAGATTTCGTAGGCTTCGTCATCGGTTTCATAGACGGTAACCCACAGACGCTCTTTCGGCAGGTTGAACCAGTTTTCACCGGTCAGCAGTTCCCACGCATATTGAATGGCATCGTGTTTGAAGTAGTCGCCGAAGCTGAAGTTACCCAGCATTTCGAAGAACGTATGGTGACGCGCGGTGTAACCGACGTTTTCCAGGTCGTTGTGTTTACCGCCCGCACGCACGCAACGCTGTGACGTTGTGGCGCGGGAATAATTACGCTTGTCGAGACCAAGGAACACATCCTTGAACTGGTTCATCCCGGCGTTGGTAAACAGTAAAGTCGGGTCGTTATTTGGTACCAGGGAGCTGCTGGCAACAACCTGGTGTCCCTTACTATGGAAAAAATCGAGAAACGCCTGACGGATCTCAGCGGTGCTCTTGCTCATAATTATCCTGAAATCAAGCTAACGAAATGTCGTAGCAAGCCTGTACCTGTAAACAGTTGGACAGACCAGCTACTGGAAAAAGTGGGAATAAGATAAGTTTTCTTTAGTGGGAAGTAAAATCCCGCATGCGTTCAATCGGCAAAATTACGCCAGATATCCTGAATATCTTCCATAAGGAAGCCACGGTAGAGCAAAAAGCGTTGGATTTTCACTTTTTCTGAAAAATCACGCGGCAGGGGTTCACCGTATTTCCGAATCGCCTGTTCTTTTGCCAGCTCGCACCAGTCGGTATCGCATTCTCGCATGGCTTTTTCAATGGATTCGCGGGCAACCCCTTTCTGGTTCAGCTCCTGGCGGATGCGCGCGGGGCCGTATCCTTTGCGGCCACGGCTGGCGAGAAACCGGGAAGCGAAGCGCTCATCATCCAGATAGTGATGCTCGTAGCACCAGGCAATCACGCGTTCGTAATCTTCCGCCGTGGCATCAATCTCTTCCGGGCCATTTTTGCTCATTACGGGAGCCGACAGTTTTCGCCGCAACTCTTGCTCACTATGATCACGAACAGCAAGGATACGTACTGCCCGGTCCAGTAAGCGCGCGTACGCGGGTCGACGTGGGGTAGGTTCACTCATAAAAAACCTGCTGGTTCAGAAATGCAAAAAGGGCCGCATCAGCAGCCCTTCGTCTTTATACGAAGCATTAAAAATCTTCGTTGGTTTCTTCAGCATCCACGCTATCAACTGCGAAGTCGGGTGTGGAGTCCTGGTTGTTCAGCAGAAGCTCACGCACTTTCTTCTCAATTTCTTTCGCCGCAGCCGGGTTCTCTTTCAGCCAGGAGATCGCATTTGCTTTGCCCTGACCAATCTTGTCACCGTTGTAGCTGTACCAGGCACCCGCTTTTTCAATCAGCTTCTCTTTCACGCCCAGGTCAACCAGCTCACCGAAGAAGTTAATCCCTTCGCCGTAGAGGATCTGGAATTCAGCCTGTTTAAACGGCGCGGCAATTTTGTTCTTCACAACCTTCACGCGGGTTTCGCTTCCGACGACGTTCTCACCCTCTTTTACCGCACCGATTCGGCGGATATCAAGACGGACAGACGCGTAGAATTTCAGCGCGTTACCACCGGTGGTGGTTTCCGGGTTACCGAACATTACACCAATTTTCATACGGATTTGGTTAATGAAGATCAGCAGCGTATTGGATTGTTTCAGGTTACCGGCCAGCTTACGCATTGCCTGGCTCATCATACGTGCCGCGAGGCCCATGTGAGAGTCACCGATTTCGCCTTCGATTTCAGCTTTTGGCGTCAGTGCGGCAACGGAGTCAACCACAATAACGTCAACAGCACCCGAACGCGCCAGCGCGTCACAAATTTCCAGCGCCTGTTCACCGGTGTCCGGCTGAGAACAGAGCAGGTTGTCGATATCAACGCCCAGTTTGCGAGCATAAACAGGGTCCAGCGCGTGCTCGGCATCGATAAATGCACAGGTTTTACCTTCACGCTGTGCCGCAGCGATAACCTGCAGCGTCAGCGTCGTTTTACCTGAGGACTCTGGTCCGTAGATTTCTACGATACGGCCCATCGGCAGACCGCCAGCGCCCAGCGCGATATCCAGAGAAAGCGAACCGGTGGAGATGGTTTCCACGTCCATGGAACGGTCTTCACCCAGGCGCATGATGGAGCCTTTACCGAATTGCTTTTCGATCTGGCCCAGTGCTGCCGCCAACGCTTTCTGTTTGTTTTCGTCGATAGCCATTATTACTCCTGTCATGCCGGGAGAAGCAACTCTGCTTCACCGTAGATTTCTGTTCTGTTGGTGCAATTATACTGTATAGTCATACAGTATCAAGTGTTTTGTAGAAATTGTTGCCAGAGCGTTTTTAACGCGTATTCCGTTGCCTGACGGCGCACGCTTTCGCGATCGCCGCTAAAACACTCCCGGCGGGTGATCCCTTCACCTTTGGACGTGGCAAAACCAAACCAGACTGTGCCAACAGGCTTCACGTCGCTGCCGCCATCCGGGCCTGCGATACCGCTGATTGAAATGGCGTAATCCGCACGCGCCTCTTTGAGCGCACCAATTGCCATCTCAATCACCACCGGTTCGCTGACCGCGCCATACTGTTCCAGCGTGGATTCACGCACGCCAATCATTTGCGCTTTAGCCTCGTTACTGTAGGTCACAAAGCCACGTTCAAACCAGGCGGAACTACCGGCGATATCAGTAATCACTTTCGCAACCCAGCCGCCAGTACAGGACTCTGCAGTGGTGATTGTCGCACCACGTTGCTTAAGCGCCAGCCCAACTATCTCGCTAAGCTGCATCAATTCATGGTCAGTCATTCTCGCTCCAGGCATCAGAAAAACGTGCAGCACAAGATAGCACTTTCTCGTCAGATATGGGGATACGCTTCAGGTTTTACGAGGGGTCTTCAGAAAAAAGCCGATGCGGACGCACCGGCCATTGGAGAATGTTATTTCATGCTGTCGGCAAGGGTATTCACATTATGACGAAACGCCTTCACGTAGGTGTCTGCCACTCCGCCTTTTGCCGACAGAGCTTCCGGATAAAGTTCACCACCCGGCTGAGCGCCCGTGGCTGACGCAATCTGTTTAACCAGACGCGGGTCGAGCTGGTTTTCCATAAACCAGGTTTTCACGCCATCCGCTTTAATCTGATTGATAATCTCAGCAACCTGCGCCGCACTGGCTTCGCTCTCTGACGACAGCCCCTGTGGCGCCATAAACGTGACGCCATAGGCCCGGCTGAAATAACCGAAAGCGTCATGACTGGTCAGTACGTTACGCTTCGCCTGTGGGATCTGGCTAAAGCGGGTCTTGGCCCAGTTATCCAGTTGGGTCAGTTGCACGATATACGGCTTCCCTGAGGCCTCCAGTGCTGCTTTGTCTTCTGGATCGGCTTTTATCAGCCCGTTCAGAATATTTTGTGCATACAGCGCCCCGTTCGCCGCGCTATTCCACGCGTGCGGATCGGTCACGGTCTTTCCATCTTCCTCAAGCGTGTGGGTTTTCACCCCGGTTGAAGCGACGACCAGTTGGCCTTTAAATCCGGAGGCTTTCACCAGACGGTCAAGCCAGCCCTCCAGCCCCAGGCCGTTCACCACCACCACATCGGCCTTGCTGAGCGCCGCGCTGTCTTTCGGCGACGGCTCGAATGTATGCGGATCGCCGTCCGGCCCCACCAGCGTCGTCACCTTCACATGATCGCCGCCGACCTCCTGGGTGATATCCCCCAATATTGAAAAACTCGTGACCACATTAAGTGTTTTCGCCATCACGCCGTGTGACAACATCCCCAGCGCGAGCGCCACTGCTAATCCTGTACGTTTCATCGTTTCCCCTTGCGTTAAAAAAACGCACGCAGGCTGCCAGCGAGCTGGCTTCGCGTGCCAAATAAAATAGAAATAAAGAAAAGTGCGCTGGCGGTGAGCACAATAGACGGCCCCGCAGGCAGGCTCACAGCCCAGGAAAGGCTTAACCCGAACCATGCACAGAAAATACCGCTCATCCCTGCCATGAGAAGTAATCCAGGTAGGGTACGTACCCAGCATCGCGCGGCCACTGCGGGTAACATCATCAACCCGACGGCCATCAGCGTGCCAAGCACCTGAAAGCCCGCCACCAGGTTAAGCACCAGCAGCGCCAAAAACAGGCCATGCAACAGACCGGGTAACCAACGGGCATTCACCTGCAGCCACGCCGTATCAAACGCCTCTGTCACCAGCCCGCGATAAAAAATAGCCAGTACGATTAACGTGAAGATACAAATCCCAGCCACAAACAGCGCGGCATCGTTGTCCACGGCGAGAATAGAGCCAAACAGCAGGTGCAGCAGATCAACACTCGACCCACGCAGCGACACCAGCGTGACGCCTAATGCCAGCGATCCCAGATAGAATCCGGCAAAACTGGCATCTTCTTTGAGAGGCGTGCGGCGACTGACCAGCCCGGCCACCAGCGCAACAGCAATCCCAGCGATAAAACCGCCGATGCTCATCGCCAGCAACGACATGCCGCTGAGCAAATATCCCACGGCAACACCCGGCAAAATGGCGTGAGAAAGGGCATCCCCCATCAGGCTCATCCTGCGTAGCTGAAGAAAAACCCCGAGCGCCGTGGTGCTGACCGACAGCGCCAGGCAAACCACCAGTGCGCGCCGCATAAAGCCGTACTCGATAAACGGCTGGAAAAAGAGTTGCCAGATCATGCCACCCTCACCCGCTCGGTTTTCCATTGGGGAATATCGGCATCAAGCCGTAATGTCTGCGGGAAGTGGCGCGAGACGCGTTCACTGTCGTGGAGTACCGCTAACAAGGTTTGTCCCTGCATATACATCTCCAGCATCAAATCCATCAGCACGTTGCAGGTGGCTTCATCGACGCCGGTAAAGGGCTCGTCAAGCATCACCAGCGGCGCCTGCTGTACCAGTACACGGGCAAAAAGCATGCGCTGAAACTGACCGCCGGAGAGCTCATCGATGGTGGATAGCGCCATGGATTCCAGCCCTACACGCTCAATCGCACCGGCAATCCGCAAGCGTGTTTCACGACGAAAGCCGGATAAAAGCGAAATGCCCGGCCAGCACCCCATACTGACGACGTCCTGCACGGTCAACGGAAATTGCGCCTCCAGCGCGTGGCGTTGTGCCAGCCAGCCAATTACCGGACGCTTTCCCTGCCAGCGCAAACTGCCACCCACGGGAGCGATAAACCCTGCGAGCGTTTTCAGGAGCGTCGATTTCCCGCAGCCGTTGGCACCCACGATTGCGGTCATACTCCCGCGTTCAATGACGCCGGATAACGGCCGCGTGACGGGCTGACGTTCATAACCTGCGGTCAGTTCATTCATTACGATCATGGCAGCGCTACCGCCCAGCTCACCGCCAGGCTGAGAAACACAATAATGGCCAGCGCCAGCAGAAGGCGAACTGGCGCAGAGAGCGAAAAAAGGGAAATTGACATCTCGACACCCAAAGTAATGTTATAACATAACAATAATGAAAGGTATTGACGTTGTAAATGGTGTGTTTGAAAAGGGAGTGTGGCGAAATGTTTCAGCGAGAAATAGGAACCATCTTCAGCCCTCTCCACCAGGGAGAGGGCTGAATAAAGCGACTTACTGACTAAACGACGACGCAGCAGGCACACGCGCCTGCGATACCGCCAGCCCCAGTTGCCACACAGCCATCGCATAGTGGGTGCTGTGGTTATAGCGGGTGATGGTGTAGAAGTTCGGCAGACCGTACCAGTACTGATAACCGGTACCGATATCCAGACGCAGCAGGCTTGCCTGTTGCGCATTGCCCAGCGGTTGCGTTGGCGTCAGTCCTGCGGCTGCCAGCTGCGAAATGCTGTAATTGGTTTTAAAACCGTTTTCCAGCCCAGGTGCCTGGCCGTTGGCCTGCACCGCCACCTGGCCGCCTGCCGTCCAGCCATGCGCTTTGAAGTAGTTCGCCACGCTGCCAATGGCATCCACCGGATCCCACAGGTTGATGTGACCATCGCCGTTAAAGTCGACGGCGTATTGTTTATAGGAGGACGGCATAAACTGGCCATAACCCATCGCACCGGCAAACGAACCTTTCAGATCGAGCGGATCATCTTGCTCATTACGCGCCATCAGCAGGAAGGTTTCCAGCTCGGAAGAGAAATATTCGGCACGGCGCGGGTAGTTAAAGGACAGTGTCGCCAGCGCATCCAGGATGCGGGTTTTGCCCATCACGCGACCCCAGCGGGTTTCCACGCCGATAATCCCGACGATAATTTCCGGCGGCACGCCGTAGACCTGCCACGCACGGTTCAGCGCATCCTCATACTGATTCCAGAAAACGACGCCATTCTGCACGTTGTCCGGAGTAATAAACTGTTTGCGATAGCGCAACCATGCGCCATTTGGCCCGCTCGGCGCCTGGGCCGTCGGTGCCTGTCTGTCCATCAGGCGCAACACGTAATCAAGACGCTTCGCCTGAGATAAAATTTCGTGCAGTTGTTGCCTGTCAAAGCCGTGTTTGCTCACCATTTTATCAATGAACTGCTCGGCCGCCGGATTATTCGCGAAGTCGCCGCCCATCTGCATCATATTGTGCTGCGGCTCCAGCAGAAATCCTCCGGAAGGCGCGCCTGCCGTTTGCTGAACGGTTTCGGTCTTAGGTTTGCTACTACAGGCAGACAGCAGAATAAGCGCAGGTAACAACGCTGCATAACGACGCTTGAACATGAGACATCCATTTAACGGGTTCGATAAGAGCTCAGTATGGTAAAGCATCCGCAACACCTCAAGGAAGCGGTACGCACCTCCCTCACGCAAATCCGCGCTTTTTTCCACCGAAAATCATTGACCCCATCAATAAACTTTCAAAATAATCCATTTTTCTTTCATTGTGAGATCTAACTAACACTTTAAAACCTTTCAAAGTGATTATTATTAGCCCAGTCAGACAAAAACAAAAAAGCCCCACAGGAGAGAAGAATGATAGAAACCATCACCCACGGCGCCGAGTGGTTCATCGGGCTGTTTCAGAAAGGCGGAGAAGTGTTCACCGGCATGGTGACCGGGATCCTGCCCCTGCTGATCAGCCTGCTGGTGATCATGAACGCGCTGATCAACTTTATCGGCCAGCAGCGCATTGAACGCTTCGCTCAGCGTTGCGCGGGTAACCCACTGTCCCGCTACCTGGTATTACCCTGTATCGGTACCTTCGTTTTCTGCAACCCGATGACCTTAAGCCTCGGGCGTTTTATGCCAGAAAAGTACAAACCAAGTTACTACGCAGCGGCCTCCTACAGCTGCCATTCGATGAACGGTCTGTTCCCGCACATCAACCCCGGCGAGCTGTTTGTCTATCTCGGGATCGCCAGCGGCCTTACCACCCTTGGTCTGCCACTCGGACCACTGGCAGTAAGCTATCTGCTGGTCGGCCTCGTCACCAACTTCTTCCGCGGCTGGGTGACGGACCTCACCACCGCCATTTTCGAGAAAAAAATGGGCATCCAGCTTGAACAGAAAGTCCATCTTTCAGGAGCCACAGCATGAACCGGATCCGCATTGAGAAAGGCACAGGCGGCTGGGGCGGCCCGCTGGAATTCGACGCCACAGAAGGCAAAAAGATCGTCTACATCACCGCAGGCACACGCCCGGCGATCATTGACAAACTACGCGAGCTGACCGGCTGGGAAGCGGTTGACGGCTTTAAAGAGGGTGAACCACCGGAAGCGGAAATCGGCGTGGCGGTGATCGACTGCGGCGGCACGCTGCGCTGCGGCATCTATCCGAAGCGTCGCATTCCAACGGTGAATATTCACTCCACAGGCAAGTCAGGCCCGCTGGCACAGTACATCCTGGAAGACATTTATGTGTCGGGCGTGAAAGAGGACAACATCACTCTGGTGAATGGCTCCCCGGCCCCGCAAAAAGCCGCTCCACGTGATTACGACACCAGCAAAAAAATCACCGAACAGAGCGATGGTCTGCTGGCAAAAGTCGGCATGGGCATGGGGTCCGCCGTGGCGGTGCTGTTCCAGTCCGGGCGCGACACTATTGATACCGTGCTGAAAACCATTCTGCCATTTATGGCATTCGTCTCGGCGCTGATCGGCATCATCATGGCCTCCGGTCTGGGTGACTGGATTGCCCACGGACTCGCCCCTCTGGCCAGCCATCCGCTTGGGCTGGTTACGCTGGCGCTGATCTGCTCCTTCCCACTGCTGTCGCCGTTTCTCGGCCCGGGGGCGGTCATTGCACAGGTCATCGGCGTGCTGATTGGTGTGCAAATTGGTCTGGGCAATATTCCCCCGCACCTTGCCCTGCCCGCCCTGTTTGCCATTAATGCTCAGGCGGCGTGCGACTTCATTCCCGTTGGGTTGTCGCTGGCCGAAGCGCGCCAGGACACTGTACGCGTAGGCGTGCCATCTGTTCTGGTGGGGCGCTTCCTGACAGGTGCCCCGACGGTACTGATTGCCTGGTTTGTCTCTGGCTTTATTTATCAATAAGAGGTTCCTGTCATGACCG
This sequence comes from Enterobacter sp. P82, assembly GCF_037053385.1. NCBI lineage: Bacteria > Pseudomonadati > Pseudomonadota > Gammaproteobacteria > Enterobacterales > Enterobacteriaceae > Enterobacter > Enterobacter sp. P82. The sequence goes on from NZ_JBALHX010000003.1 coordinate 100,766, forward strand.
TGATTTACCAAACCACCATTACCCGCATCGGCCAGAGCGCGGCGGAGGCACTGAGCGACCAGATGTTGATTACCTTCCGCGAAGGTGCCCCGGCGGATATCGAAGAGTTTTGTTTTATCCACTGCCACGGCGAGCTTAACGGTGAGCTGAAGGCAGGAAGCCAGCTTGAACTGGGAGAGGCGCGCTATGCCGTGACCGCCGTCGGCGACGTGGCCGAGCAAAACCTGCGTGAGCTGGGCCACATCACCCTGCGTTTTGACGGACAGCCGCAGGCGGAGTACCCCGGTACGGTTCACGTAGCGGGCCCGGTTCCACAGGCTGTTACCCCAGGCTGTACATTAAAATTTGTTGCGTAATTAAGGAGAATCACATGAGTCAGGTTGCCGTTGTCATTGGTGGGGGACAAACGTTAGGTGAGTTCCTCTGCCGTGGGCTTGCCGCAGAGGGTTACCGCGTGGCGGTAGTGGATATTCAGAGTGAAAAAGCCGCCCGCGTGGCGGATACCATCAACACCGAGTTTGGCGAAGGGATGGCATACGGGTTTGGCGCCGATGCCACCAGCGAACAGAGCGTAATGGCGCTTGCCCGCGGTGTGGACGAGATTTTTGGCCGTACCGACCTGCTGGTTTACAGCGCCGGGATTGCAAAAGCGGCCTTTATCAGCGATTTCGAACTGGGGGATTTTGACCGCTCACTGCAGGTGAACCTGGTGGGTTATTTCCTCTGCGCCCGCGAGTTTTCCCGCCTGATGATCCGCGACGGCATCCAGGGGCGCATTATTCAGATCAACTCGAAATCCGGCAAAGTGGGCAGCAAGCACAACTCCGGCTACAGCGCGGCGAAGTTTGGCGGCGTCGGGCTGACGCAGTCTCTGGCGCTGGATCTGGCCGAATACGGCATTACCGTTCACTCGCTGATGCTGGGCAACCTGCTGAAATCGCCGATGTTCCAGTCTCTGCTGCCGCAGTACGCCACCAAGCTCGGCATCAAAGCTGAAGAAGTGGAACAATATTACATTGATAAAGTGCCGCTCAAGCGCGGATGCGACTATCAGGACGTGCTGAATATGCTGCTGTTTTACGCCAGTCCAAAAGCTTCGTACTGCACCGGGCAGTCAATTAACGTCACCGGTGGGCAGGTGATGTTCTGAGCGAGCAGGCTGATGCCCTCACCCTACCCCTCTCCCACCGGGAGAGGGAACACAACAAGGAGCCGATATGGTCACAGCACTCATCACCGTCGCCGCCCTCGCCTGGCTCTGCCAGATGGCTTTTGGCGGCTGGCAGATCCATCAGTTTAACCGCGCATTTGATGCGCTGTGTCAGAAAGGCCGCGTGGGCGTCGGGCGTTCTGGTGGACGTTTCAAACCACGCGTGGTGGTTGCCGTTGCGCTGGACGAGGATGACAAGGTCTGCGATTCCCTCATCATGCGCGGCATGACCGTTTTCGCCCGCCCGGCGAAAATCCAGGCGATTAACGGACTGTCGTTGCAGGAATTGCAGCCTGATGTGATCTTTCCCCATGATCCACTCTGTCAGAATGCACTATCATTAGCGCTTAATCTGAAACATGGATAATTTCGTTGTGAAAGCTATAGACTTGCGAAATTATCATTTCGCAACCTAAGGAACGAAGCGCCTATGAAACCTCGTCAGCGGCAGGCGGCCATTCTCGAGCATCTGCAAAAGCAGGGAAAATGCTCGGTCGACGATCTGGCCCACTACTTTGACACCACCGGCACAACAATACGCAAAGACCTGGTATTGCTCGAAAACTCTGGCGCCGTCATTCGGACTTACGGCGGTGTGGTGCTCAATAAGGATGAAGCCGACCCGCCTATCGATCACAAAACGCTGATCAACACCCACCAGAAGGCGCTGATTGCCGAAGCGGCGGTGAAATTTATCCACGATGGCGATTCCATCATTCTTGACGCAGGCAGTACCGTGTTGCAAATGATCCCGCTGCTCAGTCGCTTTAACAACATCACGGTGATGACCAACAGCCTGCATATCGTCAACGCCCTCTCTGAATTCGATAGCGAGCAAACCATTCTGATGCCGGGTGGCACCTTCCGTAAGAAATCAGCGTCATTCCACGGCCAGCTGGCAGAGAACGCCTTCGACCACTTCAGCTTTGATAAACTCTTTATGGGCACCGACGGCATCGACCTGAACGCGGGCGTGACCACCTTCAACGAGGTGTTCAGCGTCAGCAAAGCCATGTGCAATGCCGCACGGGAAGTGATTCTGATGGCAGATTCATCGAAGTTTGGCCGTAAAAGCCCCAATATCGTTTGCAGCCTGGAAAGCGTCGACAAACTGATTACCGACGCAGGTATCGACCCGGCGTTCAAAAAAGCGCTGGAAGAGAAAGGCATCGACGTGATCGTAACCGGAGAGAAAGATGAGTGATTTTCTGTTAAACGCTGGCCGCCAGACCCTGATGCTTGAGCTACAGGAAGCCAGCCGCCTGCCCGAACGGTTGGGCGAGGATTTTGTTCGCGCGGCCAACACCATTATTCAGTGCGAAGGTAAGGTGATTGTCTCCGGGATCGGCAAGTCGGGTCACATCGGTAAGAAAATTGCGGCGACGCTTGCCAGCACCGGTACCCCGGCCTTTTTTGTTCATCCGGCAGAAGCACTGCACGGCGATCTGGGAATGATCGAAAGCCGCGATGTGATGCTGTTTATCTCCTATTCCGGTTCGGCCAAAGAGCTGGATCTCATCATTCCGCGCCTGCAGGAAAAAACGGTCGCTCTGCTGGCGATGACCGGCAAATCCCGTTCGCCGCTGGCGCTGGCAGCCAAGGCCACGCTGGATATTTCCGTTGAGCGTGAAGCCTGTCCGATGCACCTCGCCCCCACATCCAGCACCGTTAATACGCTGATGATGGGCGACGCGCTGGCGATGGCAGTGATGCAGGCGCGCGGCTTTAACGAAGAAGATTTCGCCCGTTCACATCCGGCGGGTGCGCTCGGCGCACGCCTGCTCAATAAGGTTCACCACCTGATGCGAACTGACGATGCCATTCCGCAGGTCAAACTCGATACCAGCGTGATGGACGCGATGCTGGAACTGAGCCGTACCGGGCTGGGACTGGTCGCGGTGTGTGACAGCGACAGCTTTGTTAAAGGTGTGTTTACCGACGGCGATCTGCGTCGCTGGCTGGTCGGAGGCGGCAAGCTGGAATCGCCGGTTTCTGAAGCGATGACGCAAGGCGGGCTGACGTTGAACGCCGACAGCCGCGCCATTGAGGCCAAAGAGGTTCTGATGAAACGTAAAATCACCGCCGCACCGGTGGTGGATGACAGCGGCAAGCTGTGCGGCGCCATCAACCTGCAGGATTTCTATCAGGCTGGAATTATCTAATCTTTGAGCCCTGGGCGCTTCGCCAGCCGGTGCAGGTTGGCGAAGTTCAAAAGTCTAAACGCTTTTTTTTACGCAATTTATTCATAAAATAAATGCAAATAAGATAAATCATCGCTATCAATCCTTTATTTATTATTCCCATCAATACTTAAAACCGGAACATCTGAAAAACATTGCCCTGTTTTATTCCCTAATAACAATCTACCCTGATCATACATTAACGCGAAAGGGGTATTTCATGGCACATTTCACCGAAGAACTTAACTATCTCGCTCACTATTTTAAGCAGGTCAGAAAAGCAGAGCACATTTTATTTCGCTGGCTATGGTTGAGTCCTGAAGCTCGTATCGAGCGCCTGCGGGAGCTGATGATTCCGGTAAGCAAACGTGATAACTGAAGGTCTGGCGGCGCTTCCCCTTCATCAAATGTATGAAGCGCCACCAGAAAAAACCGGAACAAATAATAGAATGCATCATTGTTTATTTCAGGAATGACTTACCTGAGGAATATAATAAAAATTAATCTATATCGCATCACATTTTTATCTCTCCTGCTTCCACATTAAAATAAAAGCTGTTATTTTCCGACGTGAATTAAGTCTTTTTTGGAATCTTCTCTCATGAATGCATTTAGTTATCTTCAACGTCTGGGTAAAGCCCTGATGTTGCCTATCGCCACCTTACCGGTTGCAGCCATATTATTACGGCTCGGCCAGCCTGACGTATTTAATATTCCGTTTATTGCCAGTGCCGGTGGCGGGATCTTCGACAGCCTGCCGCTGTTGTTTGCTCTGGGTATCGCCATTGGTCTGGCAAAAGACAATGCAGGTGCTGCAGCCCTCGCGGGTGCTGTCGGCTTTCTGGTCCTCACCAAAGCCACAGCGGTGATTAACGCCTCCATTAACATGTCCTTCTTTGCCGGGATTATTGCGGGTGTGGTGGCCGGTCACTGCTATAACCGCTTCTCCAATACTAAACTGCCGGATTTCCTTGCATTCTTTGCTGGTAAACGTCTGGTGCCCATCATGACCGGGTTAATTTGTCTGTTCATCGCATGGATTTGCGGCTACGTCTGGCCTTCCGTACAGCACGGTATTGATACCTTCAGTTTGCTGGTGTCCCGTAGCGGTGAGCCCGGCTGGTTTATTTACGGTGTCCTTAACCGCGCGTTAATTCCTTTCGGCCTGCACTACATACTGCATTCCGTCTTCTGGTTCAGCCTCGGTGACTGTCTGAAAGTGACTTACGATGCTGCCAGCGCGGTACATAACATCTGTCTCGCGCCGGACGTGGTGAAAGGTCTGGTCGTTGGCAGCGCGGTGCCAGGTATTGACGGATCCAGCATCACGCAGATTGCCACCGACTTAACCCGGGGCGATCTTAACCGCTTCTTTGCCGGTGACCCGCATGCGGGGGTCTACATGGCCTGGGCATATCCGATCTTTATGGGCGGTCTTCCGGGTGCGGCACTGGCGATGTATTTCGCCGCGCCAAAAGCACGTCGCTCAGCCGTCGGCGGGATGCTGCTCTCTGTCGCCCTGACCGCCTTCCTGACGGGCATTACCGAGCCAATTGAGTTCTCCTTCCTGTTCCTCGCTCCAGCCCTGTATGCCCTGCATGCGGTACTTGCTGGTGTGAGTATGGTGATCGCCAACAGCCTCGGCGTGCTGCATGGCTTTGGTTTTTCCGCCGGGCTTATCGACTTCGTCCTGAACTGGGGTCTTGCAACGAAGCCGTGGCTCCTGATCCCTCTGATTGCTCTGTTCTTCGCGATCTACTTTGTGGTATTCACGTTCGCGATTCGCTTCTTCAAGCTGAAAACGCCGGGTCGCGAAGACGACGACACGGTAACGGGTGATTCTGACGATCAAAGCGAGGCGATTGCCCAATACATCGCAGCATTGGGTGGCAAAGATAACCTGAAGATTGTCGATGCCTGTATAACTCGCCTGCGCTTAACGCTTACAGATAACAGCGTGCTGGATGAACAGGCGCTGAAATCACTGGGGGCGAAAGGCATTCTGAAAATGGGTACGCAGAACGCGCAGGTGATTCTGGGCCCACAGGCCGAAAGCATCGCGCTGAAGATCCGGACACAGATCGAAGCCTGACGCTGCACAATCCTGTTCCCTCTCTCACCGGAGAGGGAATAAAACCGGAACACTTTATATATCCCACCCTTATTTATTCCGCAAAACACCCTACACTCTCACGATCCTCCTTTTGTTATCGGTATGCAGTCATGCGCCAGCTTCAGAAAATCCGACAGTATCGACGGCTTTATCAGCACTACGGCACAGAGCCAAAGCCCACGACCATCGCGGAAGTGGCCAGTGTCGCGTTATGCAGTGAGCGCCATGCACGCACATTGCTGCGCCAGCTTACGCAAAGCGAATGGTTAAGCTGGCAGGCGCAACCAGGACGCGGGCATCGTGCCATCCTGCATTGCCTGACGACCACCAGCGAACTGAGCGCACCGCTGATGCATGCCTGCCTGGAAAAAGGGGACTACCAGAGCGCGTTGCAGTTGGCCGATGGCGACCCGGCTAGCCTGCATCACATCATCACGCCGTTTTTAGGGGGGAAATGGCTTAAACACCTGCCGACGCTCCGTATTCCGTGGTATCGCCCGCTCACCTCGCTTCATCCCGCTCTCCAGCGTCGCCGTGCCGAACAGCATATTATCTGCGCGGTTCATGCTGGGTTGACGCGTTACCTCCCCGGCAACCCGCAACCGGTGGCCGATTTAGCACATCACTGGGAGAGCAGTGACGACAAGCTTCACTGGCGCTTTTACCTGCGTAGCGGTGCGCACTGGCATAACGGACAAGCGATCAGCGATGAAGATATTCTCGGCGCGCTGCACCAGTTGTTGGCCGATCCCGCACGTAATACAGGGTTAACTCACGTGAGCAAAGTGATGCTTATCGCACCGTGGTGTCTGGAAATCACGCTTAACGCGCCAGATGCCATGCTGGCGCATCGTCTCGCGCATCATGTTTGCCGTTTGCCCCATCCGCAACAACCGAATGTGGGTGCTGGCCCCTTTGCAATTGCTCATCATCACTCGCACTATCTGCGCCTTGAGCGTCAGCCGTGGTACTTTGCGACACATCCCCTGCTGCATGCGATTGAGTTCTGGCGAACCCGCGCCGGAACAGAAAAACCGGCATGGATAACCGTTGGTAAAGGAGAAAATGCCCAGGAGTCCATTACCACCACCAGCGGTGGGTTTTCCTGGCTGATGGTGAATGCCCGGTTACCAAAACAGCTGACCGCCTGGTTACGCCAGGAAATCCAGCATCTTAACCAGCATTTCATCCGCCGGGATGATGTTGATACCCGCACGGAAATACTGCCCGGGATCATGACACCCGCGTATCCTGAAGCGCCTGACGTGACGCTTCCACCTGCCCTTTCACTGGTCTGCTATCACACGCCGGTACTGTGCGATCTTGCCAGCATGCTGCAAACGCGCCTGAAAAAGCGTGGCTGCGACGTCACGATTCACTGGAAAGATCGCGAAGAGTGGCATGCGCCTGACGCGCTGGCGCAAGCGGATATCTTACTGGGGGATTATCTTGCCGGTGAAGTACCGGTCTTTGCGCTGGCAGAGTGGTTTACTGAAGAACCCGCGTGGATCACCGCGCTGGGTGAGAGCGCATGGCAAAACGCAAAGCAGACGCTGATGGCGTATTGTGAAAGTGAGGAAACGCTGAGAGCACACTTGCCCACCTTCTTTTATCGCCTGCTTGAAAGCGGCGCCTGTACGCCGCTGTTCCACTACCGCTATCGCCTCAACACCCTGGAAAACGTGCAGGGCATAGCGCTGACCGCCAGCGGTTGGCTTGATTTCACCCGCGCCTGGCTGCCGCCGGCTCAGGAGCGCACCACCAGCGCGTCGTAGCCGCGCCAGCGGTAGTTGACCATGGAGATCAGCCAGCAGGCAACAAACAGCCCGACCACCACAAATCCGGCGTTGCCCAGATTGTCGTTTACCGCGCCAACCACATCCCAGACGCCGCCACTGAGGGCGAATTTATCCATCAGCAGACCCAGCGCTTCCAGTCCACCAATAAACAGCGCCACCACCACAGATGTCCCGGTAATGGTCATGTTGTAGTAGAGCTTACGTTGCGGTTTGTTAAACGCCCATCCGTAAGCACCGACCATCAACAAATTGTCGAGGGTATCGACCAGCGCCATGCCGCTGGCGAACAGCGCCGGGAAGATCATGATTGACCACACGGACATGCCGTTTGACGCGCTGGCGGCAGAGATCCCCAGCACACCAATCTCGGTGGCAGTATCAAATCCCAGACCAAACAGGAAACCGACCAGGTACATCTGCCAGCTTTTGCTGACGAGACGGAAGGTTGCGCCAAATAACCAGTTCATGACGCCGCCCTGTGCAGGTAGCTCTACTTCACTGCTTGTCGCGCAACCCTTTTTCAGCGCCTGAAAACTGCGCCAGACGCCGCGTAAAATCACCATATTGACCAGCGCCATCGCCAGCAGGAAAGTCGCGGAAACGGCTGTTCCAATCAGACTCCCTGTCTCGTGAAACCATGCCATATTCTTCTGAAACGCCGTAGCGGTGGCAGCAATGGCAATGGAGGCCAGCACCACGATGGTGGAATGACCCAGCGAGAACCAGGCCCCTACGCCGGATGGGCGTTTGCCCTGCTGCATCATCTTACGCGTGACGGTATCAATAGCCGCAATGTGGTCGGCATCCACCGCATGGCGAAGTCCGTAACACCAGGCAAGCAGGCTTGCCGCCATCAACGCCGTGCTGCCGCTGAAGGTTTGCCATGCCCATCCCCAGGCCAGCAGGTTTGCCATTACCAGAGCCAGCAGCAGAAGCGCGGCGCGAGGTTCATTGCGTAAGAGTCGTAACATTTTAAGTCCTTTGTGAACATGACCGGGCGGCGGCGACTACCGCCTGCCCGAAGGAGATCGCTCCGTCACCTGCGGGCAGGCGCGAAGGAAAAAGAAGCGTAAAGTCAGAAAGATAATGACGCAGACGCGCACGCAGCAGGCGGTTGTGTAACACCCCACCGCTGAAGCACACCGTGGAAAGTGATAAACGCATGGCATGCAATTTGACTAATTGCGCCAACCCTTTTGCCAGCGCATCGTGAAACGCCCATGCGCGTTCACAGGGCTCCGCCTGCCAGTTCAGCCATTGCTGCCAGAAGAGGGAGAGATTATCCACCGAAAGCGTGACCGGGTGAGCGACACCGGCGCACTGTGAAGCCAGTGCTTCGAGCCGGCAAGCCGCTTCACTTTCATAGCGTTGCGTTTCTATGCCCAGCGCACAGGCGATTGCATCGAAAAGCCTTCCGCATGACGAGGCCAGCGGCGCATTGACGCCACGCCCGATTGCTGTCGCCAGTAACGGCCAGTTTTGGCGCTGTACCGCCCGCGTTTCCGGGTAGTGCTGCCAGTCAGGTACAAACGCCAGACAGTGGGCCAGCAGATTTCGCCAAGGTTGCAGGGCTGCGAGATCGCCTCCCGGTAGCGCAACGGCAGGCAACCCACCGAGATGCTCGCAGTCGCAGTAGTTCACCCGCAGACATTCCCCACCCCACAGCGCACCGTTCTCGCCCATGCCGATCCCGTCCAGCGTCAACGCGATAACATCGCCACCGTCGAGCGGCCAGCCGTTTTCAGCCAGGCACGCCGCCGCGTGTGCGTGATGGTGCAACACGGTGTCGACCGGCAACGCCTGCTCGTGTGCCCATTGTCGGGTGTGGTAACCTGGATGGGTATCGCACACCACACGCTCCGGTTGAAAGGTGTAGATCTGCTGCATCACCGCCAGTGCCGAACGCCACTGGGCTTCGACACCCTCATCACTGAGATCGCCAAAATGCTGGCTTAGCACTGCCTGGTTCCCGCGCACCAGGCAGAACGTATTTTTCATCTCGCTACCTGTACATAACATGGCGGGGATATTGCGAAAACCTGCAGGCAACGTGATGGCATCCGGCACAAACCCGCGCGCACGGCGCAGCATTGTTCCGTCCTGAAGCAGGACCGAATCATCCATCCTCTGCACAATGTCGCGGTTGTGAAGCAGAAAACCGTCTGCAATCTCCCCAAGCTCGTCCAGCGCCTGCTGATTACTGATAGCGGGCGGTTTGCCGCTAAGATTGCCGGAAGTCATCACCAGCGGACGCTGGCAGTCGAGCATGAGCAAATGTTGCAGCGGGTTTGCGGGCAGCATGATGCCTACCAAGTCCAGGCCCGGAGCTATCTCGTCGGGTAATGCGGGCAGACACACCTTTGGCGTAAGCACAATGGGGGCTGCAGGTGAGCATAACAGCGTCTGAATCGCCGTCGGCAGCGCTTCAGCCTGCGGGATCATCACGGCCAGCGGCTTCGAGGGACGCTGTTTGCGTGATCGAAGTAACGCGACCGCCTGCGGATTGAGCGCATCACAGGCGAGGTGAAAACCCCCTAACCCTTTGATGGCAACAATGCCACCGTTTTTCAGCATCTCTACCGCTGCGCTTAACGCAGACTCGCGGGTAGTAATGATGTCTCCCGCACGCCATTCCAGCTCCGGCCCGCAGTCCGGGCAGGCGACGGGTTGCGCATGAAAACGGCGGTCTGCGGGGTTGCGATACTCCGTTTCACACGGCTCGCACAGCGGGAATGTCGCCATCGACGTGGACGGGCGGTCATAAGGCATGGCGCGAATGATGGTAAAACGCGGACCACAGTGGGTGCAGTTGATAAACGGATAGCGATAACGACGTTCACGGGGATCGCGCATCTCAGCCAGGCATGCCGGACAGGTAGCGGCATCCGGTACAATCTGGGTGTCCATCGCCCCGCCCGCGCTGTGACGGATGGTAAAATCCTCCGGCACACGCCTCCAGGTGAAGGGCTGCAAGTCGATCGCGTCAATACGCGCCAGCGGTGGGCAGTCCTGGCGCAGCCTCGCGGTAAAGGCCCCCCCATTACCCGCGAGGCGCACCAGCACGCCCTCTCCATCATTGCAGACGTCACCGGTCAACTGAAGCGCCTGCGCCAGCTGCCAGACGAAGGGACGAAACCCGACGCCCTGCACTTTGCCGCGCACGCGCAGCTGTACGCCGTTACTGCACATGGCGGATCAGAACAGCAGAGATGAAGAGGTATCGAACACCGCACGACGGCGTTTTTCCGCACTCATCTGTTCGAGCTTATCGCGATCAACACACACCAGGGCGTGCGTCGGGCAGGCTTCCATGCAGGCCGGGCCCGCTTCACGGTGGTAGCAGAGGTCACACTTGTTGGCTTCGGCTTTGTCCGTGCGCACATTCAGTCCCATGCCGCTGTTACGCACAACCGGACGGACAACCACTTCCATCGCGCCATACGGGCAGGCAACCACGCAGGTTTTACAGCCGATGCAGCGCTCCTGCATCACGTGCACAAACCCTTTTTCGCGTTTAATCGCCCCGTTCGGGCAGACATTCGCACACGGTGCGTCTTCGCACTGACGACAAATGGCGGCGGTGGAAATATTCACGCCTTTAATGACATGGATGCGCGGCAAAAAAGTATCAGGGGTAAGCGACGCGCAATCCTGCTCCGCCTGATGGGAAACCACGCACGCCACTTCACAGGTACGGCAACCAATGCACTTACTGGCATCGGCCATAATAAAACGGTTCATCTGCTTCTCCAGCATTACTGTTATGCGCGGAGATATTCATAAACCGTGCCAATTATTAAGGCATTGATTTTAAATGAATTTAAAAATGACGCTGGCACTGTCATCGTCACTTCTGACGATGACAGCTGTCGACATCAACGGTGAGGGCCGTCAATGACGGAATCGCGCAGGACAAGCACGCCGGAGAACGTTTGCTGATATTTAAACTCCCCGCCGTCGAGCATAAAGATCAGTCGGCTGATGGTTTCTTTGATCATCTCCGTCACCGGAATGCGAACGCTGGAAAGCGACGGCACGATATAAGGCGCGATGGCCACGTCGTCAAAACCGATCACCGATACCGCGTCCGGGGTGGTCACGCCGCTGTCGTGCAGCTGCTTCATAGCACCAATTGCCATATCGTCGTTACTCGCCACCAGCGCCGTAAAACGTTCGCCGCGAGCAAGCAGTTCGGACACCGCCGCCGCGCCGCTTGCGGGGTTCCACTTACCCTGCGCAATCAGCCCTTCGTGTAGCGGAATACCGTGCTGAACCAGTGCGTCCTTGTAGCCGGAGAGACGTTCAACCCCGGTGGGTGAATCCAGCGAACCCGTGATAAATGCGATCTCTCTGTGCCCTTTCTCAATTAACTGCGACACCGCCTCCTGACAGGAAGCTTTATGATCGGACCAGACGCTGTGGCTGCTGTTTTTCCGCAAGCGACGGTTGAGCACCATAATCGGTTGCTCACACTTCTCGACGATCTCATCCATCTCATCCACGCTCAGGAAACGCGGGTAGATAATCACCGCATCGCAACGCATATCGAGTAAATACTGGATCGCCTCACGCTCTTCATCGGCGCTGTGCTTGCCGTCAGCAAGGATCAGCTGCCGCCCTTTTTCTTCTGTCATCCGCGCGGCGTTAAACAGCAGCTCGCTAAAGTAGACGCCGTGATACAGGGTGTTTGTCACTACCAGCCCCAGCGTCTGGGTGCGTTTAGTCGCCAGGTTGCGCGCCAGTAAATTCGGGCGATAGCCGCTCTCTTCAATGGCCTGAAACACCCGGTCTTTGGTCTCCTGGCTGACATAGCCATTTCCCGACAGCACCCGGGATACCGTCGCCTTCGAAACGCCTGCCCGCTTCGCCACTTCAAGCATCGTGGTCATCTTGTTATTCCATCTGAAACTGATGGAGCGCAGTGTACTGCACTGCAGAAAAATTGTCGCAGCGATGAAATCACGCTTTTCGCACCGCCCGGTGATCATCATCACGAAATGAAAAAATGGTCAGAATGTGATCTTGTTTCATTCAAAGAAACTCATGATGATTATGTGGAACCGGTTTCCTACATTTCTCACAACGATAACAGGATCTCATCCGATGGCCAAAAATTACGCTGCGCTGGCGAATGATGTCGTCAGCGCGCTGGGCGGCAAAGAGAACATCGTCGCCGTCACTCACTGCATGACGCGTCTGCGCTTCGTCCTGAAAGACGAAAGCCTCACCGACGCTGCGCGTCTGAAAAGCATTAGCGGCGTGCTCGGCGTAGTGCGCAACGACAACCAGTGCCAGGTGATCATTGGCAACACCGTTTCTCAGGCCTACCGCGAGGTAGTCAGCCTGCTGCCAGCCGACCTGCAGCCTGCATCACCGGAAGGTCCACAGAAATTGACATTGCGCCGCATTGGCGCCGGGATCCTGGATGCGCTCATCGGCACCATGTCCCCGCTGATCCCGGCGATCATCGGTGGCTCGATGGTTAAACTGCTGGCGATGATCCTTGAGATGACCGGCGTGCTGCCTAAAGGCGCGCCGACGCTCACCATTCTCACCGTGATTGGCGACGGTGCCTTCTTCTTCCTGCCGCTGATGGTGGCGGCCTCGGCAGCGGTGAAATTCAAAACCAACATGTCGCTGGCGATCGCCATTGCAGGGGTTTTGGTTCATCCGAGCTTTATCGAGTTGATGGCGAAAGCCGCGCAGGGCGAGCATGTTGAGTTCGCCTTCATTCCAGTAACGGCGGTGAAATACACCTACACTGTGATCCCGGCGCTGGTGATGACCTGGTGCCTGTCGTACATCGAACGCTGGGTCGATCGCATTACCCCGGCAGTGACCAAAAACTTCCTCAAACCGATGCTGATCGTACTGATTGCCGCCCCGCTCGCCATTGTGCTGATTGGACCGCTGGGGATCTGGATCGGTAGCGCCATCTCCGCGCTGGTTTACACCATTCACGGTTATCTGGGCTGGCTCTCCGTGGCGATCATGGGAGCACTCTGGCCGCTGCTGGTGATGACCGGGATGCACCGCGTCTTTACGCCAACCATCATCCAGACCATTGCCGAAACGGGCAAAGAAGGGATGGTCATGCCGTCGGAAATCGGTGCCAACCTCTCCCTTGGCGGTTCGTCTCTGGCGGTAGCCTGGAAAACCAAAAACCCGGAGCTGCGCCAGACGGCGTTAGCGGCGGCAGCCTCTGCCATCATGGCGGGGATCTCTGAACCCGCGCTGTACGGTGTAGCGGTACGGCTGAAACGTCCACTGATTGCGAGCCTGATCAGTGGTTTTATCTGCGGTGCGGTGGCCGGCATTGCCGGACTTGCCAGCCATTCGATGGCAGCACCAGGGCTGTTTACCAGCGTGCAGTTCTTCGACCCGGCGAACCCGATGACCATCGTCTGGGTGTTCGGTGTCATGGCGCTGGCGGTGGTGCTGTCGTTCGTTCTGACCCTGATATTAGGTTTTGAAGATATCCCGGTCGAAGACGATGCTGAAAAAGCGCGCGCCCTTCAGAGTGCCCCGGTACAGAGCAAAGCAGCAAAAGCATAAATTGAAAGTGAGGTAAGAATGTCTGTTTTTCCAAAAGGATTTTTATGGGGCGGCGCGCTTGCCGCCAACCAGAGTGAAGGCGCTTATCGCGAAGGCGGCAAAGGGCTCACAACGGTCGATATGATCCCCCACGGCGCGAATCGTCTGGCGGTAAAGGTCGGTAAGGAAAAGCGGTTTTCGTTGCGTGACGACGAGTTTTACCCAAGCCATGAAGCGATTGATTTTTATCATCGCTACAAAGAAGACATCGCCCTGATGGCGGAGATGGGGTTTACGGTGTTCCGCACCTCAATTGCCTGGAGCCGCCTCTATCCAAATGGCGATGAGCCGCTGCCCAATAAAGAAGGTATTGCCTTCTACCGCGCGGTGTTTGAAGAGTGCAAAAAGTACAACATCGAGCCGCTGGTGACCCTCTGCCACTTCGACGTACCGATGCACCTGGTGACGGAGTACGGTTCCTGGCGCAACCGCAAGATGGTCGATTTCTTCGCCCATTACGCCCGCACCTGTTTCGAGGAATTTAATGGTCTGGTGAAATACTGGCTGACCTTCAATGAAATCAACATCATGTTGCACAGCCCGTTCTCTGGCGCGGGCCTGGTATTTGAAGAAGGCGAAAACGAAGATCAGGTGAAATATCAGGCCGCACACCACGAGCTGGTGGCGAGCGCGCTGGCGACCAAAATCGCCCACGAGGTAAACCCGGAAAACCAGGTCGGCTGCATGCTGGCGGGCGGGAATTTCTACCCGTACTCCTGCAAGCCAGAAGACGTGTGGATGGCGCTGGAGAAAGATCGCGAGAACCTGTTCTTTATCGACGTGCAGGCGCGCGGCAGCTATCCGGCCTACTCCGCCCGCGTGTTCCGCGAGAAAGGCGTGGTGATTGTGAAAGATCCTGGCGACGACGAACTGCTGAAAAACACCGTCGATTTTGTCTCGTTCAGCTATTACGCTTCGCGCTGCGCGTCGGCAGATATGAACGCGGGCAACACCAGCGCCGCGAACATCGTTAAATCCCTGCGCAACCCGCATATTCAGGTGAGCGAATGGGGCTGGGGCATCGACCCGCTCGGCCTGCGCATCACCATGAACATGATGTACGACCGCTACCAGAAGCCGCTGTTCCTGGTGGAAAACGGTCTCGGGGCGAAAGACGTTATTGATGAAAACGGCGAGATTAACGACGACTACCGCATCAGCTATCTGCGCGAGCATATCCGCGCGATGGGTGACGCAATTGAGGACGGCGTGCCGCTGATGGGCTACACCACCTGGGGCTGCATCGACCTGGTGGCCGCCTCAACGGGCGAGATGAGCAAGCGCTACGGGTTTGTGTACGTTGACCGCGATGACGTCGGAAACGGCACGCTGGACAGGAAACGCAAGAAATCGTTCTGGTGGTATAAAAAGGTGATTGCGAGTAACGGGGCGGATCTGGAGTAGACTGTTGCCCTCACCCCGACCCTCTCCCACAGGGAGAGGGAGATCGGTTTGGCACAGCTCAGAGCCGGGAAAATCCCCCGTCCCTAACCCACTCCGCAAGCCGTGAATAGACCACTTCCACCGCCGCTTTCACCGGCGGCGTCATCGGGTAATAAAACCCAACAATGTCCGGCTGAATCCCCAAAAACAGCACCTCGCCCACGTCGTCTTTAATCTGATCGACCAGGTAGTTCAGCGGCATATTGTGGGTGGTCATCATAAACATCTCGGCGATGTCATCCGGGTCAATCAGGCGGATCTCGCCGGGGTTGAGCCCCATATCCGTGGCATCAACGATCAGCAGCCTGTCCGGGTGCAGCTCACGAATAGCAACCACGTCGTTTTCCGGCGCGCTGCCACCGTCGATGACCACCCAGTTACCCTGAGAATTTGCCGCGCACATTTCTGCCAACAAGGGGCCTGCGCCGTCATCGCCCATCATGCTGTTGCCAACACACAGTAAAACGTCAGTCACGTAATCTCCTCACCATCAGGTAGATGGCGCTCTCCTGATGAATATCGTGCAGCATGCTAAGCAGCGTTTTGCTCCACGCCTGCTGCTCAGGGGTTTGCCTGTTCAGCGCCGCGTCAAACGCATTCGCCAGCATCGCAATGTGGTTGGCGTCGATGACGATCTCTCCGTACTTCGGCACGCCTTCCATCTTGCGCCGCGCCGTGCTGTCCGCCTCCAGCGTGGCGATCCACGCCAGATACTCGGGCCACGGGCAGCTTAACGCCGTTTCCAGGCAGTCAATCACCCCGAGGTGATGCCCAATCGCCAGGCTGTAATAGACCACCTGCTGCGCCGCATCCGGCGTGGCATCGTTCTCATCAATAAACTTACGGCTCAGCTGACTGAACACCACCGTTTCACTCATCGGATACGCGCCTCTTCCACGATGTTGTTCAGGTTTGCCACAATCTCATTCAAACGCGGATCGTTCTCCGCCTCCAGCCAGCGTGCCACCTGATGCTCACCCTGGCTCAGCAGACGCAGGTAATCGTCGGCAATCTGGCGACCATAGCGATAGCCCGCCAGTTTGCGTGCCGTGCGGTCGACCTTCACCCGCAGTGGCTGCACCATGTCCGGGTGCAGGATGGTCGCAGGCTGGTTATCAAGCTCCCCAGGTTCACGAGCATGAATTTTCTGCTCCAGCAGGCCAAGCGCCATGGCAAAACCGTACAGCGTTGCGGCAGGTGTCGGTGGGCAGCCAGGAATGTAAACATCCACCGGTACGATTTTGTCAGTGCCACCCCAGACGCAATACAGATCGTGGAAAATGCCGCCGCTGTTGCCACAGGCTCCATACGAGATACAGATTTTCGGGTCAGGCGCAGATTGCCAGGCGCGCAGCGCAGGCGAGCGCATGGCGCGGGTGACGGCGCCGGTAAACAGCAAAATGTCGGCATGGCGCGGAGACGGTACAACTTTGATGCCGAAACGCTCGGCGTCAAACAACGGCGACAGGGTGGCGAAGATCTCAATCTCGCAGCCGTTGCAGCCGCCGCAGTCCACGCGGTAGACATAGGCCGAGCGTTTGATTTTTTTCAGCAGCGACGCCTTCATGCTGGCGATGGATTCATCCACCGTCATCGGCACCGGAATGCCGTTATCGTCGCGCGGGCCCAGTAGGTTTTCCATCAGCTGGCCTCTCTCATATGGCGGGTAATATCAATGCGGTCGGACGGTAGCAGGCATTTCTGGCGCTTACACTCCGGGCAGGTTTCAAAGCTTTCACGATGATGTTCTGCGCGAGCGTCTCCGTTGTGCTGCAACAGCGCGATGGCATAGTCGATCTCTTTTTGCACGGCGAATGGACGCTTGCAGACGCGACAGTTACACAGTTCAAAGCGCGACTGCTGGAGGAAATCTTCTTTCTTCCATACCGCCAGCTCATATTCCTGTGACAAGCGGATTGCGACAGTCGGGCAGACCTCTTCGCAGCGGCCACAGAAGATGCAGCGCCCGAGGTTAAACTGCCAGGCCAGTTCACCGGTTTTGAGGTCCGTTTCCACCGTCAGGGCATTCGACGGACAGGCGTTTACACAGGCCGCGCAGCCGATGCACTGCTGCGGATTGTGCTCCGGCTTACCGCGAAAGTTTTTATTCACCGGCATCGGCTCCAGTGGATAACTGCTGGTTACCGCGCCGGTTTTGATGACTTTTTTAATAAAGGTAAACATGACGAGTCCTTATTTCAGCGGCGAGTTCTTACGCTCAATGCTGTAGCGCTCAAGTTCTTTGTACGGCACCACCTGGCTTTTCTTCTTGCGCACATCCACCACCGTCATACGGTCGGTACAGGAGTAGCACGGATCAAGGCTGCCGATGATCAGCGGCGCGTCGGAAACCGTGTTTCCACGCAGCATATAGCGCAGGGTTGGCCAGTTGGCGTAGGTCGCCGCACGGCAGCGCCAGCGGTAGAGCTTCTGGTTGTCGCCGGTCATGCTCCAGTGGATGTCATCCCCACGTGGCGCTTCGGCGAACCCCAGCGCGAAGCGGTTTGGAATGTAGGTGAAACCTTCAACCATCAGCGGGCCGCCCGGCAGGTTATCCAGACCGAAGTCGATCATGTTCAGGGCGGTGAACACCTCATTGATGCGCACTTTGAGGCGAGAAATCACGTCGCAGCCCTGCTCGCTGTGCACGGTCATCGGCAACAGACCATAACCAACGAACGGGTGATCGGCGCGGGTATCGCGGGCGTGGCCACTGGCGCGCACCATCGGACCCACGTTGCTGAAATCGCGGGCAATTTCCGGGTCAAGACGACCAATCCCGACGGTACGCTGTTCGATGTTTGGCGTGCTGAGCAGCATATCCACCAGCTCCTGCACATCGCGACGCATCTGCTGCGCCAGCTGGCGGGTCTGGATCATGTCGTCTTTCAGCAGGTCACGGCGGATCCCGCCGATCAGGTTCAGACCGTAGGTTTTACGTGCGCCGGTGAGGATCTCCGCCATCTTCATCGACGCTTCACGCACGCGGAAGAACTGCATAAACCCGGAGTCAAAACCGACGAAGTGGCAGGCCAGGCCGAGGTTCAGCAGATGCGAGTGCAGGCGCTCCACCTCCAGCAGGATGGCGCGGATCATCTGCGCGCGCTCTGGCACCACAATTCCCATGCCATTCTCCACCGAGGTGGTGTAGGCGGTGCTGTGGGCAAAGCCGCAGATGCCGCACACGCGGTCAGAGAGGAACGTGACTTCGTTGTAGCCCATGCGGGTCTCCGCCAGCTTCTCCATGCCGCGGTGGACGTAGAACAGGCGGTAGTCGGCGTCGATAATGTTCTCGCCGTCGACAAACAGGCGGAAGTGGCCCGGTTCATCGGAAGTCACGTGCAGCGGACCAATCGGCACCACGTTGTTCTTTTTACTGCCCAGCTCGTTAATAAACTCGTAGGTTTCGCTGTCGGTGGTCGGGGCCGGGCGCTGGCGGTAGTCCATGCTGTCTTTACGCAGCGGATAGAGTTCGTCCGGCCAGTCGTCCGGCAGCACCAGGCGACGTTCATCCGGCAGGCCTACAGGCACCAGTCCGTACATGTCGCGCACTTCGCGCTCGCCCCAGACGGCGGCGGGCACGCGCGGCGTGACGGACGGATACTCCGGTTTGTTTGGGTTCACTTCAACGCGTACGGTGAGCCAGCACTTCTCGAACTGCTCCATCGACATCACGTAATACACCGCGTAATTGCCGCACAGCTGGCGTTCGTCGTTGCCGAACAGCACAGAGAGCCAGCCGCCCTGCTGGTAATAGAGAAACTCCACCACTTCCGGCAAATAGTTCACCTTAACGGTGACGGTGATCTGGTCTTTGGTTTGCCAGGACTCCTCCAGCACGACGCCAGGGAAAGCCTGATGCAACGCGGCGAGATACTGCTGACCTTTCTTTTCTTCAGACATAAAAACTCTCTTTAATCACGCCACCAGCAAGGAGACGAACGCTAAAAATGCGAAACCAAAACCGGCCCAGGTGATGCGCGATGTCGCGACAAAGCGCAGACGCGCCATGCTGTTTTCAAACAGGGCAATCACCAACACGCCGACCAGAAGTTTGAGCGCCGCAACGACCACGGCCAGCACCAGACCACTCACCGAGAAATGCGTCATCTGTCCCCACGGGAAGAAGACACCGACAAACATCTGCAGCACCACCAGCTGTTTGAGGCTGATGCCCCACTTCAGTACCGCAAAGCCATAGCCGCTGTACTCCGTCAGCGGCCCTTCCTGCAGCTCCTGCTCCGCTTCCGCGAGGTCGAACGGTAGTTTGCCCATCTCAATAAAGGTGGCAAACGCGCAGGCACACAGTGCCAGAACCAGCGGAATAGAACGGGCCAACGGCCAGTGATAAACCGTGTTAGTGATAAAACTGATGTGGGTAGAGCCTGCGACCTGCGCCGCCACCCAGAGCCCCAGCAGCAGGATCGGCTCGACGAGCACGCCGAGCATCGCCTCACGACTGGCGCCAAGACCGGTAAACGGACTCCCCGTGTCCAGGCCCGCAATTGCAAAGAAGAAACGGGCGATGGCGAAGAGATAGATAAGCGTGATCAAATCACCCAGTACCGGCAACGGTGAACCCACCGTCACCACCGGCAGCGCGGTGGCGATGGTGAGCATCACGCCCACCATCACAAACGGTGTCTGGCGGAAAACCCAGCCTGCGGCATACGGGGCCACGCTCTGGCGAGTGAGCAATTTGAAGAGATCGCGGTACTCCTGCAACACGCCAGGCCCGCGACGGTTATGCATCCGGGCGCGCGCCACGCGGCTCACCCCGGAAAGCAGCGGCGCAACGGCGAATAACACCAGCGCCTGAAGTAGTGCCAGTAACAAACTCATGTCAGGCTCCTCGTGAAATCACAATCACTACCAGCACCGCCAGCTCGATAACGGCCAGACGGCGGAACAGCGCAGGTACGGCAGCACTCTGCCAGCCAGGGATCCAGGCTACCGGGTTCAGCCAGTGGCGCAGCTTCAGCACGGCGGCAAAGTTCTCTTTCACCGGCATGGCAAAGCCGTGGGCAGTGATCACCATTGATTGCTCATGTTCATAACCGCATGCCCACGCCGCACCGCGCGAACGGGACGCGAGTCGGTCGCGTTTGAAGAACAGCATCAGAATGAATGGCAGCAGCGGCGCGGCAATCAGCAACAGCGCAATCATCGGCTGAGACACAGTGGTGTGCGCCGTGGTGAGCGGCAGCGGTATCGCGCTACCCAGCAACGGCAGCAGCCACGGTGCAGCCACACCGCCGATAAAGCAGCACAGCGCCAGCGCGACAATGCTCGCGCCCATCAACACCGGTGCGCAGCAGGCGTTTTCCGCTTCACGCGTGCGCGGTGCGCCGAGGAAGGTGACGCCGTAAACTTTCGCCATACACATCACCGCCAGCGCCCCGGTCATCGCCAGCCCGACCGCCAGAAGCGGCCCCAGCAGACGGGCGATAAACACATCGCTCTGGCCGAGCGCGAAGAAGGACTGATAGATCACCCACTCCCCGGCAAAGCCGTTGAGCGGCGGCAGCGCCGCCATCGCCATCAGACCGACCAGCATCGCCAGTGAAATCACGGGCATCTTTTTGCCAATGCCGCCAAGCTTTTCGATATCGCGATGGCCAGTGCGGAACCAGACGCTCCCCGCGCCCAGGAACAGCGTGCTTTTAAACAGGCTATGGTTAATCAGGTGATAGAGACCGCCGATAAAACCGGCCGCAATCAGCGCCGGTTGATTGAGCGCTAACCCGGTCACGCCCGCGCCAATACCGAGCAGGATGATGCCGATATTTTCCAGCGTGTGGTACGCCAGCAGGCGCTGGATATTGTGCTCCATCAGCGCGTACAGACCGCCGACGAACGCGGTGATCATCCCGGCGATCAGCAGCACGACGCCCCACCACAGCGGCGGTTGTCCGCCGGTCAGCGTAATCGCCAGAATGCCGAACAGACCCACTTTCATCACCACCACAGAAAACAGCGCGGCAGCAGGTGCGGAGGCATTCGCATGCGCCTGCGGCACCCAGCCGTGCAGCGGGATGATCCCGGCGAGCAGGCCGAAACCGAGCACACCCAGCAGCCAGACGTCATTTCCCAACGGATGACCGTTGAGTGCGGAGAAGTCCAGCGTGCCGAAGCGCTGCCACACCAGCCAGCAGGCCAGCGCCAGCAGCAGCGTCCCGAGGCGGCCCAGCGCAAACCATAGTTTGCCGGAGGCGCTACAGCCCGTCAGGAACACGCCGCAGAGCGCCATGATTTCCGCCATCACCACCAGCGCCCCGAGGTTACTGGCAATAACGGTACAGACCGCCGTTGCCAGCAGCAGGTTGACCAGCAGGCCGTTGGCTTTAGTATTCTGATGGCGGTGCCAGTCAATATTGAACAGACTGATAAACAGACCACACAGGCCAAACGTCACCAGCCAGATGGCATTTAGCGGCGTAATCTCCACGGTGTGGCGAATCAGCGGCATCACGGCCTCTACGGATTGGCCGCCGAGCAGGACGACACCGCCCGCCGCCAGCGTCATCAGGCTACCGACCGCCCCGCCGATTCCGGCAATCCAGCCGCTCAGGGTTTTATGCAAAGAGAAGATCAGCGCCAGTACTGCGGCGGCGGTAAAGTACGCCACGGCGCTGTTTATCATGGTTATGGCGTTCATTTCGCCTCCTCATTAAGCGCCTGCAGAAGCGAAAGATCGCCAAAATCGCTATTGATGGTCAGCTCACGTTTACGCTTGCTGGTACGGGCGATATCGCGGATGTTAACCAGAATCAGCGCTTTGGTCGGGCAGGTGCGTACGCACGCTGGACCTTGCTCATCAAAGCTGCACAGGTCGCATTTCACCGCTACGGCACGAATGCCGGGGACCCAGTCAAGCAGCGTACTAACCTTCGCGGGGGCCGGAGGCGCAGGAGGCGCTTTCGGCGTATTGGCATTGGCCGGAATATGCAGTGGGCGGCTGCCGGAAAATTCAATCGCGCCGAACGGGCAGGCAATGCCGCACAGCTTGCAGCTCACGCACAGGCTTTCGTTCAACTGGACAGCGCCATCAACGCGAGTGATGGCATTCACAGGGCAAACACCCGCACAAGGGGCATCTTCACAGTGATGACAGAGCTGCGGGGCAGACTCTTTTTCATTACGCATGATGTGCAGGCGCGGCATGGACTGCAACCCATGCAGGCGATGCGTTTCCGAACACGCCGCCTCACAGGTTCGACAGCCAATACAGACCGTCGAGTCAGCAATTACAAAACGGTTCACCGGGTTATCCTCTGGTGATAGTCATTTTTGACGAAAAACTGTCTTGTCGACACTTCTCGACACGTAAGAGTCAGGCCACATTCGCTGAGGCATGTGCATCCATTAACTGCGCCAGATTGACCGGAAGATCGTGTTCAACGGCGGCGTATAAACCGTCATAAACTGGCGCGATTTTTTCCAGATAGTGCTCCAGCACCTGCTGGCGATCGCGGTTACTGACGTGACCATCCACCATGCCGTCTGCCATCAACTGTGCCTTCGCAATACACTGTTTTTCACCGTCTTTTGTCTCGAGGTAGTACTCGATGGTGTGGCTGTTGAAGTTATCCGCCAGGGTAACGTTGATGGTGAAATGGCCGAAGAGGACAAAGCGCATATCACCTTGTGCCGCGCAGCTCATTGCGTGGTGAAGACGTGCTTTCGACAGGGTGATGCCCTGTACCAGAGAGTTGCAGTACAGGTGCCACTGGTCCTGTAATTGCTGATGGCGCTGCGCGATGTAATCCGCTTTTTCGCTGATTTCCCAAATAGTCATAAAAGGTATCCGGTTAATGGAGATAGCGGCTGTTAAGCAGATTCCATGCCAGTTTTTATTTTATTGATTTTAAAGAAATTAAAATAAGAGACACCTGTCAACTCCGCGGTGTCGACGTGTCATTTCGACAGCGTTGACATCGTCACCCCTTAACAAAAATCAAGCTGGCATTGTTATTGCATTACCGGGGCAATTCATTGAGGAGGCGTCATGCACGAAATCACCCTCTGCCAGCGGGCTCTGGAACTTATCGAACAGCAGGCAGTGCAAAACCACGCGAAACGCGTCACCGGTGTCTGGCTGAAAGTCGGGGCATTTTCCTGTGTCGAGACCAGCGCCCTGACCTTCTGTTTTGAGCTGGTATGCCGCGGCACGCTGGCGGAAGGCTGCGAACTCCATATTGAAGAGCAGCAGGCAGAGTGCTGGTGTGAACAGTGTCAGCAGTACGTCACCCTGCTTTCATCGAAGGTTCAGCGCTGTCCGCAATGCCAGAGTGCCGGGCTGCGCATCGTGGCGGATGACGGCATGCAGATCCAACGACTCGAAATCGAGAAGGAGTAAATTATGTGTAGCACCTGCGGTTGCGGTGAAGGCAACCTGTATATAGAAGGGGATGAACACCGTCCTCACTCCGCGTTTCGCTCCGCGCCCTTTTCACCCGCCCCGCGCCCTGCATCGGCATTAACCGGTATCACTTTCGCTCCTCAACAATCTGACGCGGGTGATCTGCATTACGGTCACGGCGAAGCGGGGACACATGCGCCGGGCATCAGCCAGCGCCAGATGCTGGAAGTCGAAATCAACGTGCTGGACAAAAATAACCAGATCGCCGCCCGCAACCGCGCACGCTTTGCTACCCGCAAACAGCTGGTGCTGAATCTGGTCTCCAGCCCCGGGTCCGGCAAAACCACGCTGTTGACTGAGACCCTCAAACGCCTGAACGGGCGCGTCTCCTGCGCGGTGATCGAAGGCGATCAGCAGACGGTCAACGACGCCGCCCGTATTCGTGAAACCGGCACGCCTGCCATTCAGGTCAATACAGGCAAAGGCTGCCACCTGGATGCGCAGATGATTGCCGACGCTACCCCGCGTCTGCCACTGGCAGATAACGGCATCCTGTTTATTGAAAACGTCGGCAACCTGGTTTGCCCGGCGAGCTTTGACCTCGGTGAACGGCATAAAGTGGCCGTGCTTTCGGTGACCGAAGGCGAAGACAAGCCGCTGAAATACCCCCACATGTTCGCCGCCGCGTCCATCATGCTGCTGAACAAGGTCGACTTGCTGCCATACCTGAATTTTGATGTGGATAAGTGCCTGGCGTATGCCCGTGAAGTCAACCCGGACATTAACATCCTGCTGGTGTCCGCCACACGCGGCGACGGTATGGAAAGCTGGTTGAACTGGCTGGAGAGCGAACGATGTGCATAGGCGTACCGGGACAAATTCACGCCATTGACGGGAATCAGGCCAGAGTGGATGTGTGTGGATTATTACGCGATGTAGACCTGACGCTGGTCGGCAGTGTTGATGAAACTGGCGCTTCACGCCTCGGCCAGTGGGTGCTGGTGCATGTGGGCTTTGCCATGAGTGTGATTAACGAAGCGGAAGCGCGCGACACGCTCGATGCGCTGCAAAATATGTTTGATGTGGAGCCTGACGTGGGTGCTCTGCTGTACGGTGAGGAGCGATAGCTGATGCGTTACGTTGATGAATACCGCGCGCCAGAACAAGTGATGCAACTTATCGAACACCTGAAAACGCGAGCAACCCTGCTGGACTACAGCGCAGCAAAACCGCTGCGCATTATGGAAGTGTGCGGTGGGCATACCCATGCCATCTTCAAATTTGGTCTCGACCAGCTTCTGCCAGAGAACATCGAGTTTATTCACGGCCCTGGCTGTCCGGTGTGTGTTCTGCCGATGGGACGTATCGACAGCTGTATCGAAATCGCCAGCCAGCCCGACGTCATTTTTTGCACCTTTGGCGACGCAATGCGTGTGCCAGGGAAAAATGGCTCACTATTGCAGGCTAAAGCGCGTGGAGCGGACATCCGGATCGTCTACTCGCCGATGGATGCCCTGACGCTGGCAGCGGATAATCCCACCCGTAAAATCGTGTTTTTCGGTCTGGGTTTTGAAACCACCATGCCGGCCACGGCAATCACGCTACAGCAGGCCAGAGCCCGCAACATCAAGAACTTTTTCTTTTTCTGCCAGCACATTACGCTCATCCCCACGCTGCGTAGCCTGCTGGAAGAACCGGGTAACGGCATTGACGCTTTTCTGGCACCAGGCCATGTCAGCATGGTCATCGGTACAGATGCCTACGGTTTTATTGCTGAACAGTACAATCGTCCATTAGTGGTGGCTGGTTTCGAACCTCTTGATCTACTGCAAGGCGTGACCATGCTGGTTGAGCAGAAAATAGCAGCCCTGAGTACGGTGGAAAATCAGTACCGCCGCGTCGTACCTGACGCAGGCAATACACGCGCTCAGCAAGCCATTGCGGAGGTGTTTAGCGTCGAAGGCGACAGTGAATGGCGCGGCCTGGGACTGATTGCCGAATCCGGCGTGCGTCTGACGCCTGCGTATCAATCATTCGATGCTGAAGCGCATTTCCATCCGCAACCACAACAGGTTTGCGACGATCCCCGGTCTCGCTGCGGCGAGGTCCTCACGGGCAAATGCAAACCTCATCAATGCCCGTTATTTGGCAACACCTGTAACCCGCAAACGGCGTTTGGCGCGCTGATGGTCTCCTCAGAAGGAGCGTGTGCCGCGTGGTATCAGTATCGCAATCAGGAGTGTGAAGCATGAGCACGGTTGAAATGGCGCATGGCAGCGGTGGACAGGCAATGCAGCAGCTGATTAGCCGGCTGTTTATGGAGGCTTTTAACAACCCCTGGCTCGCTGAGCAGGAAGACCAGGCGCGTATTGATCTGGCAACCCTCACCGCGCAAGGCGACAGGCTGGCGTTCTCCACCGACAGCTATGTGATTGACCCGCTGTTCTTCCCGGGCGGCGATATCGGCAAGCTCGCCATCTGCGGCACGGCAAACGACGTCGCTGTCAGCGGTGCCGTTCCACGCTACCTCTCCTGCGGATTTATCCTTGAAGAAGGTTTAGCGCTGGAGACGCTCACGACAGTGGTTAACAGTATGGCGAAGACCGCGCGGGAGGCGGGGATTGCCATCGTCACAGGTGATACCAAAGTGGTGCAGCGCGGCGCAGCCGACAAGCTGTTCATCAACACCGCCGGCATGGGGGCTATCCCTGCCGATATTCTCTGGGGGGCACAACAGCTTAACGTCGGCGACGTGCTTCTCGTGACAGGAACGCTGGGCTGTCATGGAGCGACTATCCTTAACCTGCGCGAAGGTTTAGGGCTGGATGGTGAACTGCGCAGCGACTGCGCGGTGCTCACCCCACTTATTCAGACACTGCGTACCATTCCGGGCGTAAAAGCCCTTCGTGACGCCACCCGTGGCGGCGTGAATGCCGTGGTACATGAGTTCGCGGCAAGCTGCGGGTGGGGTATTGAACTAAGCGAGCGTAGTCTGCCCGTTAAGCCTGCCGTTCGCGGCCTGTGTGAATTATTGGGCCTTGATCCACTCAATTTTGCCAACGAAGGCAAGCTGGTGATCGGCGTTGAACGCCACGTCGCTGACGTGGTACTGGACATGCTGCGTGCGCATCCTTTAGGGAAAGAGGCCGCCATTATTGGTGAAGTGGTTGAGCGCAAAGGGGTGCGCCTGACCGGGATTTTCGGCGTGAAACGTACGCTGGATCTGCCGCACGCTGAACCATTACCCCGTATTTGCTAGGCCGCGCCAAAAGCGGTCAGCGCTGAATTTCTTTTATTTGCCAGTTTCTATTGGAAAGCAATATGCCGTATACACCGATGAGCGATCTTGGACAGCAGGGCCTGTTTGATATCACGCGCACACTTTTACAGCAGCCCGATCTCGGTGCGCTGAGCGATGCCCTGACGCGCATGGTCAGGCAATCTGCACTGGCAGACAGCGCCGCCATTGTGCTCTGGCATAGCGGAACGCATCGCGCGAGCTACTACTCCACGCGTGGTAATGACAAAACGTTTGAATACGAAGATGAAACCTATCTCGCTCATGGCCCGGTGCGCCGTATTCTCTCCCGGCCTGAAATCCTGCACTGTAATTTTGAGGAGTTCCGGCAGGCCTGGCCGAGGCTGGCGGAAAGTTCTCTCTATCACTCTTTCGGTCATTACTGCATGTTACCGCTGGCCGCGGAAGGTCATATTTTTGGTGGCTGCGAGTTTATCCGCACAACCGACCAGCCCTGGAGCGAGGCGGAATACGAGCGTCTGCACACCTTTACCCAGATTGTGGCCGTCGTCGCGGAGCAGATCCAAAGCCGTGTCACCAATAACGTCGATTACGACCTGCTGAGCCGCGAGCGCGACAACTTCCGCATTCTGGTCGCTATTACCAACGCCGTGCTTTCCCGGCTTGATATGGATGAACTGGTCAGCGAAGTCTCGAAAGAGATCCACCACTATTTCAAAATTGATGCCATCAGCATTGCGCTGCGGGGGTATCGTAAGGGCAAGCTGAATATCTACTCCACACATTACCTCGATGAAGCCAACCCGGCACACGAGCAAAGCGAAGTGGATGAAGCGGGTACGCTGTCTGAGCGAGTCTTCAAAAGCAAAGAGATCCTGCTGCTTAACCTTGATGAGCAGGATCCGGTAGCTCCCTATGAGCGGATGCTGTTTAACACCTGGGGCAACAAAATTCAGACCCTGTGCCTGCTGCCGCTGATGTCTGGCAATACCATGCTCGGCGTGCTGAAGCTGGCGCAATGTGAGGAAGGGGTGTTTACCACGGCCAACCTGAAGCTGCTGCGCCAGATCGCCGAGCGAATCTCCATCGCGCTGGATAATGCCCTCGCCTATCAGGAGATCCACCGTCTGAAAGAGCGGCTGGTGGATGAAAACCTGGCCCTGACCGAACAGCTCAACAACGTTGACAGCGAGTTTGGTGAAATCATCGGGCGCAGCGACGCGATGTACAGCGTGCTCAAGCAGGTGGAGATGGTGGCTCAAAGCGACAGTACAGTTCTGATCCTGGGCGAAACTGGCACGGGTAAAGAGTTGATTGCCCGCGCCATCCACAACCTGAGCAACCGCAATGGTCGCCGGATGGTGAAAATGAACTGCGCGGCTATGCCTGCCGGTCTGCTGGAAAGCGATCTGTTCGGCCACGAACGCGGGGCGTTTACCGGTGCCAGTAGCCAGCGCCTGGGTCGTTTTGAGCTGGCGGACAAGAGCTCGCTGTTCCTCGACGAAGTTGGCGATATGCCGCTGGAACTACAGCCTAAACTACTGCGGGTATTACAGGAGCAAGAGTTTGAGCGTCTTGGCAGTAACAAGCTGATCCAGACCGATGTACGGCTCATTGCCGCCACCAACCGTGACCTGAAAAAAATGGTCGCTAACCGCGAGTTTCGCAGCGATCTCTACTATCGCCTGAACGTCTTCCCGATCTTTCTGCCGCCCCTGCGCGAGCGCCCGGAAGATATCCCCCTGCTGGTCAAAGCCTTTACTGCCAAGATTGCGCGCCGAATGGGTCGCAATATCGATAGTATTCCTGCCGAAACGTTACGCACACTCTCTTCTATGGAGTGGCCCGGCAACGTGCGTGAGCTGGAAAACGTTATTGAACGCGCGGTGTTACTGACGCGAGGTAGCGTGCTGCAACTGTCCCTGCCTGAGGTTACCCTGCCTGACGTGACCGTTCCCGCCGCCGAGATAGCGAAAGAGGGAGAAGATGAATTCCAGCTCATTATGCGCGTGCTGAAAGAGACCAACGGTGTGGTAGCCGGGCCGAAAGGTGCGGCCCAGCGTTTAGGGTTAAAACGGACCACCCTGCTGTCGCGTATGAAGCGGCTGGGAATTGATAAAGAGAGTCTGGTTTAAGCTGTCATTCCGGCGGTGTTTTCCTGACACCGCCTTTTATTACCCTGCGCAATTGTCCCTCATTGACACAAAATCGTTTCCTCTGTATAAAATTCCGCCTTAATAATGAGTTTCATTTGCATCAAAAAATAATGTTAATGATGGGTAGCATTTCATGAAAAAGATCTTCTGCGCGTTAGGCCTGGCGGTTGCGTCGGTCAGTTCTGCTCTGGCAACCACGTATCCTCTGACAATTGAAAACTGTGGCTATAAAGAGACGTTCACCAAAGCACCGGAACGCGTCGTGGCCCTGGGTCAGAACACCGTCGAAATTTTGCTTCTGCTGGGTCTGGAAGATAAGGTGAAGGCCAGCGCCTTCTGGCCGACCAAAGTGCTACCGCAGCTGGCGGAACAGAACGCGAAAATCAAAACCCTGACAGTTGAAATCCCTACCCTTGAATCCGTGCTTGCGCAAAATCCTGACTTTGTCCCAGCCCAGACGCCGCTGCTGCTGGGGCCGGAAAGTAAGGTCGCAAAACGCGAAGACCTGATGACCCTCGGCGTGAACAGCTATGTGTCACCGGGCATGTGCGCGACCAAAAAAGCCACCGGCGATATGTATGGCAGCCGTCAGAAGCTGTGGGATATGACGTATCTCTATCAAGAGATTGAGGATTTCGCCAAAATCTTTAACGTTGAAGATCGCGGCCAGGCGGTGATTGCCGATTTCAAAAAACGCGAGGCCGAGCTGCGTAAGGAATTCGGCAAGAATAAAAAAGACCTTTCGTTTGTCTTCTGGTTCTCCAGCTCATCCCCTTCTGCAGATGCTTACGTCGGTGGTAAAAATAGCCCCTCCGGGTTTATCGCCAGCCTGATGGGTGGTCATAACGCTATTACGTCCGAGACCGAATGGCCAACCGTAGGTTGGGAAAGCATTATTGCCGCAAATCCGGATGTCATTGTGGTGTCCAGCCTGGACCGCAACCGCTGGGCGCTGGATAACGCGGAAGAAAAAATCAAATTCCTGAAGAACGATCCGGCGGTCAGCCAGCTGGATGCGGTGAAAAAAGGTCATATCGTAGTGATGGACGGCCAGGCGATGAACCCGACGATTCGCACGATTTACGGGGCTGAGCAGGTCGGCGAACAGCTCAGAAAGCTGGGGCTGAACTGATGACCGTCGCTGTTCTTCAGGCCCGACAGGGCCTGGTTCTGACAACGTCATGTTTGCTCGCGTTTGTACTGTTATTTCTGGTCATCGCGCTTGGCGTCAGCGTCGGCGAGCTGTCCATCCCACTGCAAAATGTCTTTTATGCTATCAGCAATAAAATGGGGCTTACCCAGGTTCCGCTCAATCGCATCTATGAGAGTGTTATCTGGGACTTTCGCCTGAGCCGCGCGCTGGTGGCAGCCTGCTGTGGCGCGGGGCTGGCCATCTGCGGCGCAGTATTACAGAGCCTGCTGAAGAACGCGTTGGCGGAACCTTACGTGCTGGGCGTATCTGCAGGTGCGTCTACCGGCGCGGTTTCCGTCGTGGTATTGGGTATCGGCACCGGTGCGGTGTCGCTCTCTGCGGGCGCGTTTGCCGGGGCGTTTGCCGCCTTTGCCTTCGTCGCCTTCCTGACGAACGGTGCGCGTGGCGGTAATGAACGGACCATTCTGGCAGGCGTAGCCGCCTCTCAGTTGTTCAACGCCATTACCGCCTACACCATCAGCACCTCCGCCAGTGCCCAGCAAGCGCGTGATGTCATGTTCTGGCTGTTGGGCAGCTTCAGCGGCGTTCGCTGGCCTGAATTCCAGCTTGTGCTGGTGGTGGTACTGATTGGGTTAGCCGTTTGCCTCTACTATTCCCGGGCGCTGGATGCCTTTACCTTCGGTGATGATGCCGCCGCGTCCCTGGGCATTGCCGTCCCCTGGGTGCGCCTGGCACTCTTTACCACTACCGCGCTGATTACTGCCACAATCGTCAGCATGGCGGGCTCCATCGGCTTTGTAGGGCTGGTGGTACCACATGTGATGCGTTTCCTGTTTGGGCCGCTGCACCGCACATTGCTGATTGCCAGCGCGCTGGCAGGGGCGATCCTGATGGTGCTGGCAGATATCGCCTCACGCATGCTGATTGCCCCGCAAAGCCTGCCCGTAGGCGTGGTGACCGCGCTGGTGGGTGTACCTTTCTTTGCCGTGATTATCTACCGCTCAAGGAATAAGTGATGAGCATCTGCGCTAAAAATATTACCTGGAAGGTAGGCAAAAAAGTCATCGTTAATGACGTCTCTCTGAAGGTCTCCCGGGGTGAAACCGTCGGGCTGCTAGGACCAAATGGCTGCGGTAAATCCTCGCTTTTGCGTATCCTTGCGGGCCTTCGTCGCCCGGACATCGGCAGCGTAACCCTGGACGGGGAAGATATTTCCCGGATAGCCAAAAAGCAACTCGCCCGCCGGGTCGCTTTCGTTGAGCAACACGGGATGACCGATGCGAATATGCGCGTACGTGACGTGGTAAAGCTCGGTCGTATTCCGCACCACTCCCCTTTTTCAAACTGGAGCACGCACGATGACGAGACCGTCACCGCAGCCCTGCAACGCGTGGACATGCAGGATAAAAGCGACCAGGGCTGGCTGAGCCTGTCTGGCGGTGAACGCCAGCGGGTGCACATTGCCCGTGCGCTGGCCCAGACTCCCACTGAAATCCTGCTGGATGAACCGACCAACCACCTGGACATTCACCATCAGATGCAGTTAATGCATTTGATCAGTGAGCTGCCTGTCACCAGTATTGTCGCTATCCACGATCTCAATCATGCTTCGATGTTCTGTGATTCACTGATTGTGATGCAAAAAGGGCAAATTGTGGCCACGGGAACACCGCAGGAGATCTTATCCGAAGAGCTGCTCTGGGACGTCTTCCGGGTAAAAACCAAAATTGAGATCTCGCCGTTCCATGGCAAAAAGCACATTCACTTTATCGTTTAGGGGCAAGTGAACAACGATGTCCCTTCGCCCTGCCACCACACTCTGGCCGCCCGTTTTACTGGGTAGCCAGTTTGTTTTTAACATTGGTTTTTATGCCGTTGTCCCCTTCCTGGCGATATTCCTGCGCGACGATATGCTGCTCTCCGGCGGGCTGATCGGGCTGATCCTGGGGCTACGCACGTTCTCCCAGCAGGGGATGTTTATCGTCGGGGGGGCGCTCTCGGATCGCTTTGGCGCGAAAATCGTCATCCTGAGCGGGTGCGTTATCCGCGTCGCGGGTTATCTGCTGCTGGCCTTCGGGCAATCTCTGTGGCCCATTATTCTCGGCGCATGTCTGACCGGCATCGGCGGAGCATTATTTTCCCCCTCCATTGAGGCTCTGCTGGCGAAAGCGGGCACCCACAGCGAGGCGAAAGGAAAACGTAGCCGGGCGGAATGGTTTGCTCTCTTTGCTGTCTGTGGTGAGCTCGGTGCAGTGCTGGGCCCGGTTGCGGGAGCTCTGCTGACGGGGCTTGGCTTCCGCCAGGTGGCACTGGCGGGTGCGGGAGTCTTTATCATTGCGCTAGTGGTGCTCTACTTCTGCCTTCCAGCTTCACATCACCGTTCACAGACGCTAAACATACAGCCCTGGTGGACAACGTTCCGCCAGCCGCGCTTTGTCGCCTTTATCATTGCCTACAGCTCGTGGCTGTTAAGCTATAACCAGCTTTATCTGGCGCTGCCAGTGGAGATCCAGCGTTCTGGCGGTAACGAGAAAGATCTCGGCCCACTTTTTATGCTGGCCTCCATTCTGATCATTACATTACAGCTACCGCTGGCGCATTTTGCCCGACGCGCGGGCGCGGTGAGAATTCTGCCGGTGGGATTTGTGCTGCTTTCTGCCGCCTTTGCGAGCGTGGCGATGTTTGCCCCGATGACGCCGCCGGAAGGCTGGCTTCGCTTACTGCCCTCAGTCTGTTTTGTGACGCTGTTGACGCTGGGACAGATGCTGCTGGTACCATCGGCTAAAGATCTGATCCCTCGGTTTGCGGAGGAATCAACGCTTGGCGCGCACTACGGCGCACTCGCCACCGCCGGAGGCATTGCGGTACTGGCAGGAAACTTGTTGTTTGGCAGCCTGCTGGATCGCGCGCTGGTGCCCTCAACGCAGGCAATGTATCCATGGCTGCTGCTGGCAATCTTCCCACTCTGTAGCGCATTAGCCCTTCACGTGATTTGCCGCCCACTGAGAAGCTAAACCAGTCACTTTTTCGGGCGATACTTCACCGGTAGCTCCGGTACGGGACGACGGTCATCCATCAGATGACGGATGGTCAGAATAGGGTGACGCCATAACATACGCGGGCCAGCCCAGCGCATGACCTGCTTCATCTCTTCACGTCTGGCAGGCTGATAGCAGTGCACCGGACACTGTTTGCAGGCGGGTTTTTCTTCACCAAACACGCACTTATCCAGGCGTTTATCGGCATAAGCCTTAAGCGCCTGATAATAATTCTCTTCCTGAGAAGCCTGTGGACACTGCTTTTCATACAACGCGATCATTTTCGCGATTGTCTCTTTTTCTCGTGATATGCGTTTACCAGACATAACGACTTACCCAGCAATAAAGTGCATTAATAATACACCTTTAAACGCCAAATTTCAGTTGTTGCATTCCGTTTTCTGAAGCCTGATTCCAGTATTAAGCCTCCACCTCAAAAAAATCACTGGTATTTTATACAGGCATCAGAAATGACTATTGTCCGTACTGCCAGGGGGCCCTATGCAAGAGATCGTGATAACCAAACCCTACCGCCATTTGAAAGTGGGGTATTTCAGAAAGCGTCATGAAGACCGTAAAACCAAGATACCAAAGCGTTACAGCGTGCATGCGGCGCTGAGCTTAAAAGGTGACTGGCTTGAACAAGCAGGGTTTACCACCAATTCCCAGGTCAGAGTGGGCGTAGAGCATGGAAAAATTGTCATTGAGTTAATGCCGGAAGGCGCCTCGTAAAGCCACGACATTTTTCTGCGCCGTACCTTTTTTTCATGCGACAATAGAAGGAACAAACGGCCACTGAGCCGATCAAAACGGTTTATTTTCAAAGAAATGGACATCATAACTCCATGAGCACAATCGACAATTTCGACGCACATACGCCGATGATGCAGCAGTATCTGAAGCTGAAGGCACAGCATCCGGAAATTCTGCTGTTTTACCGCATGGGCGATTTTTACGAGCTGTTTTATGACGATGCTAAGCGTGCATCGCAGTTGCTCGACATCTCGCTGACCAAACGTGGTGCCTCGGCAGGTGAGCCAATCCCAATGGCAGGTATCCCGCATCACGCGGTAGAAAACTACCTGGCGAAACTGGTGAATCAGGGCGAGTCCGTCGCCATCTGCGAACAGATCGGCGACCCGGCGACCTCGAAAGGTCCGGTTGAGCGCAAAGTCGTGCGCATCGTCACGCCAGGTACCATCAGTGATGAAGCCCTGCTGCAGGAGCGTCAGGATAACCTGCTGGCGGCACTCTGGCAGGACAGCAAAGGGTTTGGCTACGCGACGCTCGACATCAGCTCCGGACGTTTTCGTCTGAGTGAACCGGCTGACCGTGAAACGATGGCTGCCGAATTGCAGCGCACCAACCCGGCAGAATTACTCTATGCCGAGGATTTCGCCGAAATGGCGCTTATCGAAGGCCGTCGTGGATTGCGCCGCCGTCCGCTTTGGGAGTTCGAAATTGATACCGCGCGTCAGCAACTGAATCTCCAGTTTGGCACCCGCGATCTGATTGGCTTTGGCGTGGAAAACGCCCCGCGCGGACTGTGCGCAGCAGGTTGTCTTCTGCAGTACGTGAAAGACACCCAGCGCACCGCCCTGCCGCATATCCGCTCTATCACGATGGAGCGCCAGCAGGACAGCATCATCATGGATGCCGCTACGCGCCGTAACCTGGAGATCACCCAAAACCTGGCGGGTGGCGTCGAAAATACGCTCGCCTCGGTCCTCGACAGTACCGTGACGCCGATGGGCAGCCGTATGCTTAAACGTTGGCTGCATATGCCGATTCGCGATACCGATACGTTGGTTTGCCGTCAGCAGACGATTGCTGCGTTGCAGGATCGTTATACCGAGCTGCAGCCGGTTCTGCGCCAAGTAGGCGATCTGGAACGTATCCTGGCCCGTCTGGCTCTGCGGACAGCGCGCCCGCGCGATCTTGCCCGGATGCGTCATGCTTTTCAGCAACTGCCGGAACTGCGTGCGCAGTTAAGCGACGTAGACAGCGCCCCTGTTCAAAAACTCCGTGAAACCATGGGCGAATTTACCGAGCTTCGCGAGCTGCTGGAGCGAGCCATTATTGATGCGCCTCCGGTTCTGGTGCGTGATGGCGGCGTGATTGCTCCTGGCTACAACGAAGAGCTGGACGAATGGCGTGCGCTGGCCGACGGCGCAACGGACTACCTTGATAAGCTGGAAATCCGCGAGCGCGAACGCCTTGGGCTCGACACCCTGAAAGTGGGCTATAACGCGGTACACGGTTACTATATTCAGATCAGCCGCGGGCAGAGCCACCTGGCACCGATTCACTACGTGCGTCGCCAGACATTGAAAAATGCAGAACGCTACATTATTCCTGAGCTGAAAGAGTACGAGGACAAAGTTCTCACCTCGAAAGGTAAAGCGCTGGCTCTGGAAAAACAGCTGTATGACGAGCTGTTTGACATGCTGATGCCACACCTGGCCGACCTGCAGTTAAGCGCCAGTTCGCTGGCGGAACTGGACGTGCTGGTGAATCTGGCGGAACGCGCTGAAACGTTGAACTATACCTGCCCGACCTTTACCGACAAACCCGGCATTCGCATTACCGAAGGTCGTCACCCGGTGGTAGAGCAGGTGCTGAACGAACCGTTCATCGCTAACCCCCTGAACCTGTCACCGCAGAGAAGGATGCTGATCATTACCGGTCCGAACATGGGCGGTAAAAGTACCTATATGCGCCAGACAGCGCTGATCGCGCTTCTCGCCTACATCGGCAGCTACGTCCCGGCTCAAAACGTGGAGATTGGCCCCATCGACCGCATCTTTACCCGCGTGGGCGCAGCGGACGATCTGGCTAGCGGCCGCTCAACCTTCATGGTCGAGATGACCGAAACGGCTAACATTCTGCATAACGCGACGGAACACAGCCTGGTGCTGATGGACGAAGTCGGACGCGGAACATCAACCTATGATGGTCTGTCACTGGCATGGGCCTGTGCTGAAAGCCTGGCGAATAAGATCAAGGCAATGACCCTGTTCGCAACCCACTATTTCGAACTGACACAGTTGCCGGAGAAAATGGAAGGGGTTGCTAACGTCCACCTTGATGCGCTGGAACACGGCGACACTATCGCCTTTATGCACACGGTGCAGGATGGCGCGGCGAGCAAGAGCTATGGCCTGGCCGTCGCAGCGCTGGCGGGTGTTCCTAAAGAGGTGATTAAACGCGCGCGTCAGAAACTGCGTGAGCTGGAAAGCCTCTCACCGAATGCGGCTGCAACGCAGATTGATGGCACACAGATGTCGTTGTTAGCACCCGCGGAAGAGACGTCGCCAGCAGTAGAAGCCCTGGAAAACCTCGATCCGGATTCCCTGACGCCGCGTCAGGCGCTGGAGTGGATTTATCGGCTGAAGAGTTTAGTGTAATTTTTTGCCGGGTGGCGGCTTCGCCTTACCCGGCCTACACAACCCGTAAGCCCGGTAAGCGCAGCGCCACCGGGCTTTTTTTTACAGCAAAGGCGGAATGGTCGGCACCTGTGGTGCCTCGTCAATATCCTTCTGCGTCATACGAAATGCTTCCGGATAGTGATCCCGGCTGGTACGGCGCAGCGGTTCAGTATCACGCCAGGTATACAGGCAATGCTGGCACTGATACACAGTCCAGACCCCTTTCACGGGAGATGTCGCCATTACTTCAATGTGTTCATCGGCACAACGTGGACAAATCATCTTTTCCTCCTTATTGACGTGCAGCCAGCATCGCGGTCAGTTTTTCCGCCCAGGCTTTAGTTTCAGGTAAATCCTGTACCGGCTGGCTGTAGTGGCCACGGGTGTCCGGTGCAACTGGCGTCGTAGCATCAATAATCAGCTTGTCGGTAATACCCGCCGGGCTCGAACCTGGGTCAAGTTCAAGCACTGACATGTTCGGCAACTGCACCAGATCACCTGCCGGGTTCACTTTCGATGACAGCGCCCACATCACCTGTGGCAGGTTGAACGGATCGACATCCTCATCCACCATAATGACCATTTTCACGTAGCCCAGACCGTGCGGCGTGGTCATAGCACGTAAACCAACCGCACGAGCAAAACCGCCGTAGCGTTTTTTAGTAGAGATAATCGCCAACAGACCGTGGGTGTACATCGCGTTAACCGCCTGCACTTCCGGGAATTCCGCTTTTAGCTGCTGGTAGAGCGGCACGCAGGTGGCTGGCCCCATCAGATAGTCAATCTCGGTCCACGGCATGCCGAGGTAGAGGGATTCGAAAATCGGTTTGGTGCGGTACGAAACTTTATCAATACGTACGACCGTCATATTACGTCCCCCCGAATAGTGGCCAGTAAACTCACCAAACGGCCCTTCAATTTCACGTTTGCGGCCTTCGATCACCCCTTCGAGGATCACTTCTGACCCCCACGGCACGTCGAAACCGGTCAGTGGTGCGGTAGCAATGGGATACGGGCTTTCACGCAACGCGCCAGCCATCTCATACTCAGACTGATCGTATTTAAGCGGTGTAGCGCCCATGAGCGTGATGATTGGATCGTTGCCAAGCGTTATCGCAATCGGCAGATCTTCCCCGCGCTCTTCCGCTTTGTGCAGATGCAGGGCAATGTCGTGCATCGGTACCGGCTGCAGGCCGAGCTTGCGCTTGCCCTTCACTTCCATGCGGTAAATACCGACGTTTTGCTTGCCAAAATGATCGGGGTCCTGCGGATCGCGCGAGACAACGCACGCTTTATCAAGATAAAAACCACCGTCACCATCATTCAGGCGAAACAGCGGCAGGATGTCGAACAGGTTAATGTTTTCCCCATCTACCGTGTTTTGTGCCCATGCCGGATTAGCACGGCGCTCTGGTGCAATTGGGAATTTATCCCAGCGGCGGATAAACTCGTCGATCTGTTTTTTGACCGGGGTGTTCGCAGGCAGCCCCATCGAAATGGCGTGATTCTGCCAGGAGCCAATCGTATTCATCACGACACGGGCATCGGTAAACCCGCGAATGTTGTCGAACCACAGCGCGGGGGCACCGTCGCCAATGCGTCCTGTTGCGTTGGCTGCCGCCGCCAGATCGGGCTCGGCGTTTACCTCTTCCTCAATTTTCAACAGTTGCCCTTGCTCATCGAGCGCCTGCAGGAAGCTTCTCAAATCATCAAATGCCATCTTTATTCTCCTGTGAAAAATGTTTCGCCTCCTGCAACCCGTTCCAGCGGCGTGCCTTTTTATGCTCCAGACCAAACTGGTCAAGCACGCGGGTCACAATATGCTGGGTAATGTCATCGGCGGTTTGCGGGTGGTTGTAATACGCAGGCATGGGCGGCACCATCGCCACGCCCATGCGGGAAAGCGCAAGCATATTCTCCAGATGAACGGTGCTGAGCGGCGTTTCACGGGGAACCAGCACCAGCTTACGCCCCTCTTTCAGCACCACATCCGCCGCGCGTCCCACCAGCCCTTCGGCGTAGCCTGCGCGGATCCCCGCCAGCGTTTTCATGCTGCAGGGAATGACGATCATGCCGTCGGTGCGAAATGAGCCGGATGAGATGGTGGCGGCCTGGTCAGCCGGACTGTGGACAACGTCAGCCAGAGCAGCAACGTCCTGCGCGGTGTAAGGCGTTTCCAGCTCAATGGTGGTTTTTGCCCACTTCGACATAACCAGGTGGGTCTCCACCTCCGGAATCTCCCGCAAGGCCTGGAGTAGCGCCACGCCCAGCGGAGCGCCCGTTGCCCCCGTCATTCCCACGATCAATCTCATTCAGCACCTCAACTGTTTTGTTCGTACACGAACATTAAAACTAAGCTACTCCCGAACCATTTTCCTGACAAGATCGTTCGCACACGATCACACGAATCGCTAAAAAATGCCGCGTTAAAATCCGGAGCAATAGCGGCTATCATAGTGGGAGATTTTTCCGTCGGAGTGTTCATGGAACTAAGACAAGAGGCGTTCCACCTGTTACGTCAGCTTTTTCAACAGCATACCGCGCAGTGGCAGCACGCCTTGCCGGAACTGACCAAGCCGCAGTATGCGGTCATGCGCTCAATTGCCGAGAATCCTGGCATTGAACAGGTGGCATTGACCGAAGTCGCGGTTAGCACAAAAGCGACGCTGGCAGAAATGCTAAGCCGCATGGAGGCTCGCGGGCTGGTCAAACGTGAACTCGATCCTGCGGATAAGCGCCGCCGGTTTGTCTTCCTGACGCCAGAAGGAGAAGCCCTGCTTGCAGTCTGTAAACCGGTTGGTAATGAGGTGGATGAGGCGTTTTTAGGACGTCTAAACAAGGCCGAGCGGGAGCAGTTCTCTGCACTCATCAAAAAGATGATGCACGATTAATTCACGCTGGTGCGCATAAAATCGATAAAGGTACGCACTTTCGCGGATACATGCCGGGCATCAGGATAAACCGCGTAGATGCCCTGCCTCGCAAAGGTGTATCCCGGTAAAACCGACACCAGATTTCGCGCATCCAGTGCCTCACGCACCAGCCATTCCGGTAGTAACGCCACACCACTTCCTGCAAGTGCAAAGGCCATTAGCGCCTGCGCACTGTCCGCAAACAAACGCGGTGCTTTTTTAATCTCCAGCGTCTCTGATGCACCGCTGGCATCTTTTACCTGCCAGTGCAATGGCGAGGCCAGACGCTCGTGAACGAGCCAGTCAGCTTGTGCCAAATGTTCCAGCGATTCAATTGGATTTTTCGCCAGCCACCCGGGCGTCGCGACGGGCAGGATGGAGAAGTGCGAGATCGCAGCTGCGTGATAGCGTGAATCGGCGAGCGTTCCCAGCCGGATGGCGACATCAAAGCGCTCTGAAATTAGGTCGGCATGCAGCGACGACGAAACATGTCTTACGCGAAGATCAGGATGCTGCTGGCTAAACCTGGCCAGCAAAGGAACCACGACCCTTGAACCATACTCCGGTGTGGTCGTGATCCGCAATTCCCCCGTGAGCCCCCCATGATTCGCGCGTACATCGTCCTGCAATTGCTCTGCATCCTTCAGAAGCGCGACGCTGCGTTGATGAAAAAGCGCACCGGCCTCGGTTAAGGTCAGACGTCGGGTGGAACGCAGCAACAGGGTGACGCCCAGCTCAGCTTCGAGCTGGCGGACATTGAAGCTGACCACGGCTTTTGTCAGCCCCATCGCGTCGGCCGCCGCAGTGAAACTGCCGGTATCCGCTACCGCTACAAACATTGCCGTCCGCTGTAAATTAATCATCGTCACTCTTTTTTACTGTCAAAATGTATTTGACAGTATATCTCGCTTTGTCGCATTTATCCGTACCTCCCGGGCCGCTACGATACGCCACCTCACGGGAGGAACAGTCATGACGTATCGCACTAAAGTCGCCGTAGTTTATCTGCTGGGCTTTTTTCTTGATTTGATCAACATGTTTATTGCCAGTGTCGCCTTTCCGGCAATAGCACACACGTTTAACGCTACGCCTTCAGCGCTTGCCTGGGTCAGTAACGGGTATATTGCCGGGTTGACGCTGGTGATCCCTTTTAGCACCGAGCTGACACGCCGCATCGGGCCAAAGCGCGTCATCCTGATGTCGCTTTTACTGTTCAGCGCAACCTCAGTTGCAGCAGGCTTGTCTTCCTCACTGGAAAGCCTGATTGCCTGGCGAGTACTGCAGGGAATGGGAGGTGGCTTATTGATCCCTGTAGGACAGGCACTGACCTGGCAACAGTTTAAGCCCCACGAGCGTGCCAGACTTTCTTCAGCGGTCATGCTGGTGGCGTTGCTTGCTCCCGCTTGCTCACCTGCTATCGGGGGAGTTCTGGTGCAGATGTTAAGCTGGCGGTGGATATTTTTTGCCACCCTTCCCGTTGCGGTGGTGACGTTTATTTTGGCTTGTCTATGGCTGAAACACGAAATGCCATCGATGAAAGCGACCAGGCTGTTAAATCTGCCTTTGCTGATGAACCCACTTCTGCGTTTTTCCATGCTGGTCTATTTATGTGTACCTGGCATGTTTATTGGGGTGAACGTAACGGGTATGTTTTATCTTCAGAACGAAGCAAACATGACGCCTGCCGAAACGGGAATGCTCATGCTGCCATGGTCTCTGGCATCATTCATGGCGATCACAGCGACGGGCCGCTACTTTAACCGCGTCGGTCCCCGGCCACTGATTGTCACGGGTTGCCTGCTGCAGGCGCTGGGCATTTTGCTGTTGCTCAACGTCAACTCAGCCACAACAGCGCTTTTACCCACTGTTGCGTTTGTATTGATGGGAGCAGGAGGCAGTCTTTGCAGCAGCACGGCTCAGAGTAGTGCTTTTTTGACGACGCGCCGGGAAGAGATGCCGGATGCCAGCGCCCTGTGGAATCTTAACCGCCAGCTGAGCTTTTTTGCCGGAGCCCTGCTATTGGCACAGATGCTGAACCTGGCCCAGGTATATCTGACACCTCTCGCCGCGTGGCACGGGATGTTTATTTTTGCCGCAGGCATCACCTTATTGCCTGTACTGTATGCTTTTCGTCTTAACAATAAGCAGGTGCTAACACAACTGCGACAGGAGAATTCATGACGCTTTTCGAACAAGAGATTATCGACCTCCACATTGCGCTCGAAAGCTGGTTAGGCAATGGCGAAGGTGATGTCGACGCGCTACTCGCCCGTTTCCGGCCTGATTTTCTGATGATCCCGCCAGGGGGTACCCATATTGACTATGACGGTCTTGTCAGTTTTCTGGAAAAACAGCGCGGGAGTCGTCCCGGGCTGAAGATCGTCATTGATGACTTAACAACGCGACAGGCGTGGAGCCACGGTGCGGTGCTTCACTACCGGGAAACACAAACTCGCCCCGATCACCCGGTCAACGTGCGCTGGTCAACCGCCCTGCTTAATCTGGAAGGTGAGTTGATCACATGGCGTTTGCTGCACGAAACGGCACAGCCGTAGAAAAAAAGAAAAAGGCCCGTCTCACGACGGGCCTTTTTTGACGAAAGGTTGCTTATTCGCGGAACAGCGCTTCGATATTCAGACCTTGCCCCTGCAGGATTTCACGCAGGCGGCGCAGACCTTCAACCTGAATCTGACGAACACGTTCACGAGTCAGGCCAATTTCGCGGCCGACGTCTTCCAGTGTTGCAGCTTCATACCCCAGTAAACCGAAACGACGCGCCAGCACTTCACGCTGTTTGGCGTTCAGTTCGAACAGCCATTTGACGATGCTCTGTTTCATGTCATCGTCCTGCGTGGTGTCTTCCGGGCCGTTGTCTTTTTCATCGGCCAGGATGTCCAGCAGCGCTTTTTCGGAGTCGCCACCCAGCGGGGTGTCAACCGAGGTAATGCGCTCGTTGAGACGCAGCATACGGCTTACGTCATCAACCGGTTTGTCGAGTTGTTCGGCAATTTCTTCTGCACTTGGCTCGTGGTCCAGTTTATGGGACAACTCGCGCGCGGTGCGCAGATAAACGTTCAACTCTTTGACGATGTGAATCGGCAGGCGGATCGTACGGGTCTGGTTCATAATAGCCCGTTCGATGGTCTGACGAATCCACCAGGTCGCGTAGGTTGAGAAACGGAACCCGCGTTCCGGGTCAAACTTCTCAACTGCGCGGATGAGGCCTAAGTTGCCCTCTTCAATCAGATCCAGCAGAGCCAGACCACGATTACCGTAACGACGGGCAATTTTCACGACCAGGCGCAAGTTACTTTCAATCATGCGACGGCGCGAGGCAACATCACCACGCAAAGCACGACGTGCGAAATAGACTTCTTCTTCGGCCGTTAGCAGTGGGGAGTAACCAATCTCCCCAAGGTAAAGCTGAGTCGCGTCCAGTACACGCTGTGTGGCACCCTGCGATAACAGCTCTTCTTCAGCCAAATCGTTATCACTGGGTTCCTCTTCTACTAAGGCTTTTTCGTCAAAAGCCTCTACTCCGTTCTCATCAAATTCCGCGTCTTCATTTAAATCATGAACTTTCAGCGTATTCTGACTCATAAGGTGGCTCCTACCCGTGATCCCTGAACGAGACACCCTGGCTGGCATGCCCCGTCAAATTATCGCTGCGGCAAGTACTGCAGCGGGTTTACGGATTTCCCCTTGTAACGAATTTCAAAATGCAAGCGTGTAGAACTGGTTCCGGTGCTACCCATAGTAGCGATTTTTTGCCCCGCCTTAACTTCTTGTTGTTCCCGGACCAGCATTGTGTCGTTATGGGCGTAGGCACTCAGGTAATCATCGTTATGTTTGATGATAATAAGATTACCGTAACCACGCAGAGCGTTACCGGCATATACAACACGTCCATCTGCGGTCGCGATGATAGCCTGTCCCTTACTCCCTGCGATATCGATCCCTTTATTTCCACCTTCGGAGGAAGAGAAGTTTTCGATAACCTTACCGTCAGTTGGCCAGCGCCATGTAGAAATAGGCGAACTGGACGTCATACTGCTGGCAGTCGGTTCAGTAGAGCTAACCACAGGTGCCGTCACCGGTGCTGTGACAGCAGTCGCAGTCCCTTTATTATTCGGCAACATTTTGTTAGCAGTCTGATCACCTGAATCTTCAGAATACGTAATTACAGGTTGTGAAGCAACCACCGTGGTGGATTTTTGCGCAGGTTTAACGCTGTTATTTTGTGCCGTCACATCGGCCGCAGAAACGGTGTTGCCAGGCGTGAGTGGTGTGCCTGTAGCGTTGCCAACCTGAAGCGTTTGACCCACTTCCAGCCCATAAGGTGCCTGAACGTTGTTACGTTGGGCGAGATCACGGAAATCGTTCCCGGTGATCCACGCAATGTAGAACAGCGTATCGCCGCGCTTCACGGTATAGGTGCTGCCACCGGTATAACTGCCTTTCGGAATGTTCCCATACTGACGGTTATAGACAATGCGTCCATTTTGGGTCTGAACAGGCTGTTCCACTGGCTGAATCTGAGTCGGCTGCGTCATCGGACGCTGAACGGGCTGAATTGCCGGAGTTTGTTGTGCCGAAGTCGTACCCATTTTAGGCGGAGGTGTAATCAACATTCCGCTGGACGTGTTACCCGACCCGCTGTTTCCGCCGACGGAACTGACGGGCGCAGGTGCATTGTTAGAACTTGTACAGCCTGCCAGCCAGAGCGAAACCAGTGATAATGCCGCAACACGGCTGATGGTGAATTTAGGGCTTCCCGCGCTCATTTATCCCCCAGGAATGTGTTAACTACCAGTGACTTAAAATTTACCGTGATGACACGAATCTTTCGCGCCACACCATACGCTGAATTTGCCTTAATAACCCTGGATAATTCCGAGTCTCAGGCTAACTCCCCCTTTACCAGAGGCACAAAGCGCACGGCTTCCACGGTGTCGATAATAAACTCGCCGCCACGACGACGAACACGCTTCAAAAGCTGCTGCTCGTCCCCGACAGGCAAAACAAGAATGCCCCCCTCATCCAGCTGCGACAACAGGGCTGCAGGAATTTCAGGCGGGGCCGCCGTCACGATGATAGCGTCGAACGGGGCCCGAGCCTTCCAACCCTGCCATCCATCACCGTGTCGTGTCGAAACATTATGTAAATCAAGTTGTTTCAGGCGACGACGCGCCTGCCACTGCAAACCCTTAATACGCTCAACGGAGCACACATGATGAACCAGATGCGCCAGGATGGCGGTCTGATACCCCGAGCCGGTGCCAATTTCCAGCACACGG
Source organism: Enterobacter sp. P82 (assembly GCF_037053385.1). NCBI lineage: Bacteria > Pseudomonadati > Pseudomonadota > Gammaproteobacteria > Enterobacterales > Enterobacteriaceae > Enterobacter > Enterobacter sp. P82. The sequence continues at coordinate 145,710 of NZ_JBALHX010000003.1, forward strand.
GAATCGGGTGTCAGCTCCAGAAGCTCCGTCATGCGCGCCACCATGTAGGGCTGCGAAATCGTCTGGCCCTGCCCGATAGGCAGCGCCACGTTTTCCCACGCTTTGTGTTCAAACGCCTCGTCTACAAATTTCTCACGCGGAACCTGAGCGAGCGCCTCAAGCACGTGCTCGTCGCGGATCCCCTGCGCGCGTAGTTGTTCCAGAAGAGTTTGTACACGTTTGTTTACCATTGCGCGTTCACTCCTGCGCGATCCAGCCAGCCCGACACCACATCATGCGCGCTATACGCGGTTAAATCTACGTGCAACGGGGTAACCGAAACATAGCCTTCATCCACGGCGGCAAAGTCGGTATCTGGACCCGCATCGCACTTATCACCGGGAGGACCGATCCAGTAAAGCGTATTACCGCGAGGATCCTGCTGCGGGATCACCTGATCGGCCGGATGTCGGCTTCCACATCGCGTGACACGTATGCCTTTAATTTCATTCAGAGGGAGGTCCGGCACGTTGATATTGAGGATGCGCCCGGTGCGCAGTGGCTCACGGCTGAGCGCGCGCAGGATCGAGCAGGTCACCACGGCTGCGGTGTCGTAATGTGTGTGACCGTTTAACGAGACCGCCAGGGCAGGGAACCCCAGATGTCGTCCTTCCATTGCGGCTGCCACGGTACCGGAGTAAATCACGTCATCGCCGAGATTTGGCCCGGCGTTAATACCGGAGACGACGATATCCGGGCGCGGGCGCATTAGCGCGTTCACGCCCAGAAATACGCAGTCTGTCGGCGTGCCCATCTGCACAGCAATATCGCCATTTTCAAAGGTAAAAGTGCGAAGCGATGACTCCAGCGTCAATGAGTTAGACGCTCCACTGCGGTTACGATCGGGGGCCACAACCTGCACATCCGCAAATTCGCGAAGGTGTTTCGCCAGGGTCTGAATGCCCGGCGCGTGGATCCCGTCATCGTTACTCAGCAATATTCGCATAATCACCCGAGGTGTTGATAAGTTCCCTGACCACACTGGTGGCAAAGCTACCTGCCGGCAGCCAGAAGCGTAACTCGACGGTTACGTCATCCCACCAGTTCCAGCTTAACTGCTGCGGATAGAGCAGCATCGCACGGCGTGCTGCTTCGACTTTTTCCCGCACCAGCAATGATTGTAATTCTTGTGCATTCGCCACGGCAGACTGCTCCGCAGCCTGCGCATCGCCCTGCGTTCCCCACTCGCCCGTACCGGGCAACGCGGCGGTAATCATCAGCGTTTTGGCATCCACGCGCGACTGAACATCGGCCATTTCTTCGGCCGTTGCCACAAACCAGCTTCCGCGTCCCGCTAATTGTAGCGCATCGCCAACAACAACTTGATTCGCGTCCGGTTTTTTCAGCCTTTCGCTCACAATCTGATTAAACAACGCACTACGCGCCGCAGACAACCAAAAACTGCGTTTATTCCTGTCACGGACGGGCGCATCACTTTGTGCCCAGCGCAACGCGCCTTGCAGGTTGCTGCCGCCAATACCAAAGCGCTGGGCGCCAAAGTAGTTCGGTACGCCATGGGCGTTGATAGCAGCCAAACGCTTCTCGACGTCGTCACGGTTTGTGATTTCGCGTAGCACCAGCGTAAAGTCGTTACCTTTCAATGCACCCAGACGCAATTTGCGTTTATGCCGGGCGTACTCCAGTACCTTACAACCTTCAAGCTCAAATTTGCTTAAATCAGGCATCGTATTGCCGGGAACGCGTGCGCAGAGCCACTGTTCAGTGACGGCGTGTTTATCTTTCTGCCCGGCAAAGCTCACTTCACGAGCATGAATTTTGAGGAATTTTGCCAGCGCATCGGCCACAAAGCGGGTATTGCAGCCATTTTTCAGAATGCGCACGAGGATATGCTCACCTTCGCCATCGGGGGCGAACCCCAGATCCTCGACCACGAGAAAGTCTTCAGGGCTGGCTTTCAGCACTCCGTTCCCCTGCGGTTTACCGTGCAGGTATGTCAGGTTATCGAAGTCTGTCATGCGTTCGCCTTCACCAGCAGCGCCACGGCTTCACAGGCAATCCCTTCGCCACGGCCGGTAAAACCCAGTTTCTCCGTGGTGGTTGCTTTGACATTCACGTCATCCATATGGCAACCCAGATCTTCAGCAATAAACACGCGCATCTGAGGAATGTGCGGCAACATTTTTGGTGCCTGAGCGATGATCGTCACATCGACGTTGCCCAGGGTGTAACCTTTGGCCTGAATTCGACGCCAGGCTTCACGCAGCAACGCACGGCTATCCGCACCTTTGAAGGCCGGATCCGTGTCAGGAAAGAGCTTACCGATATCACCCAGCGCAGCAGCACCGAGCAATGCATCGGTTAAAGCATGTAATGCCACGTCGCCATCAGAATGCGCCAGCAGCCCTTTTTCATAAGGAATACGTACGCCGCCAATGATAATTGGGCCTTCTCCGCCAAAGGCGTGTACATCAAAACCGTGTCCAATTCGCATTATGCCTTCTCCTGATGGGTCGAACGGGTAAGATAAAATTCCGCGAGCTGTAAATCTTCAGGGCGCGTCACTTTTATATTATCAGCGCGTCCTTCAACAAGCTCAGGGTGAAAACCGCAATACTCCAGCGCTGAGGCTTCGTCCGTGATGGTCGCACCTTCTTTAAGCGCACGCGTTAAGCAGTCATGGAGTAATTCGCGGGGGAAAAACTGTGGCGTCAGCGCGTGCCATAAATCGACGCGATCAACGGTGTGAGCGATAGCCTGTTTACCCGTCTCAGCGCGTTTCATGGTGTCACGCACCGGTGCGGCCAAAATGCCGCCTGTGTGGCTGGTTTCACTCAACGCCAGCAGGCGCGCGAGATCGTCCTGATGCAGGCATGGACGCGCGGCATCATGCACCAGCACCCACCGGGCATCCCCGGCAGCCCGAATGCCCGCCAGCACAGAATCGGCGCGCTCGGCACCGCCATCGACAACGGTAATCTGCGGATGATTTGCCAGTGGTAACTGCGCGAAGCGCGCATCGCCCGGGCTGATAGCGATGATCACCCGCGTTACCCGTGGATGCGCCAGCAGCGTGGCCACAGCATGCTCGAGGATCGTTTTATCGCCAATTGAGAGGTATTGCTTGGGACATTCTGTCTGCATGCGCCGGCCAAAACCTGCGGCCGGCACCACGGCGCATACGTCCGAAAAAGTTACTGCCATGTCGTAATCCTGGGCCTGATTATCGATTGTTTTGTGCTGAGCCCTGATTGCGTTTAGACGCATCCGGAACCAGACGATAAAAAGTTTCGCCCGGCTTAGTCATACTGAGTTCATTGCGTGCGCGTTCCTCAATCGCCTCTTGCCCGCCATTGAGGTCATCAATTTCAGCAAAGAGTTGATCGTTTCGCGCCTTAAGTTTGGCGTTTGTTGCCTGCTGAGCCGCAACGTCATCGCTCACCCGGCTATAGTCGTGCAGCCCGTTTTTACCGAACCACAGCGAGTATTGCAGCCAGATCAGCAAAGCCAGCAACAGCAGCGTTAGTTTACCCATCCTGCCCCCTGAAAAACGGCATCATCATCCCAAAACGCCCCAGGGCACTACGCCGGGGGTACAGAGATGCCGCAACATCGCGGGCAAATGTACCACATTTTTTCCGCAGAATCGCCCTGCACAATATCGTCACACAGTTGGTTACGGTTTGAATTATGGCTGAAGTTAGCCCATGAGCCACAAAAATAACAGTCCAAACATCAGGACCACCGTCACAATCGTGACCGCGGCACTGTAAAGGAGTTTGCCATTGAGTAGCGAATGCAGCGCAATGCCGACGACAACCGCCACGGGCATCAGCGCCAGGAAGAATGGCCAGGTATAGAGGAAGAAGAACAGCGTATTACCGCCGTAAATGAGAAACGGAATACCCAGCGCCAGCAACCACGAGACGAAGCCGACGATGGCCCCAGGAAATGACCAGGTCGTCTCGTCGTCGGTTGCTATCGGCTCCGACCCGGCGGTAATAATGTAGTTTTCACTGTTGCGCATAGCTAATCCTGTGACCATGACTCATCGCTCGGGTGAAAAACGTCCGAACGATACCGTCTCAGGATCTGATAATATCGTCCCGTCTGAGGAGGTCTAATAATTGGCTTACTAAATTTGTTACCAATTGTTGGCCTTCCAGGTGAATTTCAGGCGATTCAGGCGCTTCGTATACCGAGTCTATTCCGGTGAAATTTCGCAGTTCACCCGCACGCGCTTTTTTATACAGCCCTTTCGGATCGCGTGCTTCGCAAATCTCCAGCGGAGTATCGACAAACACTTCGATAAAGCGATTGTGGCCAACGCGTTCACGCACCATCTGGCGCTCTGCCCGGTGCGGAGAGATAAACGCAGTAAGAACCACCAGCCCGGCATCCGCCATCAGGCTCGCCACTTCCCCTACCCGACGGATATTCTCTTTACGATCTTCATCGCTGAAGCCTAAATCGCTGCACAGACCGTGACGCACGTTGTCGCCATCCAGCAGGTACGTGCTTACGCCCTGCTGATACAGCGCCTCTTCCAGCGCGCCCGCTACTGTGGATTTACCGGAGCCCGACAGACCGGTAAACCACAGCACAACCCCACGGTGACCGTGGAGTTGCTCACGCTGAGCGACAGTGACCGGATGAGGATGCCAGACGACGTTCTCATCATGGGCGGCCATTACTTGCCTCCCAGCAGATCGCGCGCACCCCAGTGCGGGAAGTGTTTACGCACCAGCGCGTTCAGTTCAAGTTCGAAGGCGCTGAACTCAGACGCCACGGCGGCCTGTTCGTTAGGCTCGCGCACCATCCCGGCACCCACGGTGACGTTAGTCAGACGGTCGATAAAGATCAGCCCACCCGTGACCGGGTTTTGCTGATACGGATCCAGCACCAGTGGCTCGTCGAAGGTCAGATCGACCAGGCCGATGCCGTTCAGCGGCAACTCAGCGACCTCACGCTGGGTCAGGTTGTTGATATCGACCTGGAACTGAATACCGTCCACGCGAGCACGGGTTTTCTTGCCCGCAATTTTAATGTCGTAGCTCTGTCCAGCCGTCAGCGGCTGTTCGGCCATCCACACCACATCCACGGACGCGCCCTGTACCGCCGTCAGCGTTTCGTGCGCATCCACCAGCAGGTCACCGCGGCTGATATCAATCTCATCTTTCAGCACCAGCGTCACCGCTTCACCGGCTCCCGCCTCCGGCAAGTCACCGTCAAAAGTGACAATACGGGCAATAGACGATTCCACGCCAGATGGCAGCACTTTGACGCGCTGACCCACTTTCACAAAACCAGATGCGATAGTGCCGGAGAAACCGCGGAAATCGAGATTCGGACGATTCACGTACTGCACCGGGAAGCGCATCGGTTGGGTATCAACCACGCGCTGAATTTCGACAGTTTCCAGTACTTCCAGTAGCGTCGGGCCGCTGTACCACGGCATGTTCGTGCTCTGGGACGCGACGTTGTCGCCTTCCAGCGCCGAGAGCGGCACAAAGCGAATGTCCAGGTTACCTGGCAGTTGTTCGGCAAAGGTCAGGTAGCTCTGGCGGATCTCATCGAATTTTTCTTCGCTGAAATTCAACAGATCCATTTTATTGATCGCCACGACCAGGTGCTTGATCCCCAGCAGCGTGGAAATAAAGCTGTGGCGACGGGTTTGATCGAGCACGCCTTTACGGGCGTCGATCAACAGGATCGCCAGATCGCAGGTGGAGGCGCCTGTCGCCATGTTACGGGTGTACTGCTCGTGCCCCGGGGTGTCGGCGATAATAAATTTGCGCTTCTCGGTGGAGAAATAACGATAAGCCACATCAATGGTGATGCCCTGCTCGCGCTCCGCCTGCAGGCCATCCACCAGCAGCGCCAGATCGAGTTTTTCACCCTGGGTGCCGTGACGTTTGCTGTCGTTATGCAGGGAAGAGAGCTGATCTTCATAAATCTGACGCGTGTCATGCAGCAGGCGGCCAATCAGAGTACTTTTCCCGTCATCCACACTGCCGCAGGTCAGGAAGCGCAGCAGGCTTTTGTGTTGTTGCGCGTGCAGATAAGCTTCTACGCCGCCTTCTTTGGCAATTTGTTGAGCAATGGTCGTGTTCATGGCGGCTCCTTAGAAATAACCCTGACGTTTCTTCAGCTCCATGGAGCCTGCCTGGTCGCGGTCAATCACGCGCCCCTGTCGCTCACTGGTGGTCGACACCAGCATCTCTTCGATGATCTCCGGCAGCGTCTGCGCACTGGATTCCACCGCACCGGTCAATGGCCAGCAACCGAGGGTACGGAAACGCACCATCTGTTTTTTGATCACTTCACCGGGCTGCAAGTCGATGCGATCGTCGTCGATCATCATCAGCATCCCGTCGCGCTCCAGTACCGGACGCTCAGCAGCCAGATACAGCGGAACGATCTCGATATTTTCCAGATAGATGTACTGCCAGATATCCAGCTCGGTCCAGTTGGAGAGCGGGAAGACGCGAATGCTTTCGCCTTTGTTGATCTGGCCGTTGTAGTTGTGCCACAGCTCCGGGCGCTGGTTTTTTGGGTCCCAGCGGTGGAAGCGGTCACGGAAAGAGTAGATACGCTCTTTCGCACGGGATTTTTCCTCATCACGACGCGCACCACCGAAGGCCGCATCAAAACCGTATTTATTCAGCGCCTGCTTCAGTCCTTCGGTTTTCATGATGTCAGTGTGTTTGGCGCTGCCGTGCACGAACGGGTTAATGCCCATCGCTACGCCTTCCGGGTTTTTATGCACCAGTAGCTCGCAGCCGTAGGCTTTGGCGGTACGGTCGCGGAATTCGTACATTTCGCGGAATTTCCAGCCGGTATCCACATGCAGCAACGGGAACGGCAGCGTACCCGGATAAAACGCTTTACGCGCCAGATGCAGCATGACGCTGGAATCTTTACCGATGGAGTACATCATCACCGGGTTAGAAAACTCGGCGGCCACTTCGCGGATAATATGGATACTTTCCGCTTCGAGCTGCCGCAGGTGAGTAAGACGTTTTTGGTCCATAACCGTTCCTTAAGACAAATTTATAACAGAAGAACCAAAGCCTTCTGTGTCGGTTGTGTGCTGAAACCAGGCGAGTGTGCTGTGCAGCTGCACCACTTCCCCCACCACGATCAGGGCGGGCATAGGGGCGTCTTTCGCCAGGGTTGCAAGATGTTCCAGCGTGCCCGTCACAACGTGCTGATCGATGCGCGTGCCGCGAGAAATGACGGCAACGGGCGTTGTCGCCTCGCGACCGTGCTGAATGAGTTGTTCGCTGATGTCCGCCGCCTTCATCGTGCCCATATAGATAGCCAACGTCTGTCGGCTTTGAGCGAGGTGAGACCAATCGAACGGCGTGCTGTCCGCCTTGTAATGCCCCGTCACAAAGGTGACGCTCTGGGCGTAATCGCGGTGGGTCAGCGGGATACCGGCATAAGCCGTTACCGCAGAAGCCGCCGTGATGCCGGGAACCACCTGGAACGGCACCCCCGCTTCGGCTGCTGCCTGCAATTCTTCGCCGCCACGACCGAATATGAACGGGTCGCCCCCTTTCAGGCGAACCACGGTTTTGCCCGCTTTGGCGGCCGCAACCAACATTTGGTTGGTGTCGTGCTGCGGAACAGAGTGCTCCCCTGCTCGTTTTCCAACGCAGATTTGTTCTGCATCGCGGCGAATCAGTTCGCGCACGCCGTCGGTCACCAGATGGTCATAGAACACCACGTCCGCATCCTGGAGTACCTGTAAACCACGCAGGGTCAGCAGCCCCGCATCACCCGGTCCGGCCCCTACCAGAATGATCTCCCCGCTCGTACTGCCAGGGTTATCCAGTTCGTCTTCGAGGATTTTCTGTGCCGCCCTCTCATTACCAGCCTGCATCAGGCTGGCAAAGCGGCCGCGAAACACGCGTTCCCAGAAGCGACGACGTTCCGTCACGCTGGTCAGTCGGGTTTTCAGATGATTGCGCCAGTAGCTCGCTTTCTCCGCCATCCGGCCGAGGCTGGTCGGCAACAGCGCTTCGATTTTTTCCCGCAATACACGCGCCAGTACCGGTGCGGTACCGCCGGAGGAGATAGCGACCAGCAGCGGCGAGCGATCAACAATCGACGGGAAGATAAAGGAACATAAAGGCTGATCGTCCACCACGTTCACCAGACGATAACGCGCCTGGGCTGCGTCAGAGATCCGCTGGTTAAGTTCGCGATCTTCGGTCGCCGCAATCACCAGCACCACGCTGTCGATTTGTGCTTCGTCGAAATCCGCCTCTGCAACGACCTGCACCAGCGCCCCTGCGCGCTGCAGAAATACGATTTTGCGATCGGCAATCTCACCCGTGCCAACAACCAGCACCGGCTTATCTTTAATCGCGGCAAATAAGGGCAGATAGTCCACAGCAGCAACTCACTAACAACGAGGAATAAAGGGACTATAGGGGGCGGCTTAGACCGAATGAAATTACGAATTGGAATGAGTAGTTACTCAATGGAATAACGCCATGAAAAAGCAAATATCAAAAAGTGCTTAACACGCGAAATTTCGGGCATTTAAGAGCAATTCAAATTGTGTATGGACGATCACAGTTTCATACTAGGCGGGTTAAAATTTTGCTCTGTTTTTTAAGGACTCACTATGTTTTCCGCAACGCGCCACCGTATCGCTGCCCTGGCGCTCGGCGTTTGCTTCATCCTTCCGGCTCAGGCAAAAAATCAACCGTATGGTGAAATCGCGAATACGCAGGCGCGACATATTGCCACCGTATTTCCTGGCCGCATGACGGGTTCCCCCGCGGAAATGCTCTCCGCCGACTATATACGTCAGCAGTTTGCCGAAATGGGTTACCAGAGCGATATCCGCACGTTTCACAGCCGCTATATCTATACCTCACGCAATAAAACCAAAAACTGGCATAACGTGACGGGCAGTACGGTTATTGCGGCTCACGAAGGTAGCGCGGATGAGCAGATCATTATTATGGCGCACCTCGATACCTACGCCCCAATGAGCGACACCGATACCGATAACAATCTCGGGGGTCTGACGCTACAGGGTATGGATGATAACGCCGCGGGTCTGGGCGTGATGCTCGAACTGGCAGAACGAATGAAGGATATACCGACTAAATACGGGATTCGTTTCATTGCCACCAGTGGTGAAGAAGAGGGCAAACTCGGCGCTGAGAATCTCCTGAAGCGCATGAGCGCCAAAGAGAAGAAAAATACCCTGCTGGTGATCAATCTCGATAACCTGATCGTCGGCGATAAGCTCTATTTCAACAGCGGACAAAGTACGCCGGGTACCGTGCGAAAATTGACGCGTGACCGGGCACTGGCGATTGCCCGCAGCCATGGGGTCTATGCCACCAGTAACCCAGGCGGCAATCCTGCTTATCCACGAGGGACGGGCTGCTGTAACGATGGTGAGGTGTTCGATAAAGCGGGTATTCCGGTGCTGTATGTGGAAGCAACAAACTGGGCACTGGGGAAGAAAGATGGCTATCAGCAGCGGGCCAAATCGAAAGCCTTCCCGGACGGGATTAGCTGGCATAACGTGATGCTGGATAATCAGCAACACATTGATAGCGCACTACCGCAGCGGATTGAACACCGCAGCCGGGATGTGGTGAAAGTGATGCTCCCGCTGGTGAAGGAGCTGGCGAAAACGAATAAGGCTTAGTGCGGCCTGATGCCCTCACCTCACCCTCTCCCGTTGGGAGAGGGTGGAGATGGGATCACCCTTCGTGCAACCCGCACTCGCGCTTGAGGCCAAAGAATCGCGTCTCTTCTTCTGCCATTCCCGGTTCCCATTTACGCGTGGTGTGGGTATCCCCCACTGACAGGTAACCCTGATCCCACAGCGGATGGTATTTCAACCCGTGCTTTTGCAGGTACTGATACACCGTCCGGTTATCCCAGTCGATGATCGGCAGCACTTTGAACACCCCACGCTGAACCGCCAGCACGGGTAGCGTGGCGCGACTGCCGGACTGCTCGCGGCGTAGTCCTGCAAACCAGGTCTGTGCATTAAGCTCTTTCAGCGCCCGGTTCATCGGCTCAACTTTGTTGATCTCATTGTATTTCTCAATGCCCTCAACGCCCTGCTCCCAGAGTTTACCGTAGCGCGCCTCCTGCCAGGCCGCGCTTTCCGTCGCGCGGTAAACTTTCAGGTTCAGCTTGAGCTTGTCCGTCAGCTCGTCAATAAACTGGTAGGTTTCCGGGAACAGGTAGCCGGTATCGGTGAGGATCACCGGAATGTCCGGACGAATTTGATTCACCAGATGCAAACTGACCGCCGCCTGAATACCAAAGCTCGACGAAAGCACATAGTCACCCGGCAGGTTTTCCAGCGCCCATACCACACGCCCTTCGGCGTCCAGCTTTTCCAGGTGGGCGTTGGTTTCTGCGAGCGCCAGAATGCGTTCGACTTTTGGCAGATCGTTCAGGGCGTTTAGATCGAGTACGGACATAATCACCTCGCGTTGTTACTCCCAGAAATCCCGGGCCGGGTCGAGCACCGGGCGAATGATGCCCGCACGCACCGTAAAGTCGCCGAAGCCTTCACCCGCTTCACGCTCTTTCGCCCAGCGCCCAACCAGTTCGTCGACCGAATCGAGGATCTCCGATTCAGTAATGTTTTCACGGTACATCCGTGGGATACGCGTACCGATGCGGTTGCCGCCAAGATGCAGGTTGTAACGGCCTGGCGCTTTACCCACCAGTCCCATCTCTGCCAGCATTGCGCGGCCACAGCCGTTCGGGCAGCCGGTAATACGCATAACAATATGCTCGTCCGGAATACCGTGTTTTTCCAGAATCGCTTCTACTTTGTCAGTGAATGACGGCAGGAAACGCTCCGCTTCGGCCATTGCCAGCGGACAGGTCGGGAATGACACGCAGGCCATCGAGTTTTCGCGCTGCGGTTTCACCGCATTCATCAACCCATGATCGCGCGCCAGTTTCTCGATCTTCGCCTTCTGGTTTTCAGGCACACCAGCAATGATCAGGTTCTGGTTGGCGGTAATGCGGAACTCACCCTTGTGGACCTTCGCAATTTCCAGCAAACCGGTTTTCAGTGGACGCCCCGGATAATCCAGAATACGACCATTTTCAATAAACAGCGTCAGGTGCCATTTATTGTCGATGCCTTTTACCCAGCCGATACGATCGCCGCGACCGGTGAATTCGTAAGGGCGGATCGGCTCAAATTTGATGCCGGCGCGACGTTCCACTTCTTCTTTAAACGTCTCAACGCCCACGCGCTCCAGGGTGTATTTGGTTTTCGCGTTTTTACGGTCGGTACGGTTACCCCAGTCGCGCTGGGTGGTTACCACCGCTTCTGCCACCGCCAGCGTATGCTCGAGCGGCAGGAAGCCAAACTCACTCGCGGTACGGGCATAGGTTTTCTTGTTACCGTGTTCGATGGACAGACCGCCGCCCACCAGCAGGTTAAAGCCCACCAGCTTGCCGTTTTCGGCAATTGCCACGAAGTTCATGTCATTGGCGTGCAGATCGATATCGTTCTGCGGCGGGATCACTACCGTGGTTTTGAACTTACGCGGCAGATAGGTCTGTCCAAGGATCGGTTCTTCGTCGGTGGTGGCGACTTTTTCCTGATCGAGCCAGATCTCCGCATAAGCGCGCGTGCGCGGCAGCAGATGCTCAGAGATCTTCTTCGCCCACTCATAGGCTTCGGCGTGCAGCTCGGACTCATACGGGTTCGAGGTGCAAAGCACGTTACGGTTCATGTCGTTGGCGGTCGCCAGCGCGTCCAGCCCAACCGAGTGCAACATCTGGTGTACCGGCTTCACGTTCTTCTTCAGAATGCCGTGGAACTGGAAGGTCTGACGGTTAGTCAGACGGATGCTGCCATAAATCGTATTTTCGCCGGCAAACTTGTCGATCGCCTGCCACTGTTTAGTGGTGATGACCCCACCCGGCAGGCGGCAGCGCAGCAGCATCGCGTGACGCGGCTCCAGCTTCTGCTCAGCACGCTCGGCGCGGATATCGCGATCGTCCTGCTGGTACATACCGTGAAAACGGATCAGCAGGAAGTTGTCGCCTTTGAAACCGCCGGTGAGACCGTCATTCAGATCTTCAGCAATGGTGCCGCGCAGGTAGTTGCTTTCCAGCTTCATGCGCTCGGCGTCTGTCAGTTTACCTTCGACCACCAGTGGCCCTGGATGTTTTTCGCTCATTAGTAGACATCTCGCTGATAACGGCGCTCAACGCGCAGCTCACTTAAATATTCATCTGCCGTTTCGGCATCCATACCACCGAATTCGGCAATCACTTCCAGCAACGCCTGCTCAACGTCTTTCGCCATGCGATTAGCGTCGCCGCAGACATAAATGTGGGCACCGTCATTGATCCAGCGCCACAGCTCTGCGCCCTGTTCGCGCAGTTTGTCTTGTACATATACTTTTTCTTTCTGGTCACGAGACCAGGCCAGATCGATGCGGGTCAGTACGCCTTCTTTAACATAGCGCTGCCACTCAACCTGGTAGAGGAAATCTTCCGTAAAGTGCGGGTTGCCGAAGAACAGCCAGTTTTTACCCGGTGCTTCATCTGCCGCGCGCTGCTGCATGAAGGCGCGGAACGGTGCAATGCCGGTGCCTGGGCCAATCATGATGACCGGCGTTTCCGGGTTAACAGGTAGACGGAAGTTGTCATTGTGCTCAATAAAGACGCGCACTTCGCCCTCTTCTTCCACGCGGTCAGCCAGGAACCCTGACGCCCCACCCGTACGAGCACGACCTTCGATGTCATAACGCACCACACCCACGGTGATGTGTACTTCGCTCTCCACTTCTGCCTGCGAAGAAGCGATGGAGTACAGACGCGGGGTCAGAGGACGCAGCAAGCCGATCAGCGCGTCGGCATCCAGCTGTGCCGGAGAGAAACGCACCATATCAACAATTGGCGTTGTTGCCGCGTAATGCTGCAGCTTCGCCTTATCACCCACGAATGGCAGCAGCGATTCGCTGCGGGTTAAGGTGGCGTAATTTTCTACAATATTCGGGGTATTCACCGTCAGTTCGAAATGCCACTGCAGCGCTTCAGAGAGCGACTGCGTTTTGCCTTCGACAGTCACGGGCTCATCACCTTTCAGCCACAGCAGTTCGACCAGCTCTTTTACCAGCGCCGGATCATTCTGATACCAGATCCCCAACGCATCGCCCGGCTGATAACGCAGGCCAGAGTCACCAAGATCGATTTCGATATGGCGCACATCTTTTTCAGAATCACGGCCGGTAATTTTCTGGTTAACCGACAGGTTCGCGGCCAGCGGGGCCTCTTTAGTATAAGGGCTGGTATGGATGTCGTTGACGGCACCCGTCGCAGTATATGCGGCCTGTGCCTGCGTCTCTTTCGGGACGCGCGCTTTCAGCACCTCAACGATGCGGGCACGCCATTCGGCGGCGGCGGTCTGGTATTCCACGTCGGCGTCAACGCGGTCCAGCAGACGTTCTGCGCCCAGTTCAGCCAGCTTGCTGTCGAAATCTTTACCGGACTGGCAGAAGAATTCATAGGAGGTATCGCCCAGACCAAACACGGCAAAGGCCGTGCCATCCAGTTTTGGCGCTTTTTTCGAGAACAGGAACTTATGCAACGCCACCGCTTCTTCAGCAGGTTCACCTTCCCCCTGCGTCGAGGCGACAACCACCAGCAGTTTTTCTGACGCGATCTGTTTAAATTTATAATCCCCGGCGTTGACCAGGTTCACATTCAGTCTGGCAGCCAGCAGGTCGTCACGCAGCGCTTCTGCCACACGTCGTGCGTTGCCCGTCTGTGAGGCGGAAATCAACGTAATGGCCGGAATTTCTACGGCCGTTGCCGGAGCGGCAGCCACAGCGCCCGGTTGCTGATTGAGCATTCCCCAGAAATAACCGGAGACCCAGGCAAGCTGAGTGGGAGAAAAATCAGAGGTGGCAGCCTGAAGGCGCGCCAGTTGCTCCGGGTTCAGGGGAAGCAAATTTGAAGGTGGGGCCTGTGTTGTCATGCGTCGTTATGTTCCAGTAGCCAAGCGGACTTTAAGCGAATAAATCCAAACTGAAGATAAGGTTAACGGTGAGGATACTAACAATTAAAGAAGGGATGGAAATAATAAATAACCAAATGGACTAACCTGTTTTAGTTATCATGCTTAACGGTAAAACAGATTAATTAACTGATTGAAATACCACAACAAAGATCACAAAAAATGACCACTATCTGCGGTCCAGGCTTCAGAGCCGTTTTAGTTAATGCGAAAAATTGTGCTTTCCGGTACTATGCGGCGGTTTTTTCCGCATTACTGAGAGCGATCATGTCCACCACACTGTTTAAAGATTTCACCTTCGAAGCCGCCCACCACCTTCCGCATGTTCCTGAAGGACATAAATGTGGCCGTCTGCACGGGCACTCGTTTATGGTGCGTCTTGAGATCACCGGTGAAGTCGATCCGCATACCGGTTGGATCATGGACTTCGCTGAGCTGAAGGCGGCGTTTAAGCCAACTTACGATCGTCTGGATCACTATTACCTGAATGATATTCCGGGCCTTGAAAACCCGACCAGCGAAGTGCTGGCAAAATGGATCTGGGATCAGATGAAACCGCTGGTACCGCTGCTGAGCGCAGTGATGATCAAAGAGACCTGCACCGCCGGCTGCGTCTATCGCGGCGAGTAAAAAAAAGCCCGGTTAAACCGGGCTTTTTTTTAGGCAATATTCAGGTACTTGTGCGTCTGCATCGACAGACGCCAGTTACGCGCAATACAGGTTTCAATGCACAGGCGCGTTGCATCCTCTTTCTGGCTAATAGGCTGCAGGGCAATGACCCGCTGCTTTTCATCCGAGAGGGTTGCCAGCAGTTCATCCAGTGCTTCAATATCGCGCACACGTCCTACCGGGTGTTTAATCTCATCAGCACGTTCCAGCGCCTGAGACAGGACATCGTATCCGCCGCGCATATTCACTTTCGGTGATACCGTCACCCACGTGGTGTGGGAACAACGCACTTCATGGGTACCGCTGGTTTCAATCTGGCAGCTGTAACCGTTCTTTTCGAGCAGCTCGGTTAGCGGCGTCAGATCGTGGATGCAGGGTTCACCACCGGTGATCACCACATGGTGCGCCGTCCAGCCCTGACGACCAATAATGGCCAGCAGATCTTCTGAACTGCCCGCGCCCCACTTATCGCTCTCTTTGGTTTTCGCCAGAATGCTAAACAGCGACACTTCCCGATCTGCGAGCTTATCCCACGTATGTTTGGTATCACACCAGGCACAGCCAACCGGGCATCCCTGTAAACGAATAAAGATAGCGGGAACACCGGTAAAGTAACCCTCGCCTTGCAGGGTCTGGAACATCTCGTTAATCGGGTACTGCATAGTCATCTCAGTAAAGGGGATAAACGATAATTATCGCAGATCCCCGCCAGATGGTCATGCTCGATCGGTGCTTTGCGCGCCAATCGCCGTCATAAACCGTTCAGTGATCTGCTGTGGACGGGTGATTGCCCCACCAACAACGACCATATGCGCTCCCAGCGCCAGACATCTGGCCGCGCGCTCAGGGGTATCGACGTTGCCTTCGGCAACCACCGGAACCGTAACGGCAGCCAGTACATCCTTCAGGAATGCGCAATCATTGTCGGGTAAAGCATGACCCGCGCTTTCCGCCGTATAACCATAAAGCGTGGTTCCGACACAATCAAAGCCCAGTTCCTGCGCGGTTACGGCCTCTGCTACGCTGGAAATATCCGCCATCAGCACTATCCCGGGGTAACGTTTACGGATGTGGCTGACCAGCGTTTCCAGTGATTCACCGCCAGGGCGCTCGCGCGCAGTCGCATCAAGGGCAATGATTTCCGGAGAGATGCTCATCAGCTCATCCACTTCTTTCATCGTCGCAGTGATAAACACCGCGCTACCAGGGTAATCCCGCTTGATGATGCCGATAACGGGTAAAGAAACCTCCTGTTTAATGGCCGCAATATCCACCACGCTGTTGGCGCGGATGGCAGCAGCCCCGCCCTGAAACGCTGCCCGCGCCATCCGTGACATAATAAACGGGCTATGCAGAGGTTCATTTTCCAGCGCCTGACAAGAGACGACCAGTTTTCCTTTCAGGTTATCCAGTACAGTTTTCATTACGATAAGATCTCTTCAACTTCGTTTTTGATAATCGTGACATGCGGGCCATAAATGACCTGAACACCGTTACCGCGCACAATGACGCCGCGTGCACCGGTCGCTTTCAATGCTGCTTCATTCACTTTGCTGCCGTCTTTCACCGTGACACGAAGGCGCGTGGCGCAGCAGTCCACCTCGTCCAGATTCTCTTTTCCACCCAGCCCGGCGATTACCGCTGCAGCGCGCTCGCTTTGAGGCAGACTGACCTCATCCGCCACCGCCTCTTTTTCACGACCCGGCGTGGCAAAATCAAAGCGGTTAATCAGGTAGCGGAAGGTGAAGTAGTAAAGGAAGAACCACGGCACGCCGACCAGCGGAACGAACATCCAGTGGGTTTTGGCCTCACCCTGAAGAATCCCAAACAGCACGAAGTCGATAAAACCGCCGGAGAAGGTTTGCCCGATGGTGATATGCAGCATGTGTGCGAGCATGAACGCCAGCCCGTCAAACAGCGCATGAATGACGTAAAGCACCGGCGCAATAAACAGGAAGGAGAACTCGATAGGCTCGGTAATCCCGGTCAGGAACGAGGTTAATGCCGCAGAGAGCAGCAGCCCGGCGACGCGTTTTTTGTTCTCGGGTTTTGCCGTGTGGTACATCGCGAGACATGCACCGAGCAGGCCAAACATCATCGTAATGAAGCGCCCGGACATAAAGCGCGACGTCCCTTCGTAAAACTGACGCGTCGTAGGATCGGCCAGTTGCGCGAAGAAGATCCGCTGTGTGCCTTCGACCAGGTGACCGTTGACGATCTCACTCCCGCCGAGCGCGGTAGTCCAGAAAGGAAGATAGAAGATGTGATGTAAACCGAATGGGCCGAGCATACGCAAAATAAATCCATAGAGCATTGTGCCCAGATAACCCGTCGCATCCACCAGCCCACCCAGACCAAAGATCAGTTTCTGGAAATGCGGCCAGACGACGGTCATGACGGCCCCGACGAGTATTGCTGCCAGCGAGCTGATAATGGGAACAAAACGTGAACCGCCAAAGAAGCCCAGAAATTGCGGAAGCGCAATTTTATTAAACCGGTGATGGAGTGCACAGGTCACAAGGCCGATCACCACGCCGCCAAACACACCGGTTTCCAGCGTCTGAATCCCCAGCGTCATACCCTGTCCCACAGCACCAGGATTATCATGTGCCAGTTTCCCGGTGAGGATCAGCAGCGCGTTAATGGTGGCATTCATCACCAGAAAAGCGAGCAACGCCGCCAGCCCTGCCGTGCCCTTATCGCTTTTTGCCAGCCCTACAGCAACCCCAACCGCGAACAGCACCGAGAGGTTCGCAAACACAATTGAACCCGCACTGCTCATGATAGTGAAGATGGCCTGAAGCCAGCTCACATCCAAAAACGGATATGCCGCGAGGGTATTTGGATTCGATAACGCGCCACCTATCCCCAGCAGCAGACCCGCCGCAGGCAATACGGCGATAGGTAACATAAAGGATTTGCCAAAGCGCTGCGCTTTTTCAAACCATCCCCCGGAAGAAGCCCCACTGAACATTTGCATCATTTTTTCATCCTCTCATTCAATGATGAAAATTTTTACCATAAAAATATCAATACATGAAAATTACCATCAAAAACCAGGAGGATGATCATACTTTTTCAAAATGACTGGCATCTTTCCCCTGCTTTCCGCCACACTAGTCGCAGAGAAACGCATTAAGGATCTAGCATGTCAGACCATGAAAACCTGCTGCTGAAGCTACGCCAGGAGGCTTCCGGGTACAGCCCAACGCAACAAAAACTTGGCGAGTTTGTCCTCAACGATCCTGCCCGGGTGCTCTACCTGACGATCACTGAACTGGCGCGCGAAAGTCGCACCAGCGAGGCCAGCGTCACGCGTCTTTGCCGCACGCTGGGCTGCAAGGGATATAACGAATTTAAAATGGCACTTGCGCTGGATATTCAGCAGGGCCAGCCCGCGCGACAGACCGGAGATGAAATTGATAACGTTGTCGATGAGTCAGTACAGGCTTTGCAGGATACCGCCAGACTCCTTGACCGGGCGTTGCTTGAAAAGGCGGCGCTAGCGCTGCACCAGGCGCAATCGGTGCAGATTTATGGTGTTGCGGCCAGCGCGATCCTCGGTGAATACCTGCATTACAAGCTGTTGCGGCTAGGCAAACCCGCACAGCTGTTTAGTGATATGCACCGCGCAGCCATGAATGCGACGACCCTTTCGAAGGAGACCCTGGTCGTGGCCATCTCCAGTTCGGGTTCGACGCGGGATTTACTCCACGTGGTGAAACTTGCACGCAAGCGCGGCGTCAAGGTGTTAGCCCTCAGCAATACCCCCCGTAGCCCGCTGGCTTCCCTGAGCGATATTCAGCTGGTTGCAGCCAAGCCCGAAGGGCCGCTTAGCGCTGGCGCACTCAATGCTAAAGTTGGCGTCATGCTGCTGGTCGAGCTGCTGACCACCTCCATGATTGCGCTGGATGGCCATTATGGCGACGTTAGCCAGCAAACGGCCAGCGCTACGCTCCCTCTGTTACTCTAAAAATAGTTCGCAGGCTAAATAAAACGGCCTGCGGTTTTTGGTATTCAGTTTCACTTAAATCATTTACCGGACAAATGAATGGTGTAACAAAGTATTTTGCTTATTACATTTTGAATAACTATTAATAGTAAGATTGAGCTTATAAAAGAGCTTTAAAATCATTAAGTTAAAATATTCTTTTTTATAAATTGAATTTTTTACCTTTCCACAATGTCCAATACCTCCACCTGATTTCCTTTTCTTAAAATAAGCTTAAGAAGCCTTCATTTTCGGCGTTTTATTATTTAAATGCCGTTTACTTTTGTGCGCCTACAATCCGCCTCATTAATCATAATGAGACGGTATTAATGAAGATGTTATTGATTACAGGCGTGACAGGATTTCTGGGCGGTGCAGTACTTGAAAAAATACTGACCAACGACAACCCCGTAAAACTCCTTTTACTCGCGCGTGCCAGCGATCAGCAAAGTGGGCTGGAACGTGTGCAAGAGAACATGCGCAAATTCAATGTGCCAGAGAATAAGCTGGCCTCTCTGAGCGTGGATAATATCCTCATCGGCGACCTCAGCCATCCGGAAGCATTTCTGGACGATCCGCGCCTGGACCAGGTCACGCACGTCGTTAACTGTGCGGCTGTTGCGTCGTTTGGTAATAATCCGCTGATCTGGAAGGTCAATGTCGAGGGTACGCTCACACTGGCGCGTCGCATGGAACGAGTGACGGCCTTACAGCGTTTCCTGCACGTGGGCACGGCAATGTCATGCACGCCGGAACAGGATTCGCTGGTCGCCGAAAGTGCTGAATTCAGAGAAAATGCTGAACACCTGGTGGAATACACGTTTTCGAAGTCAACTATCGAGCAACTGATGCGCCAGGAGTGCCCGAACCTGCCACTGCTTATCGCTCGCCCGTCCATTGTCGTCGGCCATACCCGTCACGGCTGCACACCGTCGAGCAGCATTTTCTGGGTCTTTAGCATGGGTCTGATGCTGCAGAAGTTTATGTGCTCAATGGAAGACAGAATCGATGTTGTTCCGGTGGATTATTGCGCCGATGCGTTGTTAATGCTGCTCACCAGCAACGCTCGTCCGGGAGAAGTGGTACATATTTCTGCAGGGGAAGAGAACAGCGTTCGCTTTGCGGATATCGATCAGGCAATGGCGCAGGCGCTGGAGAAAGCCCCCGTCGGTGATCGGTATGCTCAGGTCAGCTACGAAACGCTGGTCAAAATGCGCCGCGAACTGAAACATATTTTTGGCCCGTGCAATGAACGTCTGATGCTGAGAGCAATGCGCTTATACGGTGCCTTTGCCACGCTTAATGTGCGTTTCAGCAACGACAAGCTGCTCAGCATGGGCATGTCCAAACCGCCGCGTTTTACGGATTATATCGCCCGCTGCGTACAGACGACTCAGGGGCTGACAATTCCGGAACAGATGGCTGTCGATTTTAAATAACCAAAAAAAATGCCAGTCATTCGACTGGCATTTTCATTCTAAGGCTTAAAGGCTATTACTGGCCTTTGATCTCTTTACGACCGTTGTATGGTGCTTTTTCGCCCAGAGCTTCTTCGATACGAATCAGCTGGTTGTATTTAGCAACACGGTCAGAACGGCTCATAGAACCGGTTTTGATCTGGCCTGCAGCGGTACCAACAGCCAGGTCAGCGATGGTAGCGTCTTCAGTTTCGCCAGAACGGTGAGAGATAACAGCGGTGTAGCCAGCGTCTTTCGCCATTTTGATCGCAGCCAGAGTTTCGGTCAGAGAACCGATCTGGTTGAATTTGATCAGGATGGAGTTAACGATGCCTTTCTCGATGCCTTCTTTCAGGATCTTGGTGTTGGTTACGAACAGATCGTCACCAACCAGCTGGATTTTGTCGCCCAGTACTTTGGTCTGGTATGCGAAACCAGCCCAGTCAGATTCGTCCAGACCGTCTTCGATAGAAACGATTGGGTACTGTTTGGTCAGGTCTTCCAGGAAGTGAGTGAACTCTTCAGAGGTGAACGCTTTGTTGCCTTCACCAGCCAGAACGTATTTACCGTCTTTGTAGAATTCAGATGCTGCACAGTCCATCGCCAGGGTGATGTCTTTGCCCAGCTCGTAGCCAGCAGCTTTAACTGCTTCTGCGATTACAGCCAGTGCTTCTGCGTTAGAACCCAGGTTTGGCGCGTAGCCACCTTCGTCACCAACAGCAGTGTTCATACCTTTAGCTTTCAGAACTTTAGCCAGGTTGTGGAACACTTCAGAACCCATGCGTACCGCTTCTTTCAGGGATTTCGCGCCAACTGGCTGAATCATGAATTCCTGAATATCAACGTTGTTGTCCGCGTGCTCACCACCGTTGATGATGTTCATCATTGGTACTGGCATGGAGTATTTGCCTGGGGTGCCGTTCAGTTCAGCAATGTGTTCGAACAGTGGCATACCTTTCGCTGCAGCTGCTGCTTTGGCGTTCGCCAGGGAAACAGCCAGGATTGCGTTCGCACCGAAGTTAGATTTGTTTTCAGTACCGTCCAGATCGATCATGATCTTGTCGATGCCAGCCTGGTCTTTGGCGTCTTTGCCAAGGATTGCCTGAGCAATAGGACCGTTTACAGCGCCAACCGCTTTCAGTACGCCTTTGCCCATGAAACGGGATTTGTCGCCATCGCGCAGTTCCAGCGCTTCGCGGGAACCAGTAGAAGCACCTGATGGAGCCGCTGCCATACCGACGAAACCACCTTCCAGATGAACTTCGGCTTCAACGGTCGGGTTACCACGGGAGTCGATGATTTCACGACCGATGACTTTAACGATTTTGGACATTAGATTTTCCTCAGTACAAGTTAAACTAAAACTCCAGACAAACAACGCGTACCAGGGGTACGCGTTGCCGTTCTAACTTTTTTTACTTCGCCTGACGCTTCTGGTAGTCGCTGGCGGCCTTCACGAAGCCTGCAAACAGCGGATGCCCGTCACGTGGCGTTGAAGTAAATTCCGGGTGGAACTGGCAGGCGACAAACCACGGATGGTTTGGCACTTCAATGATCTCGACTAACTGATCATCCCCGGAGCGGCCCGCAACACGCAGACCCGCGGCTTCAATTTGTTTCAACAACATGTTGTTGACTTCATAGCGGTGACGATGGCGTTCGGTGATGGTTGACTCGCCGTACAGCTTGCGAACCACGCTATCGTCGGACAGCTGGCAGGCCTGTGCGCCAAGACGCATGGTGCCACCCAGATCGCTCTTCTCGGTACGGACTTCGACGTTACCGTCTTCGTCACGCCATTCAGTGATAAGCGCCACTACAGGGTACTTACAGTCTGGCACAAATTCCGTAGAGTTCGCGTTTTCCATTCCCGCTACGTTGCGCGCAAATTCGATCAGCGCAACCTGCATACCCAGACAGATGCCGAGGTATGGAATATTGTTCTCACGCGCATAGCGCGCGGTGGCGATCTTGCCTTCTACACCACGGTAACCGAAGCCACCAGGGATCAGAATAGCATCCAGATCTTTCAGGATTTCAACGCCACGCGTTTCAACATCCTGCGAATCAATCAGCTTGATATTCACGGAGACACGGTTCTTCAGACCACCGTGTTTCAGCGCTTCGATCACTGACTTATAGGCATCCGGCAGTTCGATATACTTGCCGACCATACCGATAGTCACTTCACCAGCCGGATTCGCTTCTTCATAAATAACCTGTTCCCATTCAGACAGGTTAGCTTCCGGACAGTTCAAGCTGAATCGTTTACAAATATAATCGTCCAGGCCCTGTGATTTCAACAGGCCCGGGATTTTATAAATGGAATCGACATCTTTCATTGAAATAACGGCTTTTTCAGGCACGTTACAGAACAATGCAATTTTCGCACGTTCGTTCGCCGGGATAGCACGATCAGAACGGCAAACCAGGATGTCAGGCTGAATACCAATGGAGAGCAGCTCTTTCACCGAGTGCTGAGTCGGTTTGGTTTTCACTTCACCTGCGGCTGCCATGTAAGGCACCAGCGTCAGGTGCATGAACAGCGCGTGTTCACGACCAATATCCACCGCCAGCTGACGAATCGCTTCCAGGAATGGTAAGGATTCGATATCCCCTACAGTACCACCGATTTCAACCAGCACCACATCATGCCCTTCGCCACCGGCAAGAACACGTTCTTTAATTGCGTTCGTGATGTGTGGGATAACCTGCACGGTCGCGCCCAGGTAGTCACCACGGCGCTCTTTACGCAGAACGTCGGAATAGATGCGGCCAGTCGTGAAGTTGTTACGACGGGTCATTTTGGTGCGGATGAAACGCTCGTAGTGGCCAAGATCCAGATCGGTTTCAGCGCCGTCTTCAGTAACGAACACTTCCCCGTGTTGGGTTGGGCTCATGGTGCCCGGATCGACGTTGATGTACGGATCCAGTTTCATCATGGTCACATTGAGGCCACGGGCTTCAAGAATGGCTGCGAGGGAGGCTGCGGCAATGCCTTTACCCAGAGAGGATACGACCCCGCCGGTCACAAAAATATAGTTCGTTGTCATGCTGAACCTGAGAAGTTAGGGTGAAACGATGGAATAACCAGGACGGGAAAGTAGTATACCCGAACACGGCGAGCGCCACAAACTTTCATTCTCCGTCTCCATTCCAGGCCATGACAAACATAAGGAGTGAGAAAATAGCCCGTTTTGGGTAAATGTTTTTGACGCAAATCAAGCGCTTGTCATTTAAAAAATCACACAAATTGCGCTTGATCGCAAAAATCCGTTAGAGATCAGTTTCCTGGCGTTTTACTTCCTGCCAGACTTCTTCCATCACATCGAGGTCTACACCGGTCATTTCCAGGCCACGCGAGGCCACAATCCGTTCGACTTCGCGAAAACGACGCTCGAACTTAATGTTGGCTTTTTGCAGCGCGGTTTCCGCTTTTACACCCAGGTGGCGTGAAAGGTTGACAGTCGCAAACAGCAGATCGCCCATCTCCTCTTCCAGCTTTGCTTCATCCACCACTGCCTGCTGCGCTTCGTGCATCACTTCGTCGATCTCTTCATGCACTTTGTCCAGGACCGGGCCGAGGGACGTCCAGTCAAACCCGACTGCAGAGCAGCGTTTCTGAATTTTATGGGCGCGCATCAGTGCGGGCAGACTCAGAGGAATATCGTCCAGCGCGGAGTGCTGAGATTTCTCTGCGCGTTCGGCGCTTTTGATTTGTTCCCAGCGGACCAGCACTTCCGCACTGTTCCCCGCAGTAGCATCACCAAAAATATGAGGGTGGCGGCGCTCAAGCTTGTCGCTAATAGCGGCACAAATGTCGTCAAAGTTAAAACGCCCCTCTTCCTGCGCCATTTGTGCATAGAACACCACCTGGAAAAGCAGATCGCCCAACTCGCTGCGCAGGTCGTCAAAATCTTCGCGAGAGATGGCGTCCAGCACCTCATAGGTCTCTTCAAGTGTGTACGGGGCGATGGTGGCGAAAGTCTGCTCTTTGTCCCACGGACAGCCGTTTTCAGGGTCCCGAAGACGTTTCATGATGCCGAGCAGGCGGTCGATTTGAGTCATAGTGTTTTCCATTAAAAAAACAAGCCGGGTGGCGGCAAAGCCTTACCCGGCTTACAGAAGAGTGTGTTTAACCGCCGTGCAGACGACGCGCGTCAATCACATCCGGTACCTGGTTCAGTTTGCCAAGCACGCGGCCCAGCACCTGCAGGTTATAGATTTCGATGGTCATATCGATGGTAGCAAGCTGCTCGCGGGTATCGCTGCGGCTGGCGACGCCCAGCACGTTGACCTTCTCGTTGGCGAGAATGGTGGTAATGTCGCGCAGCAGGCCGCTGCGATCGTTGGCAGTGACACGCACCACCAGCGAATAACCCGCGGAATAGCTCTCGCCCCAGACCGCTTCCACGATGCGCTCGGGCGCATGCGATTGTAGCTCGGCAAGCTGGTCGCAGTCGGAGCGGTGAATCGAAATCCCGCGCCCCTGGGTGATAAAGCCGACGATATCGTCGCCAGGGATAGGCTGGCAGCAGCGCGCAATGTGGTGCATAAGATTGCCTACGCCTTCCACTACCACGCGGCCATTGTCTTTGCTGCGCTGTTGCGGGGCATAGGTTTTCTGCTGCAGCTGCTTCAGCGCGGCTGCATCCTGCTCTGCCGCACTCGGCTTATTGAACTGCGCCTGCAGGAAGTTCACCATCTGATTCAGACGGATATCGCCGCCGCCAATGGCCGCTAACAGCTCATCAAGTTCGTTAAAGTTGTAGCGCGGCAGCAGGAACTTCTCCGCCTCTTTCAGGCTGATGCCAATATGCTCCAGCTCGTCATCAAGGATCTGGCGACCAGCAAGGATGTTCTTGTCACGATCCTGTTTACGGAACCAGGCGTGAATTTTGGAACGCCCACGGCTGGTCGTCACGTAACCCAGGTTTGGATTCAGCCAGTCCCGGCTCGGGTTTGGCTGCTTCTGAGTGATAATTTCAATCTGGTCGCCCATCTGCAGCTGGTAGGTGAACGGTACAATGCGCCCGCCGATTTTCGCCCCGATACAGCGGTGCCCCACATCACTGTGGATATGGTAGGCAAAATCGAGCGGTGTAGAGCCCGCAGGCAGATCAACGACATCCCCTTTCGGGGTAAAGACATACACCCGGTCGTCAAAGACCTGGCTGCGCACTTCGTCAAGCATCTCGCCGGAGTCGGCCATCTCTTCCTGCCACGCAATCAACTTACGCAGCCAGGCGATGCGGTCTTCATGGCCGGAACGCGCCCCACCGGAGGTGCCTTCTTTATATTTCCAGTGCGCGGCAACGCCCAGTTCGGCGTCTTCGTGCATCTGTTTGGTGCGGATCTGAATTTCGACCGTTTTGCCGCCAGGGCCGAGCACAACGGTATGAATAGACTGGTAGCCGTTAGGTTTCGGGTTCGCGACGTAGTCATCGAACTCATCCGGCAGGTGGCGGAAGTGCGTGTGCACTATCCCCAGCGCGGCATAGCAGTCCTGCAGACGCTCCGCCACGATACGAACCGCGCGCACGTCAAACAGCTCGTCAAAAGCGAGATGTTTCTTCTGCATTTTGCGCCAGATACTGTAGATGTGCTTTGGTCGACCGTAGACTTCGGCACGCACATTCTCTTCTTTCATTGACTGACGCAACCCGCTGACAAACTCCTCGATATAATGCTCGCGGTCGATACGGCGCTCATGCAGCAGTTTGGCAATGCGTTTATATTCCGCCGGGTGCAGGTAGCGGAAGCAATAATCTTCCAGTTCCCACTTCAGCTGACCAATCCCTAAACGGTTTGCGAGCGGCGCATAGATGTTTGTACACTCTTTGGCGGCCAGCACGCGCTCGTCTTCCGGTGCATCCTTCACTTCACGCAGATGGGCAATACGCTCGGCAAGTTTGATGACCACACAGCGGAAGTCATCCACCATGGCCAGCAGCATGCGGCGAACGTTATCGACCTGTTCTGAAGAGACAGAATCAGTGTGCGCAGCCTTAAGCTGGCGGATAGCCGCCATATCGCGTACGCCGTGGATCAGCGCCACGACCGATTTTCCGACGCTTTCGCGCAGCACGTCTTCAGTGACGACGTCCGCATCGGCAAGCGGGAACAGAAGCGCGGCCTGCAGCGTTTCGATGTCCATGTTCAGCATGGATAAGATTTCAACCATCTCCACGCCGCGCCATAAGAGAAGATCGGCATCCTGATGCCCCTGCGTGGTGCGCAGACAATAGGCCCAGGTTTCGGTTAAGCGTTCACACGACTGCTGGCTGGAAATTCCCAGACTTGCGATCCATTTTTGTGGGTCAAATTCCCCAGCTTTATTAAGATGTGCACTTCTTACCGCAACCATTGTCCTCTCCTTTAGGGACCAGGGCCTGTCGAAGTCGACAAGCCAAACAAATTAGATGTGCTCGAACAACACCATCGATTCCAGATGTCCAGTGTGCGGGAACATGTCCAGCATTGCCAGACGCCGAATCTGGTAACCCGCACTGATTAATGCCTCACTGTCACGGGCAAGCGTTGCCGGGTTACAGGAAACATAGACCACACGCTTCGGCGCGAGTTTAATAATATGTGCCATGACACCCGGTGCACCGGCACGAGCCGGGTCGAGTAATATTTTATCAAAGCCCTGCTTCGCCCACGGCTGTTGGGTGACATCTTCCTCAAGATTTTGATGAAAGAAGGTCACATTTTGCAAGCCGTTCTGCTCTGCGTTCTCCTGCCCTTTAGCCACCAGCGCCTCAACACCTTCCACGCCGACGACGCTCGCGGCTTTTTGCGCCAACGGCAGCGTGAAGTTACCCATTCCGCAGAACAGATCGAGCACCCGATCGCTTTTCTGAACATCCAGCCACGCCAGCGCTTTCTCAACCATCTGCTGGTTAACGCCATCATTTACCTGAATGAAATCCCGCGGGCTGAACGTTAAGCGTAGTCCGTTTGACGCATACCAGGGCGCGTCACCTGTAACCTGCTCAAGTATCTCGCTTTGTGGTGCCAGAAAAAGCGCCAGGTCGTGGGAATGCGAAAAGTGTTCCAGTTTTTCGCGATCTTTTTTCGACAGCGGCGCGGTGTGGCGCAAAACCATCAGCGGGCCATTATTTGCCATGACCAGTTCGACATGCCCAAGGTGGCGAACGCCATCCAGCCCGGAGAGACAAATGCGCACTTCTGGAAGCAATGCCTCAAGATGGGGCACCAAAACGGGGCAATGCTTCACATCAACGATATCGCTGGAGCCGGCTTTGCGAAACCCCATCTCCAGCCGCTCAGTTTTTGGTTGAAAGCTGAGACTCAGGCGCACACGGCGGCGATAACCCCACGGCTCATCGGCAATAATCTCACTAACGTCATGTTTAAGCAGACGCGCCAGGGCGCTACTTTTGCTTTTTTGCTGTAATTCTGTGCTCGCATGCTGTTGCTGACAACCTCCACAGACACCAAAATGCGGGCAACGAGGTTCCACACGCTCCGGGCTATCGTTGAGGCGACGCTTCACCTGTCCACGGGCGTACTGCCGTTTATCTTCTGTCAGCGTAATTTCTGCTCGTTCTGTTGGCAGTAAACCTGTTATAAACAGAGTCTTACCATTATGTCGAGCGACCCCCTGGCCAAAAGGATCCAGGTCCGTAGCTTCAACAGTGATGATTTGACGCGTCGTCACGCGTCGTTTTGCAGAGTAGAATTGCGCCATCGCCGAGATTTTTCTCACATAAACATAATTATCTTAATTGTCCCATAACGGAACGCCATGACCAACTACAGCCTGCGCGCGCGCATGATGATTTTGATCCTCGCCCCCACCGTTCTTATCGGTTTGCTGCTGAGTATCTTCTTTGTGGTGCATCGCTATAACGATTTGCAGCGTCAACTGGAAGGTGCTGGCGCCAGCATCATCGAACCGCTGGCCGTGTCCAGTGAGTATGGGATGAACCTGCAAAACCGCGAGTCCATTGGTCAGTTAATCAGCGTACTCCACCGTCGTCACTCGGACATTGTTCGTGCCATTTCCGTTTACGACGAACATAACCGTCTGTTTGTCACCTCTAATTTTCATCTCGATCCGGCGTCCCTGAAAATCCCTGACGGCACACCGTTCCCGCGCCAGCTCACAGTGCTTCGGCGCGGGGATATCATGATCCTGCGCACGCCGATCATTTCAGAAAGTTATTCACCCGATGAGTCTGCGCAATCTGACGCCAAATCCAGCAATAATATGCTGGGATATGTCGCACTGGAGCTGGATCTCAAGTCGGTACGGCTACAGCAGTACAAAGAAATTTTCATCTCTGGCGTGATGATGTTGTTCTGCATCGGTATTGCACTAATCTTCGGCTGGCGTCTGATGCGCGATGTGACGGGGCCCATCCGCAACATGGTCAACACGGTTGACCGTATTCGCCGGGGTCAGCTCGACAGCCGCGTTGAAGGGTTTATGCTGGGCGAGCTGGATATGCTGAAAAATGGCATCAACTCGATGGCGATGTCTCTGGCGGCGTATCACGAAGAGATGCAGCACAACGTTGACCAGGCCACGTCTGACCTGCGCGAAACGCTGGAACAGATGGAGATTCAGAACGTTGAGCTGGATCTGGCGAAAAAGCGTGCGCAGGAAGCAGCACGTATTAAATCTGAATTCCTTGCCAATATGTCACACGAGCTGCGTACACCGCTCAATGGTGTGATCGGCTTTACCCGCCTGACGCTGAAAAGCGAGCTTAACCCGACTCAGCGCGACCATCTGCACACTATCGAGCGCTCCGCTAACAACCTGTTAGCGATCATTAACGACGTGCTGGACTTCTCCAAGCTGGAAGCTGGCAAGCTTATTCTGGAAAGTATTCCGTTCCCGTTGCGGAGCACACTGGATGAAGTGGTCACGCTTCTCGCACACTCCTCGCACGATAAAGGGCTGGAGCTGACACTTAACATCAAGAACGATGTGCCGGATAACGTCATTGGCGACCCGCTACGTCTGCAGCAGGTTATTACTAACCTTGTCGGAAATGCCATTAAGTTCACCGAAAGCGGTAACATCGACATTCTGGTGGAAAAACGTTCTATCAGTAATAACAAGGTTCAGATTGAAGTGCAGATCCGCGATACCGGCATCGGTATCCCTGAGCGCGATCAGTCGCGGTTGTTCCAGGCGTTTCGTCAGGCAGACGCCAGTATCTCCCGCCGTCATGGCGGTACTGGTCTGGGGCTGGTGATCACGCAGAGACTGGTGAATGAGATGGGCGGAGATATCTCTTTCCACAGCCAGCCGAACCGCGGTTCAACCTTCTGGTTCCACATTAATCTGGACCTCAACCCGAACGTGCTGACCGATGGTCCGGTGACAGACTGCCTGAAAGGTAAGCGTCTTGCCTACGTCGAGCCTAACGCGGCGGCGGCGCAATGTGCGCTTGATATTTTAAGCACCACGCCGCTGGAAGTGGTCTACAGCCCAACCTTCTCAGCCCTTGCCGTTGAACACTACGACATTCTGCTGATGGGGATCCCGGTCACTTTCACCGGCGAACTGACCATGCAACAGGAACGGCTGGCGAAAGCCGCGTCAATGACCGACTATCTGCTGCTGGCGCTCCCTTGCCATGCCCAGCTCAATGCAGAAGAGTTGAAGAATGACGGAGCCGCCGCGTGTCTGCTAAAACCGCTCACCGCGACCCGACTGCTGCCAGCGTTGACGGAATATTGCCGTCTTAGCCAGAATGCCCTGCCACCGATTGACAATGAGCAAAAATTGCCGATGAGCGTGATGGCCGTGGATGATAACCCGGCCAACCTGAAGCTCATTGGCGTATTGCTTGAAGACCAGGTTCAGCATGTTGAACTGTGTACCAGTGGCACGCAGGCGGTTGAACAGGCTAAACAGATGCAGTTCGATTTAATTCTGATGGATATTCAAATGCCGGGTATGGATGGCATTCGGGCCTGTGAGCTGATCCATCAACTCCCGCATCAGCAGCAGACCCCGGTGATTGCGGTCACCGCGCATGCGATGGCCGGTCAGAAAGAGAAGCTACTGAGTGCCGGGATGAATGATTATCTGGCAAAACCTATCGACGAAGAGAAACTTCATAACCTGTTGTTACGCTATAAACCGGGGCATTCAGGCGGGACGTACACGCCATCTGCCGAGCCGGTTGAGATTAGCGTCAATCAGAACGCGACTTTTGACTGGCAGCTTGCGCTGCGCCAGGCAGCAGGAAAACCCGACTTAGCGCGCGAAATGTTGCAAATGCTGGTCGCGTTTCTACCGGAAATTCGCAATAAGGTTGAAGAGCAACTGGTGGGTGAAAACCCGGACGATCTGCTGGAAGCGATCCACAAGCTTCACGGTAGTTGTGGGTACAGCGGCGTGCCGCGGCTGAAAAATCTCTGCCAGTTGCTGGAGCAGCAACTGCGTGCCGGCACGCCAGAATCTGAGCTTGAACCGGAATTCCTGGAGCTGCTGGATGAGATGGATAATGTGACGCGGGAAGCGATGAAAGTGCTGGGAAGCTGAGGTAAAAGCCGGGTGGCAGTTTCGCCTTACCCGGCAATCACAGCTAAAATGCCTGCCCTATTTTCAGCGCCGCGGCGATATTCCTTGCGGCCATCTGGACATTTTCACTGGCATTTTCCAGCGCGTCTTCGAGTGAGCAGATGGTGTAGATCACGCTAAACACCGCATCAATGCCGTGTTCGTGTACCACGCCAACATCCGCCGTCAGACTCCCCGCAATACCGATGACAGGTTTGTTAAAGCGTTTGGCCACTTTCGCCACACCTACCGGGACTTTGCCGTGGATCGTCTGACTGTCGATGCGTCCTTCACCTGTAATCACCAAATCCGCATCGGCCACCTGCTCGGCCAGGTGTAGCGCATCGGTCACGATCTCAATCCCCTGGCGTAACTGCGCACCGCAAAAAGCATACAGCGCCGCCCCCATGCCGCCCGCTGCGCCACCGCCAGCAAGGTTCAACACATCAATATCCAGATCCCGGGCAATGACCCGCGCATACTGAGCAAGCGCGTTGTCCAGGGTGACAATCATCTCAGGTGTGGCCCCCTTTTGCGGACCAAATACGGCTGACGCACCATCCTTTCCGGTGAGCGGATTAGTTACATCACAGGCCACCTCAATCCGGCACTCCGCCAGACGTTTATCCAGCCTGCTCAGGTCTATACGCGCGAGTTTTCCCAACTCGCCCCCGCCCTGCCCAAGAGGCTCTTCACTCGCATCGAGCAATTTAGCGCCCAGCGCCTGCACCATCCCTGCACCGCCGTCATTGGTGGCACTCCCGCCAATGCCAATAATGATATGCTTAACGCCCGCATCCAGCGCATGACGGATAAGCTCACCTGTTCCCCAGGAGGTGGTTCTCAGAGGGTTACGCTGCGAAGGCGCAACCAGCTCCAGGCCGCTGGCCGCTGCCATTTCAATAAAGGCACTCTGCTTATCACCGGACAAACCATAAAACCCGTCCACGTGCTCGCCCAGCGGGCCGGTCACCGGAACATGCATAATGCTTCCCTGCGTTGCCGCGATCATCGCCTCAACCGTCCCTTCGCCACCATCTGCGACCGGCAGTTTGACGTAAACTGCCTCGGGGAAGATCTCGCGAAAACCACGCTCTATCGCTGTCGCAACCTCAAGCGCACTCAAACTTTCCTTATATGAGTCCGGTGCGATAACAATTTTCATAAGCCATCCTTACGCATCGTTGTTACGTTAAGCATACACCACGCAAATGACCAGCAATGGGAGCGTTCCCTGCACATTTATCGCACCATGCACGGACGTTTATTATCAAATGACCAGCCCGGGATGAGATACTGCATCGCCATCGCATCATCGCGCGCACCCAGGCCATGTTTCTGATACAGCTCGTGAGCTTTCATAACCTGATCCATATCCAGCTCAACACCTAACCCCGGTGTGGACGGCACCTGCACCATGCCCCCTTTGATCTCAAACGGCTCTTTGGTCAGGCGCTGATTGCCTTCCTGCCAGATCCAGTGCGTGTCGATCGCAGTGATCGTACCCGGTGCAGCAGCGGCAACGTGAGTGAACATTGCCAGCGACACATCGAAGTGGTTGTTGGAATGCGAGCCCCAGGTCAGGCCAAACTCATGACACATCTGCGCCACGCGCACTGAACCCTGCATCGTCCAGAAGTGCGGGTCAGCCAGCGGAATATCGACAGATTGCAGAGAAAGCGTATGCCCCATCTGGCGCCAGTCGGTTGCTATCATGTTTGTTGCCGTTGGCAAACCTGTTGCACGGCGGAATTCCGCCATCACTTCGCGGCCGGAGAAACCTTGTTCAGCCCCGCACGGATCTTCCGCATAGGCCAGCACGCCTTTCAGCTGTTTACCGATTCTGATCGCTTCATCAAGAGACCAGGCCCCATTTGGATCGAGCGTTACGCGCGCTTGCGGGAAACGTTTCGCCAGCGCAGAGATGGCTTCCGCCTCTTCTTCGCCCGCCAGCACGCCCCCCTTCAATTTGAAATCGTTGAAGCCGTACTTCTCATAAGCGGCTTCCGCCAAGCGCACTACCGCATCCGGGGTCATCGCCTCATCGTGGCGAAGTCGATACCAGTCGCATTGTTCATCTGGCTGACTTTGATACGGCAGAGGCGTCAGTTTGCGGTCGCCGACAAAGAACAGATAGCCCAGCATTTCCACTTCGCTGCGCTGCTGGCCATCGCCTAACAGTGACGCGACGTTAACGCCCAGGTGCTGGCCTAACAAGTCCAGCATTGCCGCTTCGATACCGGTCACCACATGGATAGTGGTACGAAGATCGAACGTTTGCAGCCCACGTCCAGCCGCATCGCGGTCAGCGAAAGTATTGCGCACGGTATTCAGCACATTTTTGTACTCGCCCAGCGTTTTACCGACTACTAATGGAATGGCATCTTCCAGCGTAGTACGGATCTTCTCCCCACCTGGAATTTCGCCTACACCGGTATGACCGGAGTTGTCTTTGATAATCACGATATTGCGGGTAAAGAATGGCGCATGCGCACCACTCAGGTTCATCAGCATGCTGTCATGGCCCGCAACCGGAATGATCTGCATGGTAGTGACTACGGGGGTAGAAAAAGTGCTCATCGTTCAATCCTTTTATCAGTGACGTCCGAAAACAGGGCGCTTACGGTCAAATGTCCAGCCGGGGATAAGATACTGCATCGGTCCTGCGTCGTTACGCGCACCACCAGGCAGTTTTTTATACGCCTCATGGGCTTTATGAACCTGATCCCAGTCAAGCTCTACACCCAGCCCAGGCGCATCCGGCACAGCAATTTTGCCGTTTTTGATCTCAAGCGGATTTTTGGTCAGGCGAGCTTCACCCTCCTGCCAAATCCAGTGGGTGTCGATAGCGGTGGGGTTACCCGGTACCGCCGCGCCAACGTGGGTAAACATCGCCAGCGAAATATCAAAGTGGTTGTTGGAGTGGCAGCCCCAGGTTAGCCCCCAGTCATCGCACAGTTGCGCGACACGTACTGCACCTGAAAGCGTCCAGAAATGTGGGTCTGCCAGCGGAATATCGACAGCGTTCAGCATCACAGCGTGACCCATTTCACGCCAGTTGGTGGCGATCATGTTCGTGGCGACTGGCAACCCGGTGGAACGACGGAACTCTGCCATCACTTCGCGACCCGAGAAGCCTTGTTCAGCTCCAACCGGATCTTCCGCGTAGGTCAGGACATCCCCCAACCCTTTGCACAGGGCGATCGCTTCGTCCAGCAACCATGCGCCGTTAGGGTCAACGGTGATACGCGCCTCCGGGAAGCGTTTTTTCAGCGCCCGGGCCGTTTCAATCTCCTGCTCACCTGACAGTACGCCGCCTTTAAGCTTGAAATCTTTAAAACCGTAACGATCCTGCGCCGCCTCAGCCAGCCGGACAACGCTTTCACCGGAGAGCGCTTCCTGATGACGCAGGTGATACCACTCGTGGCTGCCCGGCGAGTGAGCCAGATAAGGCAGGTCGGTTTTGTTGCGATCGCCAACATAAAACAGATAGCCGAGCACCGTCACCGCATCGCGCTGCTTGCCGGGCCCCAGCAATTCGCAGACCGGGACATGCAAGGTCTTGCCCAGTAAATCAAGCAGGGCGGCTTCCAGAGCGGCGACAGCATTGACGCGCAGTTCAAACGTCCACGCCCCTTTTCCGAAGGTATCAAAGTCTGCCGACTGATTTCCCTTATGTACCTGCTGGACCACCCTATTCAACCGGGCGATCTCCTGACCCATCACCCGAGGTATGGCATCGACCAGCGTCTGATAAATCACCTCTCCGCCGGGCGCTTCGCCCACGCCGGTATTCCCTGCGCTGTCTGTCAGCACAACGATATTACGGGTAAACCAGGCGTGATGTGCGCCGCCAATATTCAACAGCATACTGTCCTGCCCAGCCACCGGGATGACTTTCATCTCAGTGACGATTGGGCTTGATTGCGTTGTCATCATCCACGCTCCGCAACAGGTTTAAGTTCAACGCGTTTGATATCGCCCACCAGCACCAGATAGCTCAGTACCGCCACCAGAGCGTGAACCCCCACGTAAATCAGCGCACCGTTGAAAGAGCCCGTCGTGCCGACGATGTAGCCGATAGCGATGGGGGTGACAATCCCGGAGATGTTGCCGAACATGTTGAACAGACCGCCGCTCAGACCACTGATCTCTTTTGGCGCAGTATCTGCCATCACCGCCCAGCCCAGCGCACCGATCCCTTTACCGAAGAAAGCCATCGCCATGAAGCCGATAATCATCCACTCGGTATTTACGTAGTTACAGAACACCATGGTCATGGAGAGCAGCATGCCGAGCACAATCGGCGTTTTTCGCGCGATGTTCAGGGAACCGGTGCGGCGCATCAGCCAGTCGGAAATCACCCCGCCGAGCACACCCCCAACGAAGCCGCAGATTGCCGGAACAGAGGCGACAAACCCCGCTTTCAGAATCGACATACCACGCGCCTGCACCAGATAAACCGGGAACCAGGTGATAAAGAAGTAAGTTAAGGCGTTGATGCAATACTGGCCAAGATAGATCCCGATCATCATCCGCGAGCCGACAAGCTGTTTGATCTGCGCCCATTTCTGACTGAACGGGACTTTTGCTTTTGCTGATTTTTGATCCATGTTGATCAGCGCTCCGCCTTCGGCAATGTACTCCAGCTCTTTCTTGTTCACGCCGGGATGCTGATTAGGTTCGTGGATCACTTTCAGCCAGATGAAGCTGATGACGATCCCAAGCCCGCCCATGAAGAAGAATACGTGCGACCAGCCCACTTCATGCGTCAGCCAGCCCATGATTGGCGCGAAGATCACCGTTGCGAAGTACTGTGCGGAGTTGAAGATCGCTACCGCCGTTCCCCTCTCCTGCGCCGGGAACCATGCCGCCACAATGCGGCTGTTGCCCGGGAAGGAAGGCGCTTCCGCTAAGCCTACCAGGAAGCGCAGCGTGAAGAGCGCCACGATAATGCCGAAGCCGCTGAAGATATCGACGAAACCCTGCAGCAGGGTGAACATCGACCAGATAAAGATGGACCAGAAATAGACGCGTTTAGATCCAAAACGGTCCAGCAGCCAGCCGCCAGGAATTTGCCCGATAACGTAGGCCCATGAGAATGCAGAGAAAACGTAACCCATGCCCACCGGATCAAGGCCGATGTCTTTTGCCATTTCCGAGCCGGCAATCGACAGCGTGGCGCGGTCACCATAGTTAAAGGACGTGACGATAAACAGCATCACCACTATCCAGTAGCGGGCATTGGTGCGCTTCTCAGCGCTGCTCGCTGCGTGGCTTAATGTACTCATTGTTGCACTCCTGAAACATAGCTTTCGCCAGGTTCATTCTGTACAGCACCGGTAGGGTAATCAGAATGAGATTTGTGTTTTGTCGTTTTGGTACGGCCTGACGCCGTTTTATAGTGACCGGAAAAGTATATGAAGGAGTGACACGTTCTCTCACCGTGCAAAGACACAGTATTGAAGGGGGTATGATAGGTTGTTTATGGCATAAGCCCAGGAGAGTGGAAGATGGTTCACGGAATTGGCGTTTGGTGCGGGGTGTACTGCCGGGTGGCGGCTACGCCTTACCCGGCATACAGAACTATTTAAGGAGCGTCGCCCAGTGTTCAACCCATGGGTTCGACTCACTTTCAGGCTCAGGGTGTTCGCCCGCATCAATCAGCAGCATCTCGCCGACGCGTTGGGCGCTTTGCTCCTGCAAAAGAGCATCGAACTGCTTACCGCCGCCGCAGAAGTTGGCGTAAGAGCTATCGCCCAGCGCAATGATGCCGTAGTGAACGTCCGGCTGATAGCCGAGCTGGTCTTTAATTCCCTGGAAAAGCGGCACGATGCTGTCCGGAAGATCGCCCTGTCCGGTGGTGGAGGTCACCACCAGAATGTATTTATCTTGATACTTTTTCCAGTCTGCCAGTTCCGGGTCTTCATAGACCGTGGCTTTGTGGCCCTGGCTGGCGAGTATTGCCTCAGCCTCTTCTGCTACCAGCAGCGAGTTGCCGTACATTGTGCCGACAAAAATGCCTACTTCAGCCATGATATTTTCCCATATTGAATGCGTTTACTGTTCATCCTGAACGTTGCCCGATACAAACTCAACCCTTTCATTTTCGGGGAGTTGTCCCAGCCAGCCAAACTGTGACAGCGCCTGCATCCAGACGTCGTCCAGCCCCGCGCGGATAGTCAGCGGTTCGCCGGTAAACGGGTGCGTCAGGTTTAGCTCGCTGGCGTGCAACATCAGACGATGGCAACCAAAGTGTTCGGCCGCGCTGCGGTTCTGGCGCAGATCGCCGTGTTTGCTGTCGCCAATAATCGGGTGGCGCAGGTGTGCAAGATGGCGTCGCAGCTGGTGCTTACGCCCGGTTTTAGGCAGAAGCTCAACCAGGCTGTAGCGTGTGGTCGGAAATTTACTGGTTGCCACCGGCATTTCGGTAGTCGCCATGCCACGATAATCCGTCACCGCGGGCTGCGGGCCTTTGTCATCACGGGCAAATTTATCGGCAATTTTGTCCAGCTCCTCCACCAGCGGATAGTCCAGTGTGGCACTTTCCGTCAGCCAGCCACGGACAATCGCGTGGTAGCGTTTCTGGATCTGGTGCTGTTCGAACTGCTGTGCCAGCAGGCGACCTGCCTCGCTGGACAGCCCCATCAGCAGAACGCCGGAGGTCGGCCTGTCCAGACGATGGGCAGTAAAAACATGCTGGCCAATCTGGTCGCGCACGGTTTGCATCACCACGACTTTCTCGTCGCGATCCAGCCAGCTTCGGTGCACCAGCCAGCCGGACGGTTTATTCACCGCCACCAGCCACTCATCCTGATAGAGGATCTCAAGCGTCATGCATCTTCACCGGCAAACAGGGCATCCAGCTTTTCCAGTTCGACCAGCATCACGTCGCGCGCAGGGTGCGTCGCCTCCAGCGCCATTTCATAATAGGGAGAAACAGCAAAGGCGTGTGGCAGCGGATGACCGCCTTCCAGCAGTGCGTGCATACGCGGAATTAATACCCACTGGAGCCACTCGAACGGTGCCAGCGTATCCAGGCAGAATGGCTGGGTGCTTGCGAACGCTTCTGGCTGCGGCGCAGTCTCCTGCCACAGCTGATGTTGGCGCAAAAGGGCTTCGATGGCGTGCAACCGGGCACGAACGCGATCGTGTTGCGTCATAGTAACCTCAACTGAAAAAGTGAACGGCGCGCAGCATAGCATTGCGGAAGGCAGAAATAAAAAAAGGGAGCACTGTAAAAACAGTGCTCCCGATTCGTTTCGCAGCATTCCAGCTACAATTCGTGCTCCCTGCTCATCCGTGACAACTTTTCCTGATGCCCGTAGGCCTGGTCATCCGTAAACCGATGCATCCTGCACATATCGTCCTGATATGTTTGTTTCATCCTGAAACATCCTGGCCTTCCTGACCCACCGCTCATCCTGACCGGTTCTCATTCTCCTTCCTGGAGGTGTCCCTTACGCATCCTGCGTTATCCTTTTGCTTCATCCTGAAGCCTTCCTGCAGCGCCATCCTGACGTGTCCTGAGTAAGAAACGCCATCATCCTGATGTTCGTTTCTCGTGTCGGCGTCCTGTCGACGGAGATAGAATCCGCTATTCCGCTTCGTCTTACAACCCACCCTGTCCGCTGTGTAAGTCGTAAGAAAGCGCTATAAGTCATGCAATGAACAAGTAATCCATTGAAAAACAGAGTAATATTAATCTTAATTAAATAAGGTAATACTGAATGTTCCAGCGATCTCTCACAAACCTTGTAAGAGATCTCTCACACGCGCTGTAGCATCACGGATTACAGAAGTGGCTCAATTCGGGTAAGGAAATCCGCAAGAGAGGGGGCGAGGATCTCGCGATTGCGGGTTCCGATTGTCTCTTTAACCACTTCACCAGACAGGTTGCAGACGGATATCACATCCAGTTCGCTATCCAGCGTGGCAATAAAGAGTGTCGGAGAAAGCTTAAGGCGCTTTTGCGTAACCAAATGACCAATCAGGTTTTCCTGAACACGCTGCAGATCGTCTTCACTCCAGGTCTGCAACAGGGTCAACGTAATATCAGCAAAGCGTGCAGGCATATCCCCTGCAAATTGCGTGGTATAAAACGCATGAACGGCAGGTTGTATCACAATATCCATTGCCCGTTCAACCGCATTTACATTTTGCTCACCGGTGTTGGGCTTTGGCTGCCAGATAACGTAATCATCCAGAGAAGAGATAATGCACGGTGACGGCACGCCATATAAATCAGCACTTTGCGGCCATGTGCCGTGCTTTTCATGCCATCCATCGCAATAACGGGTCGTGAAGGTAGTGAGGGCATTTGCAGTTTCGATGTCCACCGATTTCTCTCTTCTTGTAAGACAGGATAAACTCAGGCCATAAGTGTACCTGTAAAGTGGCTATGAAACATGTCTTACGAAAATCATCAGGCGTTAACTGGCTTAACGTTGGGTAAATCGACCGATTACCGCGACACCTACGATGCAAGCCTGCTGCAGGGTGTGCCGCGAAGCCTGAATCGCGATCCTCTGGGTTTGCACGCGGATGCACTGCCGTTTGTCGGCGGAGATATCTGGACGCTGTACGAACTCTCGTGGCTTAACGCTCGCGGTTTGCCGCAGGTGGCGGTGGGCCATGTTGAGCTGGATTACGCCAGCGTTAATCTCGTTGAGTCCAAAAGTTTTAAGCTCTATCTCAACAGTTTTAACCAGACAAAATTCAACAGCTGGGACGACGTTCAGCACACCCTGGAACGTGATTTAAGTGCCTGCGCTCAGGGCAACGTAAGCGTTTCATTGTATCGTCTGGATGAACTCGAAGGGCAGCCGATTGCCCACTTCAACGGTACCTGCATCGACGATCAGGATATCGAGGTGAACAGCTACGAATTCAGCACTGATTACCTCGAAAACGCGGCAAGCGGAAAGATGGTCGAAGAGACGC
Organism: Enterobacter sp. P82; assembly: GCF_037053385.1. NCBI lineage: Bacteria > Pseudomonadati > Pseudomonadota > Gammaproteobacteria > Enterobacterales > Enterobacteriaceae > Enterobacter > Enterobacter sp. P82. Next base: position 185,363 of record NZ_JBALHX010000003.1, read on the forward strand.
TGGTCAGCCATTTGCTGAAGTCCAACTGCCTGATTACCCATCAGCCGGACTGGGGTTCCGTGCAGATCCAGTATCGTGGCCCGAAAATTGACCGGGAAAAACTGCTGCGCTATCTGGTGTCGTTCCGTCATCACAATGAATTCCACGAGCAGTGCGTGGAGCGCATCTTCAATGATATTCAGCGTTTCTGTCATCCTGAGATGCTGAGCGTTTACGCGCGTTATACCCGCCGTGGTGGGCTGGATATTAACCCGTGGCGCACCAATACCGATTTTGTGCCTGCGACTGGCCGTCTGGTGCGTCAGTAACATAAATATTTTCATAATATGCGGGCGGTATTCCGCCCGAAGTGTTGTGAAATCTCATAAGCCAGGGCTATTGTAATCAACAGGGAAAGACGATAATCGTCCCGTAAGGAGCTCACTTGATTACACATATTAGCCCGCTTGGCTCAATGGATATGTTGTCGCAGCTGGAAGTGGACATGCTTAAACGCACGGCCAGCAGCGATCTTTATCAACTGTTTCGTAACTGTTCACTTGCCGTACTGAACTCCGGAAGCCTGACAGATAACAGTAAAGAACTACTGTCCCGCTTCGAAAGCTTTGATATCAACGTGCTGCGCCGTGAGCGTGGCGTGAAACTTGAAGTGATTAACCCGCCAGAAGACGCCTTTGTCGACGGGCGCATTATTCGCTCACTTCAGGCCAACCTGTTTGCCGTGCTGCGTGACATCCTGTTTGTTAACGGGCAGATCCACAACGCGGGCCGTTTCCAGCATCTCGATCTGGAAAGCTCTGTCCATATCACCAACCTGGTGTTCTCGATTTTGCGAAATGCTCGTGCCCTGCACGTCGGCGAAGCACCGAACATGGTCGTTTGCTGGGGTGGTCACTCCATTAACGAAACCGAATATCTTTATGCCCGTCGGGTTGGAACGCAACTCGGCCTGCGTGAACTGAATATCTGTACGGGCTGTGGCCCAGGAGCAATGGAAGCGCCAATGAAAGGTGCCGCGGTTGGGCATGCACAACAGCGTTACAAAGAGGGGCGGTTTATCGGTATGACCGAACCGTCAATCATTGCTGCTGAGCCACCTAACCCGCTGGTTAATGAACTGATTATCATGCCGGATATCGAGAAACGTCTTGAGGCGTTTGTCCGTATCGCCCACGGGATAATCATCTTCCCGGGCGGTGTGGGGACAGCGGAAGAGTTACTTTATCTGCTGGGCATTCTGATGAACCCGGCCAATAAAGATCAGGTTCTGCCGTTGATCCTGACCGGGCCAAAAGAGAGCGCCGACTACTTCCGCGTGCTGGACGAGTTCATCGTGCATACGCTGGGGGAATCCGCGCGTCGTCACTATCGCATCATCATTGATGATGCAGCAGAAGTGGCTCGTCAGATGAAAAAATCGATGCCGCTGGTGAAAGAGAATCGTCGTGATACCGGCGATGCTTACAGCTTCAACTGGTCAATTCGTATTGCACCGGACCTGCAGATCCCATTCGAACCTACGCACGAGAATATGGCGAACCTGAAACTCTATCCGGATCAACCGGTGGAAGTCCTGGCTGCCGATCTGCGTCGTGCCTTCTCCGGAATTGTGGCGGGGAACGTGAAAGAGATGGGCATCCGCGCAATAGAGCAATATGGTCCGTACAAAATTCACGGTGACCGGGAGATGATGCGTCGTATGGATGACATGCTGCAAGGCTTTGTCGCCCAACACCGCATGAAGCTGCCAGGATCAGCCTACATTCCTTGCTACGAAATCTGCACTTAACGCTTAGCGTCTTCTCTTAAAAGCCGGGGCGTCGTACAACGTGTCCCGGCTTTTTTATTACCGAAACAATTCATATAGATCGCTTATGTCTTTTACAAATCACACCTGGACGCAAACGATTACCTTGATTTTACAACCGTAAATTATCAGCCTTAATCTAACTTACCTGCCATAAAATCCTATAAACCCATTTCTTTACAGCGTAAGACTCGTATATCACGGGCCTCTCTTTCAGCCTGCATGTTGTTGGTGGTAGCCTTCGCGCCCGTAAATTCTATTTGATGTTTTTTTAACAGATAAATGGTCTAAAGATGCCCACATCATAAGTGGATTATTGCATTTGAGATCACGATCACTGATAGATTCATAACGAGAATGTATCTTTCCGCCCGCCAATAGTTACGGGTGAAAATTATTAAAAAACCGTCACTGAACGAATTTCATATTACCGTCAGGCACTTTTTCATCGGATTTGACTTAAAACCTGACAATTCGCTTCCTCCAGGAGATACAGATGGAAACCACTCAAACCAGCACCGTTGCTTCGATTGAATCCCGAAGTGGTTGGCGCAAAACGGATACCATGTGGATGCTTGGCCTTTACGGCACAGCAATCGGCGCTGGTGTACTGTTCCTTCCTATCAACGCAGGCGTCGGCGGTCTGATCCCGCTGATCATCATGGCCATCATTGCTTTCCCGATGACCTTCTTTGCACACCGCGGTCTGACCCGCTTCGTGCTGTCCGGTAAAAACCCGGGCGAAGACATCACTGAAGTGGTTGAAGAGCACTTCGGTATTGGCGCAGGTAAATTAATTACTCTGCTCTACTTCTTCGCGATTTACCCAATCCTGCTGGTTTACAGCGTGGCAATCACCAACACCGTTGAAAGCTTCATGACGCACCAGCTGCACATGACGCCGCCTCCGCGTGCAATTCTGTCTCTGATCCTGATCGTAGGCATGATGACTATCGTGCGCTTCGGTGAGCAGATGATTGTTAAAGCAATGAGCGTACTGGTCTTCCCGTTCGTGATTGCTCTGATGGTACTGGCCTGCTACCTGATCCCACAGTGGAACGGTGCAGCACTGGAAACCCTGTCCCTGAGCAGCGCATCTGCGACCGGTAACGGCCTGCTGATGACCCTCTGGCTGGCGATTCCGGTAATGGTCTTCTCCTTCAACCACTCCCCAATCATCTCCTCCTTCGCAGTGGCGAAGCGTGAAGAGTACGGCAACGGTGCAGAGAAGAAATGCTCCAGCATCCTGGCACGTGCGCACATCATGATGGTACTGACCGTGATGTTCTTCGTCTTCAGCTGCGTACTGAGCCTCTCCCCGGCGGATCTGGCGGCAGCGAAAGAGCAGAACATCTCTATTCTGTCTTACCTGGCGAACCACTTTAACGCACCAGTCATTGCGTGGATGGCACCTATCATCGCGATTATCGCCATCACCAAATCCTTCCTCGGCCACTACCTGGGCGCACGTGAAGGCTTCAACGGTATGGTGATCAAATCTCTGCGCGGTAAAGGCAAGAGCATTGAAATCAGCAAGCTGAACAAAATCACAGCGCTGTTCATGCTGATCACCACCTGGGCCGTTGCGACTCTGAACCCAAGCATCCTGGGCATGATTGAAACCCTGGGTGGCCCGGTTATCGCGATGATTCTGTTCCTGATGCCGATGTACGCGATTCAGAAAGTGCCTGCGATGCGTAAATACAGCGGCCACATTAGCAACATCTTCGTTGTCGTGATGGGTCTGATTGCTATCTCCGCTATTTTCTACTCGCTGTTCAGCTAATACCTCCTGCGCCGTCCTCGGGCGGCGCATTCTTCCTCTCTGACTGAAAGCAATGGACGCATCATGATTAGCGTATTCGATATTTTCAAAATCGGTATTGGTCCTTCCAGCTCTCACACCGTCGGACCAATGAAAGCCGGTAAGCAGTTCACGGATGACTTGATTGCACGCGGCCTCCTGCACGACGTAACCCGCGTGGTTGTTGATGTTTACGGTTCTCTTTCCCTGACCGGGAAAGGCCACCATACCGATATCGCCATTATCATGGGCCTGGCGGGAAACCTGCCGGATACCGTTGATATTGACGCGATCCCTGGCTTCATCCAGGACGTTAATACCCACGGTCGCCTGCTGCTGGCAAATGGCGAACATGAAGTGGAATTCCCGGTTGATCGCTGCATGAATTTCCATGCTGACAACCTGTCGCTGCACGAAAACGGTATGCGTATCACTGCGCTGGCCGGCGACAAAGCGGTATACAGCCAGACTTACTACTCTATCGGCGGCGGTTTTATCGTCGACGAAGACCACTTTGGTCAAACCAGTAACTCTTCGGTCGACGTGCCTTATCCGTACAAAACTGCGGCGGACCTTCAGCGTCACTGTCAGGAGACAGGACTTTCCCTCTCCGGCCTGATGATGAAAAACGAGCTGGCGCTTCACAGCAAAGCGGAGCTGGAACAGCACTTTGCTAACGTCTGGGAAGTGATGCGCGGCGGTATTGAGCGCGGGATCACCACCGAAGGCGTTCTGCCTGGCAAGCTTCGCGTGCCACGTCGTGCAGCAGCGCTGCGCCGTATGTTGGTCAGCACCGACAAAACGACAACAGACCCAATGGCAGTAGTCGACTGGATCAACATGTTCGCGCTGGCAGTAAACGAGGAGAACGCCGCAGGTGGCCGCGTGGTCACTGCGCCGACCAACGGTGCCTGCGGTATCGTTCCGGCCGTGCTGGCGTACTACGATAAGTTTATCCGCGAAGTGAACGCTAACTCTCTGGCGCGCTACCTGCTGGTCGCCAGTGCGATTGGTTCCCTGTATAAGATGAACGCGTCCATTTCTGGTGCGGAAGTTGGCTGTCAGGGTGAAGTCGGTGTGGCTTGCTCTATGGCGGCGGCGGGTCTGGCTGAGCTGTTGGGTGCAAGCCCGACGCAGGTGTGCATTGCCGCAGAAATCGGCATGGAACATAACCTGGGGCTGACCTGTGACCCAGTTGCCGGACAGGTACAGGTGCCGTGTATCGAGCGTAACGCGATCGCTTCCGTGAAAGCGGTGAACGCTGCACGTATGGCCCTGCGTCGTACCAGCGAACCGCGCGTCTGTCTCGATAAAGTTATCGAAACCATGTACGAAACCGGGAAAGATATGAACGCCAAATACCGCGAAACCTCTCGCGGTGGTCTGGCGATGAAGATCGTTACCTGCGATTAAGCCTCTCAGGAAGCCTCGTTTTGCGAGGCTTCTTCCTGTTTCCCCTCACACTATTCGTTTCATCCTGCCGACAGTGTTACCCTTTACCCATCAGATTTAAGGGAGAATCTCTGTGGCTGTTCATTTGCTTATTGTCGACGCACTCAACCTGATTCGCCGGATCCATGCGGTACAAGGCACACCCTGTAAAGACACTTGCCTGCACGCACTGGAGCAACTTATCCGCCATAGCGAACCGACTCATGTTGTGGCCGTGTTTGACGACGAAGCGCGTAACACTGGCTGGCGTCACCAGCGCCTGCCTGATTACAAGGCCGGACGTGCCCCGATGCCAGACGATCTGCATGACGAGATGCCCGCCATTCGCGCCGCCTTTGAACAACGCGGCGTCCCTTGCTGGGGGGCGCATGGCAATGAAGCTGACGATCTGGCGGCAACCCTTGCGGTTAAAGTTGCCAGCGCCGGGCATCAGGCGACGATTGTTTCAACCGATAAAGGCTACTGCCAGTTGCTCTCGCCTACGATCCGCATCCGTGATTACTTCCAGAAACGCTGGCTTGATGCCCCTTTCATTGCCAGTGAGTTTGGCGTCTCGCCTGAACAGCTACCAGATTACTGGGGGCTGGCGGGGATCAGCAGCTCGAAGGTGCCGGGTGTCGCGGGTATAGGGCCAAAAAGTGCTGCTCAGTTGCTAACGGATTTTCAGAGTCTGGAAGGGATTTACACCAGGCTGGATGAGGTGCCGGAAAAATGGCGCAAGAAGCTTGAAGCACATAAAGAGATGGCCTTTATCTGCCGTGATGTGGCGACGTTACAAACGAGTTTACAGCTGGACGGGAATTTGCAGCAGTTAAGGCTGGAACGTTAATACAATTCACGATTTGTCTGCCCGGTAAGCGCAGCGCCACCGGGCAAAACAAAGCACGCACTATCGCTCGTCGCGACGTCCACCAACAGCGGCCCACCAGCGACGAATATGCACCGTCACCTCTTCGCGGTCGTGATACAGCTGACGCGCCTGGATCTCCACGTTAATGCCATTCTCATCCAGTTGCTGCTGAATATAAGCCAGATTCTGCGATACTTCCTCATAGCGCTTTTTCATTGGCAACTTGAGGTTAAAGATCGTCTCACGACACCAGCCGTTCACCAGCCAGGAAGCCATCAGCGCGGCCACTTTTGCCGGTTTCTCAACCATATCGCACACCATCCAGGAGATGTTGTTACGGTTCGGACGATAGCGGAAGCCATCTTCACGCAGCCAGGTAACCTGCCCGGTATCCATCAGGCTTTGTGCCATCGGGCCGTTATCAACAGATGAAACCCACATGTTGCGTTTCACCAGTTGGTAGGTCCAGCCGCCCGGGCACGCACCAAGATCGACGGCGTACATGCCGTTTGCCAGACGCTCGTCCCACTCATCCGCCGGGATAAAGACGTGGAAGGCTTCTTCCAGCTTCAGCGTTGAACGGCTCGGTGCATCGGCCGGGAAGCGTAAACGCGGGATACCCATAAAGAAGGGAGAGTTGTTGGTGGTGTATGAATACCCCGTATAGCAGCAGCCCGGTGCGATAAAGAAGATATGCACCACCGGACGTTTAGGTGTTTCATAGTTCGTCAGAATACCCGCATCACGCAGCGCCGCACGCAGCGGTACGGTAAATTTGCGGCAGAATTTCATCAGCTCTTTGCTTTCATTGGTATCCGCCACTTCAACGCGCAGATCCCCGCCCTTCTCGACCACGCCCTGCAGCATGCCGACAATTGGGGTGATACGGTCTTCCGGCGGAAGATCCTTCAGCAACTCACCCGCGACAAACATCTGGCGGGCAAAGATCAGCGAGCTGAAAGGGAGTTCACGCGCCAGCTTATCCGCGTCTTCAGGCTGATAGCATTCAAATACCACATAGCCTGCATTCTCTTTAACACGCGCAAAGCCGAAGACCTCGCGCTTTGCCGCTTTATCGGTAATTTCCGCGGCACACTCTTTCTCAAACCCCGGGCGACAATATAAAACAACCTTATTCATGAACAACGCCCTTGCGTTTCAGACGGATAGCTCCGATAAACATTAATACCCAACCCGCCAGGAAGCTGACGCCACCGACAGGTGTAACAAACGCCCACAGGCGCAAATGCGAAAGTGCCAGACAGTAGAGACTGCCACTGAAAAGCACGGTGCCCAACGCCATAAAGACGCTGCTCCAGTAAAACCAGATACTGATACGGCGCTGCATCGCCACCGCCAGCCCAAAAATAGCCAACGTGTGGAATGCCTGATATTCAAGGCCGGTCTGGATCCAGCCCATCTCTACTGCACCCAAAGACTTGCTTAATACATGTGCGCCAAAAGCGCCCAGTGCAACAAAAATAAAGCCACTCACCGCGGCAAAAATCAGCATGAATCGGCTGGTCATGTTTAAGTCCTGAATTGATGCGTGCCCGGCACACAAACGTTATTGTTCATACCTGAAGCGGAATTTTTCTTGCTCGCTTGCCGCTTTCGCCAGTATCCACTGCCGGAAAGCGGCTATTTTACCCAGTTCTGCCTGACTGTCATGACAAACCAGATAAAACGCATTCTTGCTGACCAGAACATCATTAAAAGGGCAAACCAGGCGGCCCGCCTCAATTTCGGACTGCGCCATAACGTTGTTCGCCAACGCTACGCCCTGCCCGTGAATAGCAGCCTGTAACACCATCGCACTGTGGCTAAAAATGGGTCCCTGCTGCACGTTTATATGAGTAAGACCTAATTGACGGGTATAAGTTTGCCAGTCACGGCGAGACGCATCATGTAAAAGTGTATGTTGCGCCAGGTCAGCAGGTGTCTTCAGCGCCTTTTCACCCGTTAATAACAAAGGCGAACAGACCGGCAGGAGATATTCTGCGTATAATTTTTCGACGCGCAAGCCCGGCCAGTTACCGCGACCGTAAAAAATGGCGACATCTACGTCATCTGCCAGCTTGTCTTCCTGACGATCTACCGCCTGGATTCGAACGTCGATTCCCGGATAAGCTGAGTTAAAGCTTGAGAGTCTTGGCACCAGCCATTGAATGGCAAAACTGGGCAATAAACTAACAGTCAGAGCACCTTTTGCACTTCGGGCCTGCAGCTTACGCGTGGCCTCCGTGAGCTGGGAAAAAATCTCTTTAATATCCTGAAAATAGCTCTGCCCCTCTTCGGTCAACAGCAACGAACGGTTGCGTCGACGAAACAGCTTAAGACCCAGAAAATCCTCCAGGGACTTGATTTGGTGACTTACTGCGGCCTGTGTCACAAAAAGCTCATCTGCTGCACGGGTAAAGCTCAGGTGACGTGCTGCTGCATCAAAAACACGTAATGCGTTAAGGGGTGGCAATCGCTTCGACATGGTTATCTGGCTTAGATGTTAACGAATTTTAACAAACAGGAAACAACGTTTAACCTATTAGTTTTTTTTATCTGAGACATTATAATTTGTCCGTTGAGGAACTACCAGCAAATACCTATAGTGGCGGCACTTCCTGAGCCGGAACGAAGAGCTTTTTTTGGAATGCGTGTTCTGAAGGGCTTTTGGCTTACGGTTGTGATGTTGTGTTGTTGTGTTTGCAATTGGTCTGCGATTCAGACCACGGTAGCAACGCTACCAATTTTTCACTTCCTGTACATTTACCCTGTCTGTCCATAGTGATTAATGTAGCACCGCCAATTTGCGGTGCTTTTTTTTCGCCTGCGATCTTAGTGCTGAATCTCAACCATCTCTTTAACATCGCTTCGGTTGATCTGCTGCTTGTTCCCGTTGGCATCTTTGTATGAAATCATCCCGGTATCATTATCAGTTGACGGTTTCCCTTCCGAAACGATGGAGCGGCCATCATTAGTATGCATCACGTAGTTGTTACCGGAACAGGCGCTCAGAGCAAGGGTAAACACACAGGCCGAAATGATTGCAGCTGTCTTTTTCATGATTCTTCTCCTTTAGCAATTAATGCTACTCAAACCTCGATTTAAAACAGGCTTAAACATTCGCCTAACACTATTTAGCATAACCTGCTTTTTCAGGGTCATCAGGATAAGCAGACGAATCTGATAGATATCAACCTCCTTGCCCTGCAGCTGAAATTGCGCGACGATCTTGCTATTGAAATGAGGAATCCCATGAACGCTTTCAGTCCCGCACATTTTCGCGAACAGTTTCCGGCGCTGGCTGATGCCGGTATTTATCTTGATAGCGCTGCCACCGCCCTGAAGCCACAGGCGGTTATTGAAGCGACGCAGCAGTTCTACAGCATGAGTGCCGGTAACGTGCATCGCAGTCAGTTTGCGCAAGCACAGCGCTTAACCGCGCGCTATGAAGCCGCACGCGATCAGGTCGCACGTTTGATCAATGCCGAAAGCGGGAAAAACATCGTCTGGACGCGGGGTACTACCGAAGCCATCAATATGGTGGCCCAGTGCTACGCACGCCCGTTGCTCCAGCCCGGAGATGAGATCATCGTCAGTGAGGCAGAGCACCATGCCAACCTGGTACCGTGGTTAATGGTGGCCGAGCAAACGGGGGCACGTATTGTGAAACTCCCACTGGGACCAGATCTCCTGCCCGACGTGGCTCACCTGCCAGAGTTGATTACCCCGCGCAGCCGCATTCTGGCACTCGGGCAGATGTCGAACGTTACGGGGGGATGTCCGGATCTGGCTCAGGCCATTCGCATCGCCCATGCCAGCGGCATGGTGGTGATGGTCGATGGCGCACAAGGGGTCGTGCATTTCCCTGCTGATGTGCAAAAGCTGGATATTGATTTTTACGCTTTCTCTGCACACAAGCTGTACGGCCCAACCGGCATCGGAGCGTTGTACGGTAAGCCGGAACTGCTGGCGCAAATGACACCGTGGCTCGGTGGCGGCAAAATGATTACCGAAGTGACCTTCGACGGCTTTAAAACCCAGGAGATTCCCTATCGCCTTGAAGCCGGTACGCCAAACGTTGCCGGCGTCATTGGCCTGAGTGCCGCTCTCGAATGGCTTGCTGAAACAGATACTGCTCAGGCTGAAAACTGGAGCCGCGGTCTGGCAACGCTGGCGGAGGAAGAACTCAAAAAGCGCCCGGGTTTCCGATCATTTCGTGTGCAAGACTCGAGCCTGCTCGCCTTCGATTTTGCAGGCGTTCATCATAGCGACATGGTGACGCTACTTGCCGGGTATGGTATTGCCCTGCGTGCCGGACAGCATTGTGCCCAGCCGCTCCTCGCGGCGCTCGGCGTTAACGGTACGCTACGCGCCTCGTTTGCGCCATATAATACCCAAAGCGATGTTGATGCGCTGGTCGCCGCCGTCGACCGCGCCCTTGAAATACTGGTGGATTAATGACTAGCGCTGCTTTAGCCGGACATCCGTTTGGCACTGTGATCACAGAAGAGACCTTAAAACAGACCTTCGCCCCTCTCTCACAATGGGAAGATAAATATCGCCAGTTGATCCTTCTCGGTAAACAGTTACCGACCTTGTCTGACGAACTAAAAGCGCAGGCAAAAGAGATCGCTGGCTGCGAGAACCGCGTCTGGCTGGGCGTAAGCGTTGCTGGCGAGAAGCTGCATTTCTTTGGCGACAGCGAAGGACGTATTGTCCGCGGGCTGTTGGCGGTACTGTTAACCGCCATAGAGGGGAAAAGCGCGGCGGAGTTGTTGACTCGCTCGCCGCTGGCGCTATTTGATGAGCTTGGGCTGCGCGCGCAGCTCAGCGCCTCGCGCGGTCAGGGGTTGATCGCGCTCAGCGACGCGGTACTGGATGCCGCACGTCAGGCTCAGGCCTGACGTTCCGCCTTCGCCATCATTTTCTTGAGGGCGTGAGACACCGCCACAAAGCCGAAGGAGGCGGTCACCATGGTGGCCGCACCAAAACCTGAGGCGCAATCCATTCGTTTTGGCCCTTCCGCCGTGCTTTTCATCGCGCAGACTGAGCCATCAGCCTGCGGGTACACCAGCGCTTCTGTAGAAAACACGCAGTCAACGCCAAGCTTACCTTTGCTGTTCTTCACCACATTGAAGTCGCTTTTCAGGCGTTCACGCAGCTTAGCGGCCAGCGGATCCTGAATGGTTTTCGCCAGATCGGCCACCTGGATCTGCGTAGGGTCGATCTGCCCTCCTGCGCCACCAGTGGTAACCAGAGGAACCTTGTATCGACGACAGTAAGCGATCAGCGCGGCTTTAGGGCGTACGCTGTCAATGGCATCAATCACATAGCTGTAGCCTTTATTCATGTACTCCGCGACGTTGTCGGCTGTCACGAAGTCGTCAATGACCGTCACCTGACATTCCGGGTTGATCAGACGAATACGCTCCGCCATGACCTCAGATTTTGCCAGACCGACGTTATCACGCAGGGCATGGATTTGACGGTTGGTGTTGGTGACGCACACGTCGTCCATATCAATCAGCGTGATTGCGCCAATACCGGTTCTTGCCAGCGCTTCTGCCGCCCAGGAACCCACACCACCAATACCCACAACGCAGACATGCGCATCCGCAAACAGCTGCAGGGCTTTTTCACCATAGAGACGTGCCGTGCCGCCAAAACGCTGACGCCAGGCATCGCTGATTACCACTGACATAAAACCTCAGATGTAAAAAGGGTGAGGTTTCTCCTCACCCTGAACATGAATCCGTATTGCGTTCAGAATACCACAATCAACCGCTGAATACGTTTCCGGTGCCAGATGCTGCTTTGAGCACCCATACGCGTCCGTAGTGGTTATACCAGCCGGCACGGTGGCCAGCATCCGGACCAATCCCCTGATAGATATCGAAGTGCTGGCCTTTAATCGCCCCACCCACATCCAGCGCTACCATCAGACGTAGCTCATACTGGCCGTTAAATTTGCCATTATTATCCAGCAGAGGCACTTCCGCGAGCAGCGTAGTGCCAGCAGGAATAATTGAACGATCCGATGCCACAGACGCACGACCAATCAGCGGTACAGCGCTCGCCCCTTTCACCGGAGCAAAGTTTTGCGGTTTAAAGAAGACAAACGACGGGTTCTGTTCCAGCAGCTCGCGCACCTCGGCTTCACTGTGTTTTTCGCCCCACTCGCGGATCGCCTGCATCGACATATCTTCTTTCTTCACTTCGCCGCGGTCGATCAACACCTTACCAATACTGCGATAGGCATGGCCGTTTTTACCGGAATAGCTGAAGAAGTTAAGCGGCGAACCATCACCGAAATCAATATAACCACTGCCCTGAACATCCATGATGAAGTTATCCATCAGTGAATTGCTGTAAGCCAGGACATAGTTTTCACTCAACGCACCAGAGTAGATTTCCGCACGGGACGGCAAGCGGCCGCGTTTTGGCGGCATACGATAAATTGGATACTGGAATTCGCCCTGGCGAGAGTGCCGCGCCTGAATCACTGGCGTGTAATACCCCGTGAACTGGACGTTCCCGTAGTTATCCGCCCCTTCCATCTGCCAGGCGTCGATACCAAACTGGCGCATATTGCGCGTATCGCCGCCCGCGCGCAGCCAGTCCTGTACTGCACTGTAAACGTTGTTTTGTGAGCTATACAGGCGCGGTGACGCATTGCGGATCTGATAGACCTGCTCGGAGAAATCTCCGGCGTTAATCGGTGCGCCAACAGCATCAGGCTGGTTAACTAAGGAGAAAGGCTGGGATAATTTCCCGTCTTTATACTGTTGACCGCGATCGGTCGGTTTGGAAGAGCAGGCCGCAAGAATGGCTACCATTGCGCCCGTCATCAGATACTTCGCCCAACGTCCTTTCATTATATCTCGTCTTTAAGTTGCCCATTTCCGCGTGATGAAGATAACAAACCGCCAGGGCTAATGAAATGCGATCGCATTACCTTTGGCAAATTTTGCGCAAAAAATAGTCCAAACAGAGCCATGTCGTTCAATTTGCATACAAAATCATGATTTATGTGAAAAAGGGGTTGCATCACAAACCTATCCGAGTATAGTGCGCATCCACGGACGCGGGGTGGAGCAGCCTGGTAGCTCGTCGGGCTCATAACCCGAAGGTCGTCGGTTCAAATCCGGCCCCCGCAACCAATTAAAATTTGATGAAGTATCTTCTACAACAGTAGAAAGACGGACGCGGGGTGGAGCAGCCTGGTAGCTCGTCGGGCTCATAACCCGAAGGTCGTCGGTTCAAATCCGGCCCCCGCAACCAATCAAATTTGAAGAAGTAAGTTTCTACAGAAGTAGAAAGACGGACGCGGGGTGGAGCAGCCTGGTAGCTCGTCGGGCTCATAACCCGAAGGTCGTCGGTTCAAATCCGGCCCCCGCAACCAACACTTCTTAAAACAATAAACACCCTTAAGGGTGTTTTTTTGTATCTGTCGTTTGTGAATTTGCCGGGTATCTCACCCGGCTGAAAGATTTACCCACGTCTCGCCAGCGTCGCCCCGTCAGAGAAATACGCCCGGATCCCTGCCAGAATCGACTCCGCTACCTCCTGCTGGAATTTTGCCGTCTTGAGCTTGCGCTCTTCTTCAACATTACTGATAAAAGCCGTCTCAACCAGAATAGACGGAATATCCGGTGCCTTCAGAACCGCAAACCCGGCCTGCTCGACACTGTTTTTATGCAGCTTGTTGATATTACCCAGCTTGCCCAGCACCGCTTTACCAAATTTCAGGCTGTCGTTGATGGTCAGTGATTGCACCATATCGAACATGGTGTGATCGACATAACGGTCGCCGCTTTTGCCCACACCACCGATAAGATCCGAGGCGTTCTGGGTATCCGCGAGATATCTCGCGGCAGTACTGGTCGCCCCTTTGGTTGAGAGCGCAAACACCGAAGAACCGCTTGGCTGGCGGCTGGTAAACGCATCCGCATGGATAGACACAAACAAATCGGCGCGCTGCTTCTGCGCTTTTGCCACGCGAACTTTCAGCGGAATAAAGACATCTTCATTACGCGTCATATAGGCGCGCATATTGCCTTCTTTATCGATCAACGCCTTCAGACGACGAGCGATTTGCAGCACCACGTCTTTTTCGCGGGTACGATATTTTCCGACTGCCCCCGAGTCTTCCCCGCCGTGCCCCGGATCCAGCATGATCACAATCGGACGATCGCGCCCTGCTTTACCCGGCTGTGGACCACTTTGCGCAGGTGGAACCTGCTTCTCGAGATTGCCCTGGTTATAATCTTCCAGTAACGCCAACAGAGGATCCTGAATATCCGTCGCATTCGCCGGGTAGAGATCCATTACCAGACGCTCTTTGAAGGTCGCAACGGGCGCGAGAGCAAACAGTTGAGGCTTAACGTTCTGCTTCAGCTCAAACACCATACGCACGGTTTGCGGATCAAACTGCCCGACGCGCGCCGATTTAATAAACGGATCGTCACCGCGGATCTGCGCCGCCATCCCCTTCAGCACGGAATTGAGATTCACCCCTTCGAGATCCACGACCACGCGTTCAGGATTGCTTAAGGCAAATTGCTTATATTTCAACACGCGGTTGGATTCAACCGTCACGCGCGTATAGGTCGACGACGGCCAGACGCGAACCGCCACCACCTGACTTGTGGCGGCTAATCCTACCTGACTGACGCTAAGCAACCACATTGCCCCGGCCCCTTTTAACAAACGGCGACGGCTTATTGCTGAGTTGGATCCCGACATGCTTCTCCCGAGCAAGAAAACTGACTGATATACATAATGTCCAAATTGACCGAAAACTTTAACGAATGACGCATAAACTGTCATCTATAAAAGGGTAAACAATCATACGTTAACGCACGGATTACTTATTAATTTCTGTGGGTCGCGGAAAATTTGCGCTTGCACACACGCCCACAATCGAATAAAAATACATAAATTACGAATAAACATTCATTAAGGGTTGTGCCATGGTGAAGGAGCGTAGAACCGAACTGGTCCAGGGATTCCGCCATTCTGTTCCCTATATCAACGCCCATCGGGGAAAAACGTTTGTCATCATGCTTGGCGGCGAAGCCATTGAGCATGAAAATTTTTCCAGCATCGTCAATGACATTGGCCTGCTACACAGCCTCGGGATCCGCCTGGTGGTGGTCTATGGCGCGCGCCCGCAGATCGACGCCAACCTGGCCGCACACCACCACGAGCCGATTTACCACAAACATACTCGTGTGACGGATGCGAAAACCCTGGAACTGGTGAAGCAAGCTGCGGGTCTGTTGCAGCTGGATATTACGGCTCGCCTGTCGATGAGCCTGAACAACACGCCATTGCAGGGCGCGCATATCAACGTCGTGAGCGGTAACTTCATCATTGCCCAACCGCTCGGCGTGGACGATGGCGTCGATTACTGCCACAGCGGCCGTATTCGTCGTATTGATGAAGAAGCTATTCACCGCCAGCTGGACAGCGGTGCCATCGTGCTGATGGGCCCGGTCGCCGTTTCCGTGACCGGAGAAAGCTTTAACCTCACCTCAGAAGAGATTGCTACTCAACTGGCGATTAAGCTGAAAGCGGAAAAGATGATAGGGTTTTGCTCTTCCCAGGGTGTCGTAAACGATGAAGGGGTGATTGTGCCCGAACTCTTCCCTAATGAAGCCCAGGCCCGCGTAGAAGCACTGGAAGCTGAAGGTGACTACCATTCTGGTACCGTGCGTTTTCTGCGTGGTGCGGTGAAAGCCTGTCGCAGCGGCGTGCGCCGCAGCCACTTGATCAGTTATCAGGAAGATGGAGCTCTGTTACAGGAGCTGTTCTCCCGAGATGGTATCGGCACGCAGATTGTGATGGAGAGTGCTGAGCAAATCCGCCGTGCCACCATCAATGATATCGGCGGTATTCTGGAACTGATCCGGCCGCTGGAGCAACAGGGTATTCTGGTGCGTCGTTCGCGGGAACAGCTGGAAATGGAGATCGACAAATTCACCATTATTCAGCGCGATAAC
This sequence comes from Enterobacter sp. P82, assembly GCF_037053385.1. NCBI lineage: Bacteria > Pseudomonadati > Pseudomonadota > Gammaproteobacteria > Enterobacterales > Enterobacteriaceae > Enterobacter > Enterobacter sp. P82. Next base: position 201,280 of record NZ_JBALHX010000003.1, read on the forward strand.
CTGACCATTGCCTGTGCCGCACTCTATCCATTCCCGGAAGAGAAGATCGGCGAAATGGCCTGCGTGGCGGTGCATCCTGATTACCGCAGCTCCTCACGCGGTGAAATGCTGCTTGAGCGCGTAGCAGCGCAAGCCCGCCAGATGGGCCTGAGCAAGCTGTTCGTCCTGACGACACGCAGCATTCACTGGTTCCAGGAGCGTGGATTCACGCCGGTGGATATAGATTATCTGCCAGAAACGAAGAAAGAGATGTACAACTATCAGCGCCGTTCAAAAGTGCTGATGGCTGATCTGGGATGATACGATGCCCTCACCGTCTGGTGAGGGCTTTCGCTTAAAGAGACTCAAATATCGCGCTCAGTCCGCTCCGGCGCTCTGTACGGGTGGCAATGGCCTGCACCAGCACACGTTCATCGGTATAGAGTGACAAGCGCTGACGCGCGCGCGTAATCGCGGTATAAATCAGCTCGCGGGTAATAACAGGTGAAAGCTGTGTCGGCAGGATCAGCGCCGCATGGTTAAACTCGGAGCCCTGGGATTTATGCACCGTCATCGCCCACGCGGTTTCATGCTCAGGCAAACGGCTGGGCTGGAAAGACTTCACGCTACCGTCCGGCAACTGGAACCAGACGCGCAGCCCCTGGCCGCGATCGAGCGCAATCCCGATATCCCCGTTAAACAACCCCAGCGCACTGTCGTTGCGGGAGATCATTACGGGTCGTCCTTCAAACCAGCGCGAATGCGGCATCCGGTTGATTTTGTGCTTCTGAACAAGAAGCTGCTCCAGCCTGTCGTTCAGCCCACTGACGCCAAACGGCCCTTCCCTCAGTGCGCACAGTAACTGGTACTCACCAAAGGCGGCAATGACCTGCTCTGGTGAGTTGCGCTGTTGGATACATGCAAGGAAATGCTGATACCCCTCCAGGGCGTCATCCAGCATCACCTGATACTCTTCTCCGCTTTGCAGTGATTTTTTCTCGATGTCGGTAAACGTACCGTCAAACACCGCACGCGTACTGTGCCGATCGCCACGGTTTACCGCGGCAGCCAGTTGGCCGATACCGGAGTCGCTGCCGAAACGATAGCTTTTTTGCAGCAGGCACAGGCTATCGCGTAGCGCTCCCGCCACCGGCGAGTTATCGGGTTCAAGTACGCATCCGGTCAAACGCTCCAGCTCCTGAGCACGCGCGGTGGTGTAGCCAAAGCTGGCGTAAGTACAAATATCCCCCAGCACCGCCCCAGCTTCCACTGAAGCAAGCTGGTCACGATCGCCCAGAAAAATGACGCGCGCATGGGGCGGCAGAGCATCAATCAACCGCGACATCATCGTCAGGTCGATCATCGATGCTTCATCTACCACCAGTACGTCCAGATGCAGCGGGTTACCCGCATGATATCGCAGACGCTGGCTACCTGGCTGAGCACCAAGCAGTCGGTGCAGCGTGCTGGCTTCATTTGGGAAAAGCGCACGTTGCTCCACGGTGAGCGGCAGCTTTTGCAATGCCCCACCTAATGATTCCGTCAGACGAGCCGCCGCTTTGCCAGTGGGGGCCGCCAGACGAATACGGCACTTGTGCTCGCCCGATAGCTGGATCAACGCGGCAAGCAGTTTTGCCACGGTGGTCGTTTTCCCGGTTCCCGGGCCGCCAGAGATAACCGAGATCCGCCGCGTCAACGCCACGGCTGCCGCGACTTTTTGCCAGTCTGTCGCCTCATCAGAGGTAAACAGCGTATCCAGCACCTGCCGGAGTTGCGCTTCATCGCAAGGCAGCGGCGCATTCGTCTCGCTGAAGAAACGCGCCACCGTCAGTTCATTGCGCCACAGCCGGTTAAGGTATAAACGTTCGCCGCTCAGGATCATCGGCGTCCCGGTATCGGCTCCGCTCACGGCGGGCGAGCCGAGTAATATCGCCTGCCAGTCCACTGCGTCATCCAGCAACGCGAAACAAGCCTGTATAGCCGGAGGCATTTTCTCATCAACAACCAGACGCGACAGCGGCAGGCAGACATGCCCCTCTCCCGCGTCTTTACTCAGGATTGCGGCGGCGAGCATCACAGCGGGTTCATCGCCTGCCACCATCATGGCAAACTGTACATCAAGGTGGCGCAGTAATCGTTGTTCTACCGCTTCCAGCAATAGCGCCTGCATCGTCATGCCACCTCCTCTGTGTTTGCGGCAAACAAGTTATCCATTTTTTCAATCAGCTCTACAGCCGGGCGCGTACTAAAGATGCCAGAGCGCGGATCGTTAGCATCCACTCCACGCAGAAAGAGGTAAATGACGCCGCCAAAATGGTCTTCGTAACGGTAATCGGCAATGCGATGCCGCAGGTACCGATGCAGCGCCAGGGTATAGAGCTGATACTGCAGATCGTAGCGATGTGCTTGCATGGCTGATGCCATCGCCTGCTGGGTATAGGCTTCGCTGTTTTCACCCAACCAGTTCGATTTGTAGTCCAGCAGGTAGTAACGCCCTTCGTGGCGGAAAACCAAGTCGATAAACCCTTTTAACATTCCCTGCACCTGGCGGAAGTTCAGCGCTGGGCAACCGGCAGATAACGGATCATGCTCGCGGATCAACGCATCAAGCGCGTCGGCCCTGAGCGGGCTGGCAATAGGAAGATAAAACTCCATCTCCACCTGTTTATCTTTGGCACTCAACTGGCTCAGCGAGATCCCTTGAGCCGTGAGTGGGGCGTGCAGAACCGTGCTGATCCAGTCTGTGAGAACCGGTTGCCACTGTGCGTCATAGCCTCCACTCTGCAACATCTTCAGCACCCACTCCTCAGAGACTGGCTGGGTAAAATCCAGCTCTTCAAACAGGCTATGTAAAAATGTGCCTGGTGAGGCGCCACGCGGGAATTGATGCGGAGTGAGCACTGGCTCAACAGGTACGCTACCGGTCCCTGCTGCATCGACGTCCAGTTTTGGCATCAGATCCTGGGCAATGCTCTGCCCGTGCTGCTGTAAACCGGAATAACTCGTCACACGCCAGTCGTCAGCAATTGTGCGCACAACCTGGCGGGCATGGAGCTCAGACTCGCGGAGCTCCGGTAATTGCCAGCGGCTATTATCGGGCTGCGACGGAATGTGCAGGGCAGTATGATCCCCACAAAGTGATTCGATGCACTGGCGCAGGCCTGCTGCATCTTTGGGTTCGCCGAGCTGAATAAGCCTCCCCAGCGCACTCAGATGAAAATCGCTCTCCCCGCTCTTCTCACCACGGCGACGAAACAGCGGGGCGACACCCATGCTGCAGTGCCAGACCGAACGGGTCAACGCCACATAGAGCAGGCGTAAATCTTCCGCCAGACGTTCGGCCTCTGCCAGTTCAACGCTGGACTCAGCTTTACTGAGATCGAGCACCGCCTCAAATGACTCGCGATCGTGGTAAAAAGCCTGATCCTGCGCGCGGTAATTGGCAATAAACGGCAACCAGACCAGCGGATACTCCAGGCCTTTCGACTTGTGAATGGTGACGATCTGCACCAGATGTTTATCACTTTCAAGACGCATCTGCTGACTGGACGAATTACTGTTCGGGTCGGCAATCTGTTGCGCCAGCCAGCGCACCAGAGCGTGTTCACTCTCCAGTTGCGTGCCCGCTTCCTGCAGTAGCTCACTGATGTGCAAAATGTCGGTCAGACGACGTTCACCGCCCGCTGTCGCGAGTATATTCTCCGCAATGTGACGCTGCGCCATGAGCTCACGCACCATCGCCATTACACCGCGTCTGTGCCATTTATCCCGGTAGTAAACAAACTCTTCCACTACCGCATCCCACGCGTCTTCGTCGTTGTTGAGCGCATCAATATCACGCGCATTCAGCCCGAGCATCGCGCTGGCTAACGCGCTGCGAAGCGTGCTCTCCCTCTCCGGGGCCAGCACCGCCTGCAGCAGCCATAACATCTCCTGCGCTTCCAGCGTTTCGAAAACACTGTCCCGGTTTGAGAGGTAGACGGACGGAATGTTCAGCAATGTCAGGGCATCGCGGATAAGCGCGGCCTCCTGACGGCTACGCACCAGCACCGTAATATCCGATGCCTTTACAGGGGTTGACTCCTCGCCCCTCCAGAGCACCGCCTCGCCACGTGCCCCCGCACTGAGCCAGTCACGGATTTGCGCGGCACAGTGCTGTGCCATGGCATTTTGATAGTCCGCAACGCCACAGCCTTCTCCGTCCAGCAGCCAGAAGTTCATGGCGGGCTGAGTCGTACCGTTGAATTCGAAGCGCAATGAGGCATTTTTTGTCGCAAATTTTACCGGCTGGAAAGGGATCTCCCGGAACATAAATGCCGTATCCATGCGGCTGAAAAGCGCATTGACGCTCTCTACCATCCCGGGAGATGAACGCCAGTTGGTATCCAGTGTGTAATGTGCGTCAACTTCGCTGCGGGCTTTCATATAGGTGAAAATGTCCGCACCACGAAAAGCGTAAATAGCCTGTTTAGGATCGCCAATTAACAACAGCGCGGTATCAGGCTGTTGTCGCCAGATACGGCGGAAAATGCGGTACTGCTGCGGGTCGGTATCCTGGAACTCGTCAATCATCGCAACCGGGAAGCGGTTACGAATAGCCGCGGCAAGTGCTTCACCATTTTCGCTGCACAACGCGGCATCCAGGCGGCTCAGCATATCGTCAAACCCAAGTTCACCGCGGCGACGCTTTTCACGCGAGACGGTTTCACGGATCTCCGCCATTGCGCGGGTGATCATCAGGTCATTGAGCGTTAACGGTTCGGCCAGCAGGGCTTCGATAGCCACAAACAGCGGATGCTCCGGCACAATGCCATCGGCTTTGGTTCGTTCAACCAGAAAACACTGAGAGAATTTTTCCAGCGCATCCGGGAGTTGATACCCTCGCGTCTCTTCCTGTGCCCAGGCGCTGATCTTATCGATCCATTTCCCCTGATTTGCACAGTTAAATTTACGTCTGTCGATCCCGGAATTTTCGATAATCGCCTCAATCTCGCCGACCGACGCATTCCACTTTTGCTTGATGGCCGCAATTTTGGCGGTAATTTTTTCATGGCGAGAAGCGAGAGTTTCATCTGCTGGCGGCGGAGATTTGATTACCGGCGCTTCACCCTGAAGATAGCGATCGATGGCACGCAGAAGCTCCTCGGGGCCCTTCCATAACGCATGTACCGCTTCTGCGATATCTCGCGGTAAGGGGTAGCAGTGGCGACGCCAGAAATCCGCACAAGCCTGATAGCGAAGCACGGATTCATCTTCAATGAGTTGCTGCTCGAACAGCATGCCGGATTCAAACGCATTCAGGCTCAGCATGCGCTGACAAAAACCGTGAATGGTGAAGACGGACGCTTCATCCATCTGTCGTTCAGCCAGGAGCAACCACTGGGCGGCCTGTTGCTTATCAGCAATCTCTTCCAGAAGGCTCGCGTAGAGAGGGTTATCCGTACTCTGACGCAGACAGGCGATACGCAGCTCATGGATATTGGAACGAATACGACCGCGCAACTCCGCGGTGGCAGCCTCGGTGAAGGTGACGACCAGCAGCTCTTCCACGCTTAACGGACGTGGAAAAGCCGCGTTACCGCCAAGCCCTAACAGCAGGCGCAGATAGAGCGCGGCAATGGTGAAGGTTTTTCCCGTTCCCGCTGAAGCTTCAATCAATCGTTCACCCTGTAGAGGTAAACGTAAGGGATCAAGAGGCTCAGCGGTATCGGTCATTCTTTCTTACTCCAGGGCATAGTTTGCTGCAGCGCGCTGACGCTCTTCCAGACTTTCCAGCCTTTCGGGTTCACGTACTCCGTTTTCCCGTTCTGGCTCCCGGAAACCTGAGACAGGATGGTCATTCCCTGCGGCTTAATCACCGCCTGATGGAAGAACTCGGCAACCTTCTGAGGCGTCAGCTGTTTTATCTCGGCCACTACTTTATCACGCGAATCAAAGTTCAGATTACCGCGATCAAAATCTTTGCTGAGCTGTGACGCTTCTTCACCCAATGTCTGCGGTGGCTGCATCACCTGAGCGATGACGGCCTGCTGGATCTGGGCAAATTCGTCCGGTTTCATGGCGCGCAGTTTTGCTTCCACTTTTGAGAAGAAAGCCTGATAACGCTGCCAGAGATAAGCCGGTTGTTTATCGCTACTTTGCAGCAGGAAACCCAGCCCCCACTGACGGCCAACGTTCATGGAGAACGCAAAGACCGCATAGCCAAGCTGCTCTTCTGTACGTAGCTGGTTATAGAACCACGGCTGAATAATCTGTCCCAGAACGGCACTCCGCGCTGAACTGGAGAATTCATCATAACCCGTTGGTACAAACACCGCTGCCAGCGCAGAATCCGTACTAGTGCCCGCCTTTTCAAAAATCACATTCTGTTTTTTCTCAACCAGCACATCCTGGTTGCGGCACCACTCGTCACCTTTCGAGCCGAGCTGGGTGCGTACATTCTCCGCCAGCGTTTTGGCCTGCTCTTCACTCATGTTGCCGACGATCAGGAACTCGGGACGCGTGTTGGTTTTCAACGCATCACGATAAGCGAGGACATCTTTCAATGAGATAGAAGGCAGTAACGCGCGGCGATCTTCACGCTGGAAATAAGGAATTTGCGACAACATTTGCGCTGGCATAAGCGCAAGATCGTAAGCTTTGCCCTTCTCCGCAGAGTCCATCATCTGCGCATACCAGGATTTGGCCTGCTCAAGCTGCTCTTCCGTCGGCGTGTAACTAAAATAGCCCTCAAGCAGCGCCTGGAACAGCTGAGGGAGGCGCTGAGTGTAGCCATTTGCATTGACCATCAAACCGTTATTGGCATTGGTTGAGAAGCTGATCCCCCCCACGGCCGCCTGATTGCTGAGCTGATCGAGCGCGATGCCAGCAAGATAGTCATTCAGGGCGAACATCACCTGATTTTTTGCGCTATTCATCGCCTTAGGGTTACGCAGAACGACGCTGACATCGGCTTTTGGCTCATTCGCAAAATAGCGGCTTGGGGTATACACCACGCGCAACGTCGGTTCATCAATAATCAGCTCCGGGTGCGGATAGTCCTTCGTGGTTTTGATCAGCGAGAAATCATCCGGAATGTAGGGGTTCAACTCCGGCAGTTTCAACGCAATTTCCCCGGCTCTTTTCTGCCAGTCGGCGAAGGTCTGGGCGCTGATTTTGTCTACCTGATAAGGGGCGTCTACAAAATAGGCCGTTTTGTTATGGGGTTCATTCGGGCTGATGTACCAGATGCGAGCATTCTGCGGGGTCATCATCGCCAGGCGGGCTTTTACGGCGTCAGCATCATATTGATCGGCGATATTGACCGCATCAAGAGTATGTTCCACCGGCACGCGGATCATGGTATCCGCCAGCCACTCCACATAGTCCATGTCACGGGTAATGGACGGGTAACGGAAATCGAGATCCAGCACGTGAGCCAGTTCATCAAAGTAGCGTTTATCGACGCCTTTATCACGCAGCAGAGAAAGGTAGCTAAATATCGCCGCCACCACTTCATCACGGTTTGCCTGCCCTTTGTCGGTCAGGGTCGCAGATATCGCCAGCACACCGCTATTGCCGTTCACCACAGGATCGGAGTCGGCTCGAATCCCTTCCACCAGCCCTTGTTTTTGCAGCCAGTCAGAAAGCGTACCCGGGCTACGGTTGCCAATCAGATAGGTCACCAGCTCGTCGGTTTTACTGCGAAACTGTGCCGTGTTGTTATCAATGCGGAATTCAACACGTAACACCTTGCGCGGCAAGGCGGGCACGTAGTGGATAACAATCCCTTTTTGGGCGTCCGTGACCACCGGAACGGTTATCTGAGGTACGTCGATATTTTTATTCGGCACACGACCAAACGTCTGAGCGGCCATGCTTGCCAGCTCTGGCAGCGGTTTGTTGCTGTAAATAACCGCTTTCATCAGGTTCGCGGAGTAATATTTGTCGCGAAACGCATGCAGCGCATCAAGAACAGGGCTGTTTGGCTTATCGCTTAATGTTTCCAGGTTACCACCGGAGAAACGCGAACCCGGATGCGCCGGGTTAATGGTTTCGGCGCTCACCTGGGCCATGCGCATACCGTCTCGCGTACGGGCAAGGGTTAACTCAGCATTAACGGCATTGCGTTCACGTTCAGCATATTTTTTATCCAGCAGCGGTGCAGCGATGGAATCAGCAAGACGATCGACCGCCCCTTCCAGGGCATCATTTTCGACTTCGAGATAAAAAGCCGTACGGTACGGTGCTGTACTGGCGTTGTGACTACCGCCGTGCATTTTCAGAAATTCGGACAGGCTATCTGGCTGCGGGTATTTTTTAGATCCCATCAGCGTCATATGTTCCAGATAGTGAGCAAGCCCAGGATGGGCATCAGGATCTTCCAGTGACCCAATCGGCACCACCAGCGCCGAGAGGGATTTCACCGCCTGCGGATCGGAAACCAGCAGCACGGTCATGCCGTTATCAAGGCGAATAGCCTGATACTGACGGGTATCTTTTTCGCTCTTACGGATAGTTTCCTGAACAGGTTGCCAACCGGAGTCTGCTTGAGTGAAGGGAGCCCAAAGGGCGACAAACAAAACCAACGCTTTAAACAAGGTGCTGCCTGGCATTACGACCTCTTTATCACGGCTACATCATTAACAAACTGCGTGCTGGACACGCCAGCATCTCTTTCTTTGAGTACATCAGTCCGTGATAACAGGTGCATCATAAATGAACACCCTTTCCTGTGCAATTTTTATACAGCACTCAGGACTGATTAAATTTGAACAACGGTAACAGGTAACGCTGTGCCTCTTCCGTGATCGTCTCGAAGTACTCTGGTTCAAGCGTGCGCCATAAGCGCTGATACCAGACGTCTTCACCTTCGCCACGTACCATCATGTTTCCTTCATAGGCTTGTATAAATTTACTTCGCGCTTTCTGCAGTGACACCTCATCCGTTAACATTGCATCATTCTGTACGTCATAACAGGCTTTTATCCATGCGCCGCCACTCTCAGGCAGTAACAAAAGTGGTTTGTTCATGCCCTGACTGTAGCCCTCAATATACAAAGACAGATAACGTAACGCCTGTTCAGACTCCATCGGCGGGAAGCGCCATTCGCCCTCTTTGCGCACGAATATCCGGCTTTCACCTTTATTACCCACCGCACTGTAGACAAGATGTTCCAGCCAGAGTTGCAACCCTTGTGAAACGCTGAGCATAGAAGGTCGCCAGCGTAGCAGCCCGTCCAGCTGAACCTGGGTTAGCCAGCCCGTCAAATGAACGCCGTTACAGTTGAGATCAATTTCAATGTTTTTTCCGGGTTGTCGGCACTCCCTTACGCGCTCCGCCAGCGCTGTCATCTCCTGGCACTGCGCCTCCCAGACAATTTCACCAAACGCTCCATAAGGCAGTTGACCTGCTGCGCGGTAACGGCGAAAAAGTTTGTCAGCATCTTCCTGCTCAACCAGCGCATTCAACAGTTGCAGGTTTAACTGATAGCGCTCCAGCCCTTCCAGCGTAAAGGGCTCCGCATCGGGAATTTCGTTCTCTTCAGAGCGGAAATTGACCTGTAATCGCTGCTGGAAAAAGGCCCGCACCGGGTGCGCCCAAAACCGCTGAAGCTGTTCAAATGTCAGTGTGTCAATGGACAGAGGGTCAAGCACCTGAATGAAATCGGTATGCGCAGTTCCCTCTTTTTTCGCCGCAGGAAGCCACTCGTGAGCATAGCTCTGGTGCTCACTCACCACGTAGTTCACCGGGTCAAACGGCATGCGGCTGTGACAACAGGTGATATGCGCTTTCACCCGCTTGTCACTTTCATCGCAGTTACGTTCTTCATCCCCCGGCAGGTAGTGGCTCTGTCCGATATAATCCACCAGCTCCTGCACCAGAACAGAAGGGAAACGCTCACTGTTGTCCTGAATTGAACGGCCGATGTAACTGATATAGAGCTTACTCTGGGCGGAAATGAGCGCTTCCAGGAAGAGATAGCGATCGTCATCACGACGACTACGGTCACCCCGCTTTGGATTAGCACTCATCAGATCAAATCCCAGTGGTGCCAGTGCACGTGGATAAATACCGTCATTCATGCCAAGTAGACACACCACTTTGAACGGGATAGAACGCATTGGCATCAGGGTGCAGATATTCACCGGGCCCGCCAGGAAACGCTGACTGATTCGCTCCTGGTCAAGCCGCTGCGTCAACTCATCCCTCAGCAGTGACAAGGGGATCTCTTCGTGATAATGGGAGTTCACGCCCTCGTCGACGATAGCCTGCCACTGCGTTTCAATGAGCGCCATTGCGGCTTCAGTGTCACTGTCTGGCAGGAAGAAATCATTGAGCAATGCCCTGCAAACCGGGAGCCATTCTTCCAGAGTACGCGGTTGCATTAACTCACTTCTCCAGCGGTTAAGCTGCATCAATAGTGAAGCCAAATGCCCCACCAGTTCAGCAATTAACCCGCTGGTCTCATCGTAAGGCAGTACCTCATTCCACTCCCCCTGACTGCTTTCCATGGCATAACCCAACAACATACGTGTCAGGCCAAACCGCCAGGTATGCTGCCCGGTTGGGGGGAGCCCGAACGCCTGGACGTTATCGTCATCGATCCCCCAGCGAACACCCGATTCGTTAACCCACTGGCGAAGGTAGCGTAGCCCCTCTTCATTGATGTTGAAGCGTGCAGCCAGAACTGGAACATCCAGTAACGCCAGAACATCTTCGGAGATAAACCGGCTATCAGGCAGTGACAACAGGGTGATAAATGCCTGCAATGCCGGATGAGACTGACGGGCACGACGGTCCGAGATAGCGTAAGGCAGGTATCGTTCACCCATCGCACTGCCAAAAACGGCCTGAATGAAGGGACTGTAATTGTCGATATCCGCCACCATCACCACGATATCGCGCGGCGTCAGCTCAGGATCATCCTGCAGCATGTGCAACAGCTGGTCATGAAGGATTTCAACTTCACGCTGCGGGCTGTGGCAAACGTGGATGGTGACACTGCGATCGTCAGGATCCAGCCTCCGCTTCCTGTCGCTGCGTTCAAACTCTTGCGCCGTAACACCCATGACGGCACGGTTCTCCAGCTCCAGAATATCTAACTGAATATTATGCAGCAGGCTATCCGGGGAGATCTCAACAAAGGCATCCACATCCCCTTCACCAGACGAGGTGATGTCTGAAAGCATGTGAATGTAATCACGCCCCAGCTTCCCCCATGAGGCGAGCAGCGGATTAGGCAGGTTCTGGATACCTTCTTCATCGAAAAGTTGCCCGGCAGTCGAGCCGTCTTTAAACAGCGGGATGGTTCGTTCTTCAAAAAGGCGTTTTCGTTGGCGAGTCACCAGCCGCGAAAGCCAACGTTCGTCGAGGATATCCCCCCAATATTGCCGGCACGGGTTGGTAAACAAAATATGAATATCAATATGTTTACCCAGCGCATTCAACGCCTTGAGATAGACTGGGGGTAATGCAGATATTCCACAGATAAACACGCGTGATGGCAGTCGGGCTGGTCGCTCCGACGTATTTTCAAGTATGGAGATAAACCGATCGTACAGATTGGCACGGTGCCACTTAGGCTGGCCAAGTTTCTCCGTGTGCTCCACCAGCGCTTTCCATAGTGGCGCCTGCCAGATTTGCGCCTCCGGTAACCCCTCCACCAGCTCACCTGCTTCCCAACGAATTAACCAGTCAGAACGATAAACAAGATATTGATCGTAGAGATCGGCGGTACGAGACGCGAGCTGGAACAGCTTGCGTTTATCGGTATCGTCATTGAGATAGTGGTTCAGCATCGCGAACTCATCGCGCTGAAGCATTTCCGGCAGCAACGCCATCAGCTTCCAGCTCATGCTTTGCTTGTTGAACGCACTTTGCTCCGGGATATCCGGCAACACGCGGACAAACATCTCCCAGATAAAGCTCGCGGGTAGTGGGAACTCAATGTTCGCGGCAATGCCAAATTTGCGGGAAAGCGACATTTGCAGCCACTGTGCCATACCGGTACTCTGCACCAGCACCATTTCAGGCTCAAAAGGATCGTCAAGCCGCTCGCGCTCAACGATATATTCCATCAGTGCTTCCAGCACATCCAGACGATTTGAGTGGTAAACCCTTAACATAGACGCTCCCGACTACTGGCTAACCGGGCAATGCAGACGCGTTATCTCACCGCGCCGCCCCAGAGGAGAAATAAGTGTAACCGTGATGCTGACACATCCGGCGAGCGTTGTCTGCCCCCGGTTGGCCTGCCAGCCTTCCGGTAGCGCATTTGTTGAGAGCTGGGACTGGTTCCAGGCATGGTGCCAGAGCTGACGATATTGGCTAAACAAGCTGAACCGCGTCGCCAGTGCCCGCTGGTAACCTGACAGTGCGGTCACGATTATCACCATCAGCATCATCGCCAGGAGAACCTCAACCATGCTAAACCCTCTTTCTTTGTTCATGGCAACAGGCATAACACACTCCCCTTTAGCGGACAAAAATCACTCCAGCCGTGAGGCGAGAAGCGAATCTTGCCGTCGATTATCTCTCCTGTGCGCCAGAGCAGCAGGTCGTTGACTCCAGCAATAAGCAAAACATCCTTCTCACTTAATAACCGTAAACAAACTCGCCATGACGATGCCTTTTTGCACTGAATCTGGGGCTCTGACGACCAATCCTGAACGCGTCCCCACTCAAGTGCAGATTGCACAGACGCCTGCTGCTGGAGTGAACGGCTCTCATCGCCAACGAGCGTACTAAACGTTGTCAGTTGCTGGTTGAGACCCGTGAGGATCAGGGTACCGAGCACCAGTAAAAGCAAAACCAACGCCAGCGAAGACATTCCGCGTTGCCGGTTCACAAGTTATACCCCGTGACCCCATATAAAGCCTGATATGGCTCCCCCTGCTGACCTTTACGACTGGCGGTCAGCTCGATATTCAACTCTGGTGCAAAACCGGCATGCTCAACTTTACGCATCATAAAGTGCAGGATCACAAGCTTGTCCGGTTCGGTGAGCTTTTCCCATCCCTTTCCTTCACACGAGGTTGCCCCACGCAGCGTTTCCAGCGCACCTGCTTCCAGACGAAAACCGGTGCTGTCATTTTCTGATGCAGTGTTATCCCAACTGCCGTTACTGTTGGCATCCCACCGTACAATGACACAGCTCCCTTCCCTGCCAATCACCAGGCCTGGTCCCTGACAGTTTCCGGCGCAATATCCTGCGCGCTGAAGGTGCTTACCGAGAGCAAACAGGCGCTGCCAGACCTCCTCTTCCAGCTCTCGCTGGCCGGATTGCAGTAATACAGCCCGCTGCAACCCGGGTAAAAAACGCGATGTGCTGACCAGCAAAAGGCTGCTGATCGCCATAGTAATCAGCACTTCAATCAGTGAGAAACCGCGCTGTCTCATTGACATGAACCGTCCCCTGAACTCTTGCACATCCTGATACGTCCTCCACTTGAGACAATAATCAGCCATTCTCCTGCTCGGCTTTGTACGCGTATCCGCCCTGCCCATGCCGTATCCTTTAATCCATAAAACCCTAATGACGGTGTTAGCTCACTCACCGTGACTTCAGGCCAGAGTGGCATCAGTACAAAGGGATTCCCCTTCTCGCAGCCTTGCATAACAGAGCTCACCAGACAGTCCCTGCCTCCAACCCGCTGAAGGGTTACCTGATGGTCGCGGTTGTGCCGGTTGGCATTGTTGCGCAGAAACACCAGGTAATCGCGAACCTGGCTGGCGGTTTGCCACAGCCGCTGCTGCCGTTTCCAGCTGTCCCAGCCGTACAAACCTGACGCACTGAGGATGACAATCAACGAAATCGCTACCAGTGTTTCGATAAGCGTAAAACCGTTCTCTTTTTTCATAATGGGAGTGTGGCGAAGTGCCGTGAAGGTGACGAGCAACGGATTACTGTTTCCCGAGTCGTTATCCAGAGAATTGACCAAGTTGCAGCGTGTTGCACGCCTTCTGGATAACGCTTCGTGAAACGGGATAAAGGCGAAAAAAAACCGGCGCTAAAAAGCACCGGTTGTGTCACGCTTTACTACATCAGATAGCGACGGGCGCTTTGATGCCTGGGTGCGGGTCGTAGCCCTCAATCTCAAAATCATCAAAGCGGTAATCGAAGATAGACGCCGGTTTGCGTTTGATAATCAGCTTCGGCAGCGCACGCGGTTCGCGAGTCAGCTGGAGATGCGTCTGTTCCATATGGTTACTGTAGAGATGGGTATCCCCACCGGTCCAGACGAAATCACCCACTTCCAGGTCGCACTGCTGCGCCATCATGTGAACCAGCAGCGCATAGCTGGCGATGTTAAACGGCAGGCCGAGGAACACGTCGCAAGAACGCTGGTAAAGCTGGCAGGAGAGCTTGCCGTCTGCCACATAGAACTGGAAGAACGCATGGCACGGGGCCAGTGCCATTTTATCCAGTTCACCCACGTTCCAGGCTGAAACGATAATACGGCGCGAGTCCGGATCGTTTTTCAGCTGGTTCATCACGGTGGTGATCTGGTCAATATGGCGTCCATCAGGCGTTGGCCATGCGCGCCACTGTTTACCGTAAACCGGACCCAGATTGCCGTTTTCATCTGCCCATTCGTCCCAGATTGAGACGTTGTTTTCGTGCAGATACGCGACGTTGGTATCGCCTTGCAGGAACCAGAGCAGTTCATGAATGATCGAGCGCAGGTGGCAGCGCTTTGTTGTCACCAGAGGGAAGCCTTCTTGCAGATTGAAGCGCATCTGGTGGCCAAAAATGGAGAGCGTGCCAGTACCGGTACGGTCATTTTTCGGCGTGCCCTCATCAAGCACTTTTTTCATCAATTCAAGATACTGTTTCATGGTTCCTCAGGAAATTTGTTGCTGTGAACGACGACGATACGCCCAAATCATCATAATGGCACCCGCGACTATCATCGGAATGGAGAGAATTTGCCCCATGCTGATGTACTGCACCCATTCGCCGGTAAACTGTGCATCCGGCTGGCGGAAGAACTCGACGATGATACGGAACGCACCGTAGCCAATCAGGAACAGACCAGAAACAGCCCCCATCGGGCGCGGTTTGCGGATAAACAGATTCAGGATGATAAACAGCACCACGCCTTCCAGCGCCAGTTCGTAAAGCTGGGACATATGGCGCGGCAGAACGCCGTAGGTATCGAAAATGGACTGCCACTCCGGGTGTGATGGCAGTAGCGCGATATCTTCTGCACGGGAGCCCGGGAAGAGCATCGTGTACGGCACGCTTGGGTCAACGCGTCCCCACAGTTCACCGTTGATAAAGTTGCCCAGACGACCAGCCCCCAGACCAAACGGGATCAGTGGTGCGATAAAATCTGAAACCTGGAAGAAGTTGCGTTTGGTGCGTTTGGCAAAAATCACCATCACCAGAATCACGCCAATCAGGCCGCCGTGGAAGGACATACCACCATCCCACACGCGGAAAAGATAGAGCGGATCGTTCAGGAATACCGGGAAGTTATAGAACAGCACATACCCAATACGGCCACCGAGGAACACGCCGAGGAAGCCCGCATACAGCAGGTTTTCAACTTCGTTTTTGGTCCAGCCGCTGCCAGGACGGCTGGCGCGACGGCCAGCGAGCCACATGGCAAAAATGAAGCCCACCAGGTACATCAGACCGTACCAGTGAAGCGAAACAGGTCCTACTGAGAAAATGACCGGATCAAATTCCGGAAAATGCAGATAACCACTGTTCATCTGTCACCACAAGATGTTGTTATTCCGCTGAAAGTGGACAGCGGTAGAAATGCGATTCTGCCGTAAGCAGAGGCTCCAAAGTTGCGAATCATAGCATAAGGCGGGCGCGGAGGATGCGCCAGAGATGTAAAAGATGTGTATAGGGTTTTATGCGCGCTGGCGCTCTCTCCATATGGGAGAGAGCGAAAGACGATTAGCGGCCGCCGCGGATCAGGCCGCCCATACCGCGTCGTTCCATAAACGCAGCAACCTGATGACGGACTTCAGTAGCCAGTTGCGCTTCCAGGCTGCGTTCAGCCAGCTCTCGGGCATCGTCGATTTCAATATGCCGCAACAGGTACTTCACACGTGCAACGGCGCGACCGTTCATAGACAGATGGCGGTATCCCAGACCAATCAGGATCGCGACGCACATTGAATCCCCGGCCATTTCACCGCACAGGCGTAAATCAATCCCGTACTGTTCCGCATCACGAGCGATCATCGCTAACGCGCGGATTATCGCCGGGTGCAGGCTGTCGTAGATACTGGCGACACGGGTGTTGTTACGGTCGACGGCCAGGATATATTGCGTCAGGTCGTTCGTGCCGACGGAGATAAAATCAACACGGTTGGCCAGTTGCGGTAGCATGAAGACCATAGACGGCACTTCGAGCATCACCCCAATCCGCGGTTTCGGGATCGCGTAGCCAATCATCTCTTCGACTTCACGACCAGCACGTTCGATCAAGCGTCGTGATTCGTCGATCTCATCAATGCTGGTGACCATCGGCAGTAAAATGCTGAGATTGCCCGTCGCGGCATTCGCGCGCAGCATCGCACGCACCTGGATGAGGAAGATCTCAGGCTGGTCGAGCGTAATACGGATCCCGCGCCAGCCCAGGCACGGGTTCTCTTCGCTGATCGGCATATAGGGCAGCTGTTTATCCGCACCCACATCCAGGGTTCGCAAGGTGACAGGTTTGTCGTTAAACATCTGCAGCATCCCCTGATACTGCGCAACCTGCTCTTCTTCTGAGGGGAAACCACTTTGCAGCATGAACGGGATTTCGGTGCGGTATAAGCCGATACCATCAATGCGACTGCCAAGCTTTTCTTCGTGCTCAGGGCTTAAGCCGGCGTTGAGCATGACTTTGATCCGCTCACCGCTCTTAAGCTGTGCGGGCAGGTTAACGTCATCTTCTGCCAGCTTGCTTAATTCATTCTCTTCGCTGATAAGACGCTGGTACTCCTGGAGCAGAACCGGCTCAGGATCAACCAACAGTTCACCGCGATAGCCATCAACCACCAGCGTACGACGGTGCAGTACCGACGGCTGGATATCCGCTCCCATCACGGTAGGAATACCCAGTGCACGCACCATAATGGCAGCGTGTGAGTTGGCGGCACCATCGCGCACTACCACACCAGCCAGCCTGTCCTGAGGCAGCTCAGCCAGCGTCGTCGCGGAGAGTTCATCGGCGACCAGCACAAACCGTTTTGGCCAGGCATTTGGCCCCTGAATGGTGTCATCCAGATGGAACAGCAGTCGTTGTCCCAGGGTCCGGAGATCTCCCGCTCGCTCTTTCAGGTAACCATCAGTCAGTGCCGCAAATTGCTCGGCAAATTTTTCGATAACCTTTTTAACGGCCCACTCCGCGACCGAGCCTTTATCCACTTCCGCAAAAAGCTCGCGACGCAAACGCGCATCGGAGAGCAGGTGCGAATAGAGATCAAAAATGGCCGCCGTCTCTTTTTGCGCACCTGCGGCAAAGCGTTTGCTGTAACGACGAAATTCATTCGCCGCCTCTTCCAGCGCAGCAGTAAGACGCTCGCGCTCAAGCGCTTCATCAAGCGTTGAGGCTTCGTAAACCTGCTCCATTAACGGCAGCGTGGCGTCCATCCAGCCTTCTGCAATCGCCACACCTGGCGACGCAGGAAGGGCGCGAATGCGCGTATGGCGATACTGACCGAAAAGAGCGGCAAGCTGAGACTGGGAGAGGATCGCCGCCATCTGCGTGGCCAGGGTAACGAGGAAAGACTCTTCGCTTTCATCGTACTGACGCAGCTCACGCTGCTGAACAACCAGCACACCAAGCAACTGGCGACGCTGGATAATCGGCACGCCAAGAAACGCGCGGAAGCGCTCTTCTTTTACGGAAGGGATGTATTTAAAGCTGGGGTGTTTTTGCGCATCGGCAAGGTTGATAGGTTCAGCCAGCCGCCCAACCAGACCCACGATACCTTCATCAAATGCGAGCGTTACGGTGCGTCCGCGTGGTTTTTTCAAACCACGGGTCGCCATCAGGTAATAGCAGCGCCGATCGTGGTCGGCCAGATACACCGAACAGACCTCGGTCTCCATCGCAAGACAGATGTCAGTGACCAGAATGTTCAGCGCCTCATTGAGACGCGGAGCACTGGCCACCTTCTCGACTATTTCTCGCAAGCGGGTGAGCATGATTTGCGTAGCTTAACCTCTTTTACGTCGCCAGGCAGGTGCGCTCTGCGGCTTAGGGGGGATCTCCTGAAGCTGCATTACCACACTTGCGAACTCTTTCATCACCCTACGGTAAACATCGCGTTTAAATGACACGACCTGACGAACAGGATACCAATAGCTTACCCAGCGCCAACCATCAAACTCCGGCGTACTGCTGGTTTGCATATTGATGTCTGAATCGTTGCCCACCAACTGCAACAGAAACCACTTCTGTTTCTGGCCGATACAAACCGGCTTTGTGTCCCAACGCACCAAACGTTTCGGTAACTTGTAACGCAACCAGTTGCGGGTCGAAGCCAGGATGCGAACATCTTTCCGGCTTAAACCGACCTCTTCAAAAAGCTCCCGGTACATCGCTTGTTCTGGGGACTCTCCTGGGTTGATCCCGCCTTGCGGGAACTGCCAGGAGTGCTGACCATATCGCCGGGCCCACATTACCTGGCCCTGACGATTACAAATTACTATTCCTACGTTCGGGCGGTAGCCATCGTCATCAATCACCGGACTACCCCAAACTAAACCTTATATATGAATGATTGTTTCACACTACAGGAAGGCGGTAAACCACTCTCTTACAGGCCTGCAACCTAATAACAATTGAATAACTCACAAATAAGTGCTGAGTTATAAACAGATAAGAGCCAGCAAAGGGATTTTTATTCACCTTTTCTGTGGATATAGTTGTGAAAAAGTGTCTGATTACCGATGAACAACCTCAATCCCCGTCTGCGCCCCGCTTTCATCAATATTATATAATGACATTATTTTCATGTAGTTAAGCGTGTTATTACAAACAAAATACAGAATAGCGTGACGATCATCACATCAGGGATCGTCGCGCTGATGAAAGATCGAACAGCGTCGGTTTTATCCACAGATTGTGCCAATAAGTTAGGCACAAATTGTCTGAAAATTCGATTTTCATCGCACGTCAAGGCTGTAAATTGAAACAGTAGTCAGGGTTATGCCCAGTTATCCCATTTTTCTGTGGATAACATGGTGTAAGATCCTGTTCATTGTCAGTGACCAGATTTGAACAACCGGTTTTTCTTCTCAGGTGAAACGATTTCAAACTAATAAAAAAACCTATAAATCATACACATGGAATATTCGTACAGAAAAAGTTAAACTCTATCCACAGGGGACAATTTCTTCGTTTATTTTTTAATCAAAAGGTTATCTTCATGCATCCGCTTACACCCTTGCTTTCACCTCCTTCCAGCGAAGGCCAGTTGCTCCAGCAGGCTCAACGCCTGGCTGGCTTTTCGCTGGGCGAGCTGGCGGCAATGGCCGGGATTCCGATCCCGAAGGATCTGAAACGGGATAAAGGCTGGACAGGCATGCTGCTTGAACTGTGGCTGGGTGCCAGTGCGGGGAGTAAACCAGAGCAAGATTTTGCGGCTCTTGGCGTAGAGTTAAAAACCATTCCCATAGACAGCCAGGGGAAGCCACTTGAGACCACCTTTGTCTGCGTTGCGCCATTAACCGGCAATACCGGTGTGACATGGGAAACCAGCCACGTTCGTCATAAGCTGAAACGCGTGCTTTGGGTACCGGTTGAAGGTGAACGCCACATTCCCCTGGCCGAGCGTCGCGTTGGCGCACCGCTGCTCTGGAGCCCGAATGAAGAGGAGGAGCATCAATTGCGTCTGGACTGGGAGGAGCTGATGGATATGATCGTTCTTGGACAGGTAGAGCGCATCACAGCCCGACACGGGGAAGTGTTACAGCTGCGTCCGAAGGCAGCCAACAGTAAAGCGCTTACCGAGGCGATCGGTGCGCAGGGCGAGCCAATACTAACGTTACCGCGCGGCTTTTATCTCAAAAAGAATTTCACCGGTGCGCTGCTTGCACGCCATTTTTTACTGAAAACATAGTTTTTTACTCATTTTGAGAGATCCCAAACATAATCATCTGGTTTTTAAGATTTTACCGCTTCCTCCTGTCGGTATATCGGGTTAATACTACACTATGATTTGATACCAGCCAGGTGAGGACGATAACGATGAAAAAATGGGCAGTGTTAATTTCAGCAGTCGGCTTAGCGTTTGCAGTATCGGGCTGTAGTAGTGATTATGTCATGGCGACAAAAGATGGTCGGATGATCCTGACCGACGGCAAACCCGAAGTCGATGATGATACCGGTCTGGTCAGCTACCGTGACCAGGAAGGTAATAAAATGCAGATTAATCGCGACGAAGTCTCACAAATTATCGAGCGATAAACAGAGAGAGGTCAGTCACTTGCTGGCCTTTTTGATTTTTCTCTTCCCCTTTTGCTTCCCCTCTGCCATGTTTATATTCCTTTGTCGGGAAGTTCCTGACGCGGTCTACATGTCTATTGAAGGAAGCCGGCTATGCATTATCACCGTATCCCCCACAGCTCTCTGGAGATAAGCCAACTGGGGTTGGGCACGATGACATTTGGTGAACAAAACAGCGAAGCCGATGCCCATGCACAACTCGATTATGCCGTCAGCCAGGGCATTAACCTGATTGATGTCGCAGAGATGTACCCTGTACCACCCCGTCCGGAAACACAGGGGCTTACCGAAACCTACGTCGGTAACTGGCTGACAAAACGTGGCAACCGAGAAAAGCTGGTCATTGCGTCGAAAGTCAGTGGCCCCGCGCGAAATAACGATGCCGGGATCCGTCCAAATCAGATCCTCGATCGCAAGAATATCCGTGCGGCACTGGATGCCAGCCTGAAGCGCCTGCAAACAGATTATCTCGACCTGTACCAGGTTCACTGGCCTCAGCGTCCAACAAATTGCTTTGGTAAACTCGGCTACAGCTGGAATGAGAGCGCCCCTGCCGTTACGCTACTGGAAACGCTGGAAGCACTGACCGAGTGCCAGCGAGCGGGTAAAATCCGCTACATCGGCGTATCTAACGAAACGGCCTTTGGTGTGATGCGTTACCTGCACCTGGCGGATAAACACGATCTGCCGCGTATCGTCACCATCCAGAATCCGTACAGTCTGCTTAATCGCAGCTATGAAGTGGGACTGGCCGAAGTGACGCAGTATGAAGAAGTGGAACTGCTCGCCTATTCCTGTCTCGGATTTGGCACGCTGACGGGGAAATACCTGAACGGCGCGAAACCGGCTGGCGCGCGTAATACCCTCTTTAGCCGCTTTACCCGCTACAGCGGCGAGCAGACGCAGAAAGCCGTTACAGCCTATGTGGATATCGCAAAACGTCACGGCCTTGATCCTGCGCAGATGGCGCTGGCCTTCGTACGTCGTCAGCCGTTTGTTGCGAGCACCCTACTGGGCGCGACCACTATGGAACAGTTGAAAACAAACATTGAGAGTTTCCATCTGAACCTGAGTGAAGATGTGTTAGCGGAGATTGAAGCGGTGCATCAGGTATATACATACCCGGCACCATAGCTGGACGCTTTTGCCGGGTGGCGGCTTCGCCTGACCCGGCAAAGAGATCAACGCCGACGCTGCCAGATCCACAAGCCGGCAATCGCCAGCGCAAATAGCCCACCAAACCCAACGCCAATCCCCACCACCGGCACGCCCACTTTTACCGCCAGCGAGTAAAGTCCCAGCATCAACAGCATCGCCAGGTTTTCACCCAGGTTTTGTACCGCAATGGCGTTGCCCGCACCGACAGTTTGCTTGCCACGTTCCTGCAGTAGCGCATTCAGCGGCACCACGAAGAATCCACCCAGAATACCAATCAGGATCAGGAGGGCATAAGCTGGCAATAGCGCGTGTTGCAGCGAGAAAATAAGCACGACGACGCCAATAAGGATCCCTGCCGGCATACAGCGCGCTACTGTCTCAAGCGTCACAAGTTTCGCTGCCGCCCCTGCACCAACAACAATCCCGATAGCGACCATCGCATTAAGGTAGGTTGGGGTCGCATTGTCGGTGATACCCAGCGCCACAGGCACCCATAGCACCAGCAGGAAGCGCAGCGTGACACCCGCTCCCCAGAACATACTGGTTCCCATCAGGGAGAAGCGCGTTTCACCGTTACGCCACAGAACACGACAGGCGTTGAAGAAACTGCCTGTCATCGGCTTAAAGCGCCAGGACTGTCCCGGGCGTGCCACTGGCAGCTTCGGGATAAACAGGTTAGCCACAACCGCCCCGCCATACACCACCGCACAGACCCCCAGAGCGGCCAGCACATGCCAGTCGGCAAGCACCCCACCCGCAACCGAGCCGAGCAGGATGGCCGCAATGGTGGAAGACTCCATCAGACCATTGGCTTTCACCAGCTTATCACCCGTTGTCAGCTCCCCGAGGATGCCATATTTCGCCGGGGAGTAAGCAGCAGCGCCAATGCCCACCAGCGTATAGCCAATGAACGGATTAAAACCAAAACAAATGCTTGCGGCACCCAGCAATTTCAGGCCGTTAGCAAACATCATCACCCGGCCTTTCGGGAAACTGTCCGCCACCTGCCCCACAAAAGGGGCAAAGATAATGTAAGCGCCCACAAACACCATCTGCAGGATCGGCTGGCTCCAGTCCGGATAAAACTCGGCTTTCAGCAGCGCCAGAGTGGCAAACAGCAGCGCGTTATCACCGAACGCAGAGAGAAATTGCGCGGCAATGACGGCCATCATGCCTTTTGACCGGAGCGATGTGTTAGTGTGTACTGACTCACGCATTTTGCTGTTCCGCCTCTTCAACCATGCTCTTCAGGGTCACGAAATCGGGCTTCCCGCTCCCTAGCACCGGGAGCTGCTTCAGGTAGCGAATATCGCGCGGCACTGCCAGTTCAGGAATACCATGTTCACGCGCATAGCTAAGTAGCCTGTCGCGCTTAAGCTCACTGTCAGTGGTAAACAGCACCAGCGCCTCACCTTTGCTGGCATCGCTCTTCACCACGGTCG
Source organism: Enterobacter sp. P82 (assembly GCF_037053385.1). Classification (NCBI taxonomy): domain Bacteria; kingdom Pseudomonadati; phylum Pseudomonadota; class Gammaproteobacteria; order Enterobacterales; family Enterobacteriaceae; genus Enterobacter; species Enterobacter sp. P82. The sequence continues at coordinate 224,307 of NZ_JBALHX010000003.1, forward strand.
CATGAATCTTATCGGCGGAGACGGCCGTCGCCAGTTGCTCAACCATTTCCAGAGAGACCATTTCGCCGGCAATTTTGGCGAAGCGCTTTGCACGCCCCTGGATCTGCACAAAACCTTGTTCATCAAAACGGACAATATCGCCGGTGTCGTACCATCCCGTTTCAACCTCACCCTTAACGTTTTCCGCCGTCGGCGCTTCCAGCACACCCGGGTTTTCCACGCGCAGATAACCGTTCATCACGTTTGGCCCTTTCAACTGCAGACGGCCACCATCCTCAATGCCCGGCACGGCCAGCAAGCGCGCATCCATCCCCGGGAGAATTCGGCCAACCGTACCCGGTTTTGCCGCCATCGGCACGTTAATCGAAACCACCGGTGCGCACTCGGTCACACCATAGCCTTCAAGAATGCGCAAACCAAACTTGTCCTGCCAGATTTGACGCGTGCTCTCCTGCAGCTTTTCTGCGCCAGCTACCACATACCGCACGCGATAAAAATCATACGGGTTGGCAAAACGCGCATAGTTACCCAGGAAAGTAGATGTCCCGAACAGGACGGTGCAGTTACGGTCATACACCAGCTCCGGCACAATGCGGTAATGCAGCGGGCTTGGATAGAGGAACACTTCAGCACCGGTCAGCAGCGGCGTAAACAGCCCCACCGTCAGACCAAAGGAGTGGAACAGCGGGAGCGCGGACATAAAACGGTCATTCGCAGTAAAGTCAGCAATGCTTTTGATCTGCTCGACGTTCGCCAGAATACTCTTGTGACTGTGGACGACACCTTTCGGGTTGCCCTCTGATCCCGAAGTGAAGAGGATAATCGCATCATCTTCCGGCTGCTGTTTGACCTGCGCCAGACGCGGCATCAGCAGATGAGCAAAAATCCACAGCTTGTCGCCGGTGGTCACGTCCGCTTTCAGATCTTCCAGGAAGACCCAGCGCACCTGGGTGAGCTGTTCAGGAAGATGCCAGAGCTTGCCTTTATCCAGGAACTGTCGAGAGGTAAAAACAGTGTTAATCTGAGCGGCGGCGATGGCGCTGGTCAGCCCCTTCACACCCGCCGTGTAGTTCATCATCGCCGGTATACGGCCCCGAGAAACAGCACCAAAAATCACCGCCGCGCTGATGCCCGCGTTAGGCAGCATCAGACCAATCTTTTCACCCTTCTTACTGTATTTTTCCAGAATGCGGCCCACAAACAGGGTCTTAGTCAGCAGTTTGCGATACGTATCTGGGGTAAAGTTGATGTCTTCGATACAGTTTTTCTTCGCGCCATAGCGGTGCTGTGCCGAAAGAAGAGATTCATACAGCGTTTCGCGCGGACGAACAGCCATACGCGCTTCCATCATAATCTGATGCAGCATTTCACCTGCGATTTTACGACGATCCCGGGCACGCGGCGCGTCAGGCATCGGTAACGAGGTCGGCGGCAGAATATGCAGCGTGATTTTGGGGAACAGGCGTTGCTTTACCAGCCCCTTAAGACGGCTGAAGTGGGTTAACTCCGCCCCTTCAATACGCAGTGGTACCACGGTAGCCTTTGACTTCGCCGCCACAAACCCCGCGCCGTCGTAAATTTTCATCAGCGAGCCTGTCACCGAAATGCGTCCCTCAGGGAAGATGACCACCGGACGCCCCTGCTCCACCAGACGTACCAGATGTTTAATCATCATCGGTTTTGTCGGGTCGAGCGGCACGAAATCAATCAGCGGTGTGAGCCAGCGCATGTACCACTGCTGGCTGACGGAGGTATAAACCGCAAACACCGGACGCACAGGCAAAAACAGCGCCAGTAAAATGCCATCTATAAAGGACACATGGTTTGGTGTGATAAGAACGCGTTCGCCGCGAAGCGCCTGGGCATCGCCAGTGACGCGGATTCGAAAAAGAATACGGAAAAGTGTACGGAAGAACCCAAATAGCATCTCAACTCCCTTTGCCAGCCAGTGTGAAGGGTTGATAGTAAATGGTGGCAGATTACACGAGAAGTGATACAGGAGCGACAGCTAAAGTGGAGGCGAAAAAAAACCTGCGCATCCGCGCAGGTTGGTGCAAGAGATGAGTACGAAACCGTACTAAGAATTCTCACCAATCAATACCTCTGGGATCTCAACTCTATCAACCTCTTTAACGTCCTCGCCATCGGACAATCGCAACAGCCTGAGGCAAAGTGTAACTAAAGGTTCAGATTGACATTATTCAGACATGACTGGTCGTGTAACGATTACACCGTCAGGGTTGTTCTGCGTCACGTTTGTGGAGAACTGAAATCCACTCCCCTTGAATGCGTACCGCTTTTCCGCAACACTATCGGGTGTGTAAACGCTTACCCCCACTAAGAAGGTAATTAATGGCGACAATAAAGGATGTGGCCCGTCTGGCAGGAGTTTCGGTGGCAACCGTCTCGCGCGTGATTAACGACTCGCCTAAAGCCAGTGACGCATCACGCCAGGCTGTGCAAAGCGCCATGGAATCCCTGAACTACCATCCCAATGCCAATGCCCGCGCGCTCGCCCAGCAGTCCACTGAAACCATTGGGCTGGTCGTGGGTGATGTGTCTGATCCCTTTTTCGGTGCGATGGTTAAAGCGGTGGAGCAAGTGTCTTATCAGACAGGCAATTTTTTGCTGATTGGTAATGGCTACCATAATGAACAAAAAGAACGCCAGGCCATTGAACAGCTTATCCGCCACCGCTGCGCGGCGCTGGTTGTTCACGCCAAAATGCTTCCCGATGCTGAACTTATTCATCTGATGAAGCAGATCCCCGGCATGGTGATCATCAACCGTATTATTCCCGGGTTTGAAAAACGCTGCGTGGCGCTCGACGACCGCTATGGTGCCTGGCTCGCTACCCGTCATCTGATTCAACAGGGACACACACGAATTGGTTATCTCTGTTCAAACCACCCCATTTCTGATGCGGAAGATCGACTGCAAGGCTACTACGATGCCTTGCGCGAAAACGATCTACCGTGTAATGACCGCCTCGTAGCCTACGGTGAGCCGGATGAGAGCGGCGGTGAGCAGGCCATGACTGAGCTGCTTGGTCGTGGACGAAATTTCACCGCCGTTGCCTGCTATAACGACTCCATGGCCGCCGGGGCAATGGGGGTGCTAAATGACAACGGGATTGAGGTGCCGTCAGAAATTTCACTCATTGGTTTTGATGATGTGCTGGTCTCCCGCTACGTGCGCCCGCGCCTGACCACGGTACGTTACCCGATCATCACGATGGCAACGCAGGCCGCAGAGCTGGCGTTAGCGCTGGCTGAGAAACGCCAGCCACCTGAAATTACCCATCTCTTCAGTCCGACTTTAGTGCGTCGTCACTCCGTAGCATCACCTGCAGAAGCAGGAGAGGAATAGCGGTAAAGGTGTACCGTTTTATTCGGGTACTCCAGTGCATCGCCAATATACTGCCAGCCGTAACGTTCGTAGAAGTCACGGCAGGCAGACCACAAATGCAGCTCGCGATACCCGGCCTGAGCAGCATAGGTCATAACATGCTGCTGGAGTTGCCCGGCTAACCCTTTGCCACGCGCCGCGTCGTCAACGTACAACGCCGCCAGCCACGGGAAGAGATCCTGCCGGGTGATCAGATCGCAGCGCCAGAGCCCCACCGTACCGAGAAGCTGTTCGTTTTGCACAGCAATAAAGGTCAATGGCAAGGCACCCGGCGTCTGGCTGTGCTCAACAATGCTATGAAAAAACGCCCGGGTAAGCCCCTCACCAAAGGCGTGCCAGATCCAGTCGGTCACTTGCTCCGCATACTGCGGTGCGGCGTAAAGCGGCAGAATGTCAGCCTTATCCATGTTTTACCTGTGTTTTTCAGTTCGATGTTCAGGCCTGATGCCCCCCGGCCAGTTTGTACACTATTTTACCAGAACCCGGTCATTTTCGTTGACTGCGGGCAGGCCGTTATGTCGACGGGCGGATCGTTACCAAAAAGCGTGATCGTGGCAGAAGTTTTGCGTCCCCCGCGTCGCTTATACGCTGCGAGGTCTGTGTTAAACTGCAGACCATTACGTGGAAGCAGGAATGTAGAATGGCAACAATGCTGGATGTCTCACTGCGCGCGGGCGTGTCGAAGGCCACGGTATCGCGCGTACTGAACGGCACAGGTCAGGTTAAAGAGAGTACGCGTCAGCAGGTGTTTGCTGCGATGGAAGAGCTGGGCTACCGCCCGAACTTTCTCGCGCGTTCACTGGCTAACCAGACCAGCAACAGCATTGGTCTGGTCGTCTCAACCTTCGATGGTTTTTACTTTGGTCGCCTTCTGCAACAGGCATCGCGGCAGACCGAAACCCACGGGAAACAGCTGATCGTCACGGATGGACACGACGCACCAGAGCAGGAAGAGCAGGCAGTGCAGATGCTGGCCGATCGCAAATGTGATGCCATTGTGCTGTACACGCGTTATATGAGCGAAAAAGCGATTATCAAACTGATGAATACCGTGCAAACCCCGCTGGTGGTCATCAACCGTGAAGTCAGCCAGGCGCCGGATCGCTGCGTGTTCTTCGAACAACAGGATGCTGCCTTTAAGGCAGTGGATTACCTGATCAATCAGGGTCACCGGGAGATCGCCTGTATCACCGTCCCGATCCATACCCCAACCGGGAAAGCGAGACTGATGGGCTACCGTAAGGCGCTGGAAAAGCACGGCATTCGTCTGGACGAACGCCGGGTAAAGTATGGCGATGCGGGAATGACGCGGGGATACGAGCTGTGTAAAGAGCTCATTGCCGATGGCGTGTCGTTTAGCGCCCTGTTTGCCTGTAACGATGATATGGCGCTGGGTGCATCCAAAGCGTTACACCAGGCGGGGCTTAAGATCCCGCAGGATATTTCGCTGTTCGGTTTTGACGATGCCCCAAGCGCGAAATGGCTGGAACCTGCACTTTCATCGGTTTATCTGCCCATCGACAATATGATTGTCACCGCTATCGATCAGGCCATCAGGCTGGCAAAAAACCAGCCCGTCAATGCGATCCCGCCGTTTACCGGCACGCTGGTACTTCGCGATTCGGTCACCACGGGGCCGTACTTTAATCAAATGAGTTCCAGCGCCAGCAGTTCCTGAATAGTCTGGCGACGGCGGATCAGCCGTGCCTTGCCGTTATCAAACAGCACTTCCGGCAGCAGCGGGCGACTATTGTAGTTAGATGACATAGAAGCCCCGTAGGCACCGGTATCATGCAGTACAAGATAATCGCCCGGTTTGACCTCTGGCAGCGCGCGGGTTTCCACTTTGCCACCTTCCTGCTGAGTGAACACGTCACCCGATTCACACAGCGGCCCCGCAACGACCGTCTCACGGCGCGGAGCGTGCGTTAAATCGCGACCATCGGCGGCCAGTGCCGTTATATGGTGATAGCTGCCGTACATGGACGGACGCATCAGGTCGTTAAAACCAGCATCAATCAACACGAAATGGCGTGAGCCCATCTCTTTCACACTGCGAACCTGCGCCACGAGCACGCCGGCTTCGGCAACCAGGAAACGACCCGGCTCAATTTCCAGTTTCACAGCATGGCCCAGATGCGCAGCGATCTGGTCACGCGCGGCGCTCCACAGACCGTAATAGTGATCGGTATCGATCGCCTCTTCACCTTCACGGTAAGGAATAGAAAGCCCGCCACCTGCGGAGATCGCCTCCAGATCCTGACCAAAATCGACAACCTGACGCACCATCGCCCCGCAGACCTGCTCAAGATGCGCATAATCCACGCCAGAGCCAATGTGCATATGAATGCCGACCAGCTTCAGGTTATAACGCTGCAAAACGTCAAGCGCGGCTGGCATATCGGCATACCAGATACCGTGTTTGCTGTTTTCGCCGCCGGTGTTGGTTTTTTGGCTGTGACCATGACCAAAGCCCGGGTTCACGCGTAACCAGACGCGATGACCTGGCGAAACCTGGCCTAGCTGCTCAAGCATATCCACAGACCCGGCATTCACCGGTACCTGCAATTCATGTACGCGCGCAAGCGTCGCATCATCGATCACATCAGCAGTGAAGACGATCGCATCTGGATCGGCTTTCGGATCAAACCCGGCCACCAGCGCACGCTCGATTTCGCCCAGTGAAACGGAATCCACTTTCACGCCCTGCTCACGCATCAGGCGCAGAATGTGAATATTGGAGCATGCCTTTTGAGCAAAGCGCACCACGTCAAACTGATGCAGAGCGGCGATCTTCTCGCGAACGATCTGCGCGTCGTAGACCCAAACTGGACAGCCAAACTCGGCTGGCAAGCGCAGCAGGTTTTCAGCGTTCAAATCGGTATCAGTCTGGTTGAGTGGGCGTGGCATGGTCTTCTCCGGATAAATTCATTTTTATGATTACGCCACAGCGGGAAAAGAATAAAAAATATCGTTTTATCGCGAGTCTATGCAAAAATGATATGGATACTCCTCTGCTTTCAGGTGCCCTATGCCCGCCGTCAACTTACGCCATATTGAGATTTTTCACGCTGTGATGACCACCGGCAATCTCACCGAAGCCGCGCAGATGCTGCATACCTCACAGCCGACAGTGAGCCGGGAACTGGCACGCTTCGAGCAGGTGCTTGGGTTGAAGCTGTTTGAACGCACCCGCGGCAGGTTACACCCAACGGTGCAAGGGTTGCGTCTGTTCGAGGAAGTTCAGCGCTCATGGTACGGGCTGGACCGAATTGTCAGCGCGGCGGAAAGCTTACGTGAATTTCGCCAGGGCGAGTTGTCGATTGTCTGTCTGCCCGTGTTTTCACAGTCGTTTCTGCCGATGCTGATACAGCCTTTTCTGGCCCGTTATCCCGAGGTGAACCTCACCATCGTCCCGCAGGAGTCACCGCTGCTTGAAGAGTGGCTTTCAGCGCAGCGTCATGATCTGGGATTAACCGAAACCCTCGCCACACCGGCGGGAACGCAGCGCACAGAATTACTGGCGCTAGATGAGGTCTGCGTCCTGCCTGCGGGTCATCCCCTGGCCAAAAAAAGCGTACTGACCCCTGCGGATTTCCACGGCGAGAACTACATTAGCCTGTCACAGACGGACAGCTACCGACAGCTGCTGGATACGCTCTTTACCGAGCATCAGGTGAAACGAAGAATGGTGGTCGAAACGCACAGTGCCGCGTCGATTTGCGCAATGGTTCGTGCCGGCGTGGGTGTCGCGGTGGTTAATCCGCTCACGGCGCTGGATTATGCGGAAAGTGGGATTGTGGTTCGACAGTTTAGCGTTTCAGTCCCCTTTACCGTCAGCCTGATCCGCCCGCTGCATCGTCCGGCCTCTGCGCTGGTAGACGCGTTCAGCGGACATCTGCAAAGTAGGTTAAGCACGCTAACCGCACAACTGAAGAAGGTGCTGGAAAAGACGCCCGACTAAGTCAGCGGGCGTCCTCTGACTCAGTTAAAACGCTTAGCCACAGCGGCAACACGCTCACCGAATTTTACTGCCGTTTGCAGATCGCCGCTGGCAATCGCGCCCGCATCCGCATCTGACGGAGACTGTACCAGCAGCCCGACAGAGCCACCGAGGTTGTTGATATCCTGACGCGTTGCAGCCTGCGTATTCGATGGCGGCAGACCCAGACTCACCCAAATCCCACCATGCTGCGATGCCAGCGTTTGCAGGTATTGCAGGGAAACTTGCTTGTCACCGTTCAGGCTCGCACTGTTACTGAAGCCCGCGAACACTTTGTCCTGCCAGCTGCGAACGAACCAGGCTTTAGAGGTGGCATCAGCAAATTTCTTAAACTGCCACGGCACACCGCCCATGTAAGTTGGTGCACCAAAAATAATCGCCTTTGCCTCGTTCAATTTTTGCCAGTCGCTTTCCTGAATTTCACCATTGCTGTCGATGGCGATCAGTTCAGCCTGCGCGCCCTCTGCGACTGTTTCAGCAACACGTTGGGTGTGGCCGTAGCCAGAATAATAGATAACTACAACGCTCATAATAGATCTCCTGATGCAATATTGCCTTGTGAGTCAAAAGATTAAGACGGTTTTAAAATTGCTCTGCGAGCAGTTGCCATTTTCGGTTCCCTGGTATCAAATAGAAACCTTACGTCGTTTTATACACGCAAATATTCGCGGGCGTAAGAAGGCACTTTTACCTCACCTGGTTACCTCGAGGGAACCACCATGACTGAGTCTGTCGTACTGAAAAAGGAGATGCCTCCTTATAACGTGTTCGATGAGCGCTGCCCTACCCGGGACGTGCTGGCGCGTATCGCCGACAAATGGGCGCTGCTGATCCTCGCGCGTCTTGAAAACGGGCCAATGCGCTTTAACAATCTGCAACGGGATATTCAGCGGATCACCAAAAAGGTACTGACCCAGGCATTACGCAAGCTGGAACGCGATGGGCTGGTTTCACGTGAGGTTTTCGCGACGGTACCGGTGACGGTGGAGTACAGTCTGACGCCGCTGGGACAGGCGCTAACCGAAACAGTGACCGTGCTGGCACACTGGGTGGAAAGTAATATGGATGCGATTGTGGCGGCGCAATCCGCTTATGACGCCGCCAATGCACAGACCTGAGCCGGGACGTTCCCGGCGCAAGCCCGCTCAGGAGAGCATAAACTCCACGGCATCGGCAGCATGAATCGCTGTGGTATCAAACACCGGGATTGGACTGCGCGCTACCGGAACCAGTAAGCCGATCTCAGTACAGCCAAAGATCACACCTTCTGCCCCCTGCCGTGCAAGCCTCTCGATCACGCTGACGTAATACGCGCGGGAAGGTTCACTGAAAGTCCCCAGGCAAAGCTCATCAAAGATAATCTGATTGATGCGTGCCCGGTCAGTCTCATCCGGGATCAGGCTTTCAATCCCAAACTCACTGCTCAAGCGACCGCGATAGAAATCCTGCTCCATGGTATAGCGCGTACCCAGCAGTGCCACACGTGACATTCCGGATGCAGCAATTTTACGCCCGGTCGCATCGGCGATATGCAGGAAGGGTAGCGAGCAACGCTCTTCTATCCGGGAAGCAACTTTATGCATGGTGTTCGTACAGAGCAAAATTCCCTCTGCTCCCGCACGCTCCAGCCCTTGTGCCGTCTGTGCCAGAATCTCCCCGGCTTTATCCCATTCACCGCTCGACTGGCAGGCCTCGATTTCATGGAAATCAACGCTATGCAGCAGCAGGCTCGCGGAATGCAGACCGCCCAGACGCTGCTTCACCCCTTCGTTAATCAGGCGGTAATAGGGGATTGTCGATTCCCAGCTCATCCCACCTAAAAGGCCGATCGTTTTCATCATCCCTCCTTATCTCTGTTCTCTCTTTTAACACAACCGGCGCCAATAAAAAAAGGCGCTGTATTCAGCGCCTTTTTAACCTGCAGAGTTTATTCCGTCACCGGCTCAGGCAGCGGATTACGGGTGAGCATCGCTTCGCGCAATAACACGCTCCCGCAAGCAAAAAGACCACCAAGTATAGTCGCCAGAAGAACAATTAGCGCTTTGCCTGGACCATCTTTCTTCACCGGCATGGAAGGCGAAAGCTGGTAGCGGAAGGGTTCAAGTTTGATATCTGAGAAGGACAATTTTTTCAGCTGCGCCAGGTAAAATTCCCGGTTCTGGAAGTCCGCATTCAACTCAGTCACGTCCTTCAGATTTTTTTCAATCTGCAGTTTTTGCGCAATACCGTCAGACCCAAGCGCAACGGAGTAATCCGGGTCATCTTTTACTGCCTGCCCGTTGCTATATACCGGCTTCTTAATCCCTGCCGCATTTGCCACTTTCAGCGAATAATTAAGTCGCTGCAGGTTGGTGTTGTGAGCATTGGTCAGACGGACACGATCCAGTTCCAGCTGCTGCTCAACAGCCTTTGTTTTCAGGGCTATCTGATTACGGATATTCTGCAGTGTCTCTTTTTCAACAATAGCTGCAATATAATTGATATATCCCCCCAGGACAGTTTGCGCATCACCAGCCTGAGGTGCTGTGAAGCTCAATGTCCATGAGACATAAGGCATTTTTTCCGCGTCTTTCGCCTGCGTGTCATTCACTGCTTTCATTTTGTCTGAGATATTGACGATAGCACGATGCAGTTCAAGTGGATCGACCTCGGCGTCTTTAAGCTGCGACATCACGTAAGAAGAGGATTTCAGATACTCTTCAAGCAATGACTGCGACTGAAACTTTTTAATAAATAGATCAAAGACTTCCGGACGGGAAATCTTCGCATCCACCTCAAGCACCTGCAGCGCAACCATCATCTGGCGTAACGGGTTCCACTGCGACTGTTCTGCCTGAGTGATCACCGCTTTACTGGTCCATTTCTGCGGCAGCAAAAATGAAACGGCCAGCCCCACCAGTGCAAACGCAAGAGTGACGGCGACGATGCGTTTTTTCGCCGCAAAAAGCACCTCTAATAGTCCCAAAAGATCTATTTCTTTGGTGTTTACAGCTGGGGTTGCATAGCGGGGAAAATCAAGATCGGTGCTTTTTTTGATATCCATCTCAGACATAACCATTCTTCTTTATAGGACGCAGTGCATATTGCGCAATCAATAAGAGTGGTCCGATGATACATTATCTTCAGAATTATCTTAAGTTCAAATCCCTCTATTTAGCTCCCCCTGCCAGAGTTGGTAGTGAGTTTCATCACGTCATTATTGTAACAAAACATCATTTCACCAACTCTGACATCTATTAAACGCTTAAACAGGCACTACGATCACACGCCGATATTACGCAGTTTCTCCCCCGCCATCAGCTTGCGTTCAATATGTTCCAGCGTCACCCCTTTAGTTTCTGGAATTAACCAGAATGTGACCCCAATAAATGCTACGTTCAATACGGTGTAGAGCCAGAATGTTCCCGCCGCGCCAATTGCGTCCAGCAGCGTCAGGAATGTCGCACCAATGATCATATTCGACACCCAGTTGGTGGTCGTGGAACAGGTGATGCCAAAGTCACGACATTTGAGCGGCTGAATTTCGGAGCACAGGATCCACACCACAGGCGCGGCGCTCATCGCATACCCGGCAATACACATCATGGTCATACCGACGGAGAGCCAGGAAAGGCCACTTGAGGCCGTACCGTTATCAAACTGCATCAGGCAGTATCCGAGGATCAATGTACCGAGCGCCATCACGCTGAAGCCAATTTTCAGCGCCGGTTTACGTCCGGCTTTATCCACGGTGAACACCGCAATAAAAGTGGCGAACATAAAGGTAAGCCCCACCACCAGGGTGGCCATCATCTGCTGTTCCGTGGTAGTGAATCCCGCCATTTTGAATATGCGTGGCGCGTAGTACATGATGATATTCATCCCAGTGAACTGCTGCATTGCCTGCAGTAACATGCCGAGGAACACCGCGCGGCGTACGTTGCGGTTGATCTTAAATAACGCCCAGCCTCCCTGCTTCAACTTCAGACTTTCGCGGATCTCGTTCAGCTCTTCCCGTGCTTTTTCCGAGGTATCACGCAACATGCGCAGCACCTCTTCGGCCTCCACATGACGCCCTTTTTGCGCCAGCCAGCGCGGGCTATTCGGCAGGAAAACCACCAGCACAATCAGCACCAGTGCCGGTAAAGCCAGCACACCGAGCATCGCGCGCCAGTTGCCGCTGTAGCTGAAGTAGGTATCGGACAGGAACGCCAAAACAATACCCAGCGTCACCATCAACTGGTACATACTGATCATCTTGCCACGTACGTTCTCACTCGCCATTTCGGAGAGGTAGAGCGGTGCCGTATAGGAAGCAATCCCGACCGCCACACCGAGCAGCACACGGGAAAGCAGCAACACTTCAACGTTCGTGGCAAACGCGGAACCAATGGAGCCGGCAACAAACAGAATCGCCCCGACCATCAGGCTGTACTTACGCCCCAGGCGGAACGAGAGCCAGCCATTAAACAGCGCGCCGATGGCCGCGCCGAGCATCATGCTGCTCACCACCCACTCCTGCAGACGGCTACTCAGGGTAAAGTGATCGGTTATAAACGGTAATGCACCGGCAATCACGCCGATATCCAGTCCAAATAACAAGCCCGCTACCGCGGCCGCAATGGAAACAAACTGATTCATGCGGCGGGTATCGCGTAACGCAGCGGGCATAAGGGTAGAGTCATTTATAGATGTCATATTTTTCCTGCCTCAACAGCAAAATTCGTTAACTGAAATTACGAGAAAGCGAGGAAAAGTGTCAGGCCGGAAATCGCGAAGTTATGGATTATTCCGCTACGGCATACGGTTCTGTGATGGACATTACAATTTCAACTCGTGGCGAATAATCACGTACTTTTACTAATCAATTAATATTTAAGCAATAAAAGTGTGATTGCCGTCATTTATGATTTTTCAGTATGGATTTTTCATCTTTACCGATATGGACTAAGCCAATTTTGTGTAAAAAAAACCTCCGCCCATGGGCAGAGGTGCTTAATACAGATGGAATTAACGCGCCAGCCAGCCGCCGTCTACAGCCACGGTGTAGCCGTTGATGTAATCCGAGGCCGGTGATGCCAGAAATACAACCGGCCCCATCAGATCGCCCGGCAGCCCCCAACGGCCAGCAGGAATACGTTCAAGGATTTCCGCGCTACGCTGCTCATCCGCACGCAACTGCTGCGTGTTGTTGGTCGCCATGTAGCCCGGGGCAATCGCATTGACGTTGATATTATGTTTCGCCCATTCGTTCGCCAGCAGGCGCGTTACACCCATCACGGCGCTCTTTGAAGCGGTGTAAGACGGCACGCGGATACCGCCCTGGAAAGAGAGCATCGAGGCAATATTAATGATCTTGCCGCCTTTCCCTTGCGCAATGAAGTGCTTCGCCGCAGCCTGGGACATAAAAAACACGCTCTTGATATTCAGATCCATCACGTCGTCCCAGTCTCGTTCAGTGAAATTAATCGCATCTTCACGGCGAATCAGTCCGGCATTGTTTACCAGAATGTCGATATGCCCGAATTCCGCGACAGCACGTTCCAGCAGTTCAGGAATGGCGTCGATTTTACGCAGATCGGCGGTCAGACTCAGGAAACGGCGACCCAGTGCCGTCACGCGTTCAATGGTTTCAGTCGGTTCAACAATATTAATCCCTACAATATCGCAACCCGCTTCCGCCAGGCCTAACGCCATCCCCTGACCCAGTCCGGTGTCACACCCGGAAACCACAGCCACTTTCCCCTGCAGAGAGAATGCATCCAGAATCATGTTTATTCCTTACTCTTTCAACGCCTGTCACACACAGGCAGGTTTACGCTTCACTGCCCGCGACTAGCGCAGATCGCTGACCGCAATATGGTCCATATCATCAAAGACCTGGTTTTCACCGACCATTCCCCAGATAAAGGTATAGGCCTTTGTCCCGACACCAGAATGGATAGACCAGCTCGGTGAAATCACGGCCTGCTCGTTGTGCATGACGATATGACGTGTTTCCTGTGGTTGCCCCATCATGTGGAATACGCAAGCGTCTTCGTCCATATTGAAATAGAAGTAAACTTCCATGCGGCGCTCGTGGGTGTGGCACGGCATGGTGTTCCACAGGTTGCCCGGCGCGAGTTCGGTCAGCCCCATGCTGAGCTGGCAGGTCTCCAGCACATCCGGCACGAAGTATTTATTGATGGTGCGGCGGTTGCTGGTGAGGTTATCGCCAAGCGTTACAGGGGCTACGTCTGCCGGGGTGACCTTTTTGGTTGGGTAGGTAAAGTGAGCCGGAGCGCAGTTGTAGTAAAACTTCGCGGGCTTGCTGCCGTCGATGCTGGCAAAGACCACTTCTTTCGCACCTTTGCCAACATATAATGCCTCACGATGACCAATCTCGTGGCACTGTCCGTCTACGGTGATGGTACCCGGCCCGCCGATGTTAATCACCCCCAGCTCGCGACGCTCAAGGAAATAGCTCACACCCAGCTGTTTACCGACCTCAGCGCCCACGGAGACGGTGCTCGTGACGGGCATAATCCCGCCCACAATAATGCGGTCGATGTGACTGTAGACCATGGTGTACTTATCGGCCTCGAACACCTGTTCGACTAAAAACTCATTACGCAGCCCTTGAGTATCCAGCGTTTTGGCGTGCGCACTGTGGATGCTTTGTCTGATGTCCACGATAACCTCCAGATGTGGTCATGCCCGAAGGCAAAAGATAAACGAAACAGCGTTCCGTTTTTGCAATAAACACATACTATCGGCATAAAGTGGGCTTTTCAATTATATTTAAAACAACGTTTCATTTTTATTTTTGTTTGTATCGGAAATGCCGTTCGGATCACGATAAATGGGGATTGAGAAAAACAGCACCATAAAAAAACCTCCCGCAGGAGGTTTCATGCAATGAGAAAAGGTTAGCGTTCGATGGCCAGCGCCACCCCCTGCCCGCCACCGATACAGAGTGTGGCAATGCCTTTACGGGCGTTCCGCTTTTTCATTTCGTGGACCAGCGATACCAGGATCCGGCAGCCAGACGCACCAATAGGATGTCCCAGCGCGATCGCCCCGCCGTTGACGTTTACCCGCAGTGGATCCCACTCCAGCATTTTGCCGACCGAGATCGCCTGTGCGGCAAAGGCTTCGTTTACTTCTATCAGATCCACATCTGAGAGCTGCCACCCAGCACGATCAAGACAGCGACGGGTGGCATAAACCGGCGCGATCCCCATTAACGCAGGATCAACACCCACGCTGGCAAACGCCTTAATGCGGGCTAATACGGGAAGATCCAGCTCAAGGGCTTTGCTTTCGCTCATCATCATGACGGCCGCTGCACCATCATTAATGGAGGAAGCATTTCCCGCCGTAACCGACCCTTGCATTTCAAAAGCAGGGTTAAGCCTCGCCAGGCCTTCAGCGCTGGCGTCGGTACGCGGCTGCTCATCGGTATCCACGACGATAACCTCGCCGTTTTGACGCTGCGTACTGACCGGGACAATTTCATCGCGAAAACGGCCGGAATCAATCGCCGCGCGCGCCTTTTGCTGCGAGCTTAGCGCATAAGCATCCTGCAGCTCACGGCTGATGCCGTACTCTCGCGCCAGGTTTTCCGCCGTCACACCCATATGATAATCATTGAACGCATCCCACAGCCCGTCATGCACCAGGCTATCAAGCAACTGGCTGTTGCCCAACTGTGCGCCGGTACGGCTGTCGGTCAATACGTGTGGGGCACGGCTCATGTTCTCTTGTCCGCCCGCAATGACCACATCCGCTTCACCGCACTGAATGGCTTGCGTTGCAAGATGTAGCGCTTTTAAGCCTGATCCACAGACGTCGTTAATGGTGATTGCGGAGACGGTATTGGGCAACCCGCCTTTCAGCGCCGCCTGGCGCGCAGGGTTTTGCCCGGCTCCGGCAGTCAGAACCTGTCCCAGGATCACCTCATCAATTTCATGGGCTGCGATCCCGCTACGTTCCACCAGCGCTTTTACTACCACGCTACCCAGGTCAACCGCCGAGTGACGCGCAAGCGCTCCCTGAAAACAGCCGATAGCTGTACGCAACGCACCCACTATTACGACATCTTTCATCACGACCTCTGTGTTAAATGACATGACGATAGTAGAGGATTGTTACTGGCAATTATCTTAATTGTTTAAAAATAGTGAGATTAATCACAAGGATCAGCGTGCATCCTGCAGATACTGCCGCAGCCAGCTTCCGGCAATACCTGGGGGGGATCGTTTATTCCATAGCAGATCGATCCCTGTCGCTCGCGGCCAGCCGGGGACATTTAACTGTACCAACGATTTCGCGGCGGCAAATTCTTCCACCAGTGCGCACGGCAACACGCACCAGCCAAATCCCTGTACTGCCATACTCAAGAGTAACAGGTAATTCGGCGCTGACCAGACGGGCCCGCGCGCGAGCGCCGCCTCGCGCTCAAGATAGGTGCTGAGCCGCAACTCCCGCCAGCCGTGCAGTTCGTCGGCCTGAATTTCAGGTTGGCCGGTCAGAGGATGCGTGGTCGCAACATATATTGCCATGCGGGTCTGCATCGGCAGTCGTGTGACGCCGATATCCGTAGGATAACTGTCCCGCGCTTCCGTCAGGCCAATCTGCGCTCGCTCCTTTTGCAGCAGATCGATGACGTCCTCTTCTTCGCCAATCAGGCATTCGAATTCCGTATGAGGAAAGCGCCGGTCAAACTGGTTCATGAGATCTTCCAGCACATCCGGATTGAGGGTATCGGAAAGGACAAATGTCAGACGCGCCTCCGTTTGCGCCGTTAATGATACTGCCAGCTCATCAAGCCGCGTGCTGGCGGCGAGGATAGCCTGCACATAGCCCAGCACCTGCTCCCCTTGAGCCGTCAACACCGGCTGGCGCGCCGAGCGGTCAAAAAGCTCGAAACCCAGATCGGCTTCAAGATTGGCAATGGACGTGCTGATCGTCGACTGGCTTTTACGCAACCGGCGTGCGGCAGCAGAAAAAGAACCCGCCGCGACGGTTTCAACAAACGCAGTAAGGGCTTCGGGGGAATAGCGCATGATCTATCTACTTTTACGATGGATACCATCTTTAATATATCAGCTTTAACGATAAAAATAGGCCCCATCAACGCCCATACTGGCGAATTAACGAGGTCTATGACTATGCAACATCAGGATGCACTCCAACGTAAACTGCCGGAGCGGATCTTTCATGCTATCTGTTTTGAAGGGATTGCCACGGCGATCCTCGCCCCTACGGCGGCGTGGCTCATGCAGCGTTCCGTGGTTGAGATGGGCGGGTTAACCATTATTCTGGCCACCACCGCCATGCTGTGGAACATTATTTATAACTTCGGCTTCGACCGTTTCTGGCCAGTTCAGCGTGTCAAACGTACGGCAAAAGTCCGTGCGCTGCATGCCCTGGGGTTCGAATGCGGGTTCATCGTGATCGGCCTGTCGATTGTCGCCGCCGTACTGGGCGTCACGCTGCTAGAGGCATTCACGCTGGAAATAGGTTTCTTCCTGTTCTTCCTGCCTTACACCATGTTCTACAACTGGGCATATGACACGTTACGTGAAAAATTCATTAAGCGTCGTCAGCAACGACGCGCCCTGGCAGGCTAACTCCCCCCTGGCCGGACAACTGGTCCGGCCAAACTCCGTCGAAGCAACTGCGCTCTCTACGCATAACTATGGTAAATTGCACTCCATTCCGATGGTTTGATAGTTGATACGTTGCTCTAATGTCGAAAATTTGGTCAAAAGATGAGACTCTCTGGAGTTTCGCTCTCTACGGCACGGCCGTGGGCGCAGGAACGCTGTTCTTGCCCATTCAGCTGGGCTCCGCAGGCGCTATCGTCCTGTTTATTACCGCCCTTGTGGCTTATCCGTTAACCTACTGGCCGCACCGAGCGCTGGCACAATTTATCCTGTCGTCGAAAACCAAAGGCAATGAAGGGATCACTGGCGCCGTCTCGCACTATTACGGCAGGAAGATTGGCAATCTGATCACCACGCTCTATTTCATCGCCTTCTTTGTAGTGGTGCAGATTTATGCGGTGGCCATCACCAACTCGCTCACGGAGCAACTGGCAAAACACCTGACGGTGGATACCGCCGTTCGCGTACTGGTCAGCCTGGGGGTAGTGCTGGTTCTCAATTTGATCTTCCTGATGGGACGGCATATCACGATAAAAGTGATGGGCTTCCTGGTGTTTCCCCTGATTGCCTATTTCCTGTTTGTCTCGCTCTATCTGACCGGAAGCTGGCAACCCTCGCTGCTGACCAGCCAAATGACCGTCGATCGTCATACCCTGCATCAGGTATGGATTTCGATTCCGGTGATGGTTTTTGCTTTCAGCCATACCCCGATTATCTCAACGTTTGCCGTTGACCGTCGTGAGAAGTTTGCTGACGGCGCTATGGATAAATGCAAGAAAATCATGAAGGTGGCATACCTGGTTATCTGCCTGAGCGTGCTGTTCTTTGTCTTCAGCTGTCTGCTCTCTATACCACCGTCGTATATTGTGACCGCCAAAGAGCAAGGGGTTACGATCCTGTCCGCGCTGTCGATGATGCCTTCCTCTCCGGCATGGCTGGGTATTTCCGGGATTATCGTGGCGATTATTGCGATGTCAAAATCGTTCCTCGGCACCTATTTTGGCGTGATTGAAGGGGCGACGGAGATCGTGAAGTCGTCGCTGAATCAGGTGGGCGTGAAAAAGAGCCGCGCCTTTAACCGCGCGATTTCCATTATGGGGGTGTCGTTAATCACCTTTGCGGTCTGCTGCATTAACCCGAATGCCATTTCGATGATTTATGCCATTAGCGGTCCGCTTATCGCCATAATCCTGTTTATCATGCCGACGCTGTCGACGTATCTGATCCCGTCCCTGAAACAGTACCGTTCCATTGGCAACCTGCTGACGCTGATCGTCGGCGTGCTTTGCGTGTCGGTGATGTTTGTCGGCTAATCCCTTTCGTGCCCGGCGCTCTGCCGGGCACGTCATTCAGTCTCGCCCTGTCGTATCCAGAGGAAAAGGCCTGTCCTGCACGACCGTTTTCATTACCAGCGTCGAGCGAAGATGCTGCACGCCTGGCATCGCTGAGAGTTTTTCATCATAGAGTTTTTGAAATGCCGACAGGTCACGCGTCACAACGTGCATCAAATAATCGGGATCGCCAAACAAACGCTGTGCCAGCACGATTTGCGGTATCTCTTCCACCGCATCTTCAAAGGCG
Organism: Enterobacter sp. P82; assembly: GCF_037053385.1. NCBI lineage: Bacteria > Pseudomonadati > Pseudomonadota > Gammaproteobacteria > Enterobacterales > Enterobacteriaceae > Enterobacter > Enterobacter sp. P82. The sequence continues at coordinate 242,928 of NZ_JBALHX010000003.1, forward strand.
CTAACCGCTTTTCTGTCACCCTCTTTAAGCGTCGCAAATACTATCGCCAGGAAATTAAATCCCATTTTGGCGGGATCGAGGCTGGCGCGGTATCCCGTTATGGCCCCGCTTTGCTCCAGCGCCCGCACGCGACGATGGCACGGCGAGAGACTCAAATTCACCCGCTCTGCCAGCTCCGTAAGTGATAAACGACCATCAGATTGCAGCTCAGCAAGAATTTTTCGATCAATGCTATCCATGTGGAAGATTTTCTCAGTTTTACCGTGTTGTAAGCATAACATTGAAAGCCTATTTCGCAGGGTTAGCGATATTCTTTTTCTCAACGTTTGACGCACTGCGGGGGTCTTCAGGACGATGGAAATGAGTATTGTGGCCGGCTTTTGGGTGGTTTCTTTTCTGCTTATCATGACGCCGGGGGCGGACTGGGCCTATGCCATTAGCGCCGGGATTAACGGTCGACGCGTGGTCCCGGCTGTGATGGGGCTGATGTCCGGCCATCTGCTGGCTACGATGATAGTGGTTGCGGGCGTGGGCGTTTTAATTGCTCAACATCCACTGGCGTTAGCCGGGCTGACCGTGGCGGGAGCCCTGTATCTCCTGTGGCTTGGCATAACGTTATTGCGTCACCCAGCCGCACCGGAAAAGGCCACCCGCCATACGGGAAACTGGACACAGTGGGCGGTGAAAGGACTTTGTATTAGCGGCCTAAACCCGAAAGTTTTTTTGCTGTTCCTGGCCCTGCTTCCGCAATTTACAGACCCAACCGGAAGTTGGTCGATAGCGATGCAGATGTCTGCGCTTGGGATGATGCATCTTATCACCTGTACGCTGGTCTACCTGCTGGTGGGGTATGGCTCGAAAGCCGTGCTGGCGACCCGACCACAGGCGGCGCGTCTGGTGAGCAGGGCATCGGGAGGATTGATGGTGCTGATAGCGATGGTATTGCTGTTTGAGCAGGTAAGATAAAAAAACACCGGCCATCGCCGGTGTTATTTACGCCCGAATATCGTCATATTCCCGCGTATTATCAAACTCATGTTTAGCAAACGGGCACAGCGGAATAATTTTACGGTTCTCACCGCGCATCTTCTCCACCACTTTCGCCACCAGCTGTTTGCCAACGCCCTGCCCTTTCAGGCTCGGATCGACGTCGGTGTGCTCAATGATGCTCAGGTGCTCGCCGGTCGGTACGAAGACAATCTCCGCGACCTGATTTCCGTGGGCATCGTTCACATAAAACTTGTTATGGCCTTCCAGAATATCCATGGTTCCTCGCTTATTTTTGGCGATACTTCAACGCACCGCTCGGGCAGGTATCAATCACACGCATCACTGTTTCAACGTCAACTTCATCCGGAATGATCCACGGTTTACGTTTCAGGTTAAACAGCTTAGCGCTGCCGCGTACGCAGTTACCTGAGTGTTTACAGATCCCGGTGTTGAAGTAAACATCAATTTTCTCGCCGGTATAGGCCCGGTAACCTGCATCCAGTAGTTCTTTATCCATGACATTGCCTCTGTAATTATTCTGGTATGAAATGAAGCATAGCCTTACGCGATCCTGATGGCTATAACGCCGAAAACGAAAATCCAGGTCACAACTCTTTTCTTGCCAGATTGCGTCCCCCTATTACGCATGTCAGGCTCCGCAAATGTCTCACTTTTAAATGGCTACCGCAGGTTGAATGAAACGCAGACTCTCTTTTCAGGTAAAGCTTTTTTTAGCGCTGGTGTGCTTCTCCTGCCTGCTGTTAGTTCTGCTGGGAACGATCCTGTTTCATTTTATTGACCGGCAACTCCATCACGATCTTGGCCAGCGCGCCAGGGTTCAGGCCAGTCAGATCGCGCTGATGCCGGGTCTGGCGACAATGGTTGCGGCCAGAGATATCCCCGGTATCGCCCGGTTAATTCAGCCGCTGCGTGCCGAAAGCGATGCCAGTTATATTGTGATTGGCGATACCCGGGAGCAGCACCTCTATCATTCAGAATCACCGGAGCGCATCAATTTACCGATGATCGGTGGGGATAATGCGGAGGTATTAAAAGGAAAAACCATTATTTCCGTGCGTCAGGGTGGAATTGGCGTGTCGCTACGCAGTAAAGCGCCCATCTTCAACGCGCAGCATCAGGTGATTGGGATTGTCTCCGTCGGCTATCTGACCTCATATATTGCCAATATTAATGCCCGCATTCTCTGGCAATCCGGGTTATACGGTATTGGCCTTCTGTTATTGCTGTTTATTTTCTCCTGGCTGTTTACCCGCAATCTTAAAAAGCAGATGTTCCGGCTTGAACCAAAGGATATTGCTCAACTGGTCTTGCAGCAAAGAGCATTGCTGGAAGCCATGTATGAAGGGATATTCGCCATTAATAATGAGAAGCAGTTGATTCTCATTAACCGCGCCGCACGAGAGATGCTGGATATTCGGCAAAGTGAGAAAGAACTTATCGGCAAACCACTGGAAGAGGTTCTGCAAACCTCTCCGGGATTCCTGTCTCAGCGCTACGCTTCGGTGAGCAGCGGCAACCACGACCAGATTGCGGTGCTTAATCAGCGGGAAGTGATCGTTAACCGCGTGGCGATCGAGGTTGAACCGGGTGTCGAGAGTGGTTGGGTATATAGCTTTCGCGACAAAAACGACATTAACACGCTTAGCAGCCAGCTCAGTCAGATCAAGCGCTATGCGGATAACCTGCGCATTATGCGCCACGAACAGCTGAACTGGACCGCCACGCTGGTGGGGTTGCTGCAGATGAAACACTATGACGAGGCGATCCGTTACATCCAGGTGCAGTCAGAAGGTGCCCAAAAAGTGCTGGACTTTGTCTCGGCCCATTTTACCTCTCCAACACTGTGTGGGCTGCTGTTAGGGAAATATGTCAGCGCACGTGAAAAAGGCATTGAACTGCTGTTTGACCCCGCCTGCCAGCTCACCCGCATGCCGGGCACCATCAACGAAACGGAGCTAATGTCCGTGATCGGTAATTTGCTGGATAACGCCGTGGATGCCACCCTGAAGGCGTCCGTTCACGACCCGGTGGAGATCTACATTTCTGACCGCAACCAGGAGCTGCTGATTGAGGTGGCCGACAGGGGCTGTGGGGTGGATGATGCACTGAAACCGCATATTTTCCGCCATGGTTTCAGCAGTAAACCAGAAAGCGAGAACGACATTGTGGGCACAGAGCACGGTATTGGCCTGTTTCTGGTGGCAGGCTATGTCGAGAAAGCGGGCGGCAGCATAGAGATCGCCGACAACACGCCACAAGGCACTATTTTTTCTGTGTTTATTCCGAATGGGCAACAGCATGACCCGACCACTTGATGTTGTGATAGTTGAAGATGAACCGCACCTGGCGGAGTTGCATCGTGAGTACATAGAGCAGAATTTTCACTTACGTGTGGTGGGCATCGCCGCGTCCATTGAGCAGGCCTGTAGCCTGATTCGTCAGCATCAGCCGCGGCTGATATTGCTGGATAACTATCTTCCGGACGGTAAAGGCGTGGAGTTAATCGACAACCCACTGCTAAAAAGCTACGAATGCTCGGTGATCTTCATCACCGCCGCCAGCGATATGCAAACCTGCAGCCATGCCATGCGCAGCGGTGCGTTCGACTATCTGATTAAGCCTGTCTTTTTCCAGCGTCTGCACGCCTCTCTTGAGCGGTTTATGCGCTTCATCCATACCGTGCAGCAGGTGAAGGTGGTCGACCAGCATGCGCTGGATCGCCTGTTTAACCTGCCTGCCGCGGAATCCTCTCTTACCCCGTCGACGAAAGGGATTGAGCCCCAAACGCTGGAACGGATGAAACAATTTTTCGCCGACAATCCCGACAGTGCAATGTCGGTGGAAGAGGTCGTGGAGAACGTCGGGATCAGCAAAACCACGGGGCGTCGCTATCTTGAATACTGTGTGGAGAGTGGCTTAATCAGCGTCGAAATGCTGTATGGCAATATTGGTCATCCACGAAGGTTATACCGCAAAGCCCCCGATAAACCGTAATCCGCAACCGTTCACAGGCTAACGTTCGCGGATTTTATGGTGTTAATTGCTGAAACGACGGCAACAATCACACTTCGGAATCATTGCCCGCTTCACCCTATTGTGGGTGGAGCCCACTGCGCTATGTTGACAATTAGTTCCTCAAATGTAACTAAAAGGTTAACTATAATGTCGAACACATTCCGAATTTCTCTGCTTACCGCTACTGTACTGTTCTCTGCTTCTGCACTGTCTGCCCTGCCGCAGGGCTATCCTGCGGAGTATCAAAAAGTTGTTGATGCCGCAACGAAAGAGGGCAAGGTTGTTATCTACTCCACCACCGACATCAAAGCTGCCGGGCCGCTGATCCAGGGCTTCGAAAAAACCTACCCGGGCATTAAAGTTGAATACAACGACATGAACAGCACCGAGCTGTACAACCGTTTCATCAGCGAACAGGCCTCCGGCGGCGTGAGCGGCGACGTAGTCTGGAGCTCATCCATGGACACCGGTCTGAAGCTCGCCACCGACTACGCCATGGAGTACAAATCTCCGGAGCAGAGCCAACTGCCGAAATGGGCCGTCTGGAAAGATAAGGCATACGGCACCACCTATGAGCCGGTGGTCTTTATCTACAACAAGCGTCTGATCCCGGCCGGCGACGTGCCGGACTCTCACACCGCGCTGGCGAAGCTGATTGCCAGCCAGACGGACAAATTCAAGGGCAAAGTCACCACCTACGACATCGAAAAATCGGGTCTGGGCTTTATGCTCTCAGTCCAGGATCACAATGCCGACCCTAATTACTTCAAAACCCTTGCAGACGTTGCCAAAGGTGGTTTATCGGTACAGTCGTCTACCGGTACCATGATGGAGCGCGTCTCCTCCGGTGAAAACCTGATCGGCTTTAATATCCTCGGATCTTATGCGGAAGCACGTGCGAAGAACGATCCGTCGCTCGGCATTTCCTATCCAAAAGATTACACCCTGGTGCTGTCGCGCGTGTCGTTCATCAGCCAGCAATCGCAAAACAGCAATGCGGCAAAACTGTGGCTGGACTATGTGCTGTCTGAACAAGGACAAAACATTCTGGCAAACCAGGCTGACATTCCGTCCATTCGTAACGATATCGAAGGGAAAAATGATATCGACGGCCTGACCAAAATCCTCGGCAACGCGCTGAAGCCGATCCCGGTTGATGAAACGCTGCTGGAATACCTGCAGCCGAAAAAACGCCTGGAGTACATCAAAGAGTGGCGTACCGCCGCCGGCAAATAAGCGTCTGAGCGCGGCGCAGGCCGCCGCGCTCCCTTATCGACTGAGTTCGTTTTTCTGGGCTGCAACACCAGGGATACCCCATGAATACATTACGCAGAAAGTGGCAAAGCCTGCCGCGAGGCATCGTCGTGCTGATAACCGCCCTGGTTATCTACACGCCGCTGTCGTTTATCGTGATACAGAGCTTCCTGTCCGCCCCGTTCTTTTCGCCGTCAAAAGAGTGGAGCTTTGAATCATTTGAGTTTATTTTCACCGACCCTGATTTTTATAAGGCCTTGAAAAGTGGTTTTATTCTTGCTTTCGGGTTGGTCTTTATCTCCATTCCGTTGGGCGGCGTGCTGGCGTTTCTGATGGTGCGTACCGACCTGCCCGGTCGCCGGTTGATTGAGCCGCTGATCCTGGTCCCGATTTTCGTTTCACCGATGGTACTGGGCTTCGGCTACGTAGTGGCCGCGGGTCCGGTGGGTTTTCTCTCCCAGTGGGCAGAGGCGCTGCTTGGCTTTGTGCCGTGGAATATCTACGACATGTCGAGCATTGTGGTCATCGCCGGCCTGACGCACGTCCCGCACGCCTATCTGTATATCTCGTCTGCGCTGCGTAGCGTGGGCTCCGATGTGGAAGAGGCCGCGCGCACCGCAGGCGCGTCGCCCTGGCAGGTGATGACCTCCGTCAGCCTGCCGATGGTGCGACCGTCCATTCTGTACGCCACTGTGCTGCTCTTCTTCCTGGGGCTGGAAGTGTTCGGCCTGATGCTGGTGCTCGGCGACCCGGAAGGCAACATGGTGCTGGCGACCTATCTCTATAAGCTGACGAACAAGATGGGTACCCCATCCTATCACCTGATGGCGGCGGTTGCCGTGGTGCTGATCTGCATCACCATCCCGCTGGTGATGCTCCAGCGACGCCTGATGCGCACCGCCAACCGCTTCGTCACCATGAAGGGAAAAGCCTCTCAGGCCCGTGCGTTACCGCTGGGTAAATGGCGCTGGGTGGCTGGTGCGGTGATTGCCTTCTGGCTCACGGTTACTATCGGTGTTCCGCTGCTCGGTGTGGTATTGCGTGCGTTTATCTCTAACTGGGGCGTCGGCGTTTCGTTGTGGGACGAGCTCTCTCTGAACACCTTCCGCACCATCTGGGCGCAGCCCAACCTGCTGCGCGCCATCATCAACTCCATGGCGATTGGCGTGATTGGCGGCGCGCTGGCGGTAGTCTGCTACCTGTTTGTCGGTATTGCCATGCACCGCAAACCGGACAACACCACGCGCTTCCTGGATTACAGCGTGCTGGTGCCACGCGCCGTGCCAGGCCTGCTGGCGGGACTGGCATTTTTGTGGGTGTTCCTGTTCCTGCCGATGTGGCTGGATAACGCACTGAAATCCGGCTGGCTTTCCGGGTTTGCCTGGACCGACTGGATGCGCGAAAACGTCATCGTCTGGTTGCGTTCGCTGCGCAGCACCATTTTCAGTGTCTGGCTGGCCTATACAGTGGTGTGGATGGCTTATGGACTCAGACTCATCTCCTCAACGCTGTTGCAAGTGGGACCGGAGCTTGAAGAAGCGGCACGCAGCACCGGGGCAACACGTGGCCAGATCACCCGTCACGTTACCATTCCGCTCTCCCGCTACGGTCTTATCGGTTCGTGGCTTCTGATGTTCCTGATCTTTGAACGCGAATACTCAACGGGTGTGTACCTGCTTTCACCCGGGACGGAAACCATCGGCTCGATGTTGGTTTCCCTCTGGGCTGCGGGTGCCATTGATATCGTGGCGGCGCTCTCTTTCATTAACATCCTGCTGGTCGTGGTAGGTCTGGGCATTGCCCTTCGTTTCGGAGTCAAAATACATGATTGAATTAGCGGTTGACGATCTGCACTTAACCTACGGCGACAATCCTGTTTTAAAAGGGGTCTCCATGAACCTGAAGCGCGGTGAGGTTGTTTCCCTGTTGGGGCCCTCCGGTAGCGGCAAGACCACCCTGCTGCGTGCGGTGGCGGGTCTGGAGAAACCCACTCAGGGTTCGATTGTCATTGGCAAAAACAAAGTTTACGACGGCACACCGCGCAGCGAGATCCCCGCGGAAGAGCGTAACCTGGGGCTGGTGTTCCAGTCCTATGCCCTGTGGCCGCACAAAACCGTATTTGAAAACGTGGCTTACCCGCTCAAACTGCGTAAAGTCCCGGCCAAAGAGATCCAGCAGCGCGTGCAGGATGTGCTGGATCAGCTTGGTCTGGGGCATCTTGGCAAACGTCACCCGCACCAGCTCTCCGGCGGACAGCAGCAGCGCGTGGCGATTGGCCGCGCGCTGGTCTATAACCCGCCGGTGATTTTGCTGGACGAGCCGCTTTCAAACCTCGACGCCAAGCTGCGCGAAGAGGCCCGCGTGTTCCTGCGTGAGCTGATCATCAAACTCGGTTTATCCGCGCTCATGGTAACGCACGACCAGAACGAAGCGATGTCCATTTCTGACCGCATCCTGCTGCTCAACAACGGTAAAATTGAGCAACAGGGCACACCGCAGGAGATGTACGGCTCGCCGAAAACGCTGTTTACCGCCGAGTTTATGGGCAGCAACAACCGCCTGCACGGCAAGGTCACCGAAGTGCGCGACGGCAGAGCGCGTATCGAAGGAAAAGGCTGGGTGCTGTGGGGCCAGGCGGGCGAAGGGGTGCAAAGCGGTGATGAAGCCACGGCGGTGATCCGCGTCGAGCGCGTGGCGGTGGTCGAGGGGCCAGGGGAAAATCAGCTTGAACTGCCGCTGCTCACCAGCATGTATCTCGGCGACCGCTGGGAGTACCTGTTCCGCACGGCGGGGGATGATTTTGTAATCCGCGCGTATGGGCATGAGGTTCGCGACCCACAGCACTGCCATCTTTCGCTGCCTGAGAAGCATGTTTGGGTGTTCCCGAAAGGGTGATAAAAAAGGCTGCGCAATGCAGCCTTTTTTGCAACTCCAGTTTGTATTTTCCTGGGCCATAACGGGGAACGCGGCTATTGATGTGAGGAGCAGAGCAGCGACAGTCATTGCACTACGTTTCATTCCCCCAACGAGGAATAATCAGTTTTGGTTAAATAAGGCTACCAGCGGTAGCGTTTCATTATCCAACGCTATTACATTTAAAAATAAACAACTTTAATCTGAAGCTGCCATCGTTGTTTTAGATAATACCTGTCTCATTTATCCATTCAGAGTTCCCCATGAATAAACTCTCGCTATTAGTGGTTCTGTTCAGCCTCGGCTCATTAACCGCATGCAGTCATTCCCAGCCAGATAAAGTTGAACAAATACACCATCTAAATATCCCGTTAGTCCTCCCCGGTGAAAAACCACCGGTGGTGCAGACCTCACACATTGCAGCGCTTTATCAGAGAAACAAAGAGCAGATTGATAAACTAACGAATAACATTAAAGTGAAGTATTTACAGGATGCAACAGCGAGAGATATTTTTACTGAAGACAGTCCCATCCAGCCAGTTTATGCCTCTCTGACAAAGCTGGAACAGTTAGAGATGGTCAACGAGCAATATCTGAAAGATAAAAATGAGGCTGGTCTGAGTACTATTAACGTCCTGCTTCAACCTTTAATGGAAGGATAAACGTCAAAAGCCCGACTACGCCATAGCCGGGCTTGTATTAGTGAAATGCGGGTAAATATTAGTCGTGCTGTCCAAAGCGATAAGTTACTCCTGCCGTAACGGAGCTCACGTCACTGCTCACCCCGATCTGATTCGCGTTACCCACGTTACTGACCCACTGATATTCCAGACGCCCCGCCCAGTCTTTGTTGAAAGCATACTCCGTCCCCACAGCCACAAGCGGGCGTACACCGGTTTCAAAGCGATTGTGACCACTTACATCAGACTCTGCACGATACCCCATCGCACCGGCTCGGCCATAAAGATCCCAGTTGTCCGTCACGGCGTAGCTGGCTTTTAAGGACATTTGCAAGCCCTGAGCTTTCATTTGCGCACCTGCGCCATGCTGCCCTTTGATCTGCATATTACCTAAGTAATCGTAGCCCCCCTCAACAGCAAGCCAGGGTGTAATTTGGTAACCCGTATAAACACCACCACCGACATTATCCTGGTCAAAGCTGTTATTGACGTCGTGTGCTTTAGCACCGGTATTAGTGTCAAAATAATGTGACCAGCCGAATTTAGCACCGCCATACCAGGTACCTACATCAGCTGCGGCAAATGCGGTGGTTGCGGTAAATGCGTTAGCAAGAATTAAAGCGACAAGTGTCTTTTTCATAGAAAATCCCGTTTACACTGTTGAATGTTTTTCAGTAAACAAACAATAGCGGTAAACGAGATGGTGGTTAATTGATTTTATGTTTAATTTTAAACTTCACTAAAATGACTCTGGTAAATTACCAAGAGTTAATAAATATCCGCCGCGTTTAAAAGAGATGTATTCTCCTTGTTTGAGGGCTGATAAGACATTGAGAATACTACTACGGGATAATAGTGTACGGTCCTGAATATAGTCAAGAATTGTCGTGCGCATACGCGCCTCTTCAGGCAGTAATATCATCTCCTGCAGATGGTTACGAATAACAGAATAGGTTCGCTGCTGAACAACCTGTGCATCGCGATAAATTAAATAGGCCGTGTGATATGAAAGCAATGCCGACACATCTTCCCATGCCCCCTCCTTACGAAAAAGATCGGCAGCCTGTTCTGCGTCGACACGTAAGATGGTTGATTCTGTTTCAGCCCGAAGAATATGCCCCTGAGTAGGCTGTATCATCTCTGCAATACCAAACAAATGAGGCTCGTAAACCGTGACCAACAACAAACCATCCTGGGCACGAAGTATGGACAGTTCGCCCTCCAGAAACAGGTACATTTGCTGGCGACCTTTATATGCCCAGGTGATCCGTTTACGTGGGACGACTTTTACTTGTTCAGCAATCGGTTCGAGGATCGCGGTCAGTCGTTCAATGGATTTTTCCGGTCGAACAGGCGGTAAAATATGCATAGTACAACCTTCTAACATGGGATAATTTCCAGTATAGACCAACGATAAACCGCTCAAAATTGATAGCTATAGTTGACGCTGGCAAACCAGAGATAGGGGTGATCGTAACTTCCCGCGAAGGCAGACGGCGAGCTCACCTTCGATGACTGCATATGAAGGTACTCTACTGCGATACCGATATTGCTGGCCGCGGTGATCTGATACTGTGCCCCCGTCCCGAAGCGCCACTCATCGCCAGTGGGAAGTGTCATTGCCACATCATCCTGGCGACGATAGGGTGAGCTGTCAAATGCCACACCAGCATTCAGACGCCATTGTGCCGTTGGGCGGTACTGCACGCCCAGCGCACTATGCCAGGTATCTTTCATGCGGTTAGCCTGGTTTGCTTTCCGTCCGTTCACCGTCACTTGCGGTGCGCCAAACTGGCTCCAGTCCTGCCAGCCGAGATCGGCCATCAACGACCACTGCTGATTCACATCATGCACGACGCTGAGCATAAGTTGCTGCGGTGCGCGGACCTGGGCTGAGAGCGGCAGAGTGTCTCCACGTACTTTACCGTTAATATTGAAACCGTAGTCGGTTTGGCTATTCCAGGTGATCCCGGCACGCGTCTGCCCGGACAACTCCATGAGTAGCCCCAGACGATAGCTCATGGCCCAGTCATGATCATGCTGCTGACGATCATCATCGTTAACGTTACGGGTCAGCGACAAAAAACCGTAGTTCACATTGGCAGATGCACCGATTGAAAGCCTGTCGTTCAGTTTGTACGCCAACGAAGGACTGAGGGTCATCGCTGCCATTGTGCTCTTTTTGATCAGCCTGTCGCCCGCCCAGTTACCATAATCGATCCCCAGACCATAGTTGCCATAAAGCCCGATCCCGGCATAGAGATTGTCGGTCACTTTTTGGCTGTAAAAGGCGCTGGTATTCGGGAAGGTTTTCATCACATCACCGGGACTGCGCTGCGCGGTGTTATTTAGTTGGTAGTCGATAGAACCATCCATCACCTGTAACCCACCAGTGAACATGTGGTCCGGTAACTGTGTCATACCCGCTGGGTTGGTCATTATCGTTGAGGCATCCTGGGCGCGAGCAGCCTGCCCTGCCCCGGCCAGAGCGGTATCCTCGGTACCTGTTTCATAAAAATAGAGGCCGCTGGCATGGGTGCAGGAACTCACCAGCAGGCCCACACTCAGTAATATTCGTATTTTCATATCTGACTCGTTAAAGATAAACAACCCGGAAGGTATATCAGCGAATAAAGAGCGAGTAAAAAGAAAGCATGTTTATTTTTGAATTTTTGTCCGAATCATTACATATAGCGCATCTTATTAAGATTATTCTTAATATCGTAAAAAATAGTTGTTAGTTTTTAATGAATTAAAAAATAACAATCAAAATTATCATTTTTATAATTTTGAATTCTATATATACCCTGACTATTCTCATTCGAGCCGTTAACTGACGGAGAATCACAAATAAACACATTCCGTATGGATAATTTTCAATGGCGAATTTATCCGCCAAATGTCACAGGAGTCAGACGTGAGCACTAATTTAATCTGGTCAGGAAAAGTGGAAGCAAAAAATGCCGAAGCGATAAATACCGGCATTACTCTTAAACCAGGAGAGATCATTACCATTCTGGCCAGTGGTTGGGCCAAAAATGGGAGTGAAACTTTTGCTCTGACCGCACCACAAGGTCGTATTCCCCGGGAAGGTGAAACGCTGGCAGTTCGCAACCCTTCGCTGCTTGCGCGGATTGGTAAAGAAGAATATCCAGTTGGCAATCATAAATATCGCTGGTCAGTTCCTGCGGAAGGTGCACTGTCACTGATTTTTGCAGACGGTAAAGACCAGTATAAAGACAACTCCGGTGAATTCAGTGTTGAAGTATATCGTGAGGCGGATATTACAGCAGCGCCGTCAGAACCATATGAAGATTTAACCAATTTTGAACGTGATAACTGGAATAACTGGCAGGCGGGACCGGCTGGGCACGATCTCTACCTGGTCGATACCAGCACGAGAGCGGTAGAATTCATTACTAAACCTGGCAAAAACCATGCCGGAGAGATCCTCAAAAAGACACTCTCAGGTCTTACCGCCGGGCATGAATATACCTGGACGGTGAAAGTTGCGCGCATTATTGGAAAATACGAAGCGCCAAAAATATCGCTTCGGGCGGATGGCAAAGATATTTCCGCACCGCTGGAACTGAAGCAGGCGAATGAATGGGTAACCCTGAGTGGAAAATTCAAAGCCACGGGCAGTAATGCACAACTCGTTATTGTCAGCCATGTTGCGGCAAGTATGGGCAACGACTTCCGAATTAAAGAGCTTAAAATTAAGGGTTAATTGCTAATTTAGCGGACTACTATTCAATCGAAATACAGAATAGTAAATCTTTCTTGGCAAGGCGATTGATGATTTGAAAAATTGTGTAGCACATATGATGAACATATGTGCTACACCAACAGGCAATAAACACACACGGCATTATTCTTAGTTATGTTGTATATAATCCCAGTTCCAATAGCTAATTAAAATAAGACACGTCTCGATTACTTCCCCCCCTAAAGCAATACTCTTACCGCTTTCAAAACACTGATGGTTAAGGGAGTCCTTGTTCCGAATCTACATTCGAAATAGCATATTTAATTAATAAAAAAGATCATGGTGCCTGAACAAGCACACCATGGTAGAACCACTACCTGCAATTAAGCAAAGCACATCCCTGTTTAATTAAAAGGCAACGTGATTGTACTGCTGCTATATCATTAAACGAAACAAGACCGGTCTGGTTAATTGATTTTGACAGCGAGGGTGGTGATATGGCTGGCGATAACAGGCGGAGAGACTGTGCCCATTTAAGATGGAAGATACTAAGAAGAAAGTAATGGAGCGGGCGAAGGGAATCGAACCCTCGTATAGAGCTTGGGAAGCTCTCGTTCTACCATTGAACTACGCCCGCTTTGAGGTGCGTAAGGCATTATAGACCTTACGCCTCTTCATACAAGCCTCTTCACAACTAAATGGCGATAAAATAATCACTTAGCACTTCGGTTTGCTGCCAGGGGCCGGAAGATAACGCTGCGGATCGATGGCCGTCGCCTTATAGCGGATCTGGAAGTGCAACTTCACCGAATCCGTACCCGTGCTGCCCATGGTGGCAATCTTTTGCCCTGCTTTGACGTTCTGCCCGTTGTTAACCAGCATCGTGTCGTTGTGAGCATAAGCCGTGATGTAATCTTCCCCATGCTTAATCATGATCAGATTACCGTAACCGCGCAGCTGGTTACCGACGTAAACCACCTTCCCCGCCCCGGATGCATAAACCGGCGTACCGCGTGCAGCAGCAATATCAATGCCTTTGTTACCGCCCTCTGACAAGGAATATGGCAGCACCACTTTCCCACTGGCAGGCCAGATCCAGCAGCGTTGACCAACCGGCGGCCAGGACGACTGCGGTACCGCGTAAGACGGCGTCACTTTGGCAGTTTTGCCCTTCGACGAGGATTTTTTACCAGAAGACGATCCACCGCTAACCTTCAGTTGCTGACCCACCTCGATGGTGTATGGCGGAGAGAGATTATTTAACCGCGCCAGATCCTTCACGCTGGTCCCCGTTGCGCGCGAAATCCGATACAGCGTATCCCCGCGCTTAACGGTATAGACCGAACCGGAATAGCTACCCATATCCGAAGATTTGCTCCCTGAACAACCTGCCAGCAATAGCGTTAGCATCAGGTAAATAATGGCGGTGATGGGGTTTCTCGTCAGGCTTCCTGCAAACAAAACAGATCCTCGGTCAGCGTGAATGGCACTCTATGATAACAGTCCGGAGAGATATGGGTCAGCCCTTTTCCGCTCTGTGGGATAAACCGTTCGTATAAGAATGCCGTATAATGCCCCGGCTGATGGTGCTAAACCACTCGGCATTTTGGCACTGGAGCATGAATGAGTATTCAAGAACACGTTATTTTGGTAAATGACCAGGGAATGGTGATTGGCACTCAGGAAAAGTACGCCGCTCACACCTCGCATACCCCGCTGCATCTGGCTTTCTCCTCCTGGCTGTTTAACGCCAAAGGTGAATGTCTGGTGACCCGACGCGCGTTAAGCAAAAAAGCCTGGCCGGGTGTCTGGACTAACTCCGTGTGCGGACATCCGCAATCGGGTGAAGAGACAGAGCAGGCTATTATCCGACGCTGCCGCTATGAGGTCGGTGCCGAAATCACCGATATCACCCCTGTCGCATCAGAGTTTCGCTACCGTGAAACTGATCCTTCCGGGATCGTGGAAAACGAAATTTGCCCGGTATTTGCTGCCCGCATCACCAATAAAGTGACGATAAACGAAGATGAAGTGATGGAGTATCAGTGGGTTGAACTGGACACGTTATTCAGCGCGCTTGACGCGGCGCCCTGGGCCTTTAGCCCCTGGATGGTCATGGAAGGGACGACCGCCCGCGAAAAACTCAAAGCCTTCGCAGCGCAATAAAAAAGCCCCTTGCGGGGCTTTTTTAACATCTTAACGACTTATTTCACCGGGCGCATCGCCGGGAACAGGATCACGTCACGGATGGTGTGGCTGTTAGTGAACAGCATCACCATACGGTCGATACCAATACCCAGACCTGCAGTTGGTGGCAGGCCGTGTTCCAGCGCAGTTACGTAGTCTTCGTCGTAGAACATCGCTTCGTCATCGCCTGCCGCTTTCGCGTCAACCTGATCCTGGAAGCGCTGAGCCTGGTCTTCCGCATCGTTCAGCTCGCTAAAGCCGTTGCCGATTTCACGGCCACCGATGAAGAATTCGAAACGGTCAGTGATTTCCGGGTTCACGTCATTACGACGCGCCAGCGGAGAAACTTCTGCCGGGTATTCGGTGATGAAGGTCGGCTGAATCAGGTGCGCTTCGGCCACTTCTTCGAAGATCTCGGTCACGATACGGCCCAGACCCCAGCTCTTCTCAACCTTGATACCGATGCTTTCCGCGATTGCTTTCGCAGAGTCGAAGTTATCCAGATCAGCCATGTTGGTTTCCGGACGGTATTTCTTGATCGCTTCGCGCATGGTCAGTTTTTCGAACGGCTTGCCGAAGTCGAACACTTCTTCACCGTAAGGTACCTGCGTGGTGCCCAGAATATCCTGCGCCAGGGTACGGAACAGAGATTCGGTCAGCTCGATCAGATCTTTGTAATCCGCATACGCCATATAGAGTTCCATCATGGTGAACTCTGGGTTATGACGAACGGAGATACCTTCGTTACGGAAGTTACGGTTGATTTCAAACACGCGGTCGAAACCACCGACCACCAGACGCTTCAGGTACAGTTCCGGCGCGATACGCAGGTACATGTCCAGGTCCAGGGCGTTGTGATGGGTGATGAACGGACGTGCAGAAGCACCGCCTGGGATCACCTGCATCATTGGGGTTTCCACTTCCATAAAGTCGCGGTTAACCATGAACTGGCGGATACCGGCCATGATCCGGGAGCGAATTTTGAAGGTATTGCGGGATTCATCGTTAGAGATGAGATCCAGGTAACGCTGACGATAACGCGCTTCCTGATCCTGCAGGCCGTGGAATTTGTCCGGCAGCGGGCGCAGCGCTTTGGTCAGCAGACGCAGTTCGGTGCAGTGGATCGACAGTTCACCGGTCTTAGTTTTGAACAGTTTACCTTTCGCGCCCAGGATATCGCCAAGGTCCCACTTCTTGAACTGCTCGTTGTAGATGCCTTCTGGCAGATCGTCACGGGAAACGTACAACTGAATACGGCCGCCAACGTCCTGCAAAGTCACGAAAGAGGCTTTACCCATGATACGACGGGTCATCATACGGCCTGCCACTGACACTTCTACGTTCAGAGCTTCCAGCTCTTCATTCTCTTTACCGTCGAAATCAGCGTGCAGTTGGTCTGAGGTATGGTCACGACGAAAATCGTTCGGGAACGGTACGCCCTGCTCACGCAGTGCTGCCAGCTTCTCGCGGCGGGTTTTCAGTTCGTTGTTAAGATCGACTACCGCGTCAGCGCCCTGTGCTTGTTGTTCAGACATGTTGGTTCCTCATAACCCTGCTTTCAAACTTGCTTCGATAAATTGGTCCAGGCTGCCATCCAGCACCGCCTGCGTGTTGCGGGTTTCAACCCCGGTACGCAAGTCTTTGATGCGGGAGTCATCGAGGACATAAGAACGGATCTGGCTGCCCCAACCGATGTCAGACTTGTTATCTTCCATCGCCTGTTTCTCAGCATTTTTCTTCTGCATCTCCAGTTCATAAAGCTTCGCTTTCATCTGCTTCATGGCCTGGTCTTTGTTTTTATGCTGGGAACGGTCATTCTGGCATTGCGTTACCAGCCCGGTTGGAATGTGGGTGATACGCACCGCAGATTCTGTACGGTTAACGTGCTGACCACCCGCGCCAGATGCGCGGTAAACGTCAATACGCAGGTCTGCCGGGTTAATTTCGATATCAATATCTTCGTCAACTTCCGGGTAAACAAATGCAGAACTAAAGGAGGTATGACGACGGCCACCGGAGTCGAATGGGCTCTTACGTACCAGGCGGTGAACGCCGGTTTCAGTACGCAACCAGCCGTAGGCGTAATCGCCAATGATTTTGATGGTCACGGATTTCAGACCCGCAACTTCACCTTCAGATTCTTCGATAATTTCGGTTTTGAAGCCGCGCGCTTCTGCCCAACGCAGATACATACGCGTCAGCATACTGGCCCAGTCCTGCGCTTCAGTACCGCCAGAACCGGCCTGAATATCGAGATAACAGTCAGCGCTGTCATATTCACCGGAGAACATACGACGGAACTCAAGCTGCGCCAGCTTCTCTTCCAGAACGTCGAGTTCTGCCACGGCTTCGTTAAAGGTTTCTTCGTCGTCGGCTTCTACAGCCAGCTCCAGTAAACCGGAAACATCTTCCAGCCCCTGAGCCATTTGATCCAGCGTATCTACGATAGCTTCGAGAGAGGAACGCTCTTTACCCAGCGCCTGTGCGCGCTCAGGTTCGTTCCAGACATCAGGCTGTTCCAGCTCGGCGTTTACTTCTTCAAGACGCTCTTTCTTGGCATCGTAGTCAAAGATACCCCCTAAGAACGTCAGAGCGCTCCGTGAGGTCCTGAATACGGTTTTTTACCGGATTAATTTCAAACATGGTCTGTTTTCTTTTATGGACTTGTCAAAATGCGGTGATAAGAGCGGGATTGTACCGAATCCACGCCCTTTTTTATAGAGATTACTGCCGCTAAATTGGCCAGATATTGTCGATGATGATCTGGAGGCTGCGGTTACCGCGAAACTCATTGATGTCCAGTTTGTACGCCAGCTCAACCTCGCGCACGCCGTTGTCCGGCCATATCGCCGTGTCAACATTGAAGGCAATACCATCCAGCAACGGACCACCGCCCACGGGTTCAACCATCACTTTCAGATGGCGTTCGCCGACAATACGCTGTTGCAACAGACGGAAACGGCCGTCAAATAACGGTTCCGGGAACATCTGCCCCCATGGACCGGCATCGCGGAGCATTTGTGCCACATCCATCGTCATCTCAGTGGGGGCAAGCTCGCCATCAGATACTACTTCCCCTTGCAACAGGGCCGGGTCGATCCAGTCGGTCACCAGCTCGCCAAACAGACGCTGGAACTCATCGAATTTCGCCTCTTCCAGCGACAAGCCTGCCGCCATCGCGTGGCCACCAAACTTGATCATGAGATTAGGGTAAAGCGTATCAAGACGCTCCAGCGCATCGCGCATGTGCAGGCCCTGAATCGATCGACCAGAGCCTTTCAGCGTGCCGTCACCTGCCGGGGCAAACGCGATCACCGGACGGTGGAAACGCTCTTTAATGCGCGACGCCAGAATCCCGACCACCCCCTGATGCCACTCAGGGTGATACATCGCCAGACCGCCAGGCAGCGTATCGCCACTCCGTTCAAGTTTTTCACACAAGGTCAGCGCTTCTGCCTGCATCCCCTGCTCAATCTCTTTACGGGTCTGGTTCAGAGCGTCCAGTTCATTGGCAAGAACGCGCGCTTCACCAATATTGTCGCAAAGCAGCAGAGCGACGCCAACGGACATATCGTCCAGCCTTCCGGCTGCGTTCAGACGCGGTCCGATGGCAAAGCCCAAATCACTGGCCGCCAGTTTGAGCGGGTCACGGTTGGCAATCTCCAGCAAGGCCTTAATTCCCGGACGGCATTTGCCCGCCCGAATGCGGCTTAAACCCTGCCAGGTCAAAATACGATTATTGGCATCAAGCGGCACCACGTCCGCAACTGTTCCCAGCGCCACCAGGTCGAGATACTCGGCCAGATTCGGTACGGCAATCCCGCGGGAGTCGAACCAGCCTTTATCGCGCAACAGCGTACGCAGCGCCAGCATCAGGTAAAACGCCACCCCTACACCCGCCAGTGATTTCGACGGGAAATCACAGTCGCGCAGGTTTGGGTTGATGATCGCTTCCGCCGCAGGGAGTGTGTCACCCGGCAGGTGGTGATCGGTGACCAGCACCGGGATCCCAAGCTTATGGGCATGATCGACACCCGCATGGGAAGAGATCCCATTGTCCACGGTCATGATCATCTGTGCACCGCGGGTATGAGCCTGCTCGACCACTTCCGGGCTGAGACCGTAGCCGTCTTCAAAACGATTCGGCACCAGATAGGTCACGTTATCGCAGCCCAGCGCCCGCATACTGAGTACACTCAGCGCAGTGCTGGTTGCACCGTCTGCATCGAAATCCCCCACCACCACGATTCGCGTTCCTTCCAGAAACGCGTTGTAGAGCATTTCCGCGGCTTTTTCGATGCCATTCAGCTGTTGCCAGGGCAGCATCCCTTTCACGCTCCGCTCAAGATCTTCAGCGGTACGCACGCCACGGCTGGCGTAGAGCCGTTTCAGCAGTGGTGGAAGATCGTCTGGCAAATCAATCTGCTCGGCCGCCTCACGACGGCGCAATTTTATTGGGGCTTTCACGCGGTTTATTTACCACCAAACTGTTTCTGGTGCGCGTCGAGGAACTCTTTCATCTCTTTTGGTCCCTGGTAGCCTGGAACAACATAACCGTTGCTCAGGACAATCGCTGGCGTACCGCTCACGCCAAATTGCACGCCCAGTGCATAGTGGTTAGCAATGTCGATGTCACAAGATGCAGGCGCAACAGCTTTACCGTTCATCGCATCATCAAATGCTTTGTTGCGGTCTTTTGCACACCAGATAGCTTTCATATCCTGCTCTGGCTGGCTCTGCACGCCTGCACGTGGGAAAGCCAGGTAACGCACGGTAATGCCCAGCGCGTTGTAGTCTTTCATCTCTTCATGCAGTTTGTGGCAGTAGCCGCAGGTGATGTCAGTGAAGACGGTAATAACATGTTTTTCCTGCGCCGCTTTGTAGACAATCATCTCTTTTTCGAGCGCGTTCAGGTTTTTCATCAGCAGCTGGTTGGTGACGTTTACCGGCTGCGCGCCACTCACATCGTACATTGGCCCCTGAATAATGTGTTTACCGTCTTCGGTGACATACAGTACGCCGCTGCTCGTCAGCACCGTTTTCATGCCGGCAACCGGTGCAGGCTGAATATCGCTACCCGTGACGCCAAGCTTAGCCAGCGACTGTTTGATTGCGGCGTCATCCGCATGGGCGAAACCGGTAAATGAGGCTGCCAGCAGGGTGAACAGCGCAAAAGACTTTTTCATATTTGATCCTGTTACAATTCGTCGGCACTCACGCACGAGGGTGGTGCTGTTGGTGTAGCTGCCGCAGGCGTTCCGTCGCGACATGGGTATAAATTTGCGTCGTGGAAAGGTCGCTATGCCCCAGCAACATCTGCACCACGCGTAAATCAGCGCCGTGGTTTAACAGATGCGTCGCGAAAGCATGACGCAATACGTGCGGCGAAAGCTTTTCACTGTCGATACCCGCCAGTGTGGCGTAATGTTTGATGCGATGCCAGAACGTTTGCCGTGTCATCTGCTGCGCGCGCTGGCTCGGGAACAGAACATCGATAGAAGCACCATTGAGCAACCACGGACGGCCATGCTCAAGATACGTTTCCAGCCAGTAAACCGCCTCTTCTCCCAGCGGTACCAGCCTTTCCTTGTTTCCTTTACCGATTACACGAACCACACCCTGACGCAGGCTGATGTCGCTCATCGTCAGACCAACCAGTTCAGAAACGCGCAAGCCGGTAGCATACAATAGCTCAAGCATGGCTTTATCGCGTAACTCCAGCGGCAGGTCAACTGCGGGCGACTGTAATAATCTCTCAACTTGTGCTTCGCTAAGATCTTTCGGTAGCCGCTGCGGAAGTTTCGGGGATGCCAGCAGCGCGCTGGGATCGTCTTCGCGAATTTTCTCACGATAGAGGTGCTGGAACAGACGACGCATAGCGCTGAGCAAGCGCGCAGAACTGGTCGCTTTATAGCCCCCTGCGATACGTTCCCCGAGCAGTGCCTGGAGGTCGTCACTTTGTGTGCTCGCAAGAGACAGCCCACGGTGTGTCAGCCACTCCACCAGCATGGTGAGATCGCGCCGGTACGCACTGAGCGTATTCTCAGCCAGGTTTTTCTCCAGCCACAGCGCGTCGAGAAACTGTTCGATCAGTGCGAGATCCTTTTCCACATCAGCCCCTTTGATTCTGCAGTCAGGCCATTATGCCTGATTGCTACAGGTTTCTGGTACACTACGCGCAAAGTCAAAGCAAGAATTGAGATAGTTACGCGATGAATATTGGTCTGTTCTATGGTTCCAGCACCTGCTACACCGAAATGGCGGCAGAGAAAATTCGCGACATCATTGGCCCGGAACTGGTGACGTTGCATAACCTGAAAGATGACGCACTCACACTGATGGAGCAGTACGACGTGTTGATCCTCGGTATCCCAACCTGGGATTTCGGCGAGATACAGGAAGACTGGGAAGCTATCTGGGACCAGCTTGATACGCTCAACCTCAGCGGCAAAATTATCGCCATGTACGGCATGGGTGATCAATTAGGTTACGGAGAATGGTTCCTGGACGCACTCGGCATGCTGCACGATAAACTGGTACCGAAAGGCGTTACGTTTATCGGCTACTGGCCAACCGAAGGGTATGAGTTCACCAGTAAAAAGCCGATTATTGCCGATGGCGAGCTGTTTGTTGGACTCGCGCTGGATGAAACCAACCAGTACGATCTCAGCGATGATCGCCTGCAAACCTGGTGCGAGCAGATTCTGGGCGAAATGGCAGAACAGTTTAGCTAACGCACTTTACTCCTGCGTCGACTGTTGCAATAACATCCGGCGCAGGTCTCGCCACTCTGAAGCATCCATACTGTCAGCCGCCAGCCACAGATGCTGACAACGCCCACCGTCCACACTCCGTAACCGTAACATCATGCCGGAGTTGAGCATCCAGGGCATCCCGAGAATATCCCACTCTTTACCCTGCCAGCGCAGGCGGGAATCCATCAGGAGTTTAATTTCTCCCTGACGGGCATTAATGCGACGCTGGCTGCGTACGCTGTCAAAAACGACAAATGACAGTAACAGCAGCCACAGAGGCGTATAGCTCAACGGCCATGGCATCAGTAATACAATGGCCGCAACCAGGCCGTGGAGCAATAAAGACATCCACTGAGAACGCCATGAGACGCGAAGATCAGATTGCCACAGGACCACGTTCCCGATTCCGTGTTTGAATTAATTGCACCATCCGTTGCAACTCGGTGTCGGCGGGTTTGCCGTGGTTCATCAGCCAGTTGAATAAATCTGGATCGTCAGACTCAAGCAGGCGAACAAACAGACGCTTATCATCATCGCTTAAGCTGTCATACTCATATTCGAAGAAAGGCATGATGGAAATATCAAGTTCACGCATGCCGCGACGGCATGCCCAGTGAATACGGGCCTTGTTGTTAATATCCATGTTCTGTTTCCTGCATTACGTTTGGCACAGTCGGTACCCCGTTCAGTGTTCTTGATTTCGCTACGGGGACACCAGCTAGTGTAACGTGTTTTTGACCGTTTCTTTACTGGAATCTTGCGATCTACAAGCAGGCTTCCAGAATAAACCCCACGAAGACAGCGGATTACACTATTTTGCGTGGCGTTACGCAGAACCGGTTGATGGCACAAATGGCCTGCTGAAAGCGCTTGCATTGCCAGCAGGCTCTTTTACCATTAGGCATTATCAAAGCGTTAAGCAATTCAGGATATCGTTATGGCATTTACACCATTTTCTCCTCGCCAGCCCGCCGCCTCTGCGCGTCTGCCGCTGACGCTTATTTCTCTTGATGACTGGGCGCTGGCAACACTCACCGGTGCCGATGCCGAAAAGTACTTGCAGGGTCAGGTGACCGCCGATGTCAGCCAGATGACTGAACATCAGCACCTGCTGGCCGCACATTGCGACCCTAAAGGCAAAATGTGGAGCAACCTGCGTCTCTTCCGCCGTCAGGACGGCTTTGCCTTTATTGAGCGCCGCAGCCTGCAAGACGCCCAACTCAAGGAACTGAAAAAGTACGCTGTCTTTTCCAAAGTCACTATTACCCCGGACGACGAACATATCCTGCTGGGTGTGGCGGGTTTTCAGGCGCGCGCCGCGCTGAAAAATCTTTTCAGCGAATTGCCCGATGCAGAAAAACAGGTGGTCAGCGAAGGTGCTACCTCTATCCTGTGGTTCGAACACCCGGAGGAGCGTTTCCTGTTAGTGACGGATGCCGCCACAGCAGAGCGCGTGACCGAGGCGCTACGCGGTGAGGCTCAGTTCAACAACAGTCAGCAGTGGTTGGCACTGAACATTGAAGCAGGTCTGCCAGTGATTGACGCAGCAAACAGCGCGCAATTTATTCCTCAGGCAACCAACCTCCAGGCTCTGGGTGGTATCAGCTTTAAGAAAGGCTGTTACACCGGCCAGGAGATGGTGGCTCGTGCAAAATTCCGCGGGGCAAACAAACGTGCGCTGTGGACACTGGCGGGTCATGCCAGCCGTGTACCTGAAGCGGGTGAAGATTTAGAGCTGAAGATGGGTGATAACTGGCGCCGCACTGGTACCGTGTTAGCAGCCGTACAGCTGGAAGATGGTCGTCTTCTGGTTCAGGCTGTTATGAATAATGACATGGAAGCCGATAGCGTTTTCCGCGTGCGTGACGATGCCAATACATTAAGTATTGAGCCACTACCGTATTCGCTGGAAGAGTAATTCTGTATCGCCCGGTGGCGCTGCGCTTACCGGGCCTACAGATCCTGTGGGTCGGGTAAGGCGCAGCCGCCACCCGACTAAAAACTACACCTGCCCGACGTACAAATAAATCGCCAGGAAGTGACACACGCTGCCGCCCAGCACAAAACCATGCCAGATGGCGTGGTTGTAAGGGATACGCTTGCAAACGTAGAAAATCACACCCAGCGAATACACCACCCCGCCAACAGCCAGCAATGTTACCCCACCCGCAGCCAGTTTGATTGCCAATTGATAAACCACAATCAGCGACAGCCAGCCCATCGTCAGATAGGTCACCAGTGACAATATCTTAAACCTGTGGGCAATCGTCAGCTTAAACAGGATCCCCAGCAGTGCCAGGCTCCAGATAACAATCATCAGGCCACGGGCGAGCGGTGAATCGAGCCCCACCAGCAGAAAAGGCGTATAGGTACCGGCAATAAGAAGATAGATGGCACAGTGGTCAAATTTCTTAAGCCACATCTTGGCCCGTTGATGCGGAATTGCGTGATACAGCGTAGAGGCCAGAAACAGCAGGATCATACTCCCGCCATACAGGCTATAGCTGGTAATGGCCATCGCGCTGGCATTGGTGTCTACCGCCTGCACCAGCAATAATACTAAACCGACAATCCCAAACACCAGGCCAATGCCGTGGCTGATGCTGTTGGCTATTTCCTCAGCCAGCGAATATCCCTGTGCGATTAATGGTCTGCTCGCCATACAAAACTCCAGGAAAACAAAAGATGATTATTCATCGCAAGACTATGCTAACTGAGAATGATTCCAGTGAACACCTGTTAGCTAAAATATTTTCATCATGATTTTTTGTATATAAAAATCATATACATAAATAATTTATTCACCTAACATTTGTTCACATAAAAATTTAATCATTATGAATCAATAGCATAAAATTGGATCCTGCAATCTGGCTGCATGTTATGATGGACGGATGAGGTCTGAATGAGAGTTTTGCCATTGTGACTATGTTCACCCACACCGCCATTGCCAGTCTCAATAATCTGGAGATGATGGTCTACAACTATGTCATTAAAAATCGTGACAAAGTCATGTACATGACCATCCGCGAGCTGGCGGACGCGGCTGGTGTCTCAACCACTACGATCCTGCGCTTTTGCCGCAAGCTCAGCTGCGAAGGTTATTCTGAATTTCGCGTACGCTTCAAACTCTATCTGGAGCAAAACGAGCCCCAGCAGGCAAACTTCGGTACCAGCGAAATTATCAGCTTCTTTAAAAGCGTGAATAATGAAGAGTTCGATGGGCTATTAGATAATGCGGTAGATATTATTTTGTCTTCTGAGCGAATTATATTTGTCGGCGCGGGTACGTCAGGCTCTCTGGCAAAATATGGTGCACGTTTCTTTTCAAATATTGGTAAATTCAGCAACCATATCGACGATCCTTATTTCCCGGTCACCAATGATATGGCGAAAAATGCGCTGGCCATTGTGCTTTCTGTCTCCGGTGAGACTGAGGAGATCCTGCGTTTCGCCAGCCAGTTCAGCCTGCATCACTGTAAGGTGCTCTCCATTACCAGCCACGAACACTCGCGTCTGGCAAAACTGGCAGACTTTAATCTCTCATGGCATGTCCCCCAGATGCGTATTGGGGGCGTTTATGATATCACCACGCAAATCCCCGTTATTTATATTCTGGAATCTCTCGGCCGGAAACTGGCGAAGAAATTGACAGAATAAAACACCCTGTTTTTTTGATGTGACAAATCACATTTCACACAAATTGTTATATCGTGACATTTAATTTCACTTTGCTAGACTCGAAATCAATAAGCCATATATTGAGAATAGTAATGATGAAAAAATTGACCTTACCAAAAGATTTTTTATGGGGTGGCGCAGTTGCCGCTCACCAGGTTGAAGGCGGCTGGAACAAAGACGGTAAAGGGCCAAGCATCTGCGACGTATTGACCGGCGGCGCACACGGCGTTCCGCGCGAAATCACCCGGGAAGTAGTGCCGGGTAAATACTACCCAAACCATGAAGCGATTGATTTCCACGGCCACTACAAAGAAGACATCAAGCTGTTTGCTGAAATGGGCTTCAAGTGCTTCCGTACCTCTATCGCCTGGACGCGCATCTTCCCGAAAGGGGATGAGACGCAGCCAAACGAAGAAGGACTGAAGTTCTACGACGACATGTTCGACGAGCTGCTCAAATACAACATCGAGCCGGTCATCACCCTCTCCCACTTCGAAATGCCGCTGCATCTGGTTCAGGAGTATGGTAGCTGGACTAACCGTAAAGTGGTCGATTTCTTTGTGCGCTTCGCGGAAGTGGTATTTGAGCGCTACAAAAACAAGGTCAAATACTGGATGACCTTTAACGAAATCAACAACCAGCGCAACTGGCGTGCGCCCCTGTTCGGCTACTGCTGCTCTGGGGTGGTCTATACCGAGCACGACAACCCGGAAGAAACCATGTATCAGGTGCTACACCACCAGTTCGTGGCCAGCGCTCTGGCGGTGAAAGCCGCCCGTCGTATCAATCCAGAGATGAAAGTCGGCTGCATGCTGGCGATGGTTGCACTTTATCCATTCTCCTGCAAACCAGAAGATGTGATGTTTGCTCAGGAGTCCATGCGCGAGCGCTATGTCTTTACCGACGTCCAGCTGCGTGGTTACTACCCGTCTTATGTGCTGAACGAATGGGAACGCCGTGGTTTCTCCATCAAAATGGAAGCGGGTGACGAACAGATCCTGCGTGAAGGAACCTGTGATTATTTAGGTTTCAGCTATTACATGACCAACGCCGTGAAAGCGGAAGGCGGCACCGGTGATGCCATTTCCGGCTTTGAAGGCAGCGTACCGAACCCACATGTGAAAGCATCTGACTGGGGCTGGCAGATTGATCCGGTTGGCCTGCGTTATTCCCTGTGCGAGCTGTACGAGCGTTATCAGAAACCGCTGTTTATCGTCGAAAACGGTTTTGGGGCGTACGACAAAGTAGAAGAAGACGGCAGCATCAACGACGACTATCGCATCGACTATTTGCGTGCTCACGTGGAAGAAATGATGAAGGCAGTCACGCACGATGGCGTGGATCTGATGGGGTATACCCCGTGGGGCTGCATCGACTGCGTGTCGTTCACCACCGGCCAGTACAGCAAGCGCTACGGCTTTATCTATGTGAACAAACACGACGACGGTACTGGCGACATGTCGCGTTCCCGTAAGAAAAGCTTCGAGTGGTATAAAGGTGTGATTGCCAGTAACGGCGAGGCGCTGTAATTTTTTCCGGGTAGCACAACGCTACCCGGCATTTATTTCCCGCCAGCCAGCTCTATAAAACTGCCCGTGACGTATGACGCCTTCTCGCTCAGCAGCCAGACAATCGCCTGCGCCACCTCTTCCGGCTGGCCGCCGCGCTGCATCGGTAGCATCGACTTAACCCGGTCTACGCGCCCCGGTTCACCGCCCGATGCATGAATATCGGTATAGATCAGACCCGGACGCACGCAGTTGACGCGGAGCCCCTGTCCGGCGACTTCCAGCGACAGCCCCGTTGTCAGTGAATCCACTGCCCCTTTGGACGCGGCGTAGTCAACATATTCTCCCGGTGCGCCCAGGCGCGACGCCGCGGAAGAGACATTCACTATCGCCCCACCCTTGCCGCCATGCTTGAAAGACATGCGTTTTACCGCTTCCCGGCAGCAGAGAAAGTAACCCGTGACGTTGGTCGCCAGTACGCGATTAATACGTTCTGCGGAGAGATTTTCGATAGTAGATTGCTCAAACAGAATCCCTGCATTATTGACCAGCGCGGTAAGTGGCTCGCCTTCACGATCGAGGCTGTCGAACATCGCCATCACCTGCGCTTCATCGCTGATATCTGCGCGTACGGCAAAGGCTTTACCCCCCGCATCCACAATCTGCCTGATGACGTCCGTCGCGGCTTTAATGTTGTGATGATAATTCACCGCCACAGTGTAGCCTTCGCGTGCCAGTTGCAGCGCGGTGGCTTTCCCGATACCGCGGCTGGCACCTGTTACAAGTGCAATGCCCATTCTCTTCTCCCAATAAAAAAGCCGGGTAGCGCTAACGCTGACCCGGCCTACGTTACTACACCAACGCGATTACTGGTATTCGCTCATCGGCACGCAGGAGCAGAACAGGTTACGGTCACCGTAGACGTCATCAAGACGCTTCACGGTCGGCCAGTATTTGTTTGCCACACCTGCCGGGAAGACCGCCAGTTCGCGGGAATAACCGTGGTTCCACTCTGCCACCATCTCATGCTGGGTGTGCGGTGCGTTAACCAGCGGGTTATCTTCCAGCGTCCACTCGCCGTCCAGCACGCGATCGATCTCCATGCGGATCGCCAGCATCGCATCAATAAAGCGGTCCAGCTCGGCTTTGCTTTCGGACTCCGTTGGCTCCACCATCAGCGTACCCGCTACCGGGAACGACATGGTCGGGGCGTGGAATCCGTAGTCGATCAGACGCTTGGCGATATCCAGTTCGCTGATTCCGCTCTGCTCTTTCAGTGGACGAATATCCAGAATGCACTCGTGCGCCACGCGACCATCACGGCCGGTATAGAGCACCGGGAAGGCAGACTTCAGGCGAGTCGCAATATAGTTGGCGTTCAGGATCGCCACCTGGCTTGCCTGCTTCAGCCCTTCTGCACCCATCATGCGGATGTACATCCAGCTGATCGGCAGAATAGAGGCGCTACCAAACGGTGCCGCAGAGACCGCGCCCTGACGGGTCAGCATCCCCTCGATTTGCACTACGCTGTGACCCGGAACAAACGGTGCCAGGTGCGCTTTTACGCCGATTGGACCCATACCCGGGCCGCCACCGCCGTGCGGAATGCAGAAAGTTTTATGCAGGTTCAGGTGCGACACATCCGCGCCGATAAAACCCGGAGAGGTAATGCCGACCTGGGCGTTCATGTTCGCGCCGTCGAGGTAAACCTGGCCGCCAAACTGATGCACCACTTCGCACACTTCACGGATTGTCTCTTCATACACACCGTGAGTAGACGGGTAGGTCACCATGATGCAGGAGAGCTTGTCGCCAGCCTGTTCGGCTTTTGCACGCAGGTCCGCGAGGTCAATGTTACCGTTCTTATCGCAAGCAACCACCACCACTTCCATGCCCGCCATCTGGGCAGAGGCCGGGTTGGTACCGTGTGCAGAGCTTGGGATCAGGCAGATATCACGATGCCCTTCGTTACGGCTTTCGTGATAATGACGAATCGCCAGCAGACCAGCATATTCACCCTGCGCACCGGAGTTTGGCTGCATACAGAGCGCGTCATACCCCGTCAGTTTCACCAGCCAGTCGGAAAGCTGATTGATCATCAGGTGATAACCTTCCGCCTGCTCAGGTGGGCAGAACGGGTGCAGTTCAGAGAACTCAGGCCAGGTGATAGGGATCATCTCAGCTGCGGCGTTCAACTTCATGGTGCAAGAGCCCAGTGGGATCATCGCCTGATTCAGCGCCAGATCTTTGCGCTCCAGAGAGTGCATATAGCGCATCATCTCGGTTTCGCTGTGATAGCGATTGAAGACCGGATGCGTCAGGATCGCATCATCGCGCAGCATGCTTTGCTGGATAGAACGGCTGTCGAGGGCAACCTCTTTGTCGAGCGTATCAATGTCCAGGCCGTGTGCATCACCCAGCAACACGTTAAACAGGTTCAGGATATCGTCGCGGGTGGTGCTTTCATCCAGCGTAATGCCGACCGCATTGTGAATGTCGCTGCGCAGGTTGATCTCCGCGGCATCCGCACGAGCCAGCACTGCCGCTTTGTCTGCCACTTCAACACACAGGGTGTCAAAGTAATGGGCATGACGCAGTTTGAGGCCTTTCTGTTGCAGGCCGCAGGCCAGAATATCCGCCAGGCGGTGAATGCGGCTGGCAATACGTTTCAGGCCAACCGGACCGTGGAACACCGCGTACAGGCTGGCGATGTTGGCCAGCAGAACCTGCGAGGTACAAATGTTGGAGTTCGCTTTCTCGCGGCGGATATGCTGCTCACGAGTCTGCATCGCCATGCGCAGCGCAGTGTTACCGGCAGCGTCTTTCGAGACCCCGATAATACGACCCGGCATGGAGCGTTTGAATTCATCTTTTGCAGCGAAGAACGCCGCATGTGGACCACCGTAGCCCATCGGCACGCCGAAGCGCTGTGCAGAGCCGAAGACAATATCCGCGCCCTGTTTGCCCGGCGCAGTCAGCAATACCAGCGCCATAAAATCAGCGGCGACGCTGACAACGACTTTGCGGGATTTCAGCTCGGCAATCAGTGCGCTGTAGTCGTGAACTTCACCGGTGGTGCCTACCTGCTGCAGCAGCACGCCGAAGACGTCCTGATGATCCAGCACTTTGTCTGCATCGTCGACAATCACGTCAAAACCGAAGGTTTCCGCACGGGTGCGAACAACGTCCAGGGTTTGCGGATGAACATCGGCGGCCACAAAGAAGCGGTTCGCATTTTTCAGCTTGCTTACGCGTTTGGCCATTGCCATGGCTTCTGCCGCGGCAGTCGCTTCATCCAGCAGAGACGCGGAAGCGATATCCAGGCCAGTCAGATCCAGCGTTACCTGCTGGAAATTCAGCAGCGCTTCAAGACGACCTTGAGACACTTCTGGCTGATAAGGGGTATAAGCGGTGTACCAGCCTGGATTTTCCAGCATATTGCGCAGGATAACCGGCGGTAACTGCACGTTGGTGTAGCCCATGCCAATGTAAGACTTGTAGCGCTTGTTCAGGCCGGCAATGGCCTTCAGCTCCGCCAGTGCGGCGAATTCCGTTGTGGCTTCCCCTACCTGAGGCGGCGTGGCAAGCTGGATGTCTTTTGGCACAATCTGGCCGATCAGTGCGTTTAATGAATCCGCGCCAACTGTCTTCAGCATCTCCTGCTGTTGCTGAGCATCCGGCCCAATGTGACGTTCAATGAAGGCGCCACGGTTTTCAAGCTGGCTTAAAGTCTGTGTCATGAGCGATGGTTCCTGAAACGTGCAGTGAATTTAAGTTCCCTCTCCCGGTGGGAGAGGGTTAGGGTGAGGGGAAGATGAGCACCCTCACCCCTGCCCTCTCCCACAGGGAGAGGGGGATTAACAATTACTCGTCTTCTAGCAGTGCTTCGTACGCGGTCGCATCCAGCAGTGCGGCAACTTCCGCTTCGTTGCTGGCTTTGATCTTAAAGATCCAGCCTTCGCCGTAAGGCTCGCTGTTGACCAGCTCCGGGGAGTCGCTCAGCGCGTCGTTAACCGCAACAATCTCACCGCTTACCGGTGCATAGATATCAGATGCCGCTTTTACGGACTCCGCCACAGCACAGTCATCGCCTGCGCCTACGGTCGAGCCCACTTCTGGCAGATCAACAAACACCATATCGCCCAGCAGCTCTTGTGCGTGCTCGGTGATCCCTACGGTGTAAGTGCCGTCCGCCTCTTTGCGCAGCCATTCGTGTTCTTTGCTGTATTTCAGTTCTGCTGGCACATTGCTCATTGAATTTCTCCTGATAAAAATGATTAGGCGACCGGCTTACCGGCGCGAACAAAAATCGGTTTAGTCACGTTGACCGGCATTTCACGGTTGCGGATTTGCACCACTGCCGTTTCGCCAATGCCTGCCGGCACGCGTGCCAGTGCAATACTGTAGCCCAGCGTTGGGGAGAAGGTACCGCTGGTGATCACGCCTTCACGCGGATTGCCATCAGCATCAGTAAAACGCACCGGCAGTTCACCGCGCAGTACGCCTTTCTCGGTCATCACCAGACCCACCAGTTGTTCAGTGCCCTTCTCACGCTGAATTTCCAGCGCTTCACGGCCAATAAATTCACGGTCAGCAGGTTCCCATGCGATGGTCCAGCCCATATTGGCCGCCAGCGGAGAGACACCTTCATCCATCTCCTGACCGTAGAGGTTCATACCCGCTTCCAGACGCAACGTATCACGTGCACCCAGACCCGCTGGCTTCACACCGGCTTCCACCAGCGCACGCCAGAAATCTGCGGCTTTCTCATTTGGCATCGCAATTTCGTAACCCGCTTCACCGGTATAGCCAGTGGTAGCGATAAACAGATCGCCTGCCTGCACGCCGAAGAACGGCTTCATGCCTTCAGTCGCTTTACGCTGCTCGTCGCTGAACAGAGAAGCGGCTTTCGCCTGCGCGTTCGGTCCCTGTACGGCAATCAGCGACAGATCATCACGAACGGTGATGTCGATGGCATAAGGTTCAGCGTGTTGGGTAATCCAGGTGAGGTCTTTTTCGCGGGTAGCGGAGTTAACAACGAGGCGGAAGAAATCTTCTGTGAAGTAATAGACGATGAGGTCGTCAATCACACCGCCGGAGGCATTTAGCATGCCGGTATAGAGCGCTTTACCCGGTGTCTTGAGTTTGGCGACGTCGTTTGCCAGCAGATAACGCAAAAACTCCCGGGTGCGGCTACCGCGCAGATCGACAATCGTCATGTGGGACACGTCGAACATACCGGCATCGGTGCGCACCGCGTGGTGCTCATCAATCTGCGAGCCGTAGTGCAGCGGCATCATCCAGCCATGGAAGTCCACCATGCGGGCGCCGCATAACACGTGTTGTTCGTACAAAGGAGTCTGTTGAGCCATCTTGTCCTCGTTGAAAAATTCACCGTGAAACCCGGTATCGACCTCATTTTCAGGGGCCGACGCAAACGTTCTCTTTTACCTGAACTTACCACCGAAACCGGCGATTAACCATAAGGTAAAATGGGTCATCACATTAGCTTATGACCAAAAAACGCTGAAAAGCCTACAGAGTTATTCACTGGAAAAATGCGATTAACCCCGCACAAAATTAACAATGATCTAACAGGATTTAGCACATGGTGATATTTCCTGCGGAAAAATGGGCCAAATTTCCGCAACATAAAATTAGCCAGATTAGATTATCTAATGCGAAAAATGAGGTGAAATTAGAATATTTCAAACGAGGAAATTTCCCCGGCACAGAGGCCGGGAAATAAAGTGTGACGGGGGTCTAAATTAGCGCAGCCAGTCCGGTAGGTCGTTAAGACCCATCGCCTGACGAAGAAGTTGAGGTTTAACGCCGGGAAGCGTATCAGCGAGCTTAAGGCCGATGTCACGTAGCAATTTTTTCGCCGGATTGGCACCGGCAAACAACTCACGGAAACCCTGCATGCCCGCCAGCATCATTGCCGCGCTATGCTTGCGGCTGCGCTCATAGCGACGCAGATACAGATGCTGACCAATGTCTTTCCCTTCGCGATGCAGACGACGCAGTTCTTCAACCAGTTCAGCCGCATCCATAAAGCCAAGGTTAACGCCCTGCCCGGCCAGCGGATGAATCGTGTGTGCCGCATCCCCCACCAGCGCCAGACGGTGCGCCGCAAACTGACGCGCGTAGCGTCCGGTTAACGGGAACACCAGACGCTCGCTCTCAAGCGTGCATAACCCAAGACGGTTATCAAACGCCATGCACAGTGCCTGGTTGAACGCTTCTGGCGTGGCCTCCTGCATCAGCTGCGCTTTTTCTGGCACCAGGGACCAGACAATCGAGCAGAGATGCGGATCGCTTAACGGCAGGAAGGCCAGAATGCCGTCATTATGGAAGATCTGACGCGCGACACCGCCGTGCGGCTCATCAGTGCGGATCGTCGCTACCAGAGCATGATGACGATAATCCCAGAACGTTAGCGGAATATCGGCTTTATTACGCAGCCAGGAGTTCGCACCATCAGCGCCAACAACCAGACGTGCAGTCAACATGTCACCGCTTTGCAGGGTAATAAACGCCTCATTTTCACCCCACGCGACCTGCTGGATTTGTGCGGGTGCCATCAGGGTGACATCGTTGCATGACTGCGCTTTTTGCCACAGCGCATGATGGATAACGGCATTCTCGATGATATGACCGAGATGGCTATAGCCCATACTTTCGTCATCAAAAGCGATATGACCAAAGCTGTCTCTATCCCATACTTCCATGCCGTGATAGCAACTGGCGCGCTGCGCCACGATATCTGACCAGACACCAAGGCGCGTCAGCAGCTTTTCGCTGGCCGCATTAATTGCCGAGACGCGGAGTTCCGGCGGCGCATCCTGTGCGACACGCTGGGGCTGCTTTTGCTCCAGCACGGCCACGCGCAGGCCGCTGCCCTGTAAGCCACAGGCCAATGCCAGTCCTACCATTCCGCCGCCAACGATGGCGACATCAACATTTTGCACGGTGATAACTCCTTAACGCGCGACCCAACCAAGGGTCCGCTGCGCCAGCACGTCACGTGCCGGAATGAATAATTCCATCGCCATCAGCCCGAGGTTACGGCCTGCAACCAGCGGCGCCCAGTGATTGGCAAAAAGATGAACCAGGCCATCAGTGACACCAATCGTCGCCTCTTTATCCGCCTGACGTCGCTTCTGGTAATGGCTTAGCACTGAGTATGCACCGCAATCTTTTTGCTCACCCCACGCTTGCGAAAGGGTTTCTGCAAGGCTCATGACATCTCGTAACCCGAGGTTAAAGCCCTGACCCGCAATCGGATGCAGCGTCTGCGCGGCATTACCCACTAGCACGACACGATGGGAGATGGATTGAGATGCTGTCGTCAGCGACAACGGATATACCGTCCTCTTGCCTGCATGGGTGATCCGCCCCAGCCGCCAGCCAAAGGCTTTTTGCAACTCAGTGCAAAAACGTTCGTCGGACCAGGACTGAATCTCTTCAGACTTACTCTGGGGATGGCACCACACCAGCGAGCAGCGTCCGTTCGACATCGGCAGCATCGCCAGCGGGCCATACTGTGTAAAACGTTCAAAAGCCCTGCCGCTGTGCGCTCCGGCAGTGGAGACATTCGCAATGACCGCCACCTGCCCATACGCCAGCTGACGCCACTCGATACCACACTGGGTGCCGAGCGCAGATCGAGAACCATCTGCGGCAACCAGAAGCTGGCCTTCAAGAACAGTACCATTTTCCAGCGTCACACTGACCGCCCCTTCACTGCGACTAAAACTGGCCACACGCGCCGGACAATGCAGCGTGACGCCAGGTGCATCCTGAAGCTGACGGAACAGACGTAATCCGACGTCGTGCAGCTCAACGACCTGCCCCAGGGCATCAATACGATAATCCTGCGCATCCAGCGTGACAAAACCCGCATGCCCGCGATCGCTAACGTGAACGGTGTTGATCGCCGTCGCACAGTCGGCAATCGACTGCCAGATACCGATGCGCGACAGTTGCTGACATGTCCCCTGCGCCAGCGCAATTGCGCGGGCATCAAAACCGGGGTGGTCTGAAGCCTCTGGAGCAACGGCTTCCACCAGATGCACCGGGAGTTTCCCCTGTGTCATGTGCGAAATAGCGAGTGCCAGCGTGGCCCCCGTCATTCCGCCGCCAACAATAATCACGCTCATTTGTGTGCCGCTGCCATCAGCGCCTCGATATCGTCAGCATTTTTGACCACGCTGGCCGTCAGGTTCTCGTTGCCGCTTTCGGTAATGACGATATCGTCTTCAATGCGGATGCCAATCCCGCGATACTCTTCAGGCACATCGGCATCAGGCGCGATATACAGCCCAGGTTCTACGGTTAATACCATGCCCGGCTCCAGCACGCGCGAACGTTCTGCACCATACGCCCCCACATCATGCACATCCAGCCCCAACCAGTGGCTCAGGCCATGCATAAAGTACGGTCGATGCGCATTTTCAGCAATCAGAGTGCCTACGTCACCTTTCAGAATACCGAGCTTAACCAGGCCGGTAATCATGATGCGCACAACTTCGCCGGTCACTTCCTGAATGGAGGTGCCAGGACGATACAATGTGAGTGCCGTCTCAAGGGATTCCAGAACGATGTCGTAAATCGCGCGTTGTGCCGGCGAGAATTTACCGTTCACCGGGAAGGTACGAGTGATGTCCCCCGCGTAGCCCTGATATTCGCAACCGGCGTCAATCAGCACTAGATCGCCGTCACGCAGCGCGCTTTCGTTTTCGGTATAGTGCAGAATGCAGCCGTTCTCCCCGCCACCGACAATGGTGTTGTAAGAGGGATAACGTGCGCCGTGACGGTTAAATTCATGGTGAATTTCGCCTTCCAGCTGGTATTCAAACATACCCGGGCGGCATTTCTCCATGGCACGGGTATGCGCCAGAGCACTGATTTCACCTGCCCGACGCATCAAATTCAGCTCTTCTTCGGACTTGAACAGGCGCATCTCATGCACGACCGGACGCCAGTCTATGAGCGTGGCGGGGGCGGACAGGTTCTGCCGCGAGCCTTTGCGCAGCTTATCCAGGGCAGTAAAGACTATTTCATCGGCATACGCGTATTCGCCCTGAGCGTGGTAAAGCACATCCAGACCATTCAACAACTGATAGAGCTGCTGATTGATTTCGCTAAACGCCAGCGCACGGTCAACGCCCAGCTTCGCCGGCGCGGCCTCCTGGCCTAAGCGGCGGCCAAACCAGATTTCGGCCGTCAGATCGCGTACGCGGTTGAAAATCACGCTGTGGTTGTGGGTGTCATTGCTTTTAATCAGCACCAGTACCGCTTCCGGCTCGTTAAAGCCGGTGAAGTACCAGAAATCGCTGCTCTGGCGATAGGGATATTCGCTGTCGGCGCTACGCGTTACTTCGGGCGCGGCAAAAATCAGTGCAGCGCTTCCCGGCTGCATTTTGGCGAGCAGCGCCTGGCGGCGGCGCGAATACTCTTGATTCGAGATAACCATGACACCCTCCTGTGCGTTATTTTTCTTAATGTAAGGTTGGCTTGCGGACTTCCGGCGCGGTCGGCTGTGAGCGCGTAAAGTTGTCGTGGCACAGCAACGCCGCCACGCGCACATACTCGATGATCTCTTCGAGAGACATTTCCAGCTCTTCCTGGTCTTCGTCTTCATCGTAACCAAGCTGGGCAATGTTACGCAGATCGTCGATCGCCTCACCGGCTTCGCCGGTCACTTTATCGAGTTTAGGCTGTGTCACACCCAGCCCCAGCAGATAGTGGTTTACCCAACCTGCCAGCGCATCAGCGCGATCAAACACGCTTACGTCATCGCCCTCAGGCAGATAAAGCTGAAAAAGGAAGCCATCGTCTTCCAGTGAATCACTGATGGCGGCATGCATTTTACGCAGTGCCTCCGCCAGTTCGTGACCAAACGCCAGCCCTTCGTTCGTGAGGTCGTGGATCAGCGGCTGCCATGAGCTGTCGCTGTTTCCGCCGCACAGCATGCCACTGATCAAACCGTGCATTTCGGCAGGGGTTAAACCCACTCCCTGCTGGTTCAGTAACTGGTTTAAATCGTTGTAACCAGGCATTTCGTTCTGTATAGACATGAGCATTCGTCATCAAAGGGGGGAAGTTTCATGATATGCTACCACTTTGGACCCTGGTGATACCAGAAAAGGGCTTGTATCTTCACATCAGGGTAGCTATAGTGTCGCCCCTTCGCGGCCCCCGGGGCAGTAAGCGAAGGCAGCGCAGTCAATCAGCAGGAAGGTGGCATGTCTGCACAACCCGTCGATCTCCAGATTTTTGGCCGTTCACTGCGAGTGAATTGTCCACCTGAACAAAGGGATGCCCTGAATCAGGCTGCGGACGATTTGAATCAGCGGTTGCAAGATCTAAAAGAACGCACTAGAGTCACAAATACTGAGCAGCTGGTTTTCATCGCCGCGTTGAACATCAGCTATGAACTGACTCAGGAAAAAGCGAAGACCCGCGACTACGCGGCAAGTATGGAGCAGCGCATTAAAATGCTCCAGCAGACCATAGAACAAGCATTGCTTGATCAAGGTCGCAATCCCGAAAGACCGGGACCAAAGTTTGAATAACACTTCTCAGTTGACTATGGTAGAGTAACTGTGAAGACAAAATTTCTCTGAGATGTTCGCAAGCGGGCCAGTCCCCTGAGCCGATATTTCATACCACAAGAATGTGGCGCTCCATGGTTGGTGAGCATGCTCGGTCCGTCCGAGAAGCCTTAAAACTATGACGACACATTCACCTTGAACCAAGGGTTCAAGGGTTACAGCCTGCGGCGGCATCTCGGAGATTCCCTCTCTTTTCTTCTACCGACTACCATGACTCAATTCCCTGAAGTTTCTGCTTCACGCCAGGACATTCGTCAGTTAATTCGTCAACGCCGTCGTGCGTTAACCTCCGATCAGCAAGCGCATTTTGCCCAGCAGGCTGCCGCGCGCATGATGGCGTATCCGCCTGTTGTGATGGCGCATACCGTAGCCTTGTTTCTCTCATTTGATGGCGAGCTGGATACCCAACCTCTCATCGAGCAACTCTGGCGAGCCGGGAAGAAGGTTTACCTGCCAGTGCTGCATCCGTTTAGCGAAGGTAATCTACTTTTTCTGCACTACCACCCGCACAGCGAGCTGGTCGTAAATCGTCTGAAAATCACTGAGCCAAAACTGGATGTGCGTGACGTGCTGCCGCTGTCACAGCTGGATGTGCTGATTACGCCTCTGGTGGCGTTTGATGAACAGGGCCAGCGTTTAGGGATGGGCGGCGGCTTTTACGACCGGACGCTGCAAAACTGGCAACAGTATGAGCTACAGCCGGTGGGTTACGCGCATGATTGTCAGGGCGTGGAGGCATTGCCGGTGGAAAAATGGGATGTGCCGCTACCGGCGGTGGTGACGCCCAGTAAAACCTGGACCTGGTAGAATAAAGCCGGGTGGCGCAGCCGCCACCCGACACAACACAATCAGTACAGCAGACGCGCGCGAATCGTCCCTGGAAGCGCCTTCATGCTCTGCAGTGCTTTCTCGGCAACATCGTCATCCGCTTCAATATCAATCACCACATAACCCATCTGAGAATTCGTCTGCAGATACTGCGCGGCGATGTTGACGCTCTGCTCGGCAAAGATCTGGTTAATGGCGGTCAGCACACCCGGACGGTTTTCGTGAATGTGCAGCAAGCGACGACCACCGTGCAGCGGCAGAGACACTTCCGGGAAGTTCACCGCAGAGAGCGTAGAACCGTTGTCAGAATATTTGCTCAGTTTACCCGCCACTTCCAGACCGATGTTCTCCTGCGCTTCCTGGGTTGAGCCGCCAATGTGTGGCGTCAGGATTACGTTGTCGAATTCGCACAGCGGAGAATTAAACGGATCGCTGTTGGTCGCAGGCTCCGTTGGGAAGACGTCGATGGCCGCACCCGCCAGATGCTTACGCTTCAGCGCATCCGCCAGTGCCGGGATATCGACAACCGTGCCGCGCGCGGCGTTGATCAGCAGTGAGCCCGGCTTCATCAGCGCCAGCTCTTCCGCGCCCATCATGTTTTTGGTGGAGGCATTTTCCGGCACGTGGAGGCTGACCACATCGCTCATATTCAGCAGATCAGAGAGATGCTGAACCTGCGTCGCGTTACCCAAAGGCAGCTTGCTTTCAATATCGTAAAAATAGACATGCATCCCGAGAGATTCAGCCAGAATCCCCAGTTGAGTACCAATGTGACCATAACCAATGATACCCAGTTTTTTACCACGGGCTTCATATGACCCCGCTGCCAGTTTATTCCAGACACCGCGGTGTGCTTTGGCGTTAGCTTCAGGGATACCGCGTAGCAGCAGCAGCAACTCGCCAATCACTAACTCCGCCACGGAACGGGTGTTGGAGAACGGGGCGTTGAACACTGGAATACCGCGTTTGGCGGCTGCATTCAGATCGACCTGATTGGTACCGATACAGAAACAGCCAATGGCAACCAGTTTTTCCGCCGCAGCAATTACATCTTCAGTCAGGTGGGTACGGGATCGCAGACCAATGAAGTGGGCATCACGGATGGCCGCTTTCAGCTCTTCGGTGTCCAGCGCGCCTTTGTGAAATTCGATGTTGGTGTAACCCGCTGCACGAAGGCTATCAAGCGCTTTCTGATGCACGCCTTCAACCAGCAGGAATTTAATCTTGTCTTTCTCCAGTGATACCTTTGCCATTTACCCGACCCTGTATTTTATCTGAACTGATGTTGTGCTGGATTTAAATCCGCTATAGCCAACATATCAAAAAAAACTATTGCAGCAATATGAACGTTTGCGTCGGCACTCTGAAGAAAAGTCATACAGGGTAAAATGACAGAGGAAAATGCTACAGAAATTTGTGAATGCGGCAGGATCGGCAAAATAGGCGTAAAAACGTGACACAAGTCACCGAATTTAGCTTTTCAAAAATTTTTTAGCGGGGGGAGGACTCCCCCCGTCAGATCATTTTACGATGGTTTTCACGCCGTCAGCGGTACCGATCAGCGCCACATCCGCGCCACGGTTGGCGAATAGCCCTACGGTTACTACGCCTGGAATGCCGTTGATGGCATTTTCCAGCGCGATAGCATCTAGGATTTCCAGACCGTGAACGTCGAGGATCACGTTACCGTTATCGGTGACTACGCCCTGACGATATTCCGGACGACCGCCCAGCTTCACCAGTTGACGGGCAACCGCGCTACGGGCCATCGGGATCACTTCCACCGGCAGCGGGAAATTACCCAGAATATCGACCTGCTTGGAGGCATCCGCGATGCAGATGAACTTGTCCGCAACGGAGGCAATGATTTTTTCACGCGTCAGCGCTGCACCACCGCCTTTGATCATCTGCATATGGCCGTTAATCTCATCCGCGCCATCAACGTAAATCCCCAGACGGTCAACTTCGTTGAGATCGAAAACGGTAATGCCGAGGCTTTTCAGCTTTTCCGTGGAAGCATCGGAGCTGGAAACCGCGCCCTCAATTTGCCCCTTCATCGTGCCCAGCGCATCGATAAAGTGTGCCGCGGTTGATCCCGTACCGACACCGACAATGGTACCCGGCTGTACATACTGGAGAGCGGCCCATCCTACTGCTTTTTTCAGTTCATCCTGCGTCATGATCGTTTTGCCTGTGGTGTGAAAACTTAGGCCGCATTATAGAACACGTGAGGTGGAATTCGTCTGTCACAAAGGGAAAATTGTGTCATAGTGCAGAATAAGCCAAATTAAGGAGTCAGCCAGAGCGATGAAACGTCCGGACTACAGAACACTACAGGCACTTGATGCAGTTATTCGTGAACGAGGTTTTGAGCGCGCGGCGCAAAAGCTTTGCATCACGCAGTCCGCCGTATCACAGCGTATCAAACAGCTTGAAAATATGTTCGGCCAGCCGTTGCTGGTACGCACCGTGCCGCCACGTCCAACCGAGCAAGGGCAAAAGCTCCTCGCCCTGCTGCGCCAGGTTGAACTGCTGGAAGATGAGTGGTTGGGTGATGAACAAACGGGCTCTACGCCACTGCTGCTCTCTCTGGCGGTCAACGCCGACAGTCTGGCAACCTGGCTGCTGCCTGCCCTGGCCCCGGTATTAGCAGATTCCCCTATCCGCCTGAATTTGCAGGTTGAAGATGAAACCCGTACCCAGGAGCGCCTGCGTCGTGGTGAAGTGGTTGGTGCGGTCAGTATTCAGCCTCAGGCGCTGCCGAGCTGTCTTGTCGATCAGCTAGGCGCTCTGGATTACCTGTTTGTGGGTTCAAAAGCCTTTGCCGAGCGCTACTTCCCTAATGGTGTAACCCGCGCCGCACTGCTCAAAGCGCCAGCAGTCGCGTTCGACCATCTGGACGATATGCATCAGGCGTTCCTGCAGCAAAACTTTGACCTGCCGCCGGGCAGCGTACCGTGTCATATCGTCAACTCGTCTGAAGCCTTCGTGCAGCTTGCGCGTCAGGGCACCACCTGCTGCATGATCCCGCATCTGCAGATTGAGAAAGAGTTGAAAAGCGGAGAGCTGATTGACCTAACGCCGGGGCTGTATCAGCGCCGGATGCTCTACTGGCACCGTTTTGCGCCGGAAAGCCGTATGATGCGCAACGTCACCGATGCGCTACTGGCTTACGGGCACAAGGTGTTGAGACAGGATTAAAAAATAAGCCGGGTGGCGGCTTCGCCTTACCCGGCCTGCAGACTACTGAGCTGTTTTCTGCTGTGCTGCAACAGGCTCCAGCTGGAACACCACATCGACCTGATCGTCGAACTGGATCGTCGGCTGCTCGTAAGTTTCCTGAGCAGATACTGGCGCCGCATCGGCTTTCATCATCCGTACCATCGGGCTTGGCTGATAGTTTGAGACGTGGTAACGCACGCTGTAAACCGGGCCGAGCTTGCTGTTAAAGCCTGCAGCCAGTTGCTGCGCCTGATGCATCGCATCATCAATCGCCGCTTTACGCGCTTCGTCTTTGTATTTCTCCGGTTGCGCAACGCCCAGCGACACAGAGCGAATTTCGTTCAGCCCCGCCTTCAGCGCGCCATCCAGTAATGCATTCAGCTTGTCCAGTTGACGCACCGTCACTTCGACAGTACGCACAGCACGGTAGCCTTTCAGAATGCTTTTGCCATTCTGGTAGTCGTAATCGGGTTGAGTACGCAGGTTAGCGGAGTTGATATCTTTTTTACCTACACCGTTCTGCTCAAGAAATGAGAGATATTGCGCAACACGATCGTCAGCCTGCTTCTTGGCAGATGCCGCATCTTTCGCAGCCACATTGACTTCAATCGCCAGGGTTGCAACATCCGGTACCGCATCCACACTTGCGGTGCCTGAAGTGACGATGTGCGGACCATCTGGCAGTTCACTTGCCTGCACCGACACCGCACCTAAACTCACTAATGCCGCCAGGGCCATCACTTTAAACTTCACTGTCATTCCTCCATGTTGCGAAGAGTGCCCCAACAACAGGGCGCATGCCAGCAAGCTTAGCGGGTCTTGTTCAGTTGTCCATAAGACAATGGCTTAGTTGAACAATTCCTGGACATGATGAATGCCCTCTTTTGCCAACTGGAAGGCAATAAACCACATCACGAGACCCACCAGTGTGTTGATGATCCGCTGCGCTTTAGCAGTGCGAAGACGAGGGGCCAGCCACGCCGCCAGGATCGCAAGACCGAAAAACCAGAGGAAAGAGGCGCTGACCGTTCCAAGCGCAAACCAGCGCTTCGGCTCAACATCCAGCTGTCCGCCCAGGCTCCCCAGCACCACAAAAGTATCGAGATAAACGTGCGGGTTAAGCCAGGTAACCGCCAGCATGGTGACGATGATCTTCCAGCGCCCCTGCTTCATGACTTCAGCGCTTGCCAGCTCAAGATTGCTGCTCATGGCCGTTTTCAGTGCACCAAAACCGTACCACAGCAGAAACGCCACGCCACCCCAGGTAACCAACGCAAGAAGCCAGGGCGACTGCATCAGCAATGCACTACCACCAAAAATCCCGGCGCAAATCAGCAGCAGATCGCTTACCGCGCACAGCAGGGCAATCATCAGATGATACTGACGGCGGATGCCCTGATTCATCACGAACGCATTTTGTGGGCCAAGCGGAAGGATCATGGCCGCCCCTAAGGCAAGCCCTTGAAAGTAATAGGATAACATGACGAAACTCTCACAGTGTTGTTCTGGAAGCAGACTATACTGCGCGAATCACATTAGAGGAAATTGATAATATTAATTGGGGATTAGTCATGCTTATAAAAATAAAGCCCGGTGGCGCTAGCGCTTACCGGGCCTGGTGGTGAAGTTATTCTGCTTCTTTGACTTTTTTGACGTTTACGTCCATCTGCGGGTAAGGGAAGCTGATGCCATTAGCATCGAACTCACGTTTGATACGCTCCAGAACATCCCAGTAAACGTTTTGCAGATCGCTGCTTTTGCTCCAGATACGTACCACGAAGTTAATCGAAGAAGCACCCAGTTCGTTCAGGCGTACGGTCTGCTCTTTGTCTTTCAGAATGCGATCGTCTGAAGCAATGATATTGCTAATCAGCGACTTCACCTGATCGATATCGGAATCATATGCCACGCTGATGATCAGCTCATTTCGGCGCACAGGTTCGCGGGAAAAATTGATGATGTTGCCTGCAATGATTTTCCCGTTTGGCACAACAACGATACGACCATCAACGGTACGCAGGGTGGTAGAGAAAATCTGTACCTGAAGTACCGTTCCGGCAATCCCACCAAGGTCAACGTACTCACCAGAACGGAATGGGCGGAAGGTGACCAGCAGTACGCCGGCGGCCAGGTTCGAGAGCGAGCCCTGCAATGCAAGGCCAATAGCCAGACCTGCTGCACCAAGCACGGCGATTACCGATGCGGTCTGTACGCCCACGCGTCCCAGTGCTGCAATTAGCGTAAAAGCGATAATACCGTAACGCACCAGTGCAGAGAGGAAATCTGCAACCGTGGCATCAATATTTCGGGCGCGCATCACACGGTTGACGGTGTTTGATACGATACGTGCCACGATCATCCCGACGATGAGGATGGCAATAGCCGCTACGATGTTTACGGCGTAGCTCAACAGCAACTCCTGGTTACGCACCAGCCAGGTACCGGCGTTATTGATGCTGTCTACGACATCGAGTTGTTCCATTTATTCTTCCTTTTGTTAAACCAAAACACAAAAATCCATCCCCCATGGAGACAGGCAGGTCAGTAAAGGGTAAACAAAAAGCACCGGTTTTGCCAAACAGATCACAAAAACCGGTATGGCAGGCTCTTGAAAAGGCATAAAAAAAGGCCCGCATTTGCGGGCCTTCTGATGCTGTTAGCAGCTCAAATTACAGAACGTCAACCGCGTTCAGTTCTTTGAAAGCCTGCTCCAGACGAGTCACCATGGAAGTCTGCGCTGCGCGCAGCCATACGCGTGGATCGTAGTATTTCTTGTTCGGCTGGTCTTCGCCTTTCGGGTTGCCCAGCTGGCCCTGCAGGTAAGCTTCGTTAGTTTTGTAGTACTGCAGAATACCGTCCCAGGTTGCCCATTGGGTATCGGTATCAATGTTCATTTTCACTACACCGTAGCTTACGGAATCTTTGATTTCCTGAGCAGAAGAACCGGAACCGCCGTGGAAGACGAAGTTCAGGCTGTTGTGCGGCAGGTTGTGTTTCTTAGACACATATTCCTGAGAATCACGCAGGATAGTTGGGGTCAGAACCACGTTACCTGGTTTGTAAACGCCGTGTACGTTACCGAAGGACGCTGCGATGGTGAAGCGTGGGCTGATTTTGCTCAGCTCGGTGTAAGCGTAATCAACATCTTCTGGCTGGGTGTACAGTGCAGAAGCGT
Organism: Enterobacter sp. P82; assembly: GCF_037053385.1. Lineage (NCBI taxonomy): Bacteria > Pseudomonadati > Pseudomonadota > Gammaproteobacteria > Enterobacterales > Enterobacteriaceae > Enterobacter > Enterobacter sp. P82. The sequence continues at coordinate 287,485 of NZ_JBALHX010000003.1, forward strand.
CCATGTGGCTGTTGTCCACGCCATCTTCTTCACCACCGGTGCAACCCAGTTCGATTTCCAGGGTCATGTCCATTTTGGCCATGCGCGCCAGGTATTTGGAGCAGATTTCGATGTTTTCGTGCAGTGACTCTTCAGACAGGTCGATCATGTGAGAAGAGAACAGTGGCTTACCGGTAGCAGCAAAGTGTTTTTCACCCGCGTCCAGCAGACCGTCGATCCACGGCAGCAGTTTCTTCGCGCAGTGGTCAGTGTGCAGGATAACTGGAACACCGTAGTGTTCAGCCATCTGGTGTACGTGGTGCGCACCAGAGATAGCACCCAGGATTGCAGCACCCTGAGGAACGTCAGTTTTCACGCCTTTACCAGCGATGAACGCAGCACCGCCGTTAGAGAACTGAACGATAACCGGTGCTTTAACTTTTGCAGCGGCTTCCAGTACGGCGTTGATGGAGTCGGTACCTACGCAGTTAACTGCTGGCAGAGCGAAGTTGTTTTCTTTAGCTACCTGGAACACTTTCTGTACGTCATCACCAGTGATAACGCCAGGTTTTACGAAATCAAAAATTTTAGACATGTTGCTTAGTCCTGTATCTTCGGCCGTTAGAAAAGGTGCGAGCTCTTAAAAGCGCGCTGAAAATTGGGCAGGTTTCCCTGCCCTTGAATGGCTTACTTCTTAGCGCGCTCTTCGAGCATTGCTACTGCTGGCAGTACTTTGCCTTCCACGAATTCGAGGAATGCACCGCCACCAGTGGAGATGTAGGAGATCTTGTCAGCGATACCGAACAGGTCGATTGCCGCCAGGGTGTCACCACCACCTGCGATAGAGAACGCTTCGCTGTCTGCAATAGCGTTAGCAACGATTTCAGTCCCTTTGCGGAAGTTCGGGAATTCGAACACGCCAACAGGACCATTCCACAGGATAGTTTTTGCGTTTTTCAGGATTTCAGCCAGTTTCTGTGCAGAAACGTCGCCCAGGTCCAGAATTTGCTCTTCGTCTTTGATGTCGTTTACAGACTTCAGGGTCGCCGTTGCAGTTTCAGAGAATTCAGTGGCAACACGAACATCTGTTGGAACTGGAATATCACAGGTGCTCAGCAGACGTTTAGCTTCGTCAACCAGGTCTGCTTCGTACAGGGATTTACCCACGTTGTGACCTTGAGCGGCAACGAAGGTGTTCGCGATACCACCGCCAACGATCAGCTGGTCAGCAATTTTAGACAGGGAGTCCAGAACGGTCAGTTTGGTAGAAACTTTAGAACCACCAACGATAGCAACCATTGGACGGGCAGGTTCTTTCAGTGCTTTACCCAGCGCTTCCAGTTCGTCAGCCAGCAGAGGACCTGCACAGGCTACGTCTGCGAATTTACCGATACCGTGGGTAGAAGCCTGCGCACGGTGAGCCGTACCGAAAGCATCCATTACGAATACGTCGCACAGTGCAGCGTATTTTTTGGACAGTGCTTCGTCGTCTTTCTTCTCGCCTTTGTTGAAGCGAACGTTTTCCAGAACAACCAGTTCACCGGCAGCAACTTCAACGCCGTCCAGGTAATCTTTCACCAGGCGAACCGGGTTGGACAGTTTGTCTTTCAGGTAATTAACAACTGGCAGCAGAGAGAACTCTTCGTTGTACTCGCCTTCGGTTGGACGACCCAGGTGGGAGGTTACCATCACTTTAGCGCCCTGCTTCAGAGCCAGTTCGATGGTTGGCAGAGATGCACGGATACGCGCGTCGCTGGTCACTTTACCCTCTTTAACCGGTACGTTCAGATCAGCACGGATGAAAACGCGTTTACCAGCCAGATCCAGATCGGTCATCTTAATTACAGACATGGTGAATCCTCTCGTTGATTCTTAAAGTTTTGCAGACGCACAATGCGTCTTACCTGAAACCTTGAGCGGCCATTGCTAACGTAGTGTCGAGCATTCGGTTAGCAAAGCCCCATTCGTTATCACACCAGACCAGCGTCTTGATAAGGTGTGCGCCACTGACGCGTGTTTGAGTGCCATCAACGATGGCGCTGTGCGGGTCGTGGTTAAAATCTACTGAGACCAACGGCAATTCCGTATAGTCAACTATACCATGAAATGCACCCAGTGCCGCTTTTTGCAGCAACATGTTGACTTCACTGGCTTTTACCGGTTTTTTCACCGTCACACTAAGGTCGATTGCGGTGACGTTAATCGTCGGAACGCGCACGGCAATCGCTTCAAAACGGTCATTAAACTGCGGGAAAATACGTGTGATCCCTGCTGCCAGTTTTGTGTCCACCGGAATGATTGACTGGCTCGCCGCGCGAGTGCGTCGTAAATCCGGATGGTAGGCGTCGATCACCTGCTGATCGTGCATGGCGGAGTGAATCGTGGTCACAGTACCGGATTCAATGCCATATGCATCGTCTAACAGTTTAATGACCGGAATAATGCAGTTAGTGGTACAGGAGGCGTTGGAGACAATGCGATGTTCAGCTTGCAGCTCATGCTGATTGACGCCAAACACGACGGTCGCGTCGAGATCGTTGCTGCCGGGATGAGAAAAAAGGACTTTTTTCGCACCTGCTGCCAGATGGGCTTCGCCATGTTCGCGGTTGCCATACACGCCGGTACAGTCAAGCACCACATCCACACCCAATTCACGCCAGGGTAGCCCGGTAATGCTGTTCTCATGCAGCACACGGATAGCGTCATCACCCACAAAAAGCTGATCTCTTTCCTGGCGTACATCCCAGGCAAAGCGTCCGTGGCTGGTGTCATATTTCAACAAATGCGCCATGCCCGTAGCATCCGCCAGTTCATTGATTGCCACCACGGTCATTTCCGCCCGACGTCCGGATTCATACAAAGCACGAACCACATTACGTCCGATGCGACCGAAGCCATTAATCGCTACGCGTACGGTCATAGATCTCCTGCAAAGCTATCCCTGGGTTTGAGGTGGCTGAAAGAGTAATCCAGCTACGCCCGAAGGGGAATCCTTGCTGTCACAAACTGCGATTGATTGGTCAATTGTCGAACATTTAATCGACTGAAACGCTTCAGCAAGAATAAGCGAATCGAGGAATAAAAGGAATGTCTGTCCAGATGAATAAGCGAGCTATATGACTTGCGTCACATTTTAGGTGGAATAATTTACGACGAGGTAAAAGCAAAACGGTAACCGAGAGGTTACCGTTTTTAGTGTTTGCACCCTCTCCCTGTGGGAGAGGGCCGGGGTGAGGGCATCAGCCCGCACCGCACAAACGATTACAGCAGTTCTTTCGCTTTCGCTACAACGTTCTCAACGGTGAAGCCGAACTCTTCGAACAGCAGCTCTGCCGGTGCAGACTCACCGAAGGTGGTCATACCGACGATTGCGCCATTCAGGCCCACATATTTGAACCAGTAGTCAGCAATACCCGCTTCCACTGCCACACGAGCGGTAACCGCTTTAGGCAGTACGGACTCGCGGTATGCAGCATCCTGCTTGTCGAACGCATCGGTAGACGGCATGGAGACCACACGCGCTTTAACGCCTTCGGCAGACAGTTTGTCCCATGCCGCAACAGCCAGCTCAACTTCAGAACCGGTGGCGATGAAGATCAGCTCTGGCTGACCTGCACAATCTTTCAGAACATAACCACCGCGAGCGATGTTCGCCAGCTGCTCTGGAGTACGGTCCTGCTGTGCCAGGTTCTGGCGGGAGAGGATCAGTGCGGTTGGGCCATCCTGACGCTCAACACCGTATTTCCACGCCACTGCGGATTCAACCTGGTCACATGGACGCCATGTGCTCATGTTCGGAGTCACACGCAGAGAAGCCACCTGCTCTACCGGCTGGTGAGTTGGACCATCTTCGCCCAGACCGATGGAGTCGTGGGTATAGACCATCACCTGACGCTGTTTCATCAGCGCAGCCATACGTACGGCGTTACGTGCGTACTCTACGAACATCAGGAAGGTAGAGGTATACGGCAGGAAACCACCGTGCAGGGAGATACCGTTAGCAATTGCCGTCATACCGAATTCACGTACACCATAATGGATGTAGTTACCGGCAGTATCTTCGTTGATCGCTTTAGAACCGGACCACAGGGTCAGGTTAGAAGGCGCCAGGTCAGCAGAGCCGCCCAGGAATTCAGGCAACAGTGGACCAAATGCTTCAATCGCATTCTGAGACGCTTTACGGCTGGCGATTTTAGATGGGTTCGCCTGCAGCTTAGCAATAAACTCATTCGCTTTTGCATCGAAGTCAGAAGGCATATCACCTTTCATGCGACGGGTGAATTCAGCGGCTTCCTGTGGGAAGGCTTTAGCATACGCAGCGAACTTCTCGTTCCATGCGGCTTCTTTCGCCTGACCTGCTTCTTTTGCATCCCACTGAGCATAAATGTCAGATGGGATTTCGAATGCCGGGTGTTTCCAGCCCAGCGCTTCGCGCGTCAGTGCAATTTCCGCGTCGCCCAGTGGCGCACCGTGGGAATCGTGGGTACCGGCTTTGTTCGGTGAACCGAAGCCGATAATGGTTTTGCACATCAGCAGGGATGGTTTGTCAGTGACAGCGCGCGCTTCTTCTATTGCACGTTTAATCGAGTCAGCATCGTGGCCATCAACACCACGCACAACGTGCCAGCCATAGGCTTCAAAACGTTTAGCGGTGTCATCGGTGAACCAGCCCTCAACGTGACCGTCAATGGAGATACCATTGTCGTCGTAGAACGCAACCAGTTTGCCCAGTTTCAGGGTCCCCGCCAGGGAGCACACTTCGTGAGAAATGCCTTCCATCATGCAGCCATCACCCATGAACGCGTAGGTGAAGTGGTCTACGATGTCGTGGCCAGGACGGTTGAACTGCGCCGCCAGGGTCTTCTCAGCAATCGCCATACCCACAGCGTTCGCAATACCCTGGCCCAGTGGACCGGTCGTGGTTTCAACACCAGCGGTGTAACCCACTTCCGGGTGACCTGGAGTTTTGGAGTGCAGCTGACGGAAGTTTTTCAGCTCTTCAATCGGCAGATCGTAGCCAGTGAGGTGCAGCAGGCTATAGATCAACATAGAGCCGTGGCCGTTGGACAGCACGAAACGGTCGCGGTCAGCCCATGCCGGGTTCTGCGGGTTGTGGTTCAGGAAATCACGCCACAGGACTTCGGCGATATCAGCCATACCCATAGGGGCCCCTGGGTGGCCGGATTTGGCTTTCTGTACTGCGTCCATGCTCAGCGCACGAATAGCATTAGCAAGCTCTTTACGTGAGGACATTTTAACTCCAGATCGGACTGTTAAAGGCCATGCCCTTGACGACAGCGCGTTTTGGGCTACGCCGGAAAAAAGTGCCAACAATGTAACCCAAGCAGCATGCCATGTACATGGAGCATTCTTTTGCAGCTTAAGAAATCTCTGGATCATGCTCGCATGTTGCGCAATCTGCTCGCCCGACCCCGTAGATATTCCTTATACTTAGCCCGACCCCGGCTTCGTTGCCGGTGTACTTTTCGGATTTTATTCAGATTAACGAGTACGGAAGCAACCTCATGAAAATGCGTGCAATAGTGCTGGCCCTGGGAACAACGCTCCTGCTGAGTGGCTGTCAGAATATGGATTCTAACGGCCTGATGACCTCAGGCGCAGAAGCTTTTCAGGCTTATTCCCTGAGCGACGCGCAGGTAAAAGCGCTGAGCGACCAGGCCTGTAAAGATATGGACGGAAAAGCCACACTTGCCCCTGCTAACAGTACCTACACGCAGCGTCTGAATAAGATTGCTTCCGCGCTGGGCGATAACATCAACGGCCAGCCGGTAAACTACAAGGTTTACATGGCCAAAGACGTGAACGCTTTCGCAATGGCGAACGGTTGTATCCGCGTCTATAGCGGGCTGATGGATATGATGACCGACAACGAAGTTGAAGCGGTGATCGGCCATGAAATGGGCCACGTTGCGCTCGGTCACGTGAAGAAAGGGATGCAGGTTGCCTTAGGCACCAACGCCATTCGCGCAGCAGCGGCTTCAGCGGGCGGTATTGTTGGTAGCTTGTCGCAGTCGCAGCTTGGCGATGTCGGAGAGAAGCTGGTTAACTCTCAGTTCTCCCAGCGTCAGGAGTCCGAAGCAGATGACTACTCCTACGATCTGTTGCGCAAACGCGGCATTAATCCATCAGGTTTAGCCACCAGCTTCGAAAAACTGGCCAAACTGGAAGCAGGACGTCAAAGCTCAATGTTTGATGATCACCCAGCCTCAGAAGAACGCGCGCAGCATATTCGCGACCGTATGGCCGCAGACGGAATTAAATAATTTCAGAGGGAGGCAGTCTTGCCTCCTTTTCAAAAGCACAAAAAAGCCCTCACCAGCTGGTGAGGGCTTTTATTTAACCGCTAAACTTACTCGCCTTTTTTCGCCGCCTGGATGTAGAGCATTTCCAGTGCCAGCGTCGCCGCAGCCAGAGCGGTAATTTCGGACTGATCGTAAGCTGGAGCCACTTCCACCACGTCCATCCCGACGATGTTCAGATCTTTCAGACCACGAACCAGTTTGATGGCACGGTCAGAAGTCAGGCCGCCGATCACCGGTGTACCGGTACCCGGAGCAAACGCCGGATCCAGACAATCGATATCGAAGGTCAGGTAGACCGGCATGTCACCCACGATCTGCTTCACATGTGCAATGATGTCGTCAACACCGCGATCGTTTACCTGGCAGGCATCCAGCACGGTAAAGCCGTTATCTTTATCGAACTCAGTACGGATACCGATCTGCACAGAGTGGTTGGGATCGATAAGGCCTTCGTTTGGCGCGGTGAAGAACATGGTGCCGTGGTCGAATTCACAGCCGTTCGCATAAGTGTCGGTATGTGCATCAAAGTGCACCAGCGCCATTTTACCGAAGTGTTTTGCGTGCGCACGCAGCAGTGGCAGAGTCACAAAATGGTCACCACCGAAGGAGAGCATACGCTTACCTGCTGCCAGCAGCTTCTCGGCGTGCGCCTGGAGTTTTTCGCTCATCTCACGCGCGTCACCAAAAGCGTAAACCAGGTCACCACAGTCAACTACGTTCAGGCGCTCACGCATGTCGAAGTTCCACGGGAAGCGATTGTGTTCCCAGGCCAGGTTAGTCGATACCTGACGGATGGCTGCCGGGCCATGACGCCCACCAGCACGGCCAGAGGTAGCCATATCAAATGGCACGCCAGTGATAACCCAGTCGGCATCGCTGTCGTACGGCTGGAAGTTCATCGGAAGGCGTAAAAAACCAAACGCGTTAGATACCAGAGAGTTATCGTACTGATGACCTAAAGTGCTCATGTCCTGACCTCTTTTAAAGTCGATACATTAAAAACAGATGAAAAAAAATCCCCTCCGCGTCGTTAAACCCGACGAGGAAGGGATTGATTCGTAAATAGCATATTGGGCGAATTATCACCCTTAATTCATACGGGTTCAAGAGAGTATAGGGCATTGTGCGGTCTGATGCCCTTACCCCGCCCTCTCCCACAGGGAAAGGGAGATTTACCTTACTCGTCTTCCAGGTAGGTGTACCCGTACAGACCCGCTTCAAACTCTTCCAGGAACTGCTGCTGTAGTGCATCGTCCAGACCGGTGTTTTTCACCTGATCGCGGAACTGGGTTAGCAACGTTTTTGGATCCAGCTGAACGTATTCCAGCATGTCCGCCACGGTATCGCCTTCGTCAGACAACTCAACTTCCACACTTCCGTCAGGGAAGACAAACACGTCAACCGCTTCGGTATCACCGAACAGGTTGTGCATGTTACCGAGGATCTCCTGGTATGCCCCGACCATGAAGAAGCCCAGCATTGGCGGGTTCTCCGGGTCGTATTCTGGCATTGGCATGGTAGTCGCAATACCATCACCATCCACGTAGTGGTCGATAGCACCGTCAGAATCACAGGTGATGTCCAGCAGCACCGCACGACGTTCCGGAGCATGGTTCAACCCTTCCAGCGGCAGAACCGGGAACAGTTGATCGATACCCCAGGCATCCGGCATCGACTGGAACAGGGAGAAGTTGACGTAAATCTTGTCCGCCATACGTTCCTGCAGCTCGTCGATAATCGGACGGTGTGCGCGGTTGCTCGGGTCGAGCTGTTTCTGCACTTCATGGCACATGTTCAGATAGAGCTGTTCGGCCCACGCGCGCTCCTGTAGGCTAAAGTTACCTGAAGAGTAGCCAACGTGAATATCGTGCAGATCCATCTGGCTGTCATGCAGCCACTCACGCAGGGAACGGCGTGTACCCGGTTCGTGCATCTCCTGCCAGGTTTCCCACATATTTTGCAGGGAACGAGGTGCATCAGCCTGCGGCGGCGTGGCTTCGGAAATTTCGCTACGCTCTACGCCGATAATGTTGGACACCAGCACCGTATGGTGCGCGGTTACTGCGCGGCCAGATTCAGTGATCACCGTCGGATGCGGCAAACCGTGTTCTTCACACGCATCGCCAATCGCCCAGATGATGTTGTTAGCATATTCGTTCAGGCCGTAGTTCACAGAGCAGTCAGACTGAGAACGCGTGCCTTCATAGTCCACACCCAGGCCGCCACCCACGTCAAAGCACTGAATATTGACGCCGAGCTTGTGGAGCTCAACGTAGAAACGCGCGGACTCACGCACGCCGGTGGCGATGTCGCGAATGTTAGCCATCTGCGAACCGAGGTGGAAGTGCAGCAGCTGAATGCTGTCCAGACGACCGCGCTCACGCAGAATTTCTACCAGCTGCAGAACCTGGTTTGCCGCAAGACCGAATTTGGATTTTTCGCCGCCGGAAGACTGCCATTTACCGGAACCCTGCGAGGCCAGACGCGCACGCACACCCAGGCGAGGTACTACATTCAGACGCTCGGCTTCTTCCAGCACAATAGCGATTTCGGTCATCTTCTCGATAACCAGATAGACCTTATGGCCCATCTTCTCGCCAATCAGCGCCAGACGAATGTATTCACGGTCTTTATAGCCGTTACAGACGATTACAGAACGGGTCATGCCCGCATGCGCCAGCACGGCCATCAGCTCTGCTTTTGAGCCCGCTTCCAGGCCCAGCGGTTCGCCGGAGTGGATTAGCGACTCAATCACGCGGCGGTGCTGGTTCACCTTGATCGGGTAAACCAGGAAGTAGTCGCCTTTATAACCGTAGGATTCACGCGCACGTTTGAACGCGGCGTTAATCGAACGCAGGCGGTGTTGCAGGATCTGCGGGAAGCAGAACAGTGCAGGCAAACGCTGGCCCTGTGCTTCGCGGGCTTTCACCAGTTTGGCGAGATCCACGCGCGCTTCAGGGACGTCGGGATCCGGGCAGACACTGATGTGGCCCAGTTCGTTGACGTCGTAGTAGTTATTGCCCCACCAGGCAATATTGTAAGTGCGCAGCATCTTGCTGGCTTCCTGGGAGCTCATCGCAACCTCCTGCATAGAACGTAGTACACCCTGTTCGCCCGCTGACGAAGGCGAAAAAGAAGACATGTCGTCAGACATAGCGAACCTCAACTCTTTGTATTAAGTGTAAAACAGTTGACTACTATCGCAGCGTTATACGGCGATAACAACCCATAAACGGCTCCGTTTCCCAGCAGAGTATGCTGAAATCCAGACCGTGCGACCGGTTTCTTATTCATATCATTGTAAAACACGTATCCGAACTCTGTATGACAAGGTTCGGCGAAACCACGAGAAAACTCTTGTATTAACAAGAGCGCCCTTGTTCAGTTTTCACAAAGCGTTACCGGCCCTGGAATCCTGAGAAGCGCCGAGATGGGTATAACATCGGCAGGTTTGCAGACTAGAAATGCGGGTTGCGGGAATCAAATGCGCGCCAGAACGGCTGCGCTGAATTAGCGGAAAACGATGGTTCATTATCTCGTATCACCTCCACGGCCGCTCCTGCTGAAACGGACCACAAGCCAAAGCTAAAAGTTCACTGCTTAACCCGGCTGGAAGTGGCGACACGATGAGTTCATCGAGCGCTTTTTTGTATGAGCCGCGCGCCGCGTTTTATACCGAGAAGGGGGCTAAAAAGCAAAACAAAAATGCGCGTGTTGCCAGTACCGTCAGGAAAAATTTCCAGTAGCCTTTTCAACTCAGCGAGAGGTTAGTCAAAAAAAACTGGAAATCGGGTGAAGAAGTGACCTAAAATAGACGTCCAGATGTTAATCCATCTATACTGATTAACACTCATACTGCCAGTGTCAAAAACCTGCAGGCCTTGGTAGAATTATCTCCTTTGGCTATTCTACACAGCAGCTTGAGCTAACCAAATTCCTCTTAGGTGAAATAAAACATGGCAAAACACCTGTTTACGTCCGAGTCCGTATCAGAAGGACATCCTGATAAAATTGCTGACCAAATCTCCGATGCGGTGCTGGATGCGATCCTGACCCAGGATCCAAAAGCGCGCGTAGCGTGTGAAACCTATGTCAAAACCGGCATGGTTCTGGTTGGCGGTGAGATCACCACCAGCGCATGGGTTGATATCGAAGAGATCACCCGTAACACGGTGCGTGAGATCGGCTATGTGCATTCTGATATGGGCTTTGATGCCAACTCCTGCGCGGTACTGAGCGCAATTGGCAAACAGTCTCCAGACATCAACCAGGGCGTGGACCGTGCCGATCCGCTGGAACAGGGCGCGGGCGACCAGGGTCTGATGTTTGGTTATGCAACCAACGAAACTGACGTGCTGATGCCAGCACCTGTGACCTACGCACACCGTCTGGTGCAGCGTCAGGCTGAAGTGCGTAAAAACGGCACCCTGCCGTGGCTGCGCCCGGATGCGAAAAGCCAGGTCACCTTCCAGTACGACGATGGCAAAATCGTCGGTATCGACGCGGTAGTTCTGTCTACCCAGCATTCCGAAGAGATTGACCAGAAATCCCTGCAAGAAGCGGTGATGGAAGAGATCATCAAGCCAGTTCTGCCTGGTGAATGGCTGAGCTCAGCAACCAAATTCTTCATCAACCCAACCGGACGCTTTGTTATCGGCGGCCCAATGGGTGACTGCGGCCTGACCGGTCGTAAAATCATCGTTGATACTTACGGTGGCATGGCACGTCACGGTGGTGGTGCGTTCTCTGGTAAAGATCCATCAAAAGTTGACCGCTCTGCTGCGTATGCCGCGCGTTATGTTGCGAAAAACATCGTTGCTGCAGGTCTGGCTGACCGTTGTGAGATTCAGGTGTCCTACGCTATCGGCGTAGCTGAACCAACCTCCATCATGGTTGAAACCTTCGGTACTGAGAAAGTACCTTCAGAACAGCTGACACTGCTGGTGCGTGAGTTCTTCGACCTGCGTCCATACGGTCTGATTCAGATGCTGGATCTGCTGCACCCTATCTACAAAGAAACCGCTGCATACGGTCACTTTGGTCGTGAACATTTCCCATGGGAAAAAACCGACAAAGCCGCTCTGTTGCGTGAAGCTGCCGGTCTGAAATAATCGACTGACGGTGTTAAACAGGCCAGCCTTTGTGCTGGCTTTTTTTTTGTCGGCTGGTAGCTCAAAGCCGCACCCTGTGTAATCGATTCCACCTCTCTTTTCATGCTTTTCTTTCAGAACAATCTCTTTGCATGAGCAGCTTTCTTCTGCTGTTACATTCCATTTAAGTTAAGTCTGAAATCTCGTCTTTCGCGATGCATATCACTCCGTTTACCTCTATATTTTCAAAGCGTTAATTTTATTGACGGTTACAAGTTAGTGTAACCGATTACACCATTGTGATTTGCCTCACATATTTTTGCGGGTCGCTCACCTACCCTTAATATCAATAAAACTGATAACCCAACTGGAGGGCATAATGCCTGACAATAAAAAACAGGGGCGTACGTCCAACAAGGCGATGACTTTCTTCGTCTGCTTCCTCGCAGCCCTGGCAGGATTACTCTTTGGCCTGGATATCGGCGTGATAGCCGGTGCGCTCCCCTTCATCACCGATGAGTTTCAAATAAGTGCCCACACTCAGGAATGGGTGGTGAGCTCCATGATGTTCGGCGCAGCGGTTGGTGCAGTCGGCAGCGGTTGGCTCTCCTTCAAACTGGGCCGTAAAAAAAGCCTGATGATCGGTGCTATTCTGTTCGTGGCCGGTTCACTGTTCTCGGCGGCGGCGCCAAACGTAGAAGTGCTGCTGGTTTCCCGCGTGCTGCTCGGCCTGGCCGTAGGGGTGGCGTCATATACCGCCCCACTCTACCTGTCTGAAATTGCACCGGAGAAAATCCGTGGCAGTATGATTTCCATGTACCAGCTGATGATCACCATCGGTATTTTGGGGGCCTACCTTTCCGATACCGCGTTCAGCTACAGCGGCGCATGGCGCTGGATGCTCGGCGTGATCATCATCCCGGCCATTCTGTTGCTGATTGGTGTTTTCTTCCTGCCGGACAGCCCGCGCTGGTTTGCCGCCAAACGCCGCTTCGTTGATGCAGAACGCGTGCTACTGCGCCTGCGTGATACCAGTGCAGAAGCGAAAAACGAGCTGGAAGAGATCCGCGAAAGCCTTAAAGTGAAACAGTCCGGCTGGGCGCTGTTTAAAGGGAACAGTAACTTCCGCCGCGCCGTATTCCTGGGCGTGCTATTGCAAGTGATGCAGCAGTTCACCGGGATGAACGTCATCATGTACTACGCGCCAAAAATCTTTGAACTGGCAGGTTATACCAACACCACCGAGCAGATGTGGGGTACCGTCATCGTGGGTCTGACCAACGTGCTGGCAACCTTTATCGCCATCGGCCTGGTTGACCGCTGGGGACGCAAACCAACGCTAACACTGGGCTTCCTGGTGATGGCTGTTGGGATGGGTGTGCTCGGCACCATGATGCACGTGGGCATTCACTCATCGTCAGCACAATACTTTGCCGTGGCCATGCTACTGATGTTCATCGTTGGTTTCGCGATGAGTGCAGGTCCACTGATCTGGGTGCTGTGCTCCGAAATTCAGCCGCTGAAAGGGCGTGATTTTGGTATCACTTGCTCAACCGCGACCAACTGGGTGGCAAACATGATTGTCGGCGCAACCTTCCTGACCATGCTCAACAATCTGGGGAATGCCAATACATTCTGGGTCTACTCTGGTCTGAACCTGTTCTTTATTGTTCTGACTATCTGGCTGGTTCCTGAAACCAAACACGTTTCGCTGGAACATATAGAACGTAACCTGATGAAAGGTCGTCCGCTGCGCGAAATAGGCGCCCACGACTAATCCCCTCACGGGGAGGTGCCCCTTGCACCTCCCCGCTTCGCGTTTTATGCTCTGCCCCTATGAAAGCACCCCGTCTCCCCATTGCCATCCAGCAAGCCGTTATGCGCAGCCTGCGGGAAAAACTCGCCCAGGCGAACCTGAAGCTCGGCCGCAATTATCCTGAACCCAAACTCGTCTACCAGCAGCGTGGAACCGCAGCAGGTACCGCGTGGCTGGAGTCTTACGAGATCCGCCTTAACCCGGTATTGATGATGGAAAACCAGCAGGCGTTCATCGAGGAAGTGGTTCCGCACGAGCTGGCACACCTTCTGGTATGGAAACACTTTGGCCGCGTCGCACCTCACGGAAAAGAGTGGAAATGGATGATGGAAGCCGTGCTCGGTGTTCCGGCTCGCAGAACCCATCAGTTCGAGCTGGAATCAGTACGCCGCAATACCTTCTCTTACCGATGCCAGTGTCAGCAGCATCAGCTCACCGTTCGCCGTCACAATCGCGTGGTGCGAGGCGAAGCAACCTACCGCTGTGTCAAATGCGGCGAACCGCTGATCGCGGAATAATCAGCTGAACTTTCAGGAACTTTTCTGATCTGACTGATTGCATACAGGAACAACATTCGTTACGTTGCGGGCTCGTTTTGACACGGAGTGTAAGATGTCCCGTAATTTCTCTCTCGCGGTCGCTTTTCTGACGACGGCGCTCTCTGGCCATGCTCTGGCCGACGGTATCAATAGTTTCTCTCAGGCTAAAGCCGCAGGTGTAAAAGTTAACGCGGACGTTCCCGGTGATTTTTATTGTGGCTGTAAGATTAACTGGCAGGGTAAAAAAGGGATCGTTGACCTGGAGTCCTGCGGCTATAAAGTGCGTAAAAACGAGAATCGAGCCAGCCGCATCGAATGGGAACATGTGGTGCCGGCATGGCAGTTTGGTCATCAGCGTCAGTGCTGGCAGGACGGTGGACGTAAAAACTGCGCCAGCGACCCGGTTTATCGCCAGATGGAAAGCGATATGCATAACCTGCAACCCGCCGTGGGTGAAGTGAACGGCGACCGCGGTAACTTTATGTACAGCCAGTGGAACGGTGGCGAAGGCCAGTACGGACAGTGCGGTATGAAGGTTGATTTTAAAGAGAAAGTCGCCGAGCCACCTGCCCGGGCGCGCGGCAGTATCGCCCGCACCTACTTCTATATGCGTGACCGTTACGACCTCAACCTTTCGCGTCAGCAAACCCAACTGTTCAATGCATGGGATAAGCAATACCCGGTGACGGAGTGGGAATGCCAGCGTGACGAACGTATCGCCAGAGTCCAGGGGAATCACAACCCTTATGTCCAGCGGGCTTGCCAGGCGCAAAAGAGCTAACCTACACTAGCGGCAATTCGCTTACATCGCATGACTAATGGAATTTCTGACTATGCGCATTCCTCGCATCTACCACCCTGAACTGATTACCGCAGGCAGCGAAATCGCCCTGTCTGATGAAGCCGCCAACCACGTTGGCCGTGTGCTGCGCATGGGTGCAGGCCAGGCCATACAACTATTTGACGGCTCTAATCAGGTTTTCGACGCCGAAATCACACGCGCGGATAAGAAAAGTGTCCACGTAAATGTGCTGCGTGGCGAAGTGGATGACCGTGAATCGCCGCTGCATATTCATTTAGGCCAGGTAATGTCGCGCGGTGAAAAGATGGAATTTACCATCCAGAAATCGATTGAACTGGGTGTAAGCCTCATTACGCCACTTTTTTCTGAGCGCTGTGGCGTTAAACTGGACGCGGAACGTCTGAACAAAAAGATCCAGCAGTGGCAGAAAATCGCTATTGCGGCCTGTGAACAGAGTGGCCGCAACCGTATTCCGGAGATCCGCCCGGCGATGGATCTGGAGGACTGGTGTGCAGAAGAGGACAGTGGGCTGAAGCTCAATCTTCATCCGCGCGCCAGCGCCAGCATCAATACGCTGCCGCTGCCCGTTGAGCGCGTACGCCTGTTGATTGGCCCGGAAGGCGGCCTGTCGGCCGACGAAATAGCGATGACTGCACGTTACCAGTTTACTGATATTCTGTTGGGACCTCGCGTTCTGCGCACTGAGACAACGGCACTCACGGCCATTACCGCGCTACAGGTACGGTTTGGCGATCTGGGTTGAAGCATTAACGGAGAAGCACATGATAAAGCTCGGCATCGTGATGGACCCCATCGCAAACATCAATATCAAGAAAGATTCCAGCTTCGCAATGCTGCTGGAAGCGCAGCGTCGTGGCTATGAACTCCACTACATGGAGATGAACGATCTTTACCTGATCAACGGTGAAGCTCGCGCGCGCACCCGCATCGTTAACGTCGAGCAGAACTACGACAAATGGTATGAATTCGGCACCGAGCAGGATATCCAGCTTGCCGATCTTAATGTCATCCTGATGCGTAAAGATCCGCCGTTCGACACCGAATACATCTACTGCACCTACATTCTTGAGCGTGCCGAAGAGAAAGGTACCCTGATCGTTAACAAACCGCAGAGCCTGCGCGACTGTAACGAGAAGCTCTACACCGCCTGGTTCTCTGACCTGACGCCGGAAACCCTGGTAACCCGCAGCAAAGCGCAGTTGAAAGAATTCTGGCAAAAGCACGGCGATATCATCATGAAACCGCTGGATGGGATGGGTGGTGCGTCAATCTTCCGCGTGAAAGAAAGCGACCCGAATATTGGTGTAATTGCTGAAACGCTGACTGAACTCGGCACCCGTTACTGCATGGCACAGAATTACCTTCCGGCCATTAAAGATGGGGATAAACGTGTTCTGGTCGTGGATGGCGAACCGGTTCCTTACTGCCTTGCACGTATTCCGCAGGGCGGCGAAACCCGTGGCAACCTGGCGGCTGGTGGCCGTGGTGAGCCGCGTCCATTGACCGAAAGCGACTGGGAGATTGCCCGCCGCGTCGGCCCAACGCTTAAAGCCAAAGGTCTGATTTTTGTTGGCCTGGATATCATCGGCGACCGCCTGACTGAAGTGAACGTTACCAGCCCGACCTGCATTCGTGAAATCGAAGCGGAATTCCCGATTTCGATTACCGGAATGCTGATGGACGCGATCGAGAAACGTATCCAGAAATAACTTACTAATACTATTAGTGACAGCCCCACAGTTTGTCCGCATACTGGGTGCTGTCGCTTTTTAAACCAGGAAACAGTACCTCTGACAATGAATTTACAGCATCACTTTCTTATTGCCATGCCTGCTCTCCAGGATCCGATTTTTCGCCGCGCCGTGGTTTATATTTGCGAATACAACGAAGACGGTGCGATGGGTATCATCATCAACAAACCGCTGGAAAACCTCCAGGTTGAGGGGATTCTGGAAAAGCTGAAAATTTCGGCTGAAGCGCGCCTGCCGGAAATCCGGCTTGATAAACCGGTGATGCTGGGCGGACCGCTTGCAGAAGATCGTGGTTTTATCCTGCACACGCCGCCTGAGTTCTCTTCCAGTATTCGAATCTCTGATAATACCGTCATCACAACCTCACGCGACGTGCTCGAAACGCTGGGGACTGCAGAGCAGCCTTCTGAAGTACTGGTGGCGCTGGGCTACTCGTCATGGGAAAAAGGCCAGCTTGAGCAAGAGCTACTCGATAACGCCTGGCTTACGGCACCTGCGGATATGAATATCCTGTTTAAAACCCCTATCGCCGATCGCTGGCGTGAGGCGGCGAAACTGATTGGCATTGATATTCTGACCATGCCTGGCGTAGCGGGGCATGCCTGATGAGTGGAACACTTCTGGCCTTCGATTTTGGTACGAAAAGCATCGGTGTCGCCGTGGGTCAGCGCATCACGGGTACTGCCCGTCCGCTAACGGCTCTGAAGGCCAACGACGGCACGCCTGACTGGAATCTGATTGAGCGTCTGCTCAAAGAGTGGCAGCCGGATGATGTTATCGTTGGACTGCCGCTGAATATGGATGGTACAGAGCAGCCACTGACCGCCCGGGCGCGGAAGTTTGCCAATAAAATCCATGGCCGCTTCGGTGTTTCTGTAAAGCTTCACGACGAGCGTCTTAGCACTGTCGAAGCGCGTGCAGGCCTGTTTGAGCATGGGGGCTTCCGGGCGCTCAACAAAGGCAGCGTAGATTCTGCTTCTGCCGTCATCATTCTCGAAAGCTATTTCGAACAGGGCTACTGAGCACAGGGAGCCTGAAGTCGCCCCTGTGCCCGCCTTTCTGCCAGGCTCTGGTCAAAGTTCTGCATCCCCACCTGTTGACCGGTTTGAATGATGCCGGGCAGTTGCCACGTTTTTCCTTCACGAATGAGATTCGCTGCGGCCGCTGTGTTCACCAGCAGTTCATACAGCGCCACGCGACCGCCCTGTAGATCGGGGAGTAGCTTTTGCGCCAGTACCGCCCGCAGGCTGCCGGCCAGTTGATTACGCACCGGATCTTTCTCCTGAGCCGGGAACGTATCGACCAGCCGTTCAATCGCCTGGGATGCACCGCGCGTATGCAACGTTGCCAGCACTAAATGCCCGGTTTCCGCCGCCGTCAGCGCCAGACGGATCGTTTCGCTGTCGCGCAGTTCCCCCAGCAGAATAATGTCAGGATCCTCGCGTAACGCGCTGCGTAGCGCCTCGGCGAATGACGGACTGTGCTGGCCAATTTCTCGCTGCTGTATCAGGCAGCGTTCACTCTGGTACATAAACTCCACCGGATCTTCGAGCGTCAGGATATGGCCGTCAGTATTACGGTTGAGAAAATCGACCATCGCCGCCAGCGTGGTGGATTTGCCGCTGCCGGTCGCCCCCGTGACCAGAATCAATCCGTTGTCGTTCGTTAGCAGTTCCGGCACAGCCCGTGGTACCCCCAGCGAAGAGAGTTGCGGACAGCTTCGCGGCAACAGCCGTAGCGTCACAGAGACCCCTTTCATCTGTTTAAAGGCACTACCGCGCAAACGCTGGCCTCCTGCAATGGTTACGGCAAAATCCACCTGCCCGTTTGCCCACCATGCTCCCTGCTGCTCATCATTCAGCCACCCTTTTAATAATGCCTTGACATCAGGAGGCGGAAACGGTGCCGGTTCAAGATGGCCTAATCTACGCCAGCGAGGTGGCGAATCACTGCACAGGTGTAGATCGGAGACGTTATGCTTTACACTAAGGGCCACAATTTCTTCCACATCCATAGACTACTCCTCGGAAAATGAACGACATTGCGCATAACCTGGCACAGGTCCGGGACAAAATCTCAGCTGCAGCAACACGTTGCGGCCGTGCTTCAGAAGAAATTACGTTACTTGCAGTCAGCAAAACTAAGCCTGCGAGCGCCATCGCAGAAGCAATTGATGCTGGCCAGCGGGCGTTTGGCGAAAACTATGTGCAGGAAGGCGTGGATAAAATTCGCTACTTCCAGGAACAGGGGGTTACGGATCTGCAATGGCACTTTATTGGGCCACTGCAGTCGAACAAAAGCCGACTGGTCGCGGAACACTTCGACTGGTGTCATACCATTGACCGTCTGCGCATCGCTACCCGTCTGAACGAGCAGCGTCCGGCTGAAATGCCCGCTCTTAATGTGCTGATTCAGGTCAACATCAGTGACGAAAACAGCAAGTCCGGCATTACTCTGGACGAACTGGATGCGCTGGCGGCTGAAGTCGCCGCATTGCCGCGTTTAACCCTGCGTGGGCTGATGGCAATACCGGCGCCTGAGTCAAGTTATGAAAGGCAGTTTGCCGTGGCACAGCAAATGGCTGTAGCATTTGAGGCGCTTAAATCGCGCTATCAAACGGTAGACACGCTTTCTCTGGGCATGTCGGATGATATGGAAGCCGCCATCGCGGCAGGCAGCACTATGGTGCGCATCGGTACGGCAATTTTCGGTGCGCGCGACTACTCAAAATAATAAGGAAACCTGAGGAACGCCATGAAGACGTTGACTTTCCTGCTCTCAACGGTCATTGAGCTGTATACGATGGCGCTTTTGCTGCGCGTCTGGATGCAGTGGGCCCGTGTTGATTTTTACAACCCATTCTCGCAGTTTGTCGTGAAAATCACGCAGCCTGTTGTCGGACCGCTGCGTCGTATTATCCCGGCAATGGGTCCCATCGACAGCGCTTCTGTGCTGGTGGCGTTTATTCTGAGCATTATCAAAGCGATTGTGCTGTTTATGGTCATCACCTTCCAGCCGATTATCTGGATTGCGGCGGTATTGATTCTGATTAAAACCGTCGGTCTGCTGATCTTCTGGGTGCTGCTGGTCATGGCAATCATGAGCTGGGTGAGCCAGGGTCGTAGCCCGGTGGAGTACGCGCTGATGCAACTGGCCGAACCTTTGCTGCGCCCGATCCGTAACCTGCTTCCGTCTATGGGCGGCATCGATTTTTCCCCAATGATCCTGGTTCTGCTGCTCTACGTGATCAACATGGGCATCGCAGAGCTGTTACAGTCCACGGGCGATATGCTGCTGCCGGGGCTGTGGATGGCGCTATGAGCGCAGTAAGCACCTGCGCTGACGGGCTGGTTTTGCGGTTGTATATTCAGCCGAAAGCCAGCCGCGACAGTATTGTTGGACTGCATGGCGACGAGTTAAAAGTCGCCATCACTGCCCCACCCGTTGACGGCCAGGCGAACGCGCATTTGACCAAATATCTGGCAAAACAGTTTCGCGTGGCTAAAAGCCAGGTCATCATCGAAAAAGGCGAACTTGGGCGGCATAAACAGGTAAAAATCCTCAACCCGCAATCTATCCCGACGGAAGTCGCGGCTCTGACAGAACAGGACTAAACCATGCAGAAAGTTGTTCTCGCGACCGGTAATGCCGGTAAAGTACGCGAGCTGGCCTCGCTATTAAATGATTTTGGGCTGGATGTGGTTGCCCAGACCGAACTCGGTGTCGATTCCGCCGAAGAGACAGGCCTGACGTTTATCGAAAACGCGATCCTGAAAGCGCGCCATGCCTCGCAGATAACGGGCCTGCCCGCAATTGCCGATGATTCCGGTCTTGCCGTGGATTTTCTCGGTGGCGCACCGGGGATCTACTCCGCGCGCTATTCTGGCGTAGATGCAACCGACCAGCAGAATCTGGAAAAGCTGCTTGTTGCACTGAAAGATGTGCCGGCCGAACAGCGTACCGCGCAGTTCCACTGTGTGCTGGTGTATATGCGTCATGCGGAAGACCCAACCCCCATCGTCTGCCACGGCAGCTGGCCGGGTGTGATTACCCGTGAAGCAGCAGGCAACGGCGGCTTTGGTTATGACCCGATTTTCTTTGTTCCGTCTGAGGGTAAAACCGCGGCGGAACTGACCCGTGAAGAGAAAAGCGCGATATCCCACCGTGGACGCGCACTGAAATTGTTACTGGAAGCGTTACGTAATGGCTAATTTGCCACCTCTGAGTCTTTATATTCACATCCCGTGGTGCGTGCAGAAATGCCCATACTGCGATTTCAATTCGCACGCGCTGAAAGGTGAAGTGCCACACGATGACTACGTTGCACACCTGCTGGCCGACCTGGATATCGATGTACCTTACGCACAGGGACGTGAAGTTAAGACCATTTTTATTGGTGGCGGTACACCGAGCCTGCTGTCAGGTCCGGCGATGCAAACGCTGCTGGACGGCGTGCGTGCTCGCCTGAACCTGGCAGCTGATGCTGAAATCACGATGGAAGCCAACCCCGGCACTGTTGAGGCTGACCGTTTTGTCGATTATCAACGTGCGGGCGTTAACCGTATCTCCATCGGCGTGCAGAGCTTTAGCGAACCGAAGTTAAAACGCCTGGGGCGTATTCACGGCCCGGAAGAGGCGAAGCGTGCGGCAAAGCTGGCGACAGGGCTGGGCCTGCGCAGCTTTAACCTCGATCTGATGCACGGCCTGCCGGACCAGTCGCTGGACGAGGCACTGGACGATTTGCGCCAGGCGATTGAGCTGAACCCACCGCATCTTTCGTGGTACCAGCTCACCATTGAGCCGAACACTCTGTTTGGTTCCCGCCCTCCGGTACTGCCGGATGACGACGCGCTGTGGGATATCTTCGAGCAGGGCCATCAGCTTCTGACCGCTGCGGGTTACCAGCAGTATGAAACGTCCGCGTACGCGAAGCCGGGCTACCAGTGTCAGCACAATCTGAACTACTGGCGCTTTGGCGACTATCTGGGGATTGGCTGCGGCGCGCACGGCAAGGTGACTTTCCCGGACGGACGCATTCTGCGCACCGCCAAAACCCGCCACCCGCGCGGGTATATGGAAGGCCGCTACCTGGAGCGTCAGCACGACGTCGAGGCGGCGGATAAGCCGTTTGAGTTCTTTATGAACCGCTTCCGTCTGCTGGAAGCCGCGCCGCGTAAAGAGTTCGAACTCTACACCGGCCTGCCGGAAGCGGTGATTCGTCCGCAGATTGACGAAGCGCTGGCGCAGGGGTATCTGACCGAGTGTGATGAATACTGGCAAATCACCGAGCACGGCAAACTGTTCTTAAACTCTCTTCTTGAGCTGTTCCTCGCTGAAGATCCCTGAAGGCTGATTCAGGATTTTGCATCCCGTTCTGCCAGCGGAGGGAAAGGCTGGCAGAGTGTGGGGATGGAAAAAATTCGTTCTTATGCAAAACAGCTCAGACGCGAGCTGACAAAAGAAGAAAGACGGCTTTGGTATTTACTGCGCAGTCGCCGTTTCGGAAATTATAAATTTCGTCGACAGCATCCTGTAGGTCACTACATTCTGGATTTCGCCTGCTGCGCGGCTCGTCTGGCCGTTGAGCTGGATGGCGGGCAACATGATGAAAAGCAGGAATACGATCGTCAAAGAACGTGCTGGCTTAATGAGAAAGATTGGCATGTCATTCGTTTCTGGAACAACGAACTCTGGGATAACGAAGAGGCGGTATTAGAAAAGATCCTTGAGACACTGCAAATGCTACAACCCTCACCCCGGCCCTCTCCCTGAAAGGGAGAGGGAGCAAACCATCCCCTCGCCCCTTTGGGGAGAGGGTTAGGGTGAGGGGTGAAATTAATTACTTCAGCGTCCCCACCAGCGCCTTTCGACTATCTTCCAGCGACACCACGCGCTTACACACGTCTTTGCCGAACTGCTGGAAATCATCTTCCTGGTTCTTCCACTCGTTCTGAATTGAGGTCTGCAGGCCACCCAGACTACCCAGCACACCCTGAAGCGGGTTACCGCCGCCCTTCAGCACCGCTTTAGCACCCATCTCGTTGATACTGTCCTGCAGAATGCCGCCCATCGCCTGGTTCACCAGTTGCTGCCCGTCAGCACGGACCTGATCAATCGCTTTGTAGTGGAACGTCAGGCCATCGGTGCGATGCTCAATAATACGGTTCATCTGCTCTTTCAGCTGTTTATCGAGCTTTGTCAGGCGGGAGCGCATATTACTGCTCTCACCCACTTCTTTGGTAATGATCTTGTCCAGCGCAACGCGGCTTTTCTCAACACGCGTCAGAGCGCCCTGGTCAATCCACGGTAGCGCGGTACGCAAATCGGACTGGTAGTCTTTCGCCTGCTCACGCTGCGCGGCAGTCAGGTTGTACACCTTGCCATTAAACGTCACGTTACCATCCGGCGTAATCACCAGATCGCCATTTTCGCCTTTGACCTGCACGGTTTGCGGGCTTAACACCACGTCATCACGTGGGGTGACGCTACATTTGTAATCCGCATGGGCGGTGAATCCGGTTGCCATCAAAGCCACAGCCAGCAACGTTTTGCGCATCTTAAACACTCCCTCAGACAAAATGGGCCAGCTAATGCTGGCCCTTGACTTCTTTATTAGTCCCACCAAACGTCGAAAAGTTCGCTGACGCGGACATCTTCCAGTTTGTGGTCTTCAAGCCATTTACGTACCAGAGCCTGATGTTCTTCGGTGCATTTACCCACTTCCTGGGTGCAGATCAGACCTTCCCATGCCAGATAGCCGCTACCGTCGAAGGCCAGCTTGTTAGGTTCGATCACGTCATTGATGAACGCATCTACGTCCTGATCAATCTGTTCTACACTGGTGCCTTCCGGGAAACGCCACGCAACGGAGAAACCCACTTCCTGGAATTCTTCGATGTGCATTTTTTTACGCAGACGACGGCTACGATTCTTTGCCATTATTTCACCCTCTCGAACATTAAGTCCCATACACCGTGGCCAAGACGATGGCCACGCTGTTCAAATTTCGTTACCGGACGCGAATCCGGACGCGGTACATAGTCATTGCTTTCAGACTGGTTTTTATACCCGTCCAGCGACGACATCACTTCCAGCATATGTTCCGCATAAGGTTCCCAGTCGGTCGCCATGTGGAAGACACCGCCCAGTTTTAACTTACTTTTCAGCAGCTCCGCAAACGGAGCCTGAACGATACGGCGTTTATTATGACGTGCTTTGTGCCATGGGTCAGGGAAAAAGAGCTGAACCATGGTTAAAGAATTGTCAGGAATCATTTTATGCAGCACTTCCACCGCGTCGTGACACATCACGCGCAGGTTCTCTACGCCCTCTTCGTGGGCCGTTGCCAGACAAGCACCGACGCCCGGGGAGTGGACTTCGATACCGAGGAAGTTCTGCTCCGGGCGTGCTTTCGCCATGGTCACCAGCGAGGCGCCCATACCGAAGCCAATTTCCAGCGTGATCGGCGCATCGCGGCCAAACAGCTCGGCAAAATCCAGAGGCTGCTCGCTGAACTCAACGCCCATCACCGGCCAGTAGTTGTCCAGCGCGTGTTGCTGCCCTTTTGTCAGGCGGCCCTGACGGCGGACAAAGCTGCGAATACGGCGCAGCGGGCGACCGTTTTCATCAAATTCCGGTGAAATGACGTCGTTTTTCATAAAAGAGTTGTCTGCTTGTGAGAATGTTCGGGAAACGGGCATTATCCAAAGTTAAGGCGTCTATGCAAGCATGGGAAAGATCCGGTTTACAGCAGATTGACGCTGTGCTGCAATCTGCGTCCCTGATTATGCGAATCGATGACCATGCAAGCCTCTCAATTTTCAGCCCAGGTGCTGGACTGGTACGACAAATACGGGCGTAAAACCCTGCCCTGGCAAATTGAAAAAACGCCTTACAAAGTATGGCTCTCCGAGGTGATGTTGCAACAAACGCAGGTCGCCACGGTAATTCCTTATTTTGAGCGTTTTATGGCGCGCTTCCCGACAGTGACCGATCTGGCCAATGCGCCGCTGGACGAAGTGCTACACCTGTGGACGGGGCTTGGCTATTACGCCCGCGCACGTAACCTTCACAAGGCCGCACAGCAGGTCGCGACGCGCCACAACGGACAATTTCCGGAAACTTTCGACGAGGTGGCGGACTTGCCTGGCGTCGGGCGTTCAACCGCGGGCGCCATTCTCTCGTTGTCACTCGGCAAACATTTCCCGATCCTCGACGGCAACGTAAAACGCGTACTGGCACGCTGCTATGCCGTCGATGGCTGGCCAGGGAAGAAGGACGTTGAAAAACGTCTCTGGGAGATCAGTGAAGACGTGACCCCAGCCAAAGGTGTAGAGCGTTTTAACCAGGCGATGATGGATCTGGGCGCAATGGTCTGCACGCGCTCAAAACCGAAATGCGAACTCTGCCCGGTCAATAATCTCTGTGTGGCATATGCAAACCATTCATGGGCACAGTATCCGGGCAAGAAACCTAAACAGACTCTACCGGAGCGCACAGGCTATATGTTGTTGATGCAACACGGGGACGACGTTTTCCTCGCCCAGCGTCCACCGAGCGGTCTGTGGGGCGGTCTGTACTGCTTCCCACAGTTTGAAGATGAAGGTTTGCTTCGGGAATGGCTTAAAAAGCGCGGGATTGCGGCCGATAAAATGATGCAACTGACCGCGTTTCGTCACACCTTTAGCCATTTCCATCTGGATATTGTTCCGATGTGGCTTCCCGTGTCCTCATTCACCTCATGCATGGATGAAGGCACTGCTCTCTGGTATAACTTAGCGCAACCGCCATCAGTCGGGCTGGCGGCTCCCGTGGAGCGCCTGTTACAGCAATTACGTGCCGGTGCAATGGTTTAGCATCGGCTAAAAAAGAGGAATGAGTATGGCCAGAACGATTTTTTGTACTTTCCTGCAGCGTGACGCTGAAGGCCAGGACTTCCAGCTTTATCCGGGCGATCTGGGTAAGCGCATTTATAACGAAATCTCCAAAGAAGCCTGGGGACAGTGGCAGAAAAAACAGACCATGCTGATCAACGAGAAAAAGCTCAGCATGATGAACCCGGAACACCGCAAGCTGCTGGAACAGGAGATGGTGAGCTTCCTGTTTGAAGGCAAAGACGTACACATCGAAGGCTATACGCCGCCGGAAAAATAACAGCGCGCGGGGATACCCCCGCCGTTAAAGCAAACACAACACGCACTCCCGGAATGATGAAAAAACTTTTAGCGCTAGCACTTGTTGCGCCGTTGCTTGTCTCGTGTTCGTCAAAAAAAGGCGATGATTACAACGAAGCCTGGATCAAGGACACCAACGGTTTTGACATTTTGATGGGGCAGTTTGCCCACAACATCGAGAACATATGGGGATTTAACGAAGTTCTTATTGCCGGACCTAAGGACTACGTTAAGTACACCGACGCTTATCTGACCCGTAGCCACATCAACTTCGATGACGGTACGATCACGATAGAGACCATCGCAGGCACGGATCCGGCGGCACGGTTACGGCAGGCAATAATCAAAACTCTGCTGATGGGTGACGATCCAGGCTCTATCGATCTCTACTCCGATGCCGACGATATTACTATCTCGAAGGAACCGTTCCTGTACGGACAGGTCGTCGATCAGACCGGACAACCTATCCGCTGGGAAGGTCGCGCCACAAAATTTGCTGACTATCTGCTGCAGACCCGTCTGAAAAGCCGCTCAAACGGCCTGAAGATTATCTACAGCGTCACCATCAACCTCGTCCCAAACCACCTCGACAAGCGTGCGCATAAGTACCTGGGAATGGTGCGTCAGGCCTCACGTAAATATGGTGTGGATGAGTCGCTGATCCTGGCGATCATGCAAACGGAATCTTCGTTTAACCCATACGCGGTAAGTCGTTCCGATGCTCTGGGGCTGATGCAGGTTGTGCAACACAGCGCCGGTAAAGATGTCTTCCGTGCTCAGGGGAAATCCGGCACACCAAGCCGCGGCTATCTGTTCGACCCACAGAGCAATATTGATACCGGCACAGCTTACCTGGCCATGCTCAACAATGTGTACCTGGGCGGAATTGATAACCCGACGTCACGTCGTTATGCGGTAATTACTGCGTATAACGGCGGTGCGGGCAGCGTGTTGCGCGTGTTCTCGAATGACAAAGTGCAGGCCGCGAACATCATCAACAGCATGGCGCCAGGAGATGTTTATTCAACCCTGACCACCCGCCACCCGTCCGCGGAATCCCGCCGTTATCTGTATAAGGTGAATACGGCGCAGAAAAACTACCGCCGCCGTTGATCTACACACCTTCTCCTAAACGGAGAAGGTGTTCTGTTTCCCCCATCCATACGAAAATGTTATTTGCATCACAATCCAAACTGCAAATTAATGTGGATTGCATTTTTTTGCGGGAGGTAACAAAACATATCGTTGCCAACTGATAGAATTGCATCAAATAACAACCCTGAATGTTCCCAAAACAACATATCTCCCGCTCACTTGTGAGGAAAGTAACATGAACCTTAAGCTGCAGCTTAAAATATTGTCGTTTCTGCAGTTCTGCCTGTGGGGTAGCTGGCTGACTACGCTCGGCTCCTATATGTTTGTGACGCTCAAGTTCGATGGTGCGTCAATCGGTGCCGTATACAGCTCGCTCGGTATTGCGGCTGTTTTCATGCCAACGCTGCTGGGTATCGTGGCGGATAAGTGGTTAAGTGCGAAATGGCTGTACATGCTTTGCCATCTGGTAGGCGCGGGAACGCTGTTTATGGCAGCCCAGGTAACCACGCCGGGGGCGATGTTCATGGTGATCCTGCTTAACTCGCTGGCCTACATGCCAACACTTGGGCTGATCAACACCATCTCCTACTACCGCCTGAAATCCAATGATATGGATATCGTGACCGATTTCCCGCCAATCCGTATCTGGGGCACCATCGGCTTTATCATGGCGATGTGGGGCGTGAGCTTTGCAGGTTTCGAACTGAGCCATATGCAGCTCTATATCGGTGCTGCGCTCTCCGTGCTGCTGGCGATCTTCACCCTGACGCTGCCGCATATTCCAGTCTCAAACCAGCAGAAAAACCAGAGCTGGAGCACCATGCTCGGCCTGGACGCCTTCGCGCTGTTCAAAAACAAACGCATGGCGATCTTCTTTATCTTCTCCATGCTGCTGGGCGCTGAGCTGCAGATCACCAACATGTTTGGCAACACCTTCCTGCACAGCTTCGATAACAACCCGCTGTTCTCTGGCAGCTTTATCGTTGAACATGCGTCAGTGATGATGTCCATCTCTCAGATCTCTGAGACGCTGTTCATCCTGACCATCCCGTTCTTCCTGAGCCGCTACGGCATCAAGAACGTGATGCTTATCAGTATCGCCGCGTGGATGTTGCGTTTCGGTCTGTTCGCCTACGGCGACCCAAGCCCGTTCGGCACCGTGCTGCTGGTTCTGTCGATGATTGTTTACGGCTGTGCCTTCGACTTCTTCAACATCTCCGGTTCGGTGTTTGTGGAAAAAGAAGTGAAGCCTGAAATCCGCGCCAGTGCGCAGGGTATGTTCCTGATGATGACCAACGGCTTCGGCTGTATTCTGGGTGGTGTGGTGAGCGGTAAAGTGGTTGAGATGTATACCACTAACGGCATCACCAACTGGCAGCCAGTGTGGCTCATCTTCGCAGCATATTCGCTGGTGCTGTTCTTTGCGTTCATCGCGCTGTTCAAGTACAAGCACGTCCGCGAAGCACACGGCGCGCAGCCTATCGCGCATTGATTGTTGTGCCCGGTGGCGCTGCGCTTACCGGGCCTACAAAACCAGACCGTAGGCCGGGTAAGGCGAAGCCGCCACCCGGCTATTTTATTGCAGAGAGCACCCACCCCACCGACAGCAAATCCGCGCTACCACCCGGACTCAGATTGCGTTCAATCAATGCCTTATCCATTCTAAGCAACGCCTCGCGATCCCAGCCGTTAGCCAGTAATTCGCGCGCATATCCCTGTACATAGCGCAGCCCCTCAATGCCGCCGCGTGACACCAGATTGCTGTCCTGATTGACTGCCATCAGGCGTAACAGCAGGCCGTGAAGTGAATGTCCGTTCCATTGCGCCAGCGCTTTACGCGCCGTAGCAAAGCCGCTTTCTGCCTCACCGCGCGCGCCGGTTAAACCGTACTGCTGATACTGTCGCTCTCCCGCCGTCGCCTGTCCGCTGCGGGCGACCAGCTCCCGCGACACCATCCCACTACAGATGTTACTTACCTCACAGCAGAGGCTTTCTGGGGAGACATTTTTCACACGTCCGGCGGCATAGCACAGTAAACCCAGGGCAAAAATTCCGCCTTTGTGCGTGTTCACCCCGTTCGTCGCGGCGTACATCGCCTGCTCGCAGGCCATTCCCATCGGGCGAATAATCCGTAACTGTTCATCTGCGGGCCTGTCTGCATGCGCGTTACCGAGTTCAGCAAAGCGCGAAAACCACGGCGTAATCGCCGCAATACTGCGGACAAACAGCGCGTGGTCCATATCGCGATGAGAACCGTTATTGAGTTTGTCCACCAGCCCCGGTTTGGGTGTCAGTTCCAGTTCCTGCCACAACGCCGCTTCGGCAAGCGCAGGTACGTCAGCCTGGCGCGGTTTAGTCGCGAGCAAACCAGTCATCGATCATCTTCTCCACGCGGGAAACCACCTGTTCAACGGGATGGTTACGCGAACGGGAACAGGCGTGGGCCGGTTCATCGCAAATCAGACAGCGTCTGAGATTGGTCCCCAGCGACTGGCGCCCGACATGGCCGTGCTGAGGGCAGATCACGTCCAGATCCCACAGCCTGCCGAGCGGATGTGTCTGCTCCAGATCCGCACAGTGCGCTTTGATTTCAGCCGCCGGATGCGACACACACCAAAGCGCTTCGGGCCCGGTTGGCAACCACAGCACCTGGCGGTCGAGCACCTGCCAGCGGTTTTCCCACAGCAGTTGATCGCACATCTGTAATGCCACGCCCATGGTGTTGCGATAGCGCAGGCTGTCTTTGATTTCTCCTGGCGTAACCAGCGTGAGGGAAATCACCGGTTGTTGATAGTGCGTAAGCCAGTCAGCCTGACGTGCTGCGCGGCACTCTTTCGCCGCCAGCAGTTCATCCAGGCTGACACCCGCCCGCACGGGTGTCGCTAAAGTCATATTTACTCCTTCACCTGTCGAACGGTGTCGATCACGCTGCCATCACGGTAGCGGATCACCCCGACGATCTTGTCGGTAAATTCAATCGGTTTGGGCACGCCCGTCAGGGAAATCGCCCGTTCGTATAGCGCGTTGATATCCACAACCTTCAGCCCGGCTTCCAGCAGCCGCTCGCGGATTTCCGGGCGCGCCGGGTTGACCGCAATGCCGTGATCGGTGACCAGCACGTCGATGCTTTCGCCCGGCGTGAGGCGCGTGGTAACCCGCTTCACCACCGTCGGAATGCGGCTGCGCAGTAATGGCGCAACCACAATGGTCAGGTTCGCTGCGGCGGCCACGTCGCAGTGACCGCCGGACGCGCCACGCATCACGCCGTCGGAACCGGTGATGACGTTGACGTTGAAATCAACGTCGATCTCCAGCGCACTGAGGATCACCACATCGAGCTGGTCGCAGCTTGCCGCTTTACTGCCCGGGTTGGCGTAAACGTTGGTGGAGATCTCCACGTGGTTCGGGTTGCGCGCCAGCGATGCTGCTGCCTGGCCGTCAAAGCACTGGGTATCCAGCAGCTTTTCAATCAGCCCTTTTTCGTGCAGATCCACCAGGCTGCCGGTGATGCCGCCGAGCGCAAAACGTGCCTTCACGCCGCTGCGCTCCATCTTCTCTTCCATAAAGCGCGTACAGGCGGTGGCCGCCGCGCCGGAGCCGGTCTGCATCGAGAAGCCTGGTTTGAAGTAGCCGGAGTGCTCAATCACATCTGCCGCATAACGGGCAATCATCAGCTCACGCGGATTGCTGGTGACGCGCGCCGCGCCGACGCTAATTTTCGCCGGATCGCCCACGCTCTCGACCTGCACAATGTAGTCCACCTGGTCCTGCACCAGACTGGCGGGCATATTGGGGAACGGTACCAGCTCTTCGGTCAGCAGTACTACCTTGCTGGCAAAGTGCGCGTCCACCATGGCGTAGCCCAGCGAGCCGCAGCTCGATTTGCCGTGCGTGCCGTTGGCATTGCCGAACTCATCGCTGCATGGCACGCCAAGAAACGCCACGTCGATGTTCAGTTCGCCGTCCTGCAACAGCTTCACGCGCCCACCGTGGGAGTGAATTTGCACCGGCTCGTCCATCAGACCGTGAGAGATGGCATCTGCCAGCCTGCCGCGCATCCCGGAGGTGTAAATCCGGGTAATCACGCCGCGTTCAATATGTTCAATCAACGCATCGTTGCAGGTCATCAGTGAGCTGGAGGCCAGGGTCAGGTTTTTGAAACCCATCTTCGCCAACAGTGCCACGACGGTGTTAATCACCCGGTCGCCTTCGCGAAACGCATGGTGGAAGGAGATGGTCATCCCGTCCTGCAAGCCACTACGTAACACGGCCTCTTCAACGGAAGCACACAGTTTACGGGTATGTTTTTCTTCTGGATTGTTCAGCCACGGCGTCGCACTGTGGGCGGTATCAAAGGGCTTTAAGTCCCGCAGATGGGGAAAATTCACGTGAAGAAGTTCAGTCTGATTCATTATCTCATCCTTACCGACGCACGCCGGAGGCCGCCGCGCGCTCCAGCACCACCTGCGCGTGGTTAATAATCGGTGCATCTACCATTTTGCCGTTGAGCGATACCACGCCCAGGCCGTTACGCTCACCCTCTTCTGCCGCTTCAATCACCCTTTTGGCGTGATCCACCTCTTCCTGCGTCGGGGCATAGGCGTTATGCAGGAGATCGATCTGGCGCGGGTTGATCAGCGATTTGCCGTTAAAGCCCATCTTGCGGATCAGATCGACCTCGCGCAGGAACCCGGCCTCGTCGTTAACGTCTGACCACACCACGTCGAAGGCGTCGATGCCTGCCGCACGAGCGGCGTGCAGCACGGCGCAGCGGGCGTAGAACAGCTCGGTGCCGTCGCCGCGCTCGGTCTGCATATCCATCACGTAGTCAAAGGCGGCCAGCGCGATACCGATCAAGCGCGGAGAGCTGCGGGCAATTGCCACGGCGTTAATCACACCAATGGCTGACTCTATGGCCGCCATCACACGGGTAGAACCGACCTCGCGCCCGCATTCTTGCTCAATGCGTTCCAGGTGGCCTTCCAGTTCGTAGATGTCATCCGGGGTATCGGTTTTCGGCAGGCGGATCACATCCACGCCAGCCCGCACGGCGGCTTCCAGATCCAGCAAGCCAAACGGCGTGCTCAGCGGGTTAATGCGCACCACGGTTTCGATATCCTGGTACATCGGGTGCTGCAGCGCGTGGAACACCAGCATGCGGGCGGTGTCTTTCTCGCGCAGAGCGACGGCGTCTTCAAGGTCAAACATGATGGAGTCAGGACGGTAGATAAACGCGGTTGAGAGCATGGCGGC
Organism: Enterobacter sp. P82; assembly: GCF_037053385.1. Taxonomy (NCBI): domain Bacteria; kingdom Pseudomonadati; phylum Pseudomonadota; class Gammaproteobacteria; order Enterobacterales; family Enterobacteriaceae; genus Enterobacter; species Enterobacter sp. P82. Next base: position 319,327 of record NZ_JBALHX010000003.1, read on the forward strand.
GTTAGCACCAGGCAGGAACAGCATGCTGCGACGGAGTTTGCTCATTTCAGCGCCCCCCAGTTGATAGCCTGTTCATCCGCAGCACGCAGGAGTGCGCTCTGCAGGCGGGCACGGATCACACAGTCCAGCGCCCCTTTATCTTCAATAATGATTAATCCCTGGTGCACGTTCATAGCGCGCAATGTGTCGTTGACCACCTGGCGGATCTGCTCGCCAAACTGCTTAATCACTTCACTGTGGATGACAACCTCCAGCTCGCCGTGAGCGGGGACGATTTTCACCATCAGGTCGCTGGACTCCTGTGTTCCGGCCAGCGCCTCCCTAACAATTTTCATGATAAATTCCTGGTAATTAAGCGACTTCCGCACTCGCACGGTAATGCGTTTCGAGATGCGCGAAGGTGGAGTCCGGGACAATGTCCCGGATCCGGGAAAACTGCTGTGTCTTGAGTAAGCGGCGTACTTCTGACGCCGAAATAGCGTTACCGGTGGCCTTGATGCGCGGCATCTCCACCACCTCGATATGCGTGGCCAGCAGGTCGTGCAGCGTCTGGTTGTACTGGCGGGTGATATCGCAAAACGGCTCCGAGCCGATAAAGCGATGGGTGATGCCCAGTGCCGGAGCGATGAAGTCGCGGAAGATCAGCACGTCGATTTCACTCCACGCCTGCTGCACTTTGCCGGTTTCTTTCAGGAAATAGGCCGGAAATGTGGCGCGGGAGATGATGTACTGCGAGCCTTCATGCACTAACACATTCGTCAGATGCGCGACACCCGCCCGCACCATCTCGATGCGTGCGCTGAAGGGGAAGAACGAGGCGTCTTCGCGTACCACGAACAAATGCAGGGCGTCACACTGCGCTGCAGCCTGCTCCACCAGATGGCGGTGCCCGAGAGTGAACGGATTGGCGTTCATTACGATCGCGCCAATCTTCTCCCCGTTCTGACGTTGACGCCTCAGCGAACGACAGTAGCGCTCAATCCCCTGCGGGGTGTTCTCCATCAGTACGGCGTTGTTGCCGCTCTGCGCAATCGGCCAGAAGCCGCTGCGGGCAAAGCGCTCCCGGTTACACGGACGGGTGCAGAGGAAGAGGTGAAAATGGCCGCGCTCCAGCGCCACATTCTGCACCTCAGCCAGTAAACGCGCGCTGAGGTTCTCGCCACGAAGCTGCTCGTTTACGGCCACACACTTGATGACGTTGGCAGCGAGCCCGGCGCAACCCACCAACTGCGTGCCGGACCAGGCTTCGACAAACAGCTCAATGTCGTTGTCCAGGCCAAGGCCGCTGTCTGCCAGCAGGTAACGGATCTGGCTTAAGCGTTCCGGGTGCTTCGCCACGAGGGTGTGGCGAAAATCAATGGGTTGCGATTGCATACTGCCGCCTTACTTAGTGTGCTACCGCAAGCCCGGTGGCTGGCGCTTCCATGATCACATTGCTCAGATGACCGATATGCTCGATCTCCACCTCAATGCGATCGCCCTCTTTCATAAACAGCGGCGGGTTACGCTTTTTACCCACCCCGCCAGGAGAACCGGTGATGATCACGTCGCCTGGGCTGAGGCGGGTAAAGGTGCTGATGTACTCGATCAGCTCCGCCACCTTGTGGATCATGCTGCTGGTATTGTCCTCCTGCACCATACGGCCATTCAGCCAGGTGCGGATCGACAACTGATGCGGGTCAGGAATTTCATCGGCAGTTGCCATCCACGGACCAAACGCGCCGGTCTGACGCCAGTTTTTCCCGGCGGTGAACCAGGTGTGCTGCCAGTCGCGGGCGGAACCGTCCATGTAGCAGCTGTAACCTGCAACGTGGCGCAGCGCGTCGTCACGGCTGATGTTCTCCCCGCCTTTACCGATGATCACCGCCAGCTCGCCTTCATAGTCAAATTCGCTGGAATGGCGCGGTTTCAGTACCGGCTCGTTGTGGCCGGTCTGGGAATCCGGGAAGCGTACAAACAGCGTCGGGGCCGGGTTATGCTGGTCAAACTCCTTGCGCTTATCGGCGTAGTTCATGCCCACGCAGAGGATTTTTTCTGGCTGCTCAATCACCGGTAAGAAGGTTATTGCATTCAGAGGTACATCCACGGCATCGTTCAGATAACGGGTGGCCTGCGCCAGCCCGTTGCCCTGCAGCAGCGCCTTAAGGTCGCTGTAGCGGTCGCCGAGACGGCGGCCTAAATCAATCACGCCGTCGGCCTGGACGATGCCGTAGCTGCGTTTTCCCTGGTATAAAAAGCTTGCGAGTTTCATTGTTCTTTCCTGAAAACTTAAACGAGGAAGTTGCCCAGAATCAGCAGTGAGATAGAGACGTTAATCGCGCCGCCGATACGGGTTGCAATCTGGGCGAATGGCATCAGGCTCATACGGTTGCCTGCGGTCAGGATCGCCACATCGCCGGTACCGCCCTGGCCACTCTGGCAGCAGGAGACGATGGCGACATCAATCGGGTGCATACCAATCTTTTTGCCGACGAAGAAACCGGTCGCCACCAGTGCAGAAACCGTGCTGACGATGACTAACAGGTTGCTCACTGTGAACGCGGCCACCAGCTCATGCCACGGGGTGATCGCCACGCCAACGGCGAAGAGAATCGGGTAAGTTACTGAGGTCTGGAAGAATTTGTAGACCACCTGAGAACCTTCCAGCAGACGCGGAGAAGCACCGTTGCACAGCTTCACCAGTACCGCCATAAACAGCATGCCAACCGGTGCAGGCAGACCAATCAGTTTGTGACCGAGCATCCCCAGCATGTAGAGCAGTACCGCCAGCAGCGCGCCAGAAGCAATCGTGGTGACATCCGCTTTACCGGAGAAGGCAGGTTGAGAGACGGAGGTATCCGCATTGGCGCGGTTTGGCATCAGTTGTCCTTCACCGGTCAGGTGTGGGTAGCGTTTACCCAGTTGGTTAAGGCAGCCGGAGATAATGATCGCCGTCAGACCACCGAGCATCACCATCGGCAACACTCGACCGAGCGCCACACCCTGGTCCATATGCAACAGGGTGGCATAACCGATAGAGAGCGGGATCGCCCCTTCCCCAACGCCGCCCGCCATAATCGGCAGAATGATAAAGAAGAAGATCTGGAATGGCTCAAGACCCAGCGCCAGACCGACGCCCATCCCCACCAGCATGCCGACGATTTCGCCGCACAGCATCGGGAAGAAGATGCGCAGGAAGCCCTGAATCAGTACCGTGCGATTCATACTCATGATGCTGCCGACAATGATGCAGCAGATGTAGAGATAGAGAATGTTGGTAGATTTGTAGAACTTGGTCGTGGACTCGACCACCACATCCGGCAGCAGGCCGTAATAGACCAGCGCGGAAGGGATAAAGGTGGCGCAAATCGCCGCCGCGCCCAGTTTGCCGACAATCGGCAGGCGTTTGCCAAACTCACCGCAGGCAAAGCCAAAGAAAGCCAGCGTCGCCACCATCACCACGATATCACTCGGCAGTTTCCCGCCCAGACAATCAATCGCAATCAGTGCGCCCGCCAGAACGAACAGTGGCAGAGGAATAATCCCGATTTTCCAGGTATCCATAATATGCCACCAGCGCTCTTTGAGCGAAGGTCGCTGAATTTCAATCGGGTCGTGGGTAACAGAGAAAGAATCGTCAGTTGTGCTCATAATAAGCCCCTTGGTTATTTTGTGCGTTCAGCTTAGAGTCACAAAGGCTTACTTTATGTGAGGAATGGCATATTAAAAGCGAAGTTTTAATGGCAGCTATGGTTTTAATGGTTTCTTTTATTTAATGTGATTAACACCTTATTTATTGTCGTGGTTTTTATGGTTTCTTTTCCTAACTGAACAAACAAATAACATTTAATTGTTCGGTCTGAAGCACATAAGCCTTCAGGATAAATCTTTTACAGCCCCCGCTGTGCAAGGGATCACAAGTTTTCGGCAAAGCAGTCATCCACTCGAAAAAAGATGATATATTGGCTTTCTTTGTTGCTACCTCGCGTGATAGTTATGAAAGTATCTTTCCAGATCAAGCTGTTTATTTCGCTGGTTGCTTTTTTCTCAGTACTTTTTGCGTTACTGGGTGGATATTATTATGTCGACGTCGGCAAACAGCTTTATCAGGAAATGAGTGCGCGTGCCAAAATACAGGCAGAAGAAATTGCGATTATTCCTACATTACGTGATAAAGTTGAACAAAAAGATATCAAAAGCATTCACGACTTTATGCAGAAAATAGCTTCACACAGTGACGCCAGCTTTATTGTGATTGGAGATAATAAGGGACAACACCTTTTTCATTCCGTTTTTGCTGACAGAGTTGGCACAACGCTGGTTGGCGGAGACAACGAAGCCGTTTTGCAGGGAAAAAGTACCACCACCATCCGTAAAGGAGGGTTGGGCATTTCGTTACGCAGTAAAGCCCCCATTTTCAACGATGCCGGGCAGGTGGTTGGCATTGTTTCGGTAGGCTATCTCACCAGCTACCTTGAGACCGTTACCGTCAGTAAAGTCGTCAATATCCTGATTGCCGCCGTGCTGTTGCTGATAGCCCTCTTCATCTTCTCCTGGTTCTTTACCCGCAGCATTAAGAAGCAGATTTTCTCCCTCGAACCGCGAGAGATCGGCCTGCTGGTGCGCCAGCAAAAGGCGATGATGGAGTCTATTTATGAAGGGGTGATTGCCATTGACGATCATCGGCGCATTGAAGTGATTAACCAGGCAGCGCGCAAACTACTGGGTCTGAGCCAGCCAGCACGCGAACTGCGCGGGCAGTTGATTAGCCAGGTGATCGATCCGGTCCCGTTCTTCGACACGCAGACGATGCTGGCGAAAGATACTCACGATGAGATTTGCCGTTTTAACGATCTCACGGTGATTGCCAGCCGGGTACACATCATGCTGGAGAGCGAGTTGCAGGGTTGGGTGATCACCTTCCGCGATCGCAATGAAATAGACTCGCTTAGCGCTCAACTCAGCCAGGTTAAGCGTTATGTCGATAACCTGCGTATCATGCGCCATGAGCAGTTAAACCGGATGACGACCTTGTCCGGCCTGCTGCATATGGGGCGCTATGAAGAGGCGATTGGCTACATTCAGGCGCAGTCTGAACACGCCCAGGAGTTGCTGGACTTTATCTCCTCTCGCTTCAGCTCTCCTACTCTGTGCGGTCTGCTGCTGGGGAAAGCCGCCCGCGCGCGGGAGAAAGGGGTCGAACTGAGTTTCGACCCGGCCTGTCGACTGGACAGACCGTTCCTGCCCCTTGGGGAGCAAGAGCTGATTTCAATTATTGGGAACCTGCTGGATAACGCCATTGAAGCGACACAACGTTCACCGCAGCCCCATGCACCGGTGGAAGTGCTGATAAAACTCAGCGAACAGGAACTGATTATAGAAGTGGCCGACCAGGGCGTTGGCATTAAACCGGAGATCCGTGACAGGATATTTGAACGCGGTATCACCACCAAAACACGCGGCGATCATGGGATTGGCCTGTATCTGATCGAAAGCTATGTCGCTCAGGCTGGGGGCGCAATAGAAGTTGCCGATAATACTCCTAGCGGCGCCATTTTCTCCTTGTTTATCCCGGCCACGGGAACCGCCCGGCAACAGGAAGACACCGACTATGCAACATGAACTTATCGACGTACTGATTGTTGAAGACGAGAACGAACTGGCGCAACTGCACGCGGAGCTGATAGGCAAACACCCGCGTCTGAGGCTGGTGGGCATTGCCTCGTCGCTGGCTGCGGCCCAGGCAGAGCTTGAAAGCAAACAGCCGCAGCTGATGCTGCTGGATAACTATCTGCCGGACGGCAAAGGTATCTCGCTTATCAATAACCCCATGCTGGCCCGCGCCAACTGCTCGGTGATTTTTATTACTGCCGCCAGCGATATGGACACCTGCAGCCAGGCGATTCGCAACGGCGCGTTCGACTACATCCTCAAACCCGTCTCCTGGAAGCGGCTCAGCCAGTCGCTGGAGCGGTTCGTGCAGTTTGCCGAACAGCAGCGCGTCTGGAAGATTGTCGACCAGCAAAACGTGGATTCGCTGTATCAGTTACAGGCGAAAAACTACCGCCAGGACAACGGCAGCAAAGGCATTGAGGAAAATACGCTGGCGCGGGTGCAGGCGCTGTTTAACGAGCAGGCCACACACTGTTTTTCAGTCGATGAGGTGGTACAGGAAACCGGGTTAAGTAAAACTACTACCCGGCGCTATCTGGAGCACTGTGTGGAAGCGGGGTTTCTGACGGTGGAGATGCTGTACGGCAAGATTGGGCATCCGAGGAGGATGTACAGGCGTAGTGCGGTTTGATTAAATGTTCCCTCTCCCGGTGGGCTGAGGGATCCCCAGTAATTTTTTAACCAAAAGCGAAGAATATTGCTTCAGGAAAATTAATGGCTTACAGCGATGTCCTGGTCCGGCTGTAAATCGCTGAGGCGTTTCCGTAAGGCCGGGGCGAGGCGCAGGGATGCGCCGAGAGGGCGTGGCCTGCAGGGATGCAGGCTCATGCCCGACCCGATAGCCTGAAGGAATAAGCCGAAGGTACCGCGAAGCGGCGATTTACCGCCGGGAGCCCGGGTCGCCAGGGCGGCGGCGATTGAGCCGCCATGGCACGTTCACAGGTGATGTCCTTACAGAGTAGCAAAGTACATAAAGTGAACGGAATAACCTCCGCTGCCGTATGTTCCCCCTCACCCCGCCCTCTCCCAACGGGAGAGGGGGTCGTCCGTGCAGGCATTATTTTGTGGGGATCCCTCTGCCCGGTGGGAGAGGGTTAGGGCAACAGCCCGCACTATCTCAACACATACCCATACAACCGCTTGATCCCGTCGGCATCCTTCTCGCTGTACACACCCTGAAGTTCCGGCGAGAAGCCCGGTAGCAGGTTAATGCCCTCCTCCAGCGCCAGGAAGTAACGCTGTACCGCCCCGCCCCAGATTTCACCCGGCACCACGCACAGTACGCCTGGCGGGTATGGCAGCGCCCCCTCGGCAGCAATGCGTCCTTCCGCATCTCGTATGCGCACCAGCTCTACGTTACCGCGAATATACGCCTGGTTGGCATCCTGCGGATTCATTACCACCTCCGGCAGGCTCTCCTTGCGGAACATCGCCTTCTGCAAATCCTTCACGTCGAAGCTGACGTAGAGATCGTGCATCTCCTGACACAGCTGTCGGAGCGTATAATCTCGATAGCGCACCGGGTATTTCTGATAGATAGTCGGCAGTACGTCCGCCAGCGGCGTATCGTCCTCAATATGCTGTTCAAACTGCCCCAGCATCGCGACCAGCTGCGCCAGCTTCTCGCTGCTTTCTGCAGGCGTCAGCAGGAACAGGATCGAGTTGAGATCGCATTTCTCCGGCACGATGCCGTTTTCCCGCAAGTAATGCGCCAGAATGGTCGCCGGAATACCAAACCCGGTGTACTCCCCCGTTTCTGCATCAATTCCCGGCGTGGTCAGCAGCAACTTGCAAGGGTCGACAAAATACTGCTCGCTGGCATACCCCTCAAACCCGTGCCATTTGGCGCCCGGCTCAAAGCTGAAGAAGCGGCGTTCGCTGGCAATGGCGTGTGTGGGATGATCCTGCCACGGCCGACCCGCCACCACCGGCGGTATAAACGGTTTGATCATATGGCAGTTGGCAATGATTGCCTTGCGCGCTTCAATACCCAGTTCAACACACTCGGCCCACAGCCTGCGTCCGCTTTCCCCTTCGTGGATCTTGGCATTCACATCCAGCGCTGCGAACAGCGGATAAAATGGACTGGTGGAGGCATGCAGCATAAACGCATTGTTCAGCCGCTTGTGCGGACAGAAACGTGCCTGACCGCGAATATGGTTATCCTTTTTATGGATCTGAGAGGTTTGCGAGAACCCGGCTTGCTGTTTATGCACCGACTGGGTCACGAAAATACCCGGATCGTTCTCGTTCAGCTCCAGTAACAGCGGGGATGTTTCCGCCATCATCGGAATAAATTGCTCGTAGCCCACCCAGGCTGAGTCAAAAAGGATGTAGTCACACAGATGACCGATCTTGTCGATCACCTGGCGGGCGTTGTAGATCGTCCCATCGTAGGTGCCAAGCTGAATGATCGCCAGGCGGAACGGACGCGCCTCGTCGGCTTTCTCCGGAGCCGCCTCGCGGATCAAGTCCCGCAAATAAGCGTCATTAAAGCAGTGGTCGTCAATCCCGCCAATAAAACCAAACGGGTTACGTGCAGCCTCCAGATAAACCGGCGTGGCCCCCGCCTGGATCAGCGCCCCGTGGTGGTTAGATTTATGGTTGTTGCGATCAAAAAGCACCAGGTCGCCGCGGGTCAACAGCGCGTTGGTCACGACCTTGTTGGCCGCCGACGTACCGTTTAGCACAAAGTAGGTTTTATCCGCGTTGAACACTTTTGCCGCGAACTTTTGCGCGTGCTTAGCGGACCCTTCGTGGATCAAAAGATCGCCCAGTTTCACATCAGCATTGCACATATCGGCACGGAACACGTTCTCACCAAAAAAATCATAGAACTGTCGTCCTGCGGGGTGTTTTTTGAAAAATGCACCGTGCTGGTGTCCCGGGCAGGCAAAGGTGCTGTTGCCCATCTCCACATACTGGCTCAGGGTGTCGAAAAAGGGTGGCAGCAGGTTCTCTTCGTAACGGCTGGCAGCGGTCTCCAGTTCCAGAAACTCCTGAGCTTTTCCCGAGATTACCGCGGCAGCACCATCCAGCACTTCCATTGGCTCTTGCGAGAAAATGAACACCGGTAACTGAAAGCCCGTACGTTTCAACAACGCAAGAATACCGCTGCGACTGTCAGCCGTCGAAACAACGACTGCCGCCACATCGGTGAAATCAGTATTGTCCAGCGTCACCTTTTCACGGTGCGTAGACACAGAAGAGAGCAGCTCGCGGCTGACGGCGATTTTCATGGTTTTCATAAGCGCAGTTACCCTCACCGAGTGGTGAGACAGGGAGGAGAAAATTCGCGCAATAATGTCACCTTTTATTTTCAGGTGCAAGAAGGAATCATTATGCATTAAACCACCCAAAGCCAAGCGTAATGCAGCACTAACATGTCATAATCATGCAATACCAATGATTAAGTAACAGGAGTTAAGCGTGGTTATCGGGCCATTTATCAATGCGGGAGCCGTATTGCTGGGCGGTGTTATCGGCGCAGTGTTGAGTCAGCGGTTGCCAGAGCGTATTCGCTCATTTATGCCCTCAATATTCGGACTGGCATCGTTAGGGATTGGCATTTTGCTGGTGATCAAGTGCGCCAACCTGCCAGTGATGGTGCTGGCGACCCTGCTCAGCGCGCTAATTGGCGAATTCTGCTATCTGGAAAAAGGCATTAACAGTGCGGTGAGTAGAGCCAAAAGCCTGATTTCCCGACCAGGCAGCAAGGCGAAACACGGTTCGCATGAGTCGTTTATTCAGAACTATGTAGCAATTATTATTCTGTTTTGCGCCAGCGGTACGGGGATTTTTGGTTCGATGCAGGAAGGGATGACCGGCGACCCGAGCATATTGATTGCAAAAGCGTTTCTCGATTTCTTCACAGCCACCATTTTCGCCACTACCCTTGGCGTCGCCGTTGCGGTGATTTGCGTCCCGATGCTGATAATCCAGCTGGCGCTCGCCACCTGCGCCACATTGATTCTCCCGCTGACAACGCCGGCAATGATGGCCGATTTCACTGCCGTTGGCGGACTGCTCCTGCTGGCAACCGGGTTGCGCATCTGCGGAATTAAGATGTTTGCCGTGGTGAATATGCTGCCCGCGCTATTGATCGCCATGCCGCTCTCTGCGCTCTGGACACACCTTTTCGCTTAAGTTTACGGCGAAATGGTGAGAGATTGCGCAGTCTGTAACGAAAACAACAAATTTCGTTGACGACCGGGGGCAGATCGGGTTTAATGCGCCCCGTTGCCCGGATAGCTCAGTCGGTAGAGCAGGGGATTGAAAATCCCCGTGTCCTTGGTTCGATTCCGAGTCCGGGCACCACTATTTAAAGAACCCAGCCTATGGCTGGGTTTTTGCTTTCTGGGGTTCCGGTAGATTTCTGGTCGCACTGGCCGCAGATGTTACCCCCCTGCTTCTGCGATCCAGCATGAACTTTTCTCTTAAGTAGCTACCAACCCCTCTGGTCGCTGTAGCCCTATCTGTCAGAATTCAAATTCCCAATAGACACCATTTCCACACAGTACCTGGCTAACGGGTTCATTACTGCAAGGCTACATCCGGTCTTTGTCCGGTCCAGAGAAGGATCATTTTCTCTTCTAATATGCAAACAGCCTCATCTGGAATCATTACCGTACCCCTCTCTCCCGGAGCAACGTATTTATTTCCTTCAGTGTATTCAACTGCCTCACTTCAAATTCAGTAGGTTTATCAGCATTTGCTAGATTCATCAGCCCAACTACAACACCTGCTCCACCAATCAGTGAGTTTATTAACTCCATTTTGCCCGTGATGAAATACCAACCAGCAGCAATGAGTAACAGCACAGCGCAAAAAGCAAAAACCCACAAAACCCCAGTAAATCGTTGATTTCTTTCTTTTTTAACCAGATTCCATCGATGTACTTCCTCTTGGAGCAATTCTTCATTATCACAGTGAATCAATAGTTTGAACTGATTATTATTTGAGTTATCAATGATGTTCACATCACCAACTATGTCGCCAGAATTAAAATCTCTCATTATCTACCCTTTAAATTTTCAAGAAAATTGCACCATGGCCCAGACAAGCAATGTGCAGCTGTCCTCATCGAATTAATCGGGAATAAAGAACACACTACCCTTATCGTCACTCTCTAGTAGTGATCAACAGGTGCGGAATTTCTTGCCGTGTCTGTCTTCGATTTCCAGTAGCACCTGCCCTTGTTTAGTCTGAAGATAAGACCGCTGCTATGAGGCAATAGCTCGATTTCCGGTGTCGTCTTCAGGCCATGAGCCTTTTTCTCAACACCGCCCAGTTTTCCAGCCACGGATTGCCCAGAATAGTATACCAACAAGCTCCTTTTACACCTTCAGTTGAGTTAGTTCCATCAAGGAATCCCAACGAATCCACCATCACGCCCGGAGAACGTCGGGCTAGAGTGAGACTAGTTCCATCAGCTCAATCTTGAGTATAATTAGTAACCTGAAATGTTCTTTCTGTCAGCCACTAAATGCAAAGACACTGGTGGCATTTTGCACAAAATCGGAAATTTCTCGCAAACATTAGCGATAGCTATTCCGTTATTTGACGGACGGCTTCTTCCTTAAATTCAGGTGTAAATCGTGGTGTGCCATACGCTCCTCCTATGCTCAAACTATAGGGCAGGATCGTCTACCGGGGCGGGGTCAGTCCATAATGCATATCAATAGATACTCATACTTCTACTACTGAAAACTCATGCAATTGAAAATCACCCCTTCCCTTATAAAAGAAGGTATCGGATAATGTGCATTAATCACTCACCCTAACCATAAGCATACAACAAATAATGACAAAAGAATTACTGTATGAATTACTCCATGATATTTGGAAAATATCTAGCCATAGTAATTTCACTGGGATCGGATTAATTATCTGCAATGATACCAAAAATCTTTCTATAACAAATCTGAGGGATACAAACCCTATACAAAATGGTTCTACAATAGATTTGCTTTCTGATATATCAAGTAAAGACAATAAATATCATGACGGTTTTCACATTTTAGATGAATCAGGAAATATTACACATATAGCACAATATTTCTCCCCTCAAATAATACCTAGCATTTGGTTTGACAGATCAAGGTTTGTCGGTGGACGTTTCGTTGCAGCACTCTATGGTTCTTTTATCGAAGAAATAAAATTTACAGGTATTGTAAGCGAAGGCGGGCGTCTTTCTATATTTGAGAATGGAAAGGAAACTCACTATGAGGAGTTACAATGATAAACTTAATTCCAATAGGGAAAGTTATATCCTTGATTGCTGTGGTCTATGCAGTTATATGCTGCCTGATTTTATGGATTTTATGGGTTGTATTCGATAAAAATATAACTTTCTCCTCTGCTATATCAATTGCAACAGGGGGCTCACTACTTCTCAATGCCCTTTTATTATCACTGTTTTACTTTGGTTGGCGCCGGCTATGGAAAGCTTTACCTATATTAAACGATCTGCTCTTCCCTGATTTAAATGGAACCTGGGATATGGTTATCCATTGGGAATGGGGAGATAAAAAAGGTACATCACGAGCTAATGCAACGATTAAGCAATCCTTTCTTAAAATTGGAATGGATGTTGAAGCTGAAGGCTCAGACTCACAGACGTTAGTGGCTAAACCTAAGAAGGATGAAGAAACTGGGCGAGCAGTACTCTATTATGTCTTTTTAACAACTCCTAAACATAAAGCAAATTTTGACGAGGAAGCTCCGTATAGAGGAACGGCAATTCTTAAACTAAGCCTAAAAGGTAAACGCATACTTAATGGGAACTACTTCACAAGCCGTAAAACTGTTGGTCATTACGAGTTGACACGTATTGAGTAATCAGCAGTTGACGGTTCCTTGATTGTGACCACAAATCGATATGTTAGGAATAACTAAGGCATCGGTGCTGTTTTTACCAAACTGATGCTTTAATCATCAAATTTTTTGGCTTCCATCATTGAATAGAACTCCGATAACCCCATATCCTACGTACGATTACGATGGCAATTTTGTAGACGATCACTTAAGCGGCTTATGCCATGGAAATGTGTTCACTGTTTGTGAGCACTTATTCTCAGAAAGAATGATCAGTGGATAAAGATAGTGAGCCAGAGCTAAGTTGGAGTTTGAGCGTAAAGATATAAAAAGCTTCATATTTTATGATAGAACAATGACATAATCAGGGAGGGTAGGGGCATGCCAACAAAAAACGCCGAAGATTTTCTCACAGCACTAGCCGAAGAACTTGCAATCAGTGACTCACGATACGAGCAGGCATGTCGGAGCTATACATCACTTGGAGAATGGCTTCACCGTCCGGAGTCCGCCGTTGCCAAATACGATCCACAAGTTTACGTACAGGGTTCATTCCGACTGGGTACAGCGATTCGTCCTTTGAATGATGCAGAGGAGTACGATGTAGATTCTGTTTGCTTACTCCAAAGCCTCGGTACCAAGGATCTTACTCAGCGTAATTTAAAGACTCTGGTCGGCGATGAGATCAAAGCTTATCGTAAAGCTCAAAATATGGTTAAGCCCGTTCGTGAAGGCCGGCGATGCTGGGTTCTGGACTATGCAGACGGCGCCCAATTTCACATGGATGTCGTCCCCTCTCTCCCTAACGCTACCCAGCAACGTATATTACTTGAGACTTATGGCTACGATCTCAAATGGTCCGAGACAGCAATGGTCATTACTGATATCGAATCTCCTGTTTACCAGGTGCTTTCTGATAATTGGCAGCGATCAAATCCCAAGGGATATGCTGAGTGGTTCAAAATGCGGATGAGAGATGTTTTTGAACAGCGGAGAAAAATGCTTGCGGAATCAATCAAAGCTAGTGTCGAGGAGATCCCTGACTACAAAGTTCGGACCCCGCTCCAGTCAGCGATAATGATCTTGAAACGCCACCGTGACGGTATGTTTGAAAAGCGTTACGACGAGCGCCCTATATCGATCATTATAACTACCCTTGCCGCGCATGCTTATAATGGTGAAGTAAAGATAGCCGATGCTCTCTATTCAATCCTTTCTCGAATGGACTCGTTTATCGAACGTGATGGGGATCGTTATATCATTCGTAACCCTTCCGACCCCCTCGAAAATTTCGCGGATAAATGGCCGAATCATCCTGAGAGAAAAGATGCGTTCTACGAGTGGCTCGACCAGGCTCGGCAAGATTTTGGAAATTTAGCACATCAGATTGAAAAACGCCGCTTAGTTGAAAGCGTCCGACCTCATATGGGAGCGGTAGCAGACAGAGCTGTAACACGCCTTAGCCCTACGCCAGGATCAATGTTGCAACCAGCAACAGGAGTTGCAGCTCTGGGGGTTGCTGCAGCGAGCACACCGGCATTTCCAAATACTCGTCGGGAGCCAACTTCACCAAAGGGGTTTGCATGATTTGGTGGGTTGATCAGTCTATCCGTGTACAGTCCGAACGTACCGCCATTTCGGATCTAGAAGAGCGGAATACATGGCTCACTAATATAAAGTGGCATGTAGTCAGTAACTTGCGACTTGCTGCTGACTTTGATTTGCAAGTGGCAGAACGTCTAATTCCGTTAACAATTACATACCCCGAATATTTCCCTGATGTTCCTCCTTCAGTCGTTCCACGGGATGGGAAACGTTTGTCTGATCATCAATATGGAGAGGCTGGAGAACTTTGTTTACAGTTTCGCTCAGATAATTGGACTCCCGAAATCACCGGCGCAATGATGATTGAAAGTGCCTATCGTTTACTTTTATCCGAACAGGAGACTGGGGAAACCGCTCCATCAGAACATCGAGTCCTTCCCTCTCAGTGGGCAAGAAATGCCGTATTTCGTTTCCTTTACTCTCCAAGAGTCTTTGAAGGTTTGTTAATGGTAGAAGAGGGTCAGGTGGTCGATGCGGAAATTCAAGAGCACCTTTATGCTGGTGCTTTTGCAGCTCAGCTTACACGAATTGGACCTGTAGATGATTCTATGTGGATCGCACCGAACAGGCGTGGTTACGGGGCGAGTACTGTAGCGACTAAGATTATCCGTGTGCCCGAAGGCGCATCAGTCGCGTACGACAATCTTGATGAACTGGTTTCATTGCTTGAAAGCCACAACTTCGAATCTGTGCTCCCCGAATTATTACAGGTATCAGGTCCTTTAGGGCTTATTCTTTTCAATGGCACTAATCATCAGGTCTCAATGGCTTACGGTGCTTCAGACAATCGCAAGCTGGTCAACTACGATAAAATTATTGTTGATATTGACCGTGTGCGTCTTGCTCCCGAGTTTGCTCGTCTTAAAACTGCGAAAGTTGCAATAGTCGGTTGCGGATCCGTTGGGTCAAAAGTAGCCGTACATCTCGCTCGATCTGGTGTTGGGCAATTTGTACTCGTTGATGGAGATTTACTTGCTTCAGGGAATCTGGTTCGCAACGAGTTAGATTGGCGGGCCGTTGGTATGCATAAATCACAAGCACTGGCAGCCAGGCTTAAGGAAGTCAATGCCGAATGCGAAGTTATTAGCCGCACTACAGTTTTAGGTGGGCAAGAGAGTGGAGGAGCAACTTCTGCAACGATGAGATATATCGCAGAGAGCGATTTAATCATAGACGCAACCGCTGACCCAGTGGTTTTCAATCTTTGCGCATCAATTTCACGAAGGGCAAAGAAACCGATTTGCTGGGCACAAGTGTTCGGCGGTGGGGCGGGGGGTATAGTCGTTCGACTACGCCCGGATATAGATCCCACGCCACTTACCGCCAGACAGCGGATAGAAAACTGGTATTCCGAGCAGGGCATAGCCTGGCCTGAAAGTGAGATTTCGCAGCCATACTCACAACTTGATGCCTCTGGGGAACCGCTAATTGCAGATGACGCCGATGTTTCCGTTATTGCAGCGCACTTATCTCGTTATGCAACTGATCTTCTCGTCCGCCCCAATTCGACAATTTTCCCTTATTCCGTCTACCTTATCGGAATGACTGACAGCTGGATATTCACCGCCCCATTTGACGTTAGACCAATTGATCTTGGAGAAAGTGATGGATGGGATATAGAAGTACAACTAGGAGATCCCGAGGCTTACCAGCAATTGCTAGCCGACTTGTTCCCCGGAGAAAATGATGCAGGTTGAGATCGCTGAAAATGTCAAAGGCAAGCTGCGTAAAGCCCTTAAAGCCGCTGGCAGCAGAGAAATTGGTGGTGTGATGATGGGAGAACAAATTGCTCCGGGCCATTTTCGCGTTGTTGACCTGTCGATTGATAGTCAGACTGGCGGGAAAGCTCATTTTGTTCGCGATTCAGAGACACATAACGAAGCCCTAAATGCTTTTTTTCACAGTACAGGGCATCAATATGATCGATTCAACTACCTTGGAGAATGGCACTCTCACCCCCGTTTTTCAGTCACACCGAGCTCTCAGGACGTTTACTCAATGACCGATTTGGTTGAAGGGGAAAGAGGAATCGAGTTTGCTGTATTGCTAATCGTCCGGTTGCGATGGTGGCGAAGACTTACTCTATCTTGTACTTTATTCTGTCGAAACACTAACCCTTCAGTTGTTGAAGTTTTGGAGTCATCATCTTGATAAGCTATTTTCTGCGCTCACTAATTGACTGGGTCTTCAGGAAACGGTCTGTAGGCCTAGCTCTAGTGAGAATTGGAGTACCGCTCTTTGCAGTGGTTCTTACAGGATTGACTCTTGGTGTGACAATACCCTCATCCCAAGGCAACTATATTTTCAGCTGGGACTCTTCCGGTAGTGCTGGCGCTCTAAGTTGGGGCGTGTTTATCATCGCTATCATAATCGTCTTCTTAGGAATTTCACTGATTGTCCGAGATATCCGTAGTGAAAGCAGAAAGAAAGTGATCGTTATTGAAGCAAGAGGGCTGAGAGATTACCAGGGACAATCTTTAGCTTCCGCAGTTCCTTTGTCAATACAGGGACGCCGTGAACAGGTGACAATTGACCTTAGAAAGGGGGGAGTGGCCGATGGTGCGATCCTCAGTCCCGATGCAGCAATACGTCGGCTGACGAACCTCCCAGACGACTTAGCTCGAAGGTGTGATGGGCTCGACAGGTCAGATATATCATTCGTACTCGGTGGACTTGCACCAGTTCCATTTCTCTTTTTGCTCGGTGTCATTGTCGATGATGAGTCTCGAACATTAATCATGGACTGGGATCGGAGACAGCATACCTGGCGAGCGCTTACTGATGAAGATGATGGTAACCGTTTCGTTGTAACAGGGCTTGATGCCATAAACACTACTGTAAAACGTGTAGCTCTCTGCGTGTCTGCATCTTACGATGTTCTTGAAGCTGATGTGCAAATGGTTGAAAGTGATGTTCCAATCATCAAAGCAGATTTAGTAGGACGTAATACTCATTCTCACTGGTCGGAATCTAAGCAGCAGCATCTCGCGCAGCAGTTTCTGGATATTGTCATGACTTTAGCACAGCAAGGTATTGTTGAAATATCGCTATTTCTGGCGGCCCCCGCGAGTCTCACGCTGCGATTGGGTACTATCTACGACAAACGTAATCTCCCTCGTGTCGAAGTTAACCAATATGAAGCAAGTGACCCTAAGCGATTTCCCTGGGCGATTCGAATGCCCGTAGCCGGTTTGCCCCATGCAGAGTTGATGCAACGATAAGTTCCATGGATCTGCGAAGGATGTTATGAGTTATATGTATTATTAGTGCCCCAACAGGCACGAGTTTTGAAAATCCCCGTGTCCTTGGTTCGATTCCGAGTCCGGGCACCAAATTCAGTATTAACGGACGTCGAAAGACGTCCGTTTTTCGTTTTAAGCCCCATCATCGCTTTCATTATCGTCGCAACCACCAGAATCATTTCATCCCGAGTTACCCGATCTTTTTCAGCAGTGCTTTCCACTTTGCTAATCATGTCTTCGACAATTCTACTTCTCATGCAGTGCCTCCTTTCTCTTTGCCAAAACGAAGCTGTCATCGCCTTTTTAAGGCGTTACAGGGGGAGATTTTTGCTCTGCAAATAACTGAGTCACCCCGTTCAAATGACGCTGAATTTGCTGTTGCGTAACCAGTGCGGCATCGCCCTGCTGGCCCTGCATCACACGAAGTTGTTCTTCCAGTGGGATCGTCTGGTTAAAGCTGTTCATCATCTGGTAGACGCTGGATTTCAGTTCGCTGACGGTGATGTATTTGCCTTTCTGTCCGTCCAGCGTATTGAGCCTGTCGGCCAACACCTGAAGTTGCTGCATGCCTTCATGCCAGCCAGTTAATGCGCTTGCAGAGAGTTTGTTTTCGGCCTGTCGTTGTTGCCACTTCTGCTGTAGTTCAGCGACTTCGGGTTTCTGGGGCCACAGCACCTTTGCCTGTGCCAGCAACCCATTGCCATACTGATATATCCAGTCAGGAGGAAGTGCGGCCAGACTATCCAGCTGCAATGATGCATTTTTCAGCCAGCCTGTAGGGTCAAGTTTGTCTTTATCAGATTGCTGAAGTGTCTGCACTTGAGCACTGCTCAGCGCCTGAGGAAGAGGAGCCACCGAAGCTGCAAGCGCATCCGTAGCCTCATCTACCCTGGATATATAGTGCCAGCCAGTGAGTGCAATAGAACTCAACACCAATGCGGAACAGACTCCCGCCAGAAACACCGGCCAGCGCTTCGGCTGCGGTGTTGCCGCATGCACGACCTGCACATTCAACTCTGGCTCAGGACGAATAACGTACACCAGGCGGCTGGCAGAAGATGGTTTTTCCAGGGCCGATTCCGCGACCAGCGCCTGTGGTGGCAGCGTCACCGCCTGCAGTCCACTGTCTTGTGCCGAGCTGTTTTCAAGACGTGTCAACGCACCTTGTATCTGCTGCATCAGCGGCGCAGTCAGGCAGACATGTTTCAGCTCCTGACGCACCAAAATATCATTGATGGATCGTAGCAGCCCTTCTGTCTGCACTAGCGCAGACAAATCACCATGATCGAGTGAAAATGTGCGAAAAAGCTTCTGCAAGCGCTGCAAAAGCCCGTTGAGGATTTCTGCGCGAGCATGAATCGGTTGCGGCCAGAACTGCGCCCATTGATGGCTCAGCAGGGCATTCAGGATAGCCAGCCCTTCATTCAGGCCATTGATACGGGCCAGGTGGCTACGTGCAAGCGTATACCACGCACCGGTTTGTAACTCGACGCCATTTAGCTCAAATAATGAGAGCGATAGCGCCTCCACCTGCGACCAGTTCACGTCGGGACGTGCCGGATGTGTGAGTTTGGCCATCTCATCGCGCAGCGCAATGAAATCAGGTAGCTGACGTGGGTCACTGCCGGTTCTCACCGGGCGAGGTTGAACATCGTGCATAGTGGTTCCATCCCTGAGGATAAGCAGAAAGCGAGGTTTACTCTGGTAGCAGTACGCTAATCATGTCGAAAAATGCATTTTCACTGAACACCGTTCGGGGAGCCGCCGGGCAGCCAAATGTACTGAATGACCAGTTCGCATCCTCTCCCGAACGCATAAAAAGGCGGTATAACGGCGTAATGCGACCTTCACTGCAAAATGTCACTTCGATGCCCCCCGTCACACCCTGCCCGTACAAAAACACAGGGGTAAATTTCACCAGTCGGTTTTTATAACGCAGAGCAATAGCGGGGACGGTGAAGGAATGGTTGCCCGCAAAGGCGTCGAGAACCGACACCGGCATCGCTTCAATGCTGATGCCCGTCCCGGTGAGCCAGCTTTCCATTGTTTCCTGAAGCTGGTTCATTCGCTCACAAAACTCGGCAATATCGGCCTGACTTTTGCTGTCAAAAACGCGGCTGCGGGGCTGCTGCTCCTGCAGTTTTTTCATAAATCGTGCTTTGGCTGACATACTTTCCCTGTGGTTTTCGTCAGATAAATGAGCCCTGTATATGGGATTTGGTATCGAGATAATTCTGCTGTTTGAGGTGACGAATCAGCACTCGCCCTTCCGGCATAAACTCCGTGCCGTAGCGGACAAGGCCGATGCCTTTTAGCTCGGCATCAATGGCGTAACGCAATTCGCCGGGGATTTCCTGGTCAAGCAGGATAACGTTGATACTTTTCAGGCGAGGCTCGTACTTGAGCAGCACATCGGAAAAGGTTTTGAGTAACTGATGTGCAGTGCCCGGCATACCTTGCAGGATTTTGGTCATATCCGGCAGACCGTAGTCTGGCAAATGCGCCAGCGTCCCGGCACGGCAGTTGAGGATCCGCTGCATATTGTCGAGCACGGACAGAATCACCTGGTTTTGTTCATTGACCTGATGGAGATCGAGGCCTCCGGTGAAATTGCCGAATAGAGTTTCACAGAGCGAGGGGAGATTATTTTGCATATTTATTACTATCTCTGATGATGAACTAAAAATGAAACAGCCCCAGGCGACAGGTTATTTTTTTCAATATACTCTTTACGTTCATCTTCTGCCAAACTGTTCCAGAAAGGTCCCCAATACACATCCCACCAGAATGCCAACTCTCCTTGCAAACTCCCGTAGGAATCAAGATCCAGATGAGGAAACACCTCATCTGGGGATGGTGGCTCTATTTTTAAATCAACCATTTCAGAAATAAACCCATTATCATTGGTTATGATATCAACAGCACAAAAATTTAAATCATCAAACTTGTAATAGCAAAGTGTTTTCCCATGATCATAAAGACGATCTTTTTCTTGCATATTACCTTTATGAAAACATCGCTCAACTAACCATTCAACTTTTGACAAGTTTTCTGACTTAGCCATAAAGCGGGTTGAATCGGCAAAAAAACCTTTATTTTCAAGTGATATGAAAAATGGATAAATTAGCCCTTTAACGTCAAAAGACTAAAATCCTGACCTAGAAAAATCATTTTGAATCGACTCCTTTCTGTTAAATAACTTAAAAACATTAATTCCCATCGTTATTCTATATGTCACCACTCAAAAACAAGCACTTATCCCATTAATTAATTCCGTTATATTTTACTAAACCACATTCATGTAATGTCCAACCAGACCATCCTTGATCAGATGGGTATAATACATCCATACCTGACCACTCCGGAGCCACCAAATCAGAAAATTGATATTACCAAAAATACCAGGCAGAACTTTTCAATTCCTCGTCATTTATATTATAGACAGCAAAAAAAGATTGGTTTGAGAATAAGTTTAAAACCCGACCAATGCCTCCATAAGGCTTGTAGTTTGGCCTATACGCTATTAAATAGCATGTTTTTCTCTCATTCCAATATTTCGCGCCAGAGATAGCATTTCTGTAAGCTAATATTTTAACTGTGAGTAAGGCAACGCATGTGAGTAAAATAATTGCAAACATAGGCACCTCTATTAACTTGAACATTCTAAACATCCCGTGGACTCCTTGCCGCATATTCTTCGAGATCTATGCTACTTAGATGTATTACAATATCCACTGATATTTCCTTCACCGTAGAGAATACAAAAAATCTCCTGTTGTATCCGACTTTTCTTCTTGGCACTTATTTCTATATTGAACAAATGAACTATTTGTCACTCTGTAGTAATCATTACCATCTTTATTTATCACACTCTTCTTCATGAGTTCACTTATTATACCGGGCTTTATCACATTATCCCACCCCCAATAACCTAATGGTTGATCGTCACCATCATTCATGAACTCATAAGTATCTCTAACATACAAACCAATTTTATTAATTTCAATCCTAAAAAGACCATTTTTATCCTTTGCTACTATCATATTTAGAAATGCGATCTTTACAATAAAAGAACCTAAAGCTCCGTAAACATCATCTAACTCATCAGTTGCTTTTTCCCAGAGCGTGCTACCTATTGGAAAGTAGTTAAACTGGCTAGTTTTATCTAAATCAATTGCAGATAGCGAGCTAAAATCCAATATTTTATTATGGATGACCTTAGATTTCACATCTACCACACCTAAACGCTCAAGTCGCTTAATAATGGCAATCAGGCCATTAGACAACTGGTTTGTAATCCCTTCAATACGCCCCAGATAACCATTGTACTCACGAACATATGCCAAATTACTGACATAATTATCAATAACAGGACCTACCCTCTTAGATGAGGTATACAGCCATTCAAAATCGAGATCATCAACAATATGTATTCCGTCGATCTTTTTCATGTCAATTTTGTTTAACTTTTCATTTAAAGACATTTCATAATATGGGTCATAAAACCACTTTCGCATGAAGCGAGCTGACATAACCCAGCCTTGCTTATCCATCACGTCAGGGATATCCGTAATTTTAAATAATTTTACAGGAATGGTTTTCTGATTGCCTTTGTCATTAGTTAGCTTGGCTTTTATTTTTGTTTCAGACATAGTTTCACCCGATAATTAATGAATCTTGTTTCAAGATAGTCAACTCAACCTCGGATTCTTCTGAATCACTTATAAAACTTGTCAGTCCATTTTCGCAGCTATTTCCTTTCGACACAGTTCCAGATGCAGAAACTAATATATAACCAAGCCCCGATATAGGTTGAAGTGTTCTGTCATCAACCAGAACAAAGCTTCTCCTGTAGGTATCTGACGTTCCTGGCATAAATGGGTATTCAGCATCCTTCGAAGCACTCCCCGTTGTCACCGATCGTTTAATCTTCCGCGTATACGTCGTACTGGTCCCGTACTCTATCTTCCCGCCTTCGATTTTCAGGTAGCTGCCGCCACCAATCAGCTTCACCTTCTTCTTACCTGCAAACAGCATGTCGCTCGCCGATAACAGGCTCAGCTTCTGCTCTGCGGAGATGTGCATCTCGCCGTTCTGTGCCTGGATTTGTACCGGGCCTTCGCTGGCGTTCAGGGTCAGCGAGCCACTTCGGGCAAACAGGCCAATCTGTTCCCCGGCAAGGATGGCCGTATTGCCCATTGAGCCACTGCTGATATCGCCCCCGGCGTTGATGGCTACGTTCTGACTGGCAGTCATCTGCGTATGTTCGCCGCTGGTGAAGGCCACACCCTGCGGGCCGTGGAAGTGGATCATTTCATTCAGCGGTTTCAGGCGCTGGTCGAACATCGCTTTCTGGCTCGCGATATCCGCCTCCAGTGCCTGTGCCTGTTCTGCGGCGGCGGCCAGGGCTTTCAGCGCCGCGTCCATGTCCAGCACTTCACCAGCAGCTTTCTGCTGTCCGTCGGCGGTGATAAACAGGCCTTTTGCCACGCGAATAACACCATATTCATCGGTGCGCAGCTCAAAGCCTGAGCCCCGCTGTTTGTTCTGCTCATCAACGATATGGCCCTGATTAAGCTGCGTGGCACCGTAAGGTGTGGTGAGCGCGATGTGCTCCTGTCCGCGTTGGTCTTCCATTCGTAGTTCGTTCTGTGCCGCCGTGCGCAGGATGTTCTGGCTGCGGTTGTCGCGGGTGACGAGCGTGGCACCGTAAGGTGTGGTGAGCGCGATGTGTTCCTGTCCGCGCTGGTCCTCCATCCGCAGCTCGTTCTGTGCCGCCGTGCGCAGAATGTTCTGGCTGCGGTTGTCGCGGGTGACGATGTCCTGGTGTTCTGAGTCGTGGAACGCATGCGCGATATACGGGCGGTCGATATCACCGTCGTCGTAGGCAATACCCACTTCCGTGCCGTCAGTCAGCGGCGTGTGCCAGCCGTAAGTGTCGCCGGAGTACGGCTTCGCCTGGCGTATCCACAGATAGTGATAACCCGGCTCTGCGTCTTCGCGGCTGAAATCCAGCTTCACCCGGTAGCGCCCCTGATTATCAAGATGGGCGTAGGTGTCATTCTTCTCGCGGCTCTCAACACGTGCCGTGAGCGTGCCGTTCATCTTCGGACGCGGTTTTTCCTCCGGACGGAAGCAGAACTGTTCGCTGTACGGCATGCCCCATACCGACACATGCAGGCGGCTGTCGCGGGCAGCGCTGTATGTGGTGAGGGTTATCAGCACGCCTTCTTTCAGGTCACTGAGATTGCTGCCGTCGGCTTCCAGCACCATGCCCGGCATCAGCCCGTCGGCGTTGCTGAACAGGTGCAGAGTGGCAGATTTATTCAGCTCGCGCTCATGGTGGATACGTTTAAAGAAGAACTAAGATCCAGCTTTCAATTATAGACAGTCAAAATTAAACGTCATAAATTAAAGGAAGCTCACCATTTTCCGATAGCTCAATTTCGACATTATTAGCTACAATAATGTCTTGTATATCATTGCCATCGAAGGTATCACTGGAAATAATTAAAGTCCCGAAACCATCGAAAACCCTGACCTCAGATGCTGACGGAACTTGGGTTTTATCTATAAGCTTCGGGAGGTACAACATCCATCCAACAGATAACCTGTCATGAAAAACACACTTCCTGTTTTGCTTATATTGTTCTGTATCCAGCAGGATAAATTTAAAATTCCAATCAGAAATAGTTAACATACTACGTATAAATTCAGAAAAAACATTCTTCCCATTATCACTATGAAGATTGGAAATGGTAAAGGTTAAATAATATCTATTATCAGAAATCACAGGAGTATTCATTAGCCACACAGTTAATATACTATCATCTTTACTTTCGTCTGCCAGCACTAAATTGAACTTTTTTTTCAATGACATCATGGATTCGACATATGTTATTGCCTCCTCATCTATAGCTTGATTAGAGATTGCAACCATTGTTTTTGACGGATGAGCGATAAGCCATTTTTCTGGTTTTACACTCCACGCAGGAATTAAACTTATAAACTTATTCAACTCGGACAATATTTCTTGTGCTGTTGCTTTACGTTCTCTATAGAAAACACATTGGATTTTAAAAAACATGTATGTTCTCACTTAGCTTGAGGGAAAATATCTTTAGTAAAATTGGCTGGCATTGGTTTATAGAATGTTGGAATCTTTAACCCATTCATAGCGAAAGCGTCTTGAGCATAATTTGCACTTACGGGCTGCATGAAATACCATTCTAATCTCCCCTTTGGCATTCCTTGGACTGCAAACTCATATTGCTTAGTTGCTTGTTCCAGAAAAAGACCATCATTTCCCTTAGATAAGGCAATAAAAAATTTAAGCGAACCATTGCTATTAAAAAACTGATCGTAATTCGCCTTACTCTCTTTTAGAAGGCACTCTTTTGGTACAAATCCATCAAATGCAACGCCGTAGGTCCACTCCATTATTTTCATAACCTGGAAGTGAATCGGAAACTGACAAATATAAAACTGATACGCGACGCTGATATCTGACCACCCTTCTATATTTTGTAAAGTAACCATACCTTGAGTATAGATACATTGATCACAGCCTTCCTCACTTAATTCCTTCGTGAGTGTCTGAGCTTCAGTTTTGACTTTCTCCATCTCAGCCATCCTGGCGAGATAAGCCTCTCGGGCCTCATCCAAATTTTGTATAAGACTAATTATTCCACCGAGACGCCCTCCCCGGACACGAGGAAATGTTCCTGTCCTTCCGGCTGGTATAGGAAGAGTCTCTCCCATTTCACTCATAGCGCTCCTCCAGCAACTCGCCCCATCAAATGTTCTTTAATTTGTTGATATTTAATATATTCACATTCAACAGATTCAGAACCCTTCAATAACCATTGGCTGACTGCATAGTGTTTATAGAAATATGGTTCATATGCACTGTTGATTAAAAAATCAGTCATTACTTTTTTATCATTAAATCTATAGGTCTTCACAAAATCGTCTGCATCCTTTAATCGCTGTAGCAGTTCAGGATCTTCTCTTAAAGCGGGAGAATGAGTGACGATTAGTTTATACAAACCATTTAAATACATTGCATTTTCAGTCTGACTTAATAGATCCAATTTTTCCTGCGTCAATTTAATTACCATCAGATCGTCTCTTTCATCTTTTACCAAAATTGCGTTCATCAAGTTCAGTTCTAAGATCAAGAACTTCCCCCCCTGATGTTAAAACCCACTGTTTCACCCCCTGAATTAATCGAGAGCGTTCAGGGAGTTCAAGCCAGACACTTAAATGCTCTAACACCCTGGGATCATAAAATCTGAACAAAGCACTTTTTCCATTGGGGAGTTCAAGAGTGAGAAATTCTTTAAACTTTTGAAGCAAACCTTCAGGGGACAATGGGGAAAGTAACCATGAGAGAGCAGGATACTTCATATCGAGTTCTTTCAGTCTTCCCCGATAAAATTCAGAACGGTTTAATCTGATTAGCCATGGTCCAGCAAAAGCCAGTTTAGAATCGGGGTAAAGATCAAAGAGTGGATATGTAATAGCAATTTCAGATTCGATTTCATATCCAAAATGGCGCTCAAACTGTAATCCATCTACAAGAGCATATAAAGAACACTCTGGATGACATAATAATTCACGCATGATGTAATCATATGATTTGCTCATCAATCCCCCCGAACGACAAATGCATTGCCATTCATCGCTGCTTTCATCAGGCAACTCAGGCAAATACCACTCCCTGCTACAGCCTGGAAAGGTATGGCTGCGGGCCCCGTCGTCACCGACCGCTTAATCTTGCGCGTATACGTCGTACTGGTCCCGTACTCAATCTTCCCGCCTTCGATTTTCAGGTAGCTTCCGCCACCAATCAGCGTCACCTTCTTCTTGCCGGCAAAGAGCATATCGCTGGCCGATATCAGGCTCAGCTTCTGCTCTGCGGAGATGTGCATCGCACCGTTCTGCGCCTGAATCTGCACCGGGCCTTCGCTGGCGTTCAGGGTCAGTGAGCCTGTTCTTGCAAACAGGCCGACGCCTTCCCCGGCAAGAATCGCAGTATTTCCCATTGAGCCGCTGCTGATGTCTCCCCCGGCGTTGATGGCCACGTTCTGGCTGGCGGTCATCTGCATATGCTCGCCGCTGGTGAACGCCACGCCCTGCGGGCCGTGGAAGTGGATCATTTCGTTCAGCGGTTTCAGGCGCTGGTCGAACATCGCTTTCTGGCTCGCGATATCCGCCTCCAGCGCCTGCGCCTGTTCTGCGGCGGCGGCCAGGGCTTTCAGCTGCTGCTGGCAGATGTCGATTTCTTTCAGCGCCGCGTCCATGTCCAGCACTTCGCCAGCAGCTTTCTGCTGTCCGTCGGCGGTGATAAACAGGCCTTTTGCCACGCGGATAACACCGTGTTCATCGGTGCGCAGCTCAAAGCCTGAGCCCCGCTGTTTGTTCTGCTCATCAACGATATGGCCCTGATTAAGCCGCGTGGCACCGTAAGGTGTGGTGAGCGCGATGTGTTCCTGTCCGCGCTGGTCCTCCATCCGCAGCTCGTTCTGTGCCGCCGTGCGCAGGATGTTCTGGCTGCGGTTGTCGCGGGTGACGATGTCCTGATGTTCTGAGTCGTGGAATGCATGCGCGATATACGGGCGGTCGATATCACCGTCGTCGTAGGCGATGCCCACTTCCGTGCCGTCAGTCAGCGGCGTGTGCCAGCCGTAAGTATCACCAGCGTACGGCTTCGCCTGGCGTATCCACAGATAGTGATAACCCGGCCCGGCATCTTCCCGGCTGAAGTCCATTTTCACCCGGTAGCGGCCCTGATTATCAAGATGGGCATAGGTGTCATTCTTCTCGCGGCTCTCAACACGTGCCGTGAGCGTGCCGTTCATTTTCGGACGCGTTTTTTCCTCCGGACGGAAGCAGAACTGTTCGGTGTACGGCATGCCCCACACCGATACATGCAGGCGGCTGTCGCGCGCAGCGCTGTATGTGGTGAGGGTTATCAGCACACCTTCTTTCAGGTCACTGAGATTGCTGCCGTCGGCTTCCAGCACCATGCCCGGCATCAGCCCGGCGGCGTTGCTGAACAGGTGCAGCCGGACCGATTTATTCAGCTCACGCTCATGGTGGATACGCGCGTAAAACGCCCCGCTTT